>NZ_JAPDDP010000087.1 GCF_027587195.1 Solirubrobacter phytolaccae | reverse complement strand
CGGACCGCGCCGGCCGTGGACCCGTCGGTTCGACGCGGGGCGGTCGAATTCATCGAATGGATGGCACCGCCGAAGAGCTGAGAGCCGCCAGCGCGCGGCTGCGGTCCAGGAGGAGCGGATTTCGCCGAGTCGCTGCTCGCGATCTCACGCCGGGGCCGCACATCGAGTGAACCCAGGGCGGCTCAGCAGGGATCTCAGGCGAGGCCCACAAGCTTGCGTTGCACGTCGCGCAGCAGTCGGATCGACTGCTCGTCCGTGAGTCCGGTGGTTGTCGCCCAGTCGACGCCCGAGCCGACGAGATCGCTCACGAACACGATCTCGGTTGCGAAGAGCGCGCGCCGCCAATCGGCGGCGCTGAGCGGCTCGCGCGCTTTGACCTTGCGGGCGATCACGCCTCCCTCACGGAGCAGCGCTTCGACACCCCCGAAGCCCATGAGCTTGGCGACGTCGGGCGTCGGTCTCGCCGAGCCGCCCCACTCATTCAGGCCACTGACCAGAAGTGTTCGCTCTTCGTCGGTGAGGTCGACCTCAAGCAAATCGGCCACGCGATGAGGTTACGGAGGGAACGCCACCTTCGCGGAAGGAGCACTCATCGACGATTGCTGCTCCGAAGCCCCCTAGGTTGTGCGGATGCCGCCCGGCCAGCCACTGCGCCCGACGTACCTGATGCTCTTGGTCGCGTTGGTGTGGCTGCTCGTCGACTGGGCACTGCAGACCTCGTGGCTCGTGACGTGGCTCGTTTCCGCGATCGCTCTTCAGGGCGCCTTGTGGGTACACGTGCGCTGGGCGCGCCGGCGGCAGGCACGTGCGCGCGACGCGTCGCGACCGTATCCCTGGGACTGACCGACCTGCCAAAAGGCACGCTCAAAGTGGTGCCTTCGACGATTGCGCGCTCTTGCCGACGACGCTTACGACTCGTCGTCTTGCTCCCAGAGACCCACGTCCTGCAGGAACCGCTTGCGAATCAGCGCGCCCTCCGGGTCCTCGGTCGCGTCGCCGATCTTGCACGCCTGCGGCTCGAAGTACGACATCGAGCTCCATCCCTCGAGCGCCGCCGCTCACTTCGGCTCCACCATCGATGGTCAAGCGACCCGGCGGAAGCCGAAGCGGCGCGGCTTCGGGTCCGCGACGTTTGGGCGGGTCACGTCGAGACCTTCGGAGACGCCGGCCGCGTCGAGACGGTCGAAGAGCTCCCCCGCGCCCTGGGCGAGCTTGAGGTCGGTCTCGTCGGAATGCAGGGCGACCACGCCGAGGAAGTAGATCTCACGCTCGCCGACGGTCAGCACTTCAAACTCGTCTGGCGTGAGCAGGGTCGGGGCCAGGATCACGCCGGTGAACGGGCACTTGCGCGCGTACGGCTGTGCGGGATCGCCGTTGGGCACGGTGTGGCCGATGTGCAGCCAGGTGTTGAAGCGGTGTGGGATCTCGGCCAGATCCTGCAGGAGCGTCAGCGGCCACATGCCGCGGGGCTCCTTGATCGGCCAGTCTGGCGGAAACACCATCACCAACTCGGTGTGCGTCAGGGCCGGGTCGTTGTCGGGAGCGTTCATCGCTTGCTCGGCCATCCCGCACGTGACGAGCGTGATGCACGGCCGCTCCTCACTTGGCGGGACCACGAGGATGTCGACGTGGACCCACTGCGACACGACTTGGTGGAAGACCTCCACGCCCGACCCGAGGTGGCGCTCCACGTGGGCCGACACCGCCTCGATGAGCTCTACGTCGCCGACCGACCCCGAGGCGGGCGCCTCCTCGACATGACGCAGGATCGGACCTTCAGCGCTGAACTCATCGGACATGGCCGCCGACCGTACTTGCGACAGACGGCAACCGCGACTACCCGAACGGTCAAAGCGGGCAAAGGAGCGCTTCTCGACGAGGGGGTTCCTTTCGATGGCCCCGCCTTCAGGCCGAGAACGGACGCAAGGAACGTTCGTAAGACCGTGTTTGCGGGCACGGACGACCCGTGAGCGGCGTCGCGGTGTTCTTTCTGGTCCTGATGGTCTTCGTCGCGGTGACCGGGCTCGGCATGGGGCTCGCCTTGGTGCACGATGTCGGCGGGTTCGCGTCGTGGGTCGTGGAACGGCATCGCCGCCACGAAGCGCGTACCCGTTCGGCGAACGGCTATTCGATCCCGTCTCTGCAAGTCGCGCGACAGAAAGGCCAGCAGCTGGTGCTGTTCGGCCTCCTGTGGGAGGTCGTTCTGCTCGTGGGGGTCGTCATCAGTCGGTGATGAGCAGCGGAGCTCCGTCCTGTCCGTAAGCCTCCGCGAGCCACGTCTCGGTCAATGTGCGTTTCTCGACGATTCCGCTCATTAGGCCGGAGTTCGCGCTACACCCACTGGGTGGCCGACACTCTCATCCTCTGGCGACCGGTCGGGCAACGGGAGCTCGATCTCGTCGCGCAAACCGGGTGGACTCGCTTTCCGCCTCGCCTGACCGGGCAGCCGATCTTCTACCCGGTGCTCAACGAGGCCTACGCGACGAAGATCGCGCGCGAGTGGAACACGAAGGACCCGGCATCTGACTACGTCGGCCACGTGTTGCGTTTCGCGGTTGAAGCCGACTACGCGCAGCAGTTCCCAGCGCAGCGCGTTGGCGGGACCGGCATCGACGAGCTGTGGATCCCCGCGGAGCGCCTGGACGAGTTCAACGACCACATCGTCGGCAAGGTCGAGCTTGTAGCGAGCTACCGCGCGGACTCGGCGTAGACATAGCGCTTTTCGACGGAAGCGCCTTTCCTGCCGCTGTCGAAGCAGGGGGCGTATCGAACCCGGAACAATGCGCATCGATGACCGAGCGCGCCGATGATGACGATGACTTCGAACCGCTGGAATGCCGCCCGTCCGTCGTCCACGTCGAGGCCTACGATGTCGGCGTCGCCGGCAGCGACACGGTTGTGCGGTTGTTCTTCAGACCGCGGCCCGGCGCCGACCCGCGTCCCGGCAACGAGCTTGCCGACGTGCTCGTGCTTGAGGACTGGGACCGTGTCGCGATAGGCCTCATCCGCCGGGTGGTGGCCGGAGACGGCCCCAGTAACACGGTCTACGGCGGTGAGCCGCTCATTCGCGGGGCGCAAGTGAGCCTCGACGTCGAGCTTCGAGAGCCGCTGGCCAACCGACAGCTGATCGACGCGTCGACTGGCGAGGCGGTGCCTCGTATCCAACGAACCTCCTCGAGCCCGCTGCCCGCGGAAGAGTTGGGAACTCCTCGCTGGATCCGGGCATAGCGGTAGGGCGGACGCCGGGCCGGCGATCCGGCGGGGAACGCGATACAGCTGGCGAGCGCGTCGCAACAAGCGGTCGGCTGAAGCTGAATGTGCCGACGATCGTTCAGTTGTGTGGCACCGTCCCATCGGCTTCAATGCCGCGCGTGCCTTTCCGCTGCCTGTTCCTCTCACTGCTCGTCTCCATCGTCGTCGCTCCTGCCGCTGAGGCGTCGATCGCTGACCAGGTCCTGCCGTTCAAGGACGCCGGTGACGGCGTCGAGGCGGTGATGGGCAAGCGCACGCCCGTGTTGCGCTTCGGTCCGGGGGCCGCCAAGCTCTATCGCGGTCTGGCGGGCCGCAAGGTCTCGGTGGGCTGCGGGCGCCCGGGGATCAGCAACTCCACCACGAACGCCGACGGCAGCGTCACGGTCAGCGGCGGAGGCAGTTTCGATCCGAACACCGGTCTTCACGAGCTGCACGGCGGTGGGTACGCGGGCACCGACATGCGGCTGCCGCGCTCGGGTGCGCGGGTCAGGCTTCCGTTCACCGGCGCCCCCTATGACGTGTGCTTCATCGCCACGCCGGCTCGCCGCTCGGACAGCGATTGCCTTGATCCGTCCTTTCTCGATCAGCAGGCCACGTGCGTCCGGGTCCTCGTCGCGCTCACCGACGCCGGCCGAGCGCAGGTGGACTACCGGGCGCGCATGATCAACCTCGACGCGATCGTCGATTACGTGGGCTGGGCGCAAGACCCGGCACGACGGCTCGCCGAGGTGACCCGGACGGCAGGTCTGGACGTCGTTGCGCTCGACGCGCCCGACGCGGCGCCCGCCCCTGACAAGACGGGGGTCTACCTCAACGGCACGACGCGGGTCGTGGCCATCACGTTGCTCGACGGCACCCGCAAGTACGTGCGCTGGGACGGCGACGTCTACAGCACCAACGTCACCGAGTTTGCCGGCAGCTCGGAAGAGTCCCTGCGGCTGCCATAGAGGTCACCCGTCGATGTACGTCTGGTAGGAGCGAGCTGGGGCCGCGAGCAGTGTTCGTACGTCGCTTGCGGCGTCCATCAACCGCATCCCGTCGCTGAGGGTCCTGCGGGAACCGATCATCAAGGGGGAGCAGCGCCACGTGTTGCCTACGGTTGATGGGTCAACCCATCGATGGGTCGGTGACGACTCGGTGGTAGCGGCCTTCGGCGAGGTCGGCGAGCGGGATCACGAGCGCGAGGGCACCGCCGTCGCCGAAGCTCATCTCGGGATGGTCGGCGAGATTGGCGAGCACCGTCCAGTCGGCTGAGTCTGGGACGTTCTCGGTCTCGCCGTGTTCTTCGAGCACGAACGGGCCGGTGTGGCGAGGGTCCTCGCCCTGCATCGTCGTGGCCGCCCCCAGCAGTTGGGCGGCGATGGGGCCGGCGCTGATCCGATGCAGGAGCCACTCGCAGGCTTGGATCTCGCTGTGGCTGAAACGCCTGCCATAGGGGTCGAATCCGACCGTCAGGCACGGGACGACGTGCACGAAGCGTGGCGCGAGCATCCGCAGCGACTCGTCCTCGGCCTCCCACGCCCAGTCAGGCAGTGGTTCGGGCCGCGGCGGGAGGTCGGCGCGGGTAAGTGGCGCTGCGGGTGAGCGGGCCAGCACGACTGCGCGATCGGGCTCTGGCATGGCCATGTCGAGTCCGGCGAACACCCGCAGCAGCTCGCCGCGGTGATTCCAAGGTGGGGCATCGCCGAACTCGCTGGTCAAGGGCGGCAGCTTGGAGCAGTCGAGTTGCAGGACGAGCGTGTGCGGAACCCCGTCGCAGTGTGGCCAGGCTTCGCCGGGAGCGAGGTCTGGGAGCCCGCCGATTCGGTGTGGAGCCTCTCCGTCGGCCGGTCGGAGGCGGTACGCGGGCGCGATCGAGGCCAGGATCTCGTCCCGGTGCGCGGAGAAGCCGGCCTCGTCGATCCACGCGGACACCTCGGCGCGCGTCGGCAGCTCGCTCGACGCGTTCCGGCGGATGACCTCGAGATCGGCGAGCGTACCTCGCTCGGGATGCTCGAGGTCCGCGATCGGTGAGAGCGCGACGTGCTGAGGCTGCGTTCCCTCACGTGCGGTCACGACCACCTGCACGTCGCCGTGTTCGCGGACGGCGATCCAGCCGTCGGGCGCCGCCACGAAGGCGAACGGTCGCCGCTCGCCGTCGATGACCAGCTCGCGCGTCTCGATCGGCGTGTTGGCGGCCTGCTGGCGCGCCGTGCGTTCAGCGTGCAGCCACTGGATCTGCTGGGCGGCTTGCGAACGGTCCTCCGTCCATCCGTCGTCTTCCAGCAGATGCGCAAGCCGCTCCCGCAGGGTCCAACCCGATCCCGGGCTCACCGTGGTCTCGACGCTCACGCGCTCCCCCGGCACCTCCCGCTGATCGACGTGGAACCCGGTCCGCACCTCCGGTGAGGGACCGGACGATCCGCTGATCCGTACCGGCTTACCCACTCGCGCGTACACGGGGAAGCCGGCAGCGGCTCGCGCCGCCTGCCTGAGACGTCGACGTTCCCGGTCGCGATCCGCTGAGGTAGTCGGCTCGTCAGCTTCACCGCCCAGCGGGTCAAGCAAGATCCCCGCCGTCTCGCCCTCGGTGGAGGGCGCACCGCACGCCATCCAGCCGCACCGCTCGCAACCAATGGCTTCGGCGACCTCGACCCACTGGACCGCCGAGCAAACAGGGCACGGCTCCGCTGCGTCCTCGATCGCACGCCGGTGCCCCTGAGGCAGCGGCTGCGGGACCAGCGCCCCATTCGCGTTCTCAAACCGGACGATCCGCTCTTCGGTCACTGCCTCCGAGAACCACCTGCCGCCCTCGACCACCGCATCGGTCTCTGCGCCACGCACGTCAATCACGACAGCGCGCACCGCGCCCTGAGGCATCACATCTCGTTCCACGCCCCTGCAAATGTCCGAGGCGATCTCAGAGCAAACGCTCCGGTTCACGCGCAATCAACACATGCGGGCGTCGCGGCCTGCGGCTCAGATCTGATTGACGCCGCCGTCGACGTAGACGTTGGCTCCCAGCATGAAGCTGCTGTCGTCGGAGGCCAGGAACGCCACGACCCCCGCCTGTTCCTCGAGCCGGCCCGTGCGCCCCATGGGGATCTGGGCCACGAGCGCCTCGTTGTACGCGTCCAGGTTCTCTGCCCCGACGAGCTCCGCGACGCCGGAGGTGTCGGTCGGCCCGGGCGAGATTGCGTTCACGCGGATGTCCCGGTCCTTGAGCTCGTTGGCCCACGTGCGCACGAAGCTGCGCAGGGCGGCCTTGGACGCCGCGTACGCACCCATGCCCGGCACGCCCCGGTCCGCGGAGGTGGAGACGTTCACGATCACGGAGGCGCCCCGGTTGAGCAGCGGGATCGCCTTCTTGACCGTGAGGACCGTGCCGGTGACGTTGACGCCGAACATCTCGTCGAGGTCCTGCTCGGTGGTGTCCTCGATCGTCGCGAAGTTCGCGGCGCCCGCGTTGGCGAACAGCACGTCCAACCCGCGGCCGTGGGCGGCGACCTGCTCGTAGAGCCGATCGAGGTCGGCCGGCTTGGTGATGTCGCCCGGCACGGCCGTCACGTTGCGACCGATCGCCGCGACGGCGCTGTCCAACTCGCTCTCGCGGCGACCCGTGATGAAGACATGCGCTCCCTCGGCCACCATCCGGGCCGCGGCGGCGCGGCCGATCCCGTTCGTTCCGCCTCCCGTGATCACTGCCGTCTTGCCGTCGAGCCTGTTCATCGCTGACCTCCTTCTATTTCGGCACCGGTCGGTGCGTAAATCGAATGTAGCAACTTCCGCACCGATCGGTGCCGAATTGCTACGGTGGTGGTGTGGATCAGGTCAAGCGAGGACGGCCGCGAGCGTTCGACGCCGAGGACGCGCTCGAGAAGGCCCTCGACGTCTTCTGGGAGCACGGGTACGAGGGCGCGAGCCTCACGGCCTTGACCGAGGCCATGGGCATCTCGCGCAAGAGCATGTACGCCGCGTTCGGCAACAAGGAGGAGCTCTTCCTCACGGTCCTTGCGCGCTACGAACGCGGACCCGGCGCGTACGTGCGGGAGTCGGTGCGCGCCGCCACCGCGCGCGAGGTGGCCGAGGCCTACCTCGACGGCGCGGTGCGCGCGGGCACCCAGCCGGGGCGGCCGGCCGGCTGTCTCGGCGTGCGCGCGGCCCTCGCGGTCGGAGTCACCGGCCAAGCCGTGCAGGACATCCTCACCGCCTGGCGGGCCCAGAGCCAGGACAACCTGCGTGAGCGCTTCCAACGTGCCATCGCCGAGGGCGACCTCCCCGCCGACGCCGACGCCGACCTGATCGCCCGGTACCTCACCACAGTCGCCGATGGCGTGTCCGTGCAGGCGACGGGCGGAGCATCGTCCGCGGACCTCCAGCCCGTGGTGGATGCGGCACTCCTGCACTGGCCGCCACGCTGACGTACCTTCACGCCATGACGGATCCACGCAGGATCGACTTCTCGACGATCGACCCGACCGTCCACGACGAGGGCGTCGGCGACCGCGAAGCACAGGTGGACGGCACGCGCTGGGCGCTCGTGGAGTACGCGCCCGGCCACGGCCGGGCCGACTGGTGCGAGACGCCGCACAGCGGCTACCTGATCAGCGGGACGCTCACGTATGAGTTCGAGGATGGGCGCGAGCCGTTCCACCTCGCCCCCGGCGAGGCGTTCGCGCTCCCGCCCCAGCCACGCCACCGCGGTCGCAACGAGGGAGCGACGCCCGCCCGGCTCTTCATCATCGACGCGCTGGCATAAGCGCCGCCGCTTCGGGGCACGGAGCACCCATGGCCTCAGAAGCGACTCGCGTGGTCGCCGTCGACGTCGGCGGCACCTTCACGGACGTGTGCGTCCTCGACCAAGGCAGCGGGGAGCTGCACGTCGCGAAGGTCGCGTCCACCAAAGACCCGATCGACGGCGTGATGGCCGGGGTCGAGGAGGCGGGGATCGACCTGAGCGCGACCGCGCTGTTCTGCCACGGCACGACGGTCGCCACCAACGCGCTGATCACGCGCAAGCTGCCGAAGGCGGCGATGGTGTGCACGAAGGGCTTCCGCGACGTGGTGGAGATCGGGCGCGGCACGCGCGACGACCTCTGGGATGCGTACAAGGACAACGCCGAGCCGTACATCCGGCGGCGGGACCGGCTCGAGGTGACCGAGCGCGTCGACCAGGCCGGCCAGGTCCTCACCGAGCTCGACGAAGAGGAAGCCAAAGAGGTCGCCCGCATCCTCGCCCGCCGTGAGGTCGAGACCGTCGCGGTGTGCTTCGTCAACGCGTACGCGAACGGCGACCACGAGCAGCGGATGGCCGAGATCCTCAGAGAAGCGCTCCCCGACGCGAGCATCTCCACCTCCTCCGGCGTGCTGCCCGAGCTGTTCGAGCACGAGCGGTTCTCCACGACGGTCGCGAACGCCGTCCTCAGCCCGCTCGTCACCGGCTACGTGAACGAGCTCGACCGGCGACTGAAGGACGACGGCTACGACGGCGACCTGCTGATCCTGCACTCCGGCGGCGGCGTGATGACGCCCGAGGCCGTGCAGGAGCTGGCGGTGCGACTGGCGGCGTCAGGCATCGCGGCGGGAGCGGTCGCCGCGCGCTACACGGCCGCGCTGTGCGGCCACAAGAACGTGATCGGCGTCGACATGGGCGGCACGAGCACGGACATCTCCCTCGTCTACGACGGCAACCTCCGCACGACCAACGAGTGGTTCGTCGAGTACGGCCATCCCATCTGCTTCCCGAGCATCGAGGTCCTCACGATCGGCGCGGGTGGCGGCTCGCTCGCCACGATCGACGCCGCCGGGTCGCTCCGCAACGGCCCGCAGTCGGCGGGCTCCGACCCCGGTCCCGCGGCGTACGGCAAGGGCGGCGAGCAGCCCACGAACACCGACGCGAACCTCGTCCTCGGCCGGCTCGGATCCAAGCTCGTCGGCGGCGGCATGTCGCTCGATCGCGAGGCCGCCGAGCAGGCGATCAACACGATCGGTGAGCCGCTGAACCTCGACACGCACGCGGCGGCCGACGCGATCATCCGCGTCGCCAACGCGAACATGGCCGACGCCGTGCGGATCATCTCGCTCCAGCGCGGGTACGACCCACGTGAGTTCGCACTCGTCGTCTTCGGCGGCGCCGGCCCCCTTCACGGCGCCGCCCTGGCGAAGGAGCTCGGCGTGCCGACCGTGCTCGTGCCGCTGCGTCCCGGCACGTGGTCGGCGCTCGGCTGCCTGATGGTCGACATCCGCCACGACCTGAGCGAGATGTTCCTGCGGCCCGCGGCGGAGGCGGACGAGCAGGAGGTCAACGAGGCGTTCGCCCGGCTGGAGGAGCAAGGCCGGAAGCTGCTCGCCTCAGAGGGTGTGGAGGACGACGACGTCACCCTGGAGCGCTCCATCGCCATGCGCTACCTCGGGCAGTGGCGTTCCCTCGAGGTCGCCTACGACGGTGACATCGACCAGGCGGTGCATCGCTTCCACTCCGAGCACGAGCGCGAGTTCTCCTACAACCGCGACCACGCGCCCGTCGAGCTCTACCGCCTGCAGCTCGTGGCCACGGGCAAGACGGCCGACATCGAGCTGCCCAAGCACGAGAAGGGCGGTGAGATGCCGGAGCCGATCGAGACGCGCGAGGTGTGGTTCGAGGGTGAGGCCCACGACACGCCCGTGTTCGAACGCAGCGAGATCCCCGCCGGCGCGAGCTTCGAAGGGCCCGCCGTGATCGATCAGCTCGACACGACGACGCTCGTCCCGCCCGGTGTGAAGGCCGAGGTCGACGAGTACCTGAACATCCGCATGGAGGTGAAGTGAGATGGCCACGCGCACGCTGGACCCCGTCACCTTCGAGGTGCTCAAGAACTCGTTCGTCACCGTCGTCGACGAGATGGCCGAGCAGATCCTGCGCACCTGCCACTCGTTCGTCATCTTCAGCCGCGACTTCAGCTGCGCGCTGCACGACGCCAATGGCGACACGATCATGCAGGGCTCGCAGGACATTGCCGTGCACGTCGGCACGCTGCACCTGAAGGCCAAGGCCGTGCTCGAGGACTTCGAGGGCGACATCCACGACGGCGACGTGTTCGCCGTCAACGACCCCTACCGCGGTGGCACGCACTTCCCGGACTTCAGCCTGATCCGGCCCGTGTTCGCCGACGGCGAGCTGATCGCGCTCGCGCAGGCCAACGGGCACTGGGCGGACGTCGGCGGGAGCGTCCCCGGCTCGTTCGACGTCGGCGCGACCGACCACTTCGGCGAGGGCATCCGCGTCCCGCCGATCCGGGTGGTGGATCGCGGGACCCCGCGCGATGACGTGATCGGCATGATCGCCTCCAACAGCCGCGCGCCGGGCGACATCGTCGGCGACTGCCACGCCCAGATCGAAGCCACGCGCGTCGCCGAGCAGGAGCTGTTCCGGCTCATCGACAAGTACGGCAAGGAGGACGTGGTCGCGGCGTTCGGCGAGGTGCAGGACTACGTCGAGCGGCTCACGCGCGCCCGCATCGCCGACCTGCCCGACGGCGAGTGGGAGACCACCGACCACGTCGACTTCGACCCGGGCGGCGAAGAGGGCCTCGTGAAGGTCGCGGTCAAGCTGACGATCGCCGGCGACGAGATCACCTACGACCTCAACGGCTCCGATCCCGCGATCAAGTCGTTCCTGAACAGCGGCGCGGGTGTGGCCTTCAGCGGCGCCATCGCCTCCGCCAAGACCTTCTTGCCTGAGATCCCGCTGAACTCCGGCTTCTACCGCGCGATCAAGGTCGACGTCG
Organism: Solirubrobacter phytolaccae; assembly: GCF_027587195.1. GTDB lineage: Bacteria > Actinomycetota > Thermoleophilia > Solirubrobacterales > Solirubrobacteraceae > Solirubrobacter > Solirubrobacter phytolaccae. The sequence goes on along the minus strand of NZ_JAPDDP010000087.1, from coordinate 18,953 downwards.
GGCCCGAGGGCACGGTCGTCAACGCGGGCTGGCCGAACGCGGTCACCGGGTCCGTCAGCGGCGCCTACGAGAAGATCATGAACGCGGGCTTCGAGCTGTGGTCGCAGCTGATGCCCGAGCGCGCGATGGCGTGCTGCTTCAACCTCGAGTACCTGCTCGTCGGTGGCCGCGACGCGCGCCGTGACGACCGCCCGTTCTTCATGTGGTACGACTGGATGGCCGGCGGCTGGGGCGGCCGCAACGGGCGTGACGGCCAGGACTGCACGTCGCCCGTCTTCGGCGTCGGGCTCGCGGTCCAGCCCTTCGAAGGGCAGGAGCGGCTGACGCCCGTGCTCACCTCGCAGCACGAGATCATCCCCGACTCCGGCGGCCCCGGAAAGCACCGCGGTGGCTGCGGCGTGCGCAAGGGCGGGACGCTCACGCAGGTCGAGGCCGCGGTCATGTCCTACTGCTGCGACCGCGCCCGGTCGGTGACGTGGGGCATCAGCGGCGGCCTGCCGTCCCTCCCCCACGGCGTCTGGCTCAACCGCGGCGCCGACGACGAGCGTTTCCTCGGCGCGAACTTCTCCGGCGTCCCGGTCAAGGAGGGCGACCGCTTCGAGCGCCCGTCGGCGGGCGGCGGCGGCCTCGGCGACCCGCTCGAACGCGACCCCGACGAAGTCCTCGAAGACGTCGCCGACGGCTACGTGACCATCAAGCGCGCCGCGCTCGACTACGGCGTCGTGGTCGAGGAGGTCGACGCGGAGCTCGCCGAGTACAAGGTCGACACCGACGCCACGCAGGCCTTGCGCGAGGAGCAGCGCGGCGCCCGCAGAGCCCGCCTGGACGAGGCCCCCGAGGACGTCGCCCGCCGCTTCCGCGACGGCGACCTCGACGTGATGGACCTCGTCCGCCACTACGGCGTCATCCTCGACTGGGGCAGCGGCGACGTCCTGCCACGGACGACGGAGCAGTACCGCGAGCTGCTTCGCCGCCGCAGCGCCGATCAGTGGGAATGAGCTAGGCCAGAACAGCGTCGCGGGCCGCGTGCAGCGCGGCGAGGTCGAGCTTGCGCATGCCGAACATCGCCTGCATGGCCCGCGACGCCGCCTCCGGGTCGCCCGTGAAGAGCTGGTCGAGCCCGCGCGGCGTGACCTGCCACGAGACGCCGTAGCGGTCCTTGCACCACCCGCACGCGCCTTCGGACCCGCCGTCGGTGAGCCGCTCCCAGTAGCGGTCGATCTCGGCCTGGTCCTCGCAGACGATCTGGAGCGAGATCGCCTCGGTGAAGGAGAACTGCGGGCCGCCGTTGATGCCGACGAAGCGCTGGCCGAGCAGCTCCCACTCGACGGTCACGGGCGTGCCGGCCTTGTCGGTGCCCTCGGCGTACGGGACGACGCTGACGATCCGTGCGTCCTCGAAGATCGAGCAGTAGAACTCGGCGGCCTGCTCGGCCTCGGTGTCGAACCACAGGTTGGTGATGATGCGCTGGCTGCTCATGTCGGGTGTAACGACGCCCGGAGGCCGAACTCATCGGTGTCGTAGCCTCCGATTCATGAGCACTTGGCCGGCATTGCGCGTTGACGATTGGACCGAGACCCGCGAGACGCTCCACCGGTGGACGCAGATCGTCGGGAAGATCCGCCTCGCGCAGGCGCCGATGCTCAACCACTGGTGGCAGGTGACGCTGTACGTGACGCCGCGGGGGCTGTCGACCTCGTCGATGCCCGTCGGCGACCGCACGTTCGAGATCGAGTTCGACTTCTGCGCGCACCAGCTGCGGATCACGGTCGAGGACGGTGAGCACCGGGAGATCGCGCTCGAGCCGAAGTCGGTGGCCGCGTTCTACACGGAGGTCGTGGACGCGCTCGCCGCGCTGAACCTGGACGTGAAGATCTGGCCCGTGCCGGTGGAGATCGAGCACGCCACCCCGTTCGACCAGGACACAGAGCACGCGAGCTACGACCCGGTCGCGGCGCAGCTGTTCTGGCGTCAGCTCGTGCAGGTCGATCGCGTCCTCACGCGCTTCCGCTCGGGCTTCGCGGGCAAGGTCAGCCCGGTGCATTTCTTCTGGGGCGCGATGGACATGGCCGTCACGCGCTTCTCCGGCCGGCTTGCTCCGCGCCATCCCGGCGGCGCGCCCAACTGCGGCGACTGGGTGATGGTCGAGGGCTACTCGCACGAGCTCGCCAGCTGCGGCTTCTGGCCCGGCGGCGGTGAGGAGGGCGCGTTCTACAGCTACGCGTATCCCGAGCCCGACGGCTACGGCGCGGCACCGGTGCAGCCCGCCGAGGCGTTCTACTCCGCCGACTTCCGCCAGTTCCTGCTGCCCTACGAGGCCGTCCGCACCGCGCCCGACCCCGACGCCGCCGCGCTCGCGTTCCTGCAGAGCACCTACGACGCCGCGGCCGACCTCGGCCACTGGGACCGCGCCGCGCTCGACTACACACCGGTCGAGGGCGCGCGGCCGGCCTAGATCGCGAAGCGCGCGAGGTACTCAGGCAGGATCTCGTCCTGCACGCGGCGGGCATACGCCATCGCGTAGGGCTCGCCGCGGGGTGCCGACGCACCGCTCGTGGTCATCCGGTCGTGATGGTGGCCCAGCTCGTGCACGAGCACGTCGAGCAGCATGAACGCCCGCGCCTGCGGCTCCGTCCAGCGCACCTCGGCGAAGTCGGGATCACCGGACGGCGCGTCGGCCAACTCGACGCCGAGCGCCGTGAGCAGGTCCGCGACCTCGGCGAGCCACCGGCGGTGCGTGACCTTCCACAGGTCCTGCGGCCACGCCGTGATCACGACCACGCCGGGGTTGCTCAGGCCGAGCCACTCGGAGTTGCCGCGCCAGATCGAGATCGCCTCGAGCCCGATCGCAAGCTCGTCCCAGTCGGGCAGCAGCTCGATGAACTCGCGCAGCTGGCGGACGGTGACCACGTGGCGGTACCCCGGCCCGGGGTCCACGCGCTCGATCCGAATCTCGCTCTGGGCCCGCGCGTAGTAGTCGCCAGGATCAGGCGTCCAGTTGTTCTTCTTCTGCACCCGCCCGTCACGGACGCGCATGGCGCTCTTGCGATGGACGGGCGGCACGGCGCGCAACCGTACCGGAGCCGTGTTCAGGCGGCGATCACGCGGTCCCGCCCGCCGGCCTTGGCCACGTAGAGCGCGGCGTCGGCCTCGGCGAGCAGCTCGTCGGCCGCGAACGCGCCGCCGGACGTGGCCGCAACGCCGAAGGACATGGTCACCCGCTGCTCCTCGATCGGCTCGGTGGTCACCGCTTCGCGCAGCTCGTCGGCCAGCTTGAGGGCCTCGTCGGTGCCCGCGCCGGGGAGCAGCACGACGAACTCCTCGCCGCCGATGCGGTAGGCGAGGTCGAAGGCGCGCAGGCGGGTGCGCAGCCGGTCGGCGACCCCGACCAGCACGGCGTCGCCGCGGGCGTGGCCGTGCTCATCGTTGATGCGCTTGAAGTGGTCGATGTCCGCGACGATCGCCGCGACGTGATCGCCGGTGATCGCGGCCTGGGCGCGCAGCTCATCCAGGCGCTGCTCGAGCGCGCGGCGGTTGAGCATGCCGGTGAGGCCGTCGAGGACGGCCTCGGTGCGGTGGTCGACGTCCGAGCGCATCAGCGCGAACGAGAGGATCGACACGCCCGCCAAGGTCAAGAGGAAGCCGCTCGTGGCGTACCCGCGGGGCAGCGGCTGGCTCGGCTCGACCCCGACCGCGATGACGAGCACGAGCAGCGTGATGAAGGCGACGGCCGCGGCGACGCCACGCGCGCCGAACCGCGCCGGGACGGTGACGAGCGGGACGACCAGCCAGCTCAGCACGTAGGACTCGATCCCGCCGGTCAGGGCGACGGCGAGCGCCAGCATGCTCTGCGCGAACGCCCACGAGAGCGCGAAGCCGTACTCCGGCGTACGGACCCGCTTGGCCAGCCGACTGGCGACCAGGAGCACGACGATCGCGCCCGCAAGCATTCCCAGCGGCTGCCAGCCGAGGTGCGGGACCGCGGCCACGACACCCGCGCCCAGAAGCCCGAACGCGAGCGCACGGGGACGCCGCAGCCGCTCGTCCATGTCGAGCAGGCGGTCCCGGGCTGCGAGGTCAGGGCAGAGCCACGTCGGTTCCATCCCCCCGGATGATCGGCCCGCCCGGCCGAAGCTGGACCTCAGCCGGCGCCCGTGGCCACCGGCAGGTCGTCGTGGTTGCTCCACTGCGACCACGAGCCGGCGTACAGCGCGGCGTCGACGCCCGCGATCGCGAGCGCGGCGATCTCGTGCGCCGCGGTCACGCCCGACCCGCAGTAGACGCCCACGGGCCGCGACCCGTCGGCGCCGAGCGCCGCGAAGCGCTCCCGCAGCTCCTCCGCCGACCGGAAGCGTCCGTCCTCGGCCAGGTTCTCCGTCGTCGGCGCGCTCTCGGCGCCCGGGATGTGCCCCGCCTTGGGGTCGATCGGCTCGACCTCGCCGCGGTAGCGCTCACCCGCGCGCGCGTCGAGCAGCACGTTCGACTCGGCGAAGGCCGCCACGTCGCCCAGCGCGAGCGTGGGCAGCGCGTTCCCCTCCAGCTCGATGTCGCTCGGCACGGGCATGACGTTGTCCGTGTCCAGCGGGCCTTCCCACGCGGGGAGCGCGCCGTCGAGCAGCCGCACGTCCGGCACGCCCGCCCAGCGCAGCAGCCACCAGGCGCGCGCCGCGGCCAGGTTGCCCGCGCCGTCGTAGATCACGACCGGCCGGTCGGCGCGCACGCCCCAGCGCCGCGCCGACGCCTGCAGCATGGCGAGCGACGGCAACGGGTGCCGGCCGTCGGTCGGTGCGCCGTGCGCGGCCAGCTCGGTGTCCAGATCCACGAACACCGCGCCCGGGATGTGGCCCTTCAGGTACTCGCCGTGCCCGGGCGGTCCGCCCAGCTGCCAGCGCACGTCGAGGAGCACGACGTCGTCGAGTGCGGCGGCCAGTTCGGAAGCGGTGATCAGCACACCGCCATCGTAAGGCTCAGCCCGCTCTGACCTTCACCACCCGGGCCGACACGCCGCCCACGCTCGCGTTGCCGGCGAACGCGGCGGTGATCGCGACCGTGCCCGCGCGCGACGAGCTGAGCGTCGCCCGGTACGTGCACGCGCTCGTGACCGTCGCCGTCGTGCGCGCGACGCGCCGCGCCTTGAGCTTCGCCTCGAGCGTGACCTTGCCCGAGCACCCGTCGGCCTTCGCCACCGAGTCCGGGAGCTGCACCACCCCGCTCACCGCGAACGCGTACGGCTTACGGCGATCACGCCGCGGCACCGCTCGCAAGGTCAGCCCGCGCGCGAGCGGGCGTCGCGCCGCCGCGAGGCCACGCCGGCGAACCGTCACCCGCACCGCGGCGTCCGCGGCCAGGAAGTGCTGGTTCCCGGTGAAGTGGGCGGTGGCGACGTGCGTGCCCGGCGTCTCGAACGTCGCCCAGAAGTCGGCGCCCTCGCCCTGGCCGATGATCTCCGCGCTCCCGGCGACCGCGATCCCGTCGACCGCGGCGGTGAGCACGCCGCTCGGCCACCACGCGCTCGGGGTGAGCGACACGACCGAGACGCTGAACATCACCTCCTGCTCCAGCACTGCCGGGTTCGGTTGCGCGGACAGGGCGACCGCGGTCCCGGCCTTGGTGACGACGACCGCGCCACTGCCGCTGCTACCCACGTGGTTCGGGTCGCCCTCGTAGGTGAGGACGACGGTGTGCGTCGCCGCGGCGAGCCGTGTGACGCCGCGCGCGATCCCGTCCGGGCCGAGCAGCATCGGGACGACCGCGGCGCCGTCGATCACCACCGACACCACCCCGGTCGGCATTCCCAGCGGCGGCGTCGTCGGCGCCACCGCGGCGTCGATGGACAGCGTCTCCCCCGTCACGGGGCTCGCCGGCGCGATCCGCACGGTCGTCGTGGTGGACGCCCGCGCGACGGCGAGCTCGGTGGTGCCCGTGCTGGCCGCGAACGGGCCACGGGGCACGAACTCGGCCTTGACGACATGCCGCCCCGCCGGAAGCGGCCGGGTGTTCGTCTGCGCCACACGGTCGGTCAGCGTGATCAGCGGCCCCACCTGCCGATCGTCCACGTGGAAGCGCACGAACCCCACCGGCGCCGTCGCGGGCGCGCTGACGTTGCTCACGGTCGCGGTCATGGCGACCGTCTCCCCGTGCACCGGCTCGGTCGCCGGAACCACCACCGTCGTGGCCGTCGTGCTCTGCGCCGTCGCGCGCTCAGCGCCGACGAGCAGCACCACCGCCGTGAGCGAGCCGACGAGCGAATGCGAGACGCACATGGCCAACCTCCCGGTTGGACGACGCAGAACGCGGTACGCCGACGCTACCGCCGCGATGTTGACCGCGTCAAACTCCCGGTCGGGAAGGTGGCGGGAAGTTCCTCCCGGATGGGGCGCGTGCGGCGGGCGTCGAACACAGCATGGACAATCACCGCTCCCGCCGGCGCCCGACGCCGGCCATCATCGTCGCCTTCCTCGCGCTGTTCGTCGCCCTCACGGGCACGGCCGCCGCGGCCGTCATCATCGACAGCCCCGACGACCTCGGCGACCGCGTCGTCACCCAGCGCGCCATGGCCGCCGGCTCCGTGTCCGGCAGCCAGCTGACCGACCGCGCCGTTCACGGCGTGCACATGGTCCACCCGGTCATCCGCGCCCGCGTCCTCAAGAACGGCGACGTCCCGCTGCTCGGCTTCGAGGAGCTCGACACGCGCCGGCTCGGCCCGGGCCTCTACCAGGTCGACTTCTCCGGCTTCGATCTCGACGGCCGGACGCTGAAGAACTGCGCGATCACCGCCAACCCGCGGATCAACGTGCCGACGAACACCCCGACGTTCGCGATGGTCTCCTCCGGCGACAGCCTCACCGCCACCATCGCCGTCTATCAGGTGCTCCCCACGGGCGGCGCGAAGCTCGCCGACAACGAGTTCGACGTCGTCGCGAGCTGCTGATCGGGTCAGGACGCGAGAATCCTCGTCGTTCGTGTCGAAAACGGGGTGCCCCATTCGACGTGACGGGTGAAACCGCAACCTAGGAGGACCCCGATGAAGGTCATGGTGTTCGTGCAGATCGAGCCCAAGAACGAGACCGGCGCGATGCCCAGCGACGAGCTGCTCGAGGCGATGGGCGCCTACAACGAGGAGCTCACCAAGGCGGGCATCATGCTCGAGGCTGGTGGGCTGATGCCGACCTCCGAGGCCACTCGCGTCGCCTTCCACGGCGGCACGACGTCGGTCGTCGACGGGCCGTTCACGGAGTCCAAGGAGATCGTCGTCGGCTACTGGGTGTGGGAGGTCGGCTCGCTCGAGGAGGCGCTCGAGTGGGCCCGCCGCTGCCCGAGTGACCCCACCGACACCACGACCTCGTGGCTCGAGATCCGCCGGTGCGCCTCCCTCGAGGAGTTCCGCGAGGGGCTCTAGTGGACGGGCGGCGCTCGATCGAGGCGATCTGGCGGATCGAGTGCCCGCGCCTCGTCGCCTCGCTCACGCGCCTGCTGCGTGACGTCGGGCTGGCCGAGGAGGTCGCGCAGGACGCCTTCGTGGCGGCGCTCAAGCAGTGGCCGCGCGATGGCGTCCCCGACCGCCCGGGCGCGTGGCTCATGGCCGCCGCGCGCAACCGGGCGATCGACCGCATCCGCCGCGAGCGCGGGCGCGACGAGCGCTATGCGCTCCTGGCGGAGCCCGCGGTCGAGGACGCCCACACGCCCGAGGCGATCGGCGACGACCTGCTCGCGCTCGTCTTCGTCACGTGCCATCCGGTGCTCCCGCGCGAGTCGCGCGTGGCGTTGACGCTGCGGCTGATCGGCGGGCTGAGCACCGAGGAGGTCGCGCGGGCGTTCCTCGTGCCGTCACCGACGATCGGGCAGCGCATCTCGCGGGCGAAGCGGACGTTGGCGGAGGCGCACGTGCCGTTCGAGGTGCCGCAGGAGGACGAGCTGCCCGAGCGGCTGGCCGCGGTGCTCGAGGTCGTCTACCTCGTGTTCAACGAGGGCTACTCGGCGTCGAGCGGCGAGGCGTGGATCCGCCGCGACCTCGCGCGCGAGGCGATGCGGCTGGGGCGCGTGCTCGCCGGGCTCCTGCCGCGCGCGCCCGAGGTGCACGGGCTGGTGGCGCTGATGGAGCTGCAGGCGTCGCGGTTCGGGGCGCGCACCGCGCCGGACGGCTCGCCGGTGCCGCTCCCCGATCAGGACCGCAGGCGCTGGGACCGAACCCTGATCACGCACGGCCTCGCGGCGCTGGACCGCGCCGTGGCCTTGCGGCGGCCGCTGGGTCCGTACACGCTCCAGGCCGCGATCGCCGCCTGCCACGCGCGGGCGCGCTCGTTCGAGGAGACCGACTGGGAGGCGATCGTCGCCCTCTACGACGCGCTCGCCCAGCTCGCGCCGTCGCCGATCGTCGAGCTCAACCGCGCGATCGCGGTCCTGCACGCCGACGGGCCCGAAGCCGCGCTGGCGGCGTTGGACGCGATCGCCGGCGACCCGCGGCTTGCCCGTTACTACCTGCTCGGCGCGACCCGCGCCGACGTCCTGCGCCGCCTCGGCCGTGACGCCGAGGCGGATGAGGAGCTGCGGCGCGCCGCCGCGCTCGCGCCGACCGAGCGCGAGCGCGAGCTGCTGTTGTCGCGGACCGGCTAGCGGCATCGACGATCCACCGGGCGGCCCGACAAGCGGCGCGAGGGTCGGTCACCATTCTGTGTGGCGATGGATCGCACGCGGGCCTCGGACACGGAACGGGAGTGGATCGTCGGGCTGCTGCGCGAAGCGGCCACGAACGGCCGCATCACCGTCGAGGAGCTCGACGAGCGCTGCGCCGTCGCGTACGCCGCCAAGACGCGGGGTGAGCTCGCGGCGCTCGTCGAGGACCTGCCGCGGCCGCCGAAGCTCGGGCCCGCGCCGGCACCCCCGGCGTATCCGCCGCCGGCGCCCCGTCCCCAGGCGTTCCCGCCCCCGATCCCACCACCGCTGCCACCGTGGATCAAGCCGTGGCCCGGGCTGCGGCCGTGGCTCCCGGGCATGCAGATGTTCTCGCAGGAATGGGCGGGCGGCGCCGACCCGCGCGAGGCGGGACGCAAGGTCCTCGACCACGTCGTCCCGATCTTCACCGCCGAGGGCTACCAGCTCGTCCACCGCACCGGCGCCCAGATCGTGCTGCGCGACCGGCTCGGCAACTCCGTGACGATCGACATGACGCTCCACCCAGGCCGGACGGAGACGCACGTGTGGGGCGTGGCGTCACGCGCCATCCGCCAGGCGCTAGACCGCTTCTAGCTACGTCAGGTACTGGACGACGACGTCGCCGAGCATCGTGCGGTAGCGCTCGCGCAGCGCCGGGTCGAGCAGGTCGCGCTCGAACAGCGCCTGCCAGGTGTGGCGGTTGGCGACGCGGAAGACGCAGTACGAGCTGATGAGCATGTGCAGGTCGACGGCGTCCACGTCGTCGCGGAACTCGCCGGCCTCGCGCCCTCGCCGGAGGATGCGGTCGATCCGCTCCACGGCGGGAGCGTTGATCGCCGCGAGGGAGTCGCCCATGTGCTCGCCGCGATGGATGTTCTCGATGCTCACGAGGCGGATGAAGTCCGGGTGCGCCTCGTGGTGGTCGAACGTCAGCTCGGCGAGCCGGCGGATCGCGGCGACCGGGTCCAGGTGGTCGACGTCGACCGCGCGCTCGGCGTCGCGGATGGCGGCGTACGCGCGCTCCAGGACGGCCACGAACAGGCCTTCCTTGGAGTCGAAGTAGTAGTAGAGCATCCGCTTGGTGGTGCGCGTCCGCTCGGCGATGTCGTCCACGCGCGCCCCCGAGTAGCCGCGGGAGGCGAACTCCCTCGTGGCGACGTCGAGGATCTCGGCCCGCGTGCGCTCACGGTCGCGCGAGCGGTCGGGCGGGGTGGCGGGCCGGGCGGCCATCGCTTCCGATTCTAGGTCCGTTTGACAAATCGGCGGATCGGGGACTAACGTACTAGTTCGTACATTATGTCCCAGCGATCACATCTCGTCGGGCTCGTCGGAGCCGGCATCGACGCTTCCCTGTCCCCCGCGCTGCACGAGGCCGAGGCCTCCGCGCAAGGGCTGGACTACGAGTACCGCCTGCTCGACATCGACCAGCTGGAGCTCGACCTGCACGCGATCGTCGAGCGCGCCCGCGAGCGCGGGTACAGCGGGCTCAACGTGACGCATCCGTGCAAGCAGGACGTGGTGCAGCACCTCGACGACCTCTCCCCCGAGGCCGCGGCGCTCGACGCCGTCAACACCGTCGTGTTCGAGGAGGACGGCCGCGCCGTCGGCCACAACACGGACGCAAGCGGCTTCGCCGAGAGCTTCGCGCGCGGCCTCCCCGACGCCACGCTGGACAAGGTCGTCGTGCTCGGCGCGGGCGGCGCGGGCTCGGCCGTCGCGCACGCCGCGCTGCGCATGGGCGCGCGGGAGCTCGTGATCGTCGACACCGACTCCACCCGCGCCGCCGCGCTCGCGAACCGGCTCGGCGCGCGCACCGGCCCGCTCGACCAGCTCGAGGACGCCGACGGCCTCATCCACGCCACGCCGACCGGCATGGCCGCGCACCCCGGCCTCCCACTGGACGAGGAGCTGCTGCGGCCGGAGCTGTGGGTCGCCGAGGTCGTGTACCGGCCGCTGGAGACCGAGCTGCTGCACAAGGCGCGCGAGCACGGCTGCCGCACGCTCGACGGCGGCGGGATGGCCGTGATGCAGGCCGCGGGCGCGTTCGAGCGCTTCACCGGCGTTGCGCCGGACCGCGAGCGGATGCTGCGCCACTTCGAGCAAATCGTGGAATTGGCGGGAGCACATTGAGGCGCTCGATCGCGACCGTGTGCCTGTCGGGCACGCTCGACGAGAAGCTCCAAGCGGCGTCCGCCGCGGGCTTCGACGGCGTCGAGCTGTTCGAGGCCGACCTGATCAACTCGCCGCTCGCGCCAACGGCAGTGCGCGAGCTCGCCGACGAGCTCGGCCTGAGCATCGACCTCTACCAGCCGTTCCGCGACTTCGAAGCGGTCGCCCACCCCGACTTCCGCCGCGCCGAGGCCAAGTTCGACGTGATGGAGGCGCTCGGCGCGCCGACCATGCTCGTGTGCTCGAACGTGCGACCGGACGCGATCGACGACGACGCGCTGGCGGCCGAGCACCTCCACGCGCTCGCGGCGCGCGCCCACGAGCGCGGCCTGAAGATCGCCTACGAGGCGCTCGCCTGGGGCCGCCACGTGAGCACCTACGACCACGCGTGGCGGATCGTCGAGCAGGCCGACCACCCCGCGCTCGGCACGTGCCTGGACTCGTTCCACATCCTCAGCCGCGGCACCGACCTCGCCACGATCGACCGCATCCCCGGCGAGAAGATCTTCTACCTCCAGCTCGCCGACGCGCCGCGGAAGGCGATGGACGTGCTCCAGTGGAGCCGCCACTACCGCTGCTTCCCCGGCCAGGGCGCGCTGGACGTCGCCGGCCTGCTGCGCCGCGTGCTCGCCACGGGCTACGACGGCCCGCTCTCGCTCGAGGTCTTCAACGACGTCTTCCGCCAGGCCGACGCGCGCCGCACCGCGATCGACGCGATGCGCTCGCTGATCCTGCTCGAGCAGACGCCACTTCCCGCCCCCGCGCCGCTGCACGGGTTCGCGTTCGTGGAGATCGGCGTCGACGCGGACTCCGCGCCGGACCTGGAGGCGCTGCTGCGCGCGATGGGCTTCGCGCACGCGGGCCCGCACCGCTCCAAGCCAGTGCAGCTGTGGGAGCACGGGGCCATTCGCGTCGTGCTCAACCACGGCGCCGGCGAGGACGACCCCGAAGTGGTGGCTATCGCGGTCACGAGCGAAGACCCCGCCGCCTCCGCCGAGCGCGCCCACGCGCTGCTCGCCCCGAGCCTCGAGCGCCGCCGCGGCACCGGCGAGGCCGACTTGACCGCGGTCGCCGCGCCCGACGGCACCGCCGTGTTCTTCTGCGGCAGCGACTGGCTGGGCGACTTCCTGCCGACCGGCGAGCCCGCCACCGACGGCGTCCCGATCGAGCGCATCGACCACATCACGCTCGCGCAGCCCTTCGAGGCCTTCGACGAGGCCGGGCTCTTCTACCGCTCCGTGCTCGACCTGGAGCCGAGCGAGAGCGCCGAGCTGGCCGCGCCCGACGGGCTGGTGCGCAGCCGTGCCTACGCCGGCGGCGACGTCCGCGTCGTGCTCAACGTGCCCGCGCTGGCCGGTCACGAGCGGACGGAGCTCCAGCACGTGGCCTTCGCGACCGACGACGCGCTCGCCACCGCCCGTGCGCTGCGCGACCGCGGCGTCCCGCTGCTCGAGGTTCCCGACAACTACTACGACGACCTGGAGGCGCGGCTCGATCTCGACGCCGCCCATCTGCGGGAGCTCGGGGTGCTGTACGACCGCACGCCCGAGGGAGAGCTCCTGCACTTCTACATCGCCCCGATCGGCGGGCGCGTGTTCTTCGAGGTGCTCGAGCGCCGTGGTGGCTATCGCGGCTACGGCGCCCTGAACTCATCAGTCCGCATGGCTGCGCAAAGCAGAGGAGAGAGACATGCAGAAGGTGCTGGAGCCTGAACCCGTCACCACGGGACGATTCGCGCGAGGAGAGCGTTCGGAGGAGCGCCAGCTGCCCGATCCGCCGCCGCTGCGCAAGCTGCTCGGCCCGAGCGTGATCCTGGTCGGCGTCGGCGTCGCCAGTGGCGAGTACATCCTCTTCCCCTACATCGCCTCCCAGGCCGGGCTCGTGTTCCTGTGGGCGGCCGTGGTCGGCGTGGCGGTGCAGTTCTTCATCAACATGGAGATCGAGCGCTACACGCTCGCGACGGGCGAGACCGCGATCGGCTCCTTCCAGCGGCTGTGGCGGCCGTGGGGCGGCATCCTCGCCGCCGGCGCGATCCTGGCGACGATGTGGCCCGGCTGGGCGACGAGCGCCGCGACCGTGTTCACCTTCGCGGTCGGTGGCGGTGACCCGAACCTGATCGCGATCGGCATCCTGGTCGTGATCGGGGCGATCCTGACGGCGAGTCCGGTCGTCTACAACACGGTCGAGAAGCTGCAGTTCATCAAGGTCGGCGCGATCCTGGTGTTCATGGTCATCGCCATCTTCGCGGCGATCAAGGCCACCGCGTTCGAGGACTCCACGGCCGTGGTCACGAGCTTCGGCTCGTTCCCGGGCGAGATCCAGCTCGCGATCCTCGTCGGCGCGCTCGCCGCCGCCGGCGCGGGCGGCGCGAACAACCTCGTGCAGAGCAACTGGATCCGCGACAAGGGCTTCGGCATGGGGAAGTACGTCCCGCGCATCGTCTCCCCCATCACCGGTCAGGAAGAGGCCGCCCCGGAAGCGGACCGCCTCTCGTTCCCGACCGACGAGGCGAACATGAGCCGCTGGAACGAGTGGTGGAAGCGCGCGAACCTCGAGCAGTTCGTGTCCTTCGCCTGCGTCGCGACGATCACGATCTGCGTCTTCTCGCTGCTCGCGTACTCGACCGTCTTCCAGAACCCGGACCTGCCCGACTCGAGCGGCTTCGACTTCATCTCGCTCGAGGCGTCGGTGCTCGACGGCGCGGTCGGCAGCTGGTTCGGCACGATGTTCCTGGCGGTCGGCGCGATCTCGCTGTTCGCCGCCGCTCTGGGCATCGTCGACTACGTCTCGCGGCTCGTCGCCGACGTGCTGCACACGCGCGAGTCCAAGTGGTCGGAGTCGCGCATGTACTTCACGGTCGTCTGGACGATGATCACGTTCGGCTCGGCGATCCTGCTGCTCGGGTTCGACCAGCCGCTCGTGCTGCTCACGATCTCGACCGTGATGGGCGGCGCGATCATGACCGTCTACACGATCCTGCTCCTGATCACGAACCGGCGCTACCTGCCGAAGGCCATCCAGCTCGGCGGCTACCGGCGCGTGATCCTCGTCGCGTCCGTGCTGCTGCTCGGCACGTGCACGATCATCGTCGCCCTCAACGAGGCGAAGAAGCTGGTGTGAGTACCGCGCCGCGGCGGCCGGGGATGAGCAGGACCGACGCCGCGGCGACCAACGCGCCGCCCGCGCTGAGGATGAACGCGAGCGTGAAGCCCGAGTCCTCGACGCCCGTGGCGATCACGTGCGAGGCGATGATCACGCCCGCGATCTGAGCACCGACGGCGGAGCCGACGTTGCGGATGATCGTGTTCACGCCGATCGCCTCGCCGGTCTCCTTCGCCTCGACGGCGTTGACGATCAGGTTCGGGATCGAGGCGAACGCGATGCCGACGCCCGCGAACATCAGCGCGGACCAGACGATCACCAGCGCGGGCGAGCCGTGGGCGAAGGCCATGCCGATCAAGGCCGCGCCGACGATCAGGCAGCCGACGAAGAACGGCGGCTTGGAGCCGAAGCGCTCACCCGCCTTGCCGACGAACGGCGCGATCAGCAGCGACAAGAGGCTGCCCGGGGCGAGCAGCAGGCCGGCCTGCGTGGCGGAGAGCCCGAAGCCCGCGCCCTCGCCGCCGTCGGGCAGCTGCGCGAGCTGCGGCACCAGCACGAAGGTGGCGATCATCGCCGAGCCGATCAGGAAGGTCGAGATGTTCGTCGTCAGCACCGGACGCCGGGCGAGCGTCTTCATGTTCACGAGCGGTGCCTTGTGGCGCGACTCGAAGACGCCGAACGCCGCCAGCACGACAAGGCCGGCGGCGATCAGGCCGAGCGTGTCGAACGAGCCCCAGCCCCATTCGGCGCCGCGGGAGATCGCGATCAGCAGCGCGGTCAGGCCGACGGCGAGGATGCCGGCGCCCACGAAGTCGACGCGGCCGGGGGTGCGGATCGGCGACTCCGGCACGAACTTGACCGTCGTGATCGTGGCGAGCACGCCCATGATCGCGGCGACGATGAAGATCCAGTGGTAGCCGGGACCGTCGACGAGGACGCCGCCGAGCGGGAGGCCGATGCCGGATCCGATCGCGGAGATCGCGCCGAGCAGCGCGATGGCGGTCGGCACCCGGTTGGCCGGGAACTCGTCGCGGATGATGCCGAAGGAGAGCGGGAGGACACCGCCGCCCAGGCCCTGTAGACCGCGGCCGACGATCATCAGCGCGAGCGAGTCGGAGAACGCGCAGACCACCGAGCCGACCGCGAACAGCGCGAGGGAGATCGCCAGGAAGCGCTCCTTGCCGAACATGTCGCCGAGCTTGCCGAAGATCGGCGTGGCGATCGAAGCGACGAGGAGGTACGCCGTGACCATCCACGCGATGCCGCTCGCGGACGCGTTCAGCTCTTTCTGCATCTCCCCCAGCGCGGGGATGACCGTCGTCTGCGCGAGCACGAACGCGAGCGTGCCGACGCCGAGGATGGCCAGCGTGCGACCGGGCGATTGGCGGTTGTCTTCTGCGTGTTCCATGGCGGGGACCCTCTGAGCGAAGTAATGACTGCGGTACTGGCAACAGGGCAAGGTAGCACGAAAACGCAGTCATGACTTCGGTATCTTGGGTGGCGTGTCGACCCCTCCGAAGCGCCGCGACGCCGCTCGCAACCGGGAGCGGCTGCTCGACGCCGCCGCGAACGCCTTCCGCGAGGAGGGTCTGGGCGCGAGCGTGAACGTGATCGCGGTGAGCGCGGGCGTGAACGTGGCCACGCTGTACCGCCACTTCCCCACCAAGGACGACCTCGTCGCGGCCGTCCTGGACACGATCCTGGAGCCAGTGGAGCGCGCGCGGGACCAGGCGCTGGCCGCCGACGCACCGGTGCTCGCCGCGTTCATCCACGAGGCGGTCCGCGAGCAGCGCTCCCACCACGGGCTGGTCGACGCGCTCGCGCGTGACCCCGCCACGGCGCCCGCGCTCTCACGCCTGCGCGAGCCGGCGGTCGCGATCGTGGAGCCGATCGTCGAGCGCGCGCACGCCGACGGCGAGCTGCGGCCGGACTTCGGCGCCGAGGACGTGCTCGTCGCCCTGCGGATGATCGGCGCCACGGCGCGCCCCGGGCTCGACGTGGACCGCTACATCGAGGTCGTTCTGCGCGGCCTGCGACCCTGAACGTCGTGACCGCAGATCTCCGCCGCTCCCTCCTGGAGCTTCACCGCCTGCTCCTCGACGTCCAGCGCCGCCAGGTCGAGCGCATCAGCGGACGCATGAGCGCCGCCGAGCTGCTCCAGGCCGCCACCGACGACCTCCGCTTCAGCTGGATCACCGAGCTGTTCAAGCCGATCGCCGCGCTCGACGAAGCCCATCACGACGGCGACGACGCGGCCGTCGAGCGCGCGACCGAGCAGATCCGCGCGCTGCTGGTCGAGCCCGCCCCGGACAGCGGCTTCGGCCGTCGCTACCTGCAGGTGCTGCAGGACGAGCCCGCCGTCGTGCTCGTCCACCGCGACGTGACCGCCGCACTCTGATGTGAACGATCGGTGACCAAGCTCCCGAAAGTGGACTGACGGGGTACACGGGGCGGCGTGCATCGCCGCCTCACCCGTCGGGAGCTGGTCGTCGCCGCGTCTGTCGCGGGCGCGTACGCCTTCGTTCCCAAAGCGTTCGGCCGGATCGTCGAACGCCCCGCCGAGCCCGGGCCGGGCCGCTTCCTCGACGGCGTCGCCTCGGGCGAGCCGTCGCACGACGCCGTCACCTTCTGGTCGCGGCTGTCGACCGAGCGCCCGGTCAGCGGCGCGCGGCTGATCGTCGCCGCCGACGAGGGCCTGTCGCGCACCGTCGCCACGGTCGTCGTGCCCACGAGCCGCAGCGTCGACGGCACGCTCAAGTGCCGTGTGAACGGGCTGGAGCCGGGGCGGCACTACTGGTACGTGTGGGAGGGCACGGAGGACGTCTCCCCAGTCGGGCGCACGAAGACGGCGCCGGCACCGGACTCGCGGGCGGCGGTCGCGGTCGGGTTCTCGAGCTGCCAGAACTACGCCGACGGCTACTTCAACGCGCACCGCGACGCGGCGGGCACGGACCTCGACCTGTACGTGTTCCTCGGCGACTACACGTACGAGTACGACGAGCCCGAGGGGCTGCGGCCTGACGTCGCCAGCACCGACCTGCACACGTACCGCTCCAAGCTCCAGCTCTACCGGCAGGACCCGGATCTGCGCGAGCTCCACCGCCTGCATCCGGTCGTGCACATCTGGGACGACCACGAGGTCGCCGACAACTACTCCGACGGCGATCCGGCACCGTCGGCGTTGCAGCGTGACGCGGGCTACCGCGCGTCGTTCGAGTGGCTGCCGCGGATGGCGATGCCGTCCGAGCGCACGCGGATCTACAAGTCGTTGAAGCTTGGGCGGACGGCCGAGCTCGCGCTGCTCGACCAGCGCCAGTACCGGACCGCGTCGCCGAAGTCGATGCTCGGCCGCCCCCAGCTCGACTGGCTGAAGTCGTCGTTGAGCGCCTCCGACGCGCGCTGGAAGCTGATCGGCAACCAGGCGATGTTCACGCCGCTGCGCGTGGCGAACGCGATCCCGGTGAACACGGACCAGTGGGACGGCTACGTGGACGAGCGCGCCGAGCTCGAGGCGCACATCGCGGGCGGGATCGACGACGTCGTCTTCCTCACCGGCGACATCCACCTGTTCGTCGCCGCCGACACGCGCGTGCTGCCGAGCCAGTCGTTCGCGACGGAGTACGTCGGCGGCTCGGTCACGTCGACCGGGCTGCCGGACGCGCTGGAGGGGATCGACGAGCCGGTGATCATCGCCAACAACCTGAACATGCGCTACTTCGACGGCACCGCGCACGGCTGGGCGCGAGCCGAGATCGGCGACGCCGGGATGGACGTCGAGTACCGCGCCAGCGACATCACGACCAAGGGCGCGCCGGCCCGGACGCTCGCGCGCTTCCACCAGACGGCGGGCGAGAACCGGGTCGAGTCGGCGGGGTCCTCGGCGGCGCCGAAGGCACGCGGGTCGGCCGCGCCGCGAAAGCGAACGCTGCAGAAGGCGATCCAGCGCGATCTGAACCGGAGGACGCGATGAACGCGACGACGATGGCGCGCCCGGGCGCGACCGCGGCGGGACACGCGGGCGGCGGACGATGAGCGCGGCCGTGGTTCTCGCCGCGCTCGCCCTCGCGGCGCCCGCGAACGACGCGCCGGCGGGAGCGACCGCGTTCCAGTCCGTGACCGCCGAGAACGGCGCGGTGACCGAGCGCGAGGCGCAGGCCAACCTCGACGGCGCGACCCCGGACGCGGGCGTGCCGCGGTGCCTGGGGTCGGCCAGCTTCGAGCGCACCGTGTGGTTCCGCGTCGAGGCGGCGGGCGTGCCGCGGCGCGTGAAGGTCGAGGCGACGGGCCCGACCACGACGCCGCCGGACCTCGCCGCGTTCGTCCAGGGGGCGAACGGCGTGGAGGCGTTGGCCGAGCCGCAGGCGTGCGACGGCGTCGGCTCGCCCGTCGCGGACGCCGGCGAGGGCGCGTCGGTGGTCGATCTGCACGTCCCCGCCGGTCGTCAGGTGCTGATCCAGGCCGGCGGGCGCGAGGCGGATCGGCTGCTGCTGAGCCTGGCGACGACGGACCTCACCCCGCTTGCCGCTCCACCCGGCGATCACGCCGCGCAGGCCCCGCTCGGGCCGGGAACGATCCCGCTGGCGGGCGCGACGCTGACCGAGGAAGACCCGGCGCAGCCGGCCTGCCCGGCGGCCGCGTCCGTGTGGCGCCGCATCGACGTGCCGGTCGCCGGCCGCGTGCGGCTCGTGGCCACGGGTGCCGCGACATTGACCGCGTTCGCGGGCGGTGAGGCGCTGGCCTGCGCGGACCGCCGCCGCGCGTCGGTCGAGCTGACGGTAGACGCGCCCGCGGGCCCGCTGCTCGTGCGGCTCGGCGCGGACACGTGGACCGCGCCGGACGCGACGCTCGCCGTGGCCACCCCGGTCGCGGGCAGCGCGCCGCCGCCAGGCGCCGCGCCGTGCGCCGACAAGACGCGCCCGACCGTGAAGCTGGCGAGCACGCGCACCCTGACGCGCCCGCGCGGCGCGGCCGCCGCCCCGGCCGCGGGCGACATCGCCGCCGCGCGACTCGCCGACACGGCCCGCGTCGCC
>NZ_JAPDDP010000086.1 GCF_027587195.1 Solirubrobacter phytolaccae | reverse complement strand
CCGTCCGGGCCGCTGCTGGCTCCGAGCCGACCTCCCCGGTCGGCGCGGGCGACGAGGCCGCCTTCACGCTCCCGACCGCGGACGGCCGCCTGCACCTCGCGCTCGAGGGCGTCGCGCCGCCGGCCGAGCCCGTCGCGCCGCGCGTCACCGTCCGCGCGCCCGAGCGGCGTGCGCTGCGTCCCGCGCAGACGCTCGTGCTGCCCGTGCGCTGCAGCGCGGCGTGCGACGTGCGCGCGATCGTTCCCGGCGCCCCGCCGGAGTCCGACGCCACGGCTTCCCGCGCGAACGCCGGCGTGGTGCGACTGCGGATCTCGCCGCTCCTGAGCAAGCCGCTCGTGCCCCGCAACGGCAAGCTGCGGCTCACGCTGCGCACGTCCGCGCCCGGCTCGCGCAACGTCCAGCGCCAGGCGGTCACGGTGGCGCTGCGGCGGTTGCCCGCGCCGCGCACCCCGCGGATCCTCGATGCGCGGGCCCGCCGTGACGGCGACGACGTCGTCGTGCGCTGGCGGACGGACGGCCCGGTGCGGGACGCCTACTTCGTGGTGGCGGGCCAGCGCGGTCCGGGGCGCGAGTCGGAAGTCGTCACCTCCGGGGCGCCCAAGCACCTGACCGGCCGCTCCTTCAGCGTGCGGCTGGAGAACGCCGCCCGCGCGCGGTACGTTCGGATCCTCCTGTCGCCGACCGGCCCCGGCGGAAAGGGACGCGAGGTGCGCATTAAGGTGCCTCTCACGTAACTCTTACGTAGCGGCCTGAGCATCTCTCCGCGGTCAGGAACGCTACTTTTGTCCCCACTTGAGCTTAAACGAGTCACCAGGCCCTAGCGTCCGGCACGCCAACCGGGTGCGCATGCTGCAGGCGCTGTTGCGCCATCCGGCGCGGAGCCGCGCCGACCTCGGGCGCTCGCTCGGGCTCTCGCGCGCGACCGTGACGGCGCTGCTCAACGAGCTCGAGGTCGCTGGCATGGTCGAGCAGGGGCGGCACGAGGGCGAGGACGATCGGCCGCCCGCGATCGGCCGGCCGCCGCTGCAGGTGTCGCTCGCGCCGAGCGCTGCGTACGCGGTCGGGCTGGACTTCGGCCACCGGCACATCCGCAGCGCGGTCTGCGACCTGAGCGGGCACATCGTCGGCGACCAGTGGTCGGTCACCGGGACGGACACGGACCCGGCGAGCGCGTTCGACCTCGCGCAGCGGCTCACGACGGCGGCGCTCAAGCAGGCGGGTGTGCCCCCGTCCTACGTGGTCGGCGTCGGCGCGGGGCTGTCCGTGCCCGTCGACGGCGCGACCGGGCTCATCCATGCGGAGGGCATCCTGCCCGGCTGGGACGGGGTGCAGCCCGCGGCGGAGCTCGAGCGGCGGCTCGGGATCCCGGTCCAGGTCGAGAACGACGCCAACGCCGGCGCCATGGGTGAGCACCTGTTCGGCGCGGGCCGCGGCGTCCCCGACATGGTCTACCTGCGCCTCTCCGCGGGCGTCGGCCTCGGGATGATCCTCAACGGCGAGGCCTACGGCGGCGTCAGCGGGATCGCGGGCGAGGTCGGGCACACGCCCGTGGTCGAGGACGGGCTCATCTGCCGCTGCGGCAACCGCGGCTGTCTGGAGACGCTCGCGACGCCGTTCGCCGTCGCGGACCTGCTCGGTCGCAGCCGTGGCGAGACGATCACGTTCGCGCGGCTGCTCGAGCTGCTCGAGGAGGGCGACCGCGCCGCGCGTCGCGCCTTTGCCGACACCGGGCTGGCCGTCGGCCGGGCGGTCGCGTCGGTCGTGAACCTGCTCAACCCGGAGCTCGTGATCATCGGCGGCGAGCTCGCGGCCGCCGGCGACGTGCTACTGGACCCGATCCGCGAGGCGGTCGAGCTGCGTGCGGTGCCGCCCGCGGCCCGCGCCGTCCGGGTGATCCGCGGCACGCTCGACGAGCACGCGGAAGTGCTCGGCGCGGCGGCGGTGCAGTTGTCGAAGGCGCCCGAGGCTCTGGCCTCGCGCCTAGCGCACGCTTCTTGAGGCCACGCGCCGCGCGTAGGCGAGGCCGACGAGCGCGCTCGCGCTGAGGAACGCGATCAGCGTCCACGCGACGCCGTGGAAGCCCGCGTCCAGGAACGTGGGGAGGAAGAGGCTCCAGCCGCCGAGCGCGATCCGCACGATCGCGAACATCAGGCCGAGCGCGGTGGCACGCAGCAGCGTCGGGAAGGCCTCGGCGCTCCAGAGCTGGAAGAACTGCTGCTGGCCGAAGCCGCCGCAGGCCCCGCTCAGCAGGACGTAGGCGACCGCGACGCCGGTGGTGAGTGGGAAGACCGCGAGCAGCAGCACGGCCGCGATCTGGGCCACCGCGGCCGTCGCGAACAGCGGCGTGCGGGCGCCGCGGTCGGCGCGCGGCATGAACACCAGCCACACGCTCAACCCACCGAGGACGAACAGCAGCGCGTTGAGGGCGACGCTCGCGGCCTGGGTCTGCGCGCCGACCGTGGTGAGGATGTACGGGAGGTAGAAGCCGCTCGTGCCCGCGTGCAGGTTCCACAGGCCGTACATCGCGGTGAGCATCACGAGCGGCTTCAGGAACGGCTTGGTCGTCAGCAGCTTGAAGTTGGCGAGCGTGATGTGCGCGTGCGGCGCCTGCTCCTCCCACAGCGGGCTCTCGCGCAGGCCGCGTCGCAGGTACCAGACGATCAGCGACAGCACGAGCAGGTGGGCGAAGATCAGCCGCACGCCGAGCAGGCCGGTGTCCGCGAGGGCGAGGCCGAGGAGCAGCACGACGAGCGGGCCGGTGAGCCACATGATCTGCGCGGTCGCGCCGTGTCTTCCGTGCGCGCCCTTCGGCGCGGCCTCGGCGATCAGCGTCCAGCTCGCGGGGACGTCCACGCCGACCGCGAGGCCGGTGAACACGTACCCGAACACGAGCATCCACGGCTCGGTCGCGAAGATGATGCAGAGCAGGCCGAACGCGTACAGCAGCAGGTCCCACTGGTAGACGCGGCGGCGGCCGAGCTTGTCGCACAGCCAGCCGCCGGCGAGCGCGCCGACGCCCGCGGAGATGGCGTTGGAGCTGAACGCGCCGATCAGGCCGACGAACGTCGTGCCGAAGCCGAAGTGCTCCGTCCACAGCGGCAGGCCGACGGCGCCGGCGACGATCGACCCGGCGTCGAGGTAGCTCGCGGAGCCCGCGAGCAGCGTGGTCCGCCAGGGGCTCTTCACAGGCGCGAGGCGAGCTGGCCGCGCGACGAGATGCCGAGCTTGGCGTAGATGCGGGTGAGGTGGACCTCGACCGTCTTGACGGAGAGCTGCAGGTCGGTGGCGACCTCGCGGTTGGAATGCCCGGAGGCGACGAGCTCGGCGACCGTGATCTCCTGCGGCGTGAGCGCGCCGACGTCCTCGCGCCGGTAGGGGCGCAGGCCGGACGCGCCGAGCTCGCGGTCGCAGCGGGCGACGGCGGGGGCGGCGTTGAGCGCTGCGAACGTCTCCCGCGCGGAGAGCATCAGGTCGGCCGCGCTGCGGCGCCGGCGTTCGCGGCGCAGGAACTGGCCGAGCGCGAGGCGCGCGTGGGCGAGCTCGTACGGGCGGTCGAGCGGCTCGGTCAGCTCGACGGCCTGGGTGAACGCGCATTCGGCGGCGTCGCGGTCGCCGTTGGCGGACTCCAGGCGGCCGCGGCTGATGGCCAGGCGGGCGGTCGCAGGGTGGTGATCGCGCGCGGCGGCAAGGGTTTCGTGGCGGGCGAGGAAGCGGTCGGCGTCGGCGAGCCGCCCGCAGGCGATCAGCGCGTCCGCGTACAGGTGCTGCCACGGCCAGAAGCCGGGCTCGTCGATGGCGCCGTTGGGGGTGAGGTTCGCGACGGGCTCGAGCGCTTCGAGCACGGGCGGCGCGTCACCGCGCGGGTGATGCTTGAGTGCCCGCGCGACGCCGACGGCGAGCACGCGGTCGGGCGCGTCGGTCGGCTCGGACTCGGCGCGGGCGGCGAGGGCGTCGAGCGTGGTCCAGTCGCCGCGCGCGCCTGGGACGAGCTCCGCCGCCCACCACACGAACACGCGCGCGGAGACGTCCTCGAGCTCCGAGCCGAGCGCGATCGCGCGTTCGGCGACCGTGGTGGCGTCGTCCCACGCGCCCGCCGCGAAGTGCGCGCGGACGAGCACGTTCAGGTGCACGACGCCGATCTCCAGCGCCCCGAGCTTGAGCTCGGTCTCGGCCGCGGCGGCGAGGTCGTCGCGTGTGCGCTGGCCGACGTCGCCGCCCGCCATCTTCAGCCACGCGCGCATGCCCGTCAGCTGCGCGTCGCGCTCGCGGTCCTTGACCATCGCGCGCTCGAGCGTGGCGTAGGCGTCTTCGCGCCGGCCCTGGCGCCACAGCGCGAGCGCGAGGGTGGCGGTCCACTCGACCGAGAGCCGGTCGTGCGGCGCGAGCCGCAGCGCGCGCTGGGCCCAGTCGGCGACCTCGGTGTCCTTGAGGTGCACGAGCGCGAGGAACGCGTTGCGATGCGCGATCGTCGCCGCGACCTCGGGCTCCAGGTCCGGGTCGCAGCGCTCCCACGCGACCGCGAGCCGGTCACCCGCCTCGCGCACCCGGTCGCCGGCGACCGCCAGCTGCCCGAGGATGCTCTCGCGTCGCGCGCTGACGGCGCAGCGCGCGACGTCCTCCGCGTGCACCCGCGCCCACGCCACCTCACCCGCGAGCAGCATCCAGTCGACGGCGCGCAGCAGCCGGTCCTCGCGCTCGGCGGCGGTCGTGGAGAGTCGCGACGCGGCGAGCAGCGCGGACGCCGCGTCGGGCCGCTCCCGCCGGTGGCGCGCGAAGTCGTCGAGCCGTCGCG
The DNA here is from genome assembly GCF_027587195.1 of Solirubrobacter phytolaccae. GTDB lineage: Bacteria > Actinomycetota > Thermoleophilia > Solirubrobacterales > Solirubrobacteraceae > Solirubrobacter > Solirubrobacter phytolaccae. Next base: position 25,656 of record NZ_JAPDDP010000086.1, on the reverse strand, counting down.
CGAGCGCGTCGTCGGGCCCGGCCGCGGCGGCCGCGAGATGGTGCAGCGCGACGGCCTCGTCTTCGACGCGCGCGGCGGCGTGCCGGTGTAGCGCGGCGACCCGCGCGGGCCCGACCTGCGCGAGCACCGCGGCCGCGACCATCGGCGGGTCGAACACCACCACGGGCAACCCGCGTGCACGACCGGCGACAACGAGCCCGGCCTCGGCGGCGGCCTCGAGCGCGACCAGCGCGCGGTCCCCGTTTCTAAAGAGGGACAGTCCCTCTTTAGATTTCGCCGCCGCGGTTTTGGCCACACCGGCGGGTTCGGCGCCGGTCTCGGTCTGCTCGGCCGGCCCGGCGAACATAGAGGGGGACAGTCCCTCTTCATGTTCGGTGTGGGCCAGGGCGGCGGCGTCGGCCAGGCGGCAGCCGCTGCCCAGGACCGCCGCGGCCTCCACCAGCGCGCGGGTGTCGGCGTCGCACGCGCGCAGTGCGCAGGCGGCTTCCGCGAGCGTCGCGGGCGGCGCGGGAAGCGGCGACTCGGGGTCGGCCGGGACGGCGTGCGCCAGCGCGGTGACCGGGCCGGGCAGGCCGCCCGTGTGCTCCCACAGACGGCGGGCCGCGCCGTCGGGCAGGCCCGTCAACGCGCGCACCTCCGCCTGCGTGAACGGCGTCAGCGCCAGCCGCGTGTCGAACAGCCGCGCGAGGCCCGCGAGCGGCGCGCCCGGTCGTGCGCACACGATCGTCAGTACGGGCTCGGCCACTAGCCGGCGCAGCGCGAACACGAGCGCGTCGAGCGACTCCGCATCGACCCACTGCGCGTCGTCGACCACGAGCACGGTGGGCTCCGCGCACAGCACGTCGAGCAGCACGGAGCCACTCCCCGCACGGCGCAGCAGCTGGTCCACGACGCCCAACGCGACCGCGCGCTCGCTCAGCTCGCCGTTCACCCGCACGACGCGTGTGGTGGCCCCGGCCACGAACCGGTCGAGCAACGCGGTCTTCCCGGCACCCGCCGCGCCCTCGACCAGCAGGACCCGCGGGCAGGCGGCGGCCAGGGCAGCGCCGAGCGCCCGCAATTCCGCCTCTCTCCCCACGAAATCGACCACTGCAGCGCGAACTATCCCTTACGCGGCAACCCCTATGCGAGCCCCCGAAAGTGTGGGGGAATCATGGATGCGCGGTTTCGCTTGTACCGGTAGATACACGTTCCGGTTCGATCGGTTGGCCTGGGGTCCGGCCTCTAACCGATCAAATACGAGCGAGGAGAGCAATGAGAGCGAGGAGAATGGCCGTCGCGGCGTGCGCCGCGTTTGCCATGACGGCGGTCGCCCCCGCGTACGGGGCGGGCGTGCAGGTCACCGGATTGGAGACCAACGCTGCGCCAACGCCGCTGGGCATCGACGACGCGACGCCGCAGCTGCGGTGGAAGCTCGAGAGCACCGACCGCGGGGTCAAGCAGGACAGCTATCGCGTCGTGGTCGCCACCACGGCCGCGAAGGCCGCCGCCGGCACGGGCGACGTGTGGGACTCCGGCACGGTCGCCGGCAGCGCTCAGGTGATCGACTACGCCGGACCCGCGCTGGCCTCCCGCACGCGCTACTTCTGGAGCGTCAAGGCCGCCGGCTCGGACTGGTCGCCCGCGACCTGGTTCGAGACCGCGTACCTCACGCCCGCCGAGTGGAAGGGCACGTGGATCAGCGGCCCGGCACGCACGCTCGCGCACCTCACCAACGCGCAGGCCGCCCTCGACGACGCTTGCTGCCTCCAGGGCTCTGCCACGCTCTCCCAAGCTGCCGCGATCGGCGACAAGGTCCTGCGCGTGAACTCGGTCACCGGCTTCGCGCCCGGCAAGACCGTCACGCTCGAGGACGAGTCGGTCACGGTCGACGCCGTCGGCACCACCGCCGGCAGCACGACGATCGTGGCTCCCGCCGCGGCCGGCGACACCAACGTCAAGGTCGCGAGCGTCGCGAACCTCGCGTCCGGCGCGCCGCTGACGATCGGCACGCAGACCGTCACGATCTCCGAGGTCGGCACGGCCGCGGGCGCCGCCACCACGCTCTTCGCGCCCGCCACGGCCGGCGCCACGAACATCAAGGTCACGAGCACGAACGGCTTCGTCGCCGGCGCGCCCGCGCTGATCGACGGTGAGACCCGCACGGTCACGACCGTCGGCACGCAGGGTCGCGCGACCACGCTCGCCGCGGCGGTCGCGTCCGGCGACACGACGATCAAGGTCGCGAGCGTCCAGGGCTGGAACGCGGGTGACACCGTCCTGCTCGGCAGCGAGTCGTACACGGTCGCGACCGTCGGCACGGCCGGCGTCGACGGCTCGGGCGTCACGCTCACCGGCGCGGCCACCGCCGCCTACGCCAACGGTGCCGCCGTGCGCCTCCTCGGCACGGGCATCACGCTGAGCGCGCCGCTCAGCGCCGCCCACGCCCAGGGCGCCGCCGCGCGCGGCCTCGGCACGGGCGTCACGTTCACGCCCGCGCTCACCAGCGCGGCCGCCGCGAACGCCACCATCACGACCCCCGGCACGGGCCTGACCCTCACCACCGCGCTGACGAAGGCGCACGCGATCGGCGCCGCCGTCGTCGGCCCGCTCCCGACCGACTGGTGCCGCCCGTCCAACGGCGCGACGCTCTCCGGCACCTGCAAGGAGATCCGCCCGGCGCCGTACCTGCGCAAGGCGTTCACCGTGTCCTCCGAGCACGGCGCGGTCACGCGCGCCCGCGTCTACGCGTCCGGCCTCGGCTGGAACGACATGACGCTCAACGGCACCAAGACGTCCGAGCGCACGTTCCTGGACCCGGGCTTCACGAGCTACGACAAGACCGTCCTCTACACGACGGACGACGTCACCGGCCTCATCAAGCCGGGCGAGAACGTGATCGCCGCGCAGCTCGGCAGCGGCCAGTACGACAACGAGACGACCTCCGGCAACTGGGGCTGGTCGAGCGCCGAGTGGCGTGCGAACCCGACGCTGAAGGCCGACCTCGTCGTCACCTACGCGGACGGCACGGAGCAGGTGATCAAGTCGGACACGTCGTGGAAGACCAGCGACGCCGGCCCGATCCGCTACGACAACCACTACCTCGGCGAGACCTATGACGCGCGGCGGGAGATCGCCGGCTGGGCCGCGCCGGGCTTCGACGCGTCCAGCTGGGCCGACGCGCGCACCGTGCCCGGCCCCACCGGCAACCTGATCGCGCAGAACCTCGAGCGCACGTCGCTGATCGCCGACCACCCGGCGGGCGACCGCTCCGAGCCGCGCCCCGGCGTGATCCTCTACAACACCGGCCAGCAGTACGCCGGCTGGGCGACGGCGTCCGTCACCGGCGCACCCGCGGGCACCGTGATCCAGATCCGCTACGCCGAGAAGCTCGGCACGGACGGGCTCGTCTCCATCTCCGGCTACGCGCCGGGTGGCCAGATCCAGACGGACTACTACATCTCCAAGGGCCCGCAGAAGCAGACCTGGACGCCGCGCTTCACCTACAAGGGCTTCCAGTGGGTGCAGCTGAGCAGCGTCGGCGGCACGGCGCTGCCGGACGGTGTCAGCGTGAGCGTCGACTCGGTGCAGGAGATCCGTGAGCCGATGGCGCCGACCGGCGTGTTCGACTCCTCCAGCGACCTCGTCGACCTGATCGAGCGCAACATCCGCTCCTCGGTCGCCGAGAACTACGTGTCCGGCGTCATCACCGACACGCCGACGTACGAGAAGAACGGCTGGGCCGGCGACGCGCAGCTCAGCGCTCCCACCGCGTCGCTGCTGTTCGACACCGAGCGGCACTTCGAGAAGTCCGCGATCGACATGGTCGACGACCAGCGGGCGAGCGGTGAGGTGCCGCTCGTGTCGCCCGGCACGCAGAACTACGGCTACGAGGGCGGTCCGGCGTTCAAGCCCGCGAACGCCGCCGCGACACCGATCTGGGACGCCTACTGGTTCGTCGTGCCGTGGGAGGGCTACCTGCGCTACGGGGACAAGCAGTCGCTCGCGCGCACCTACCCGGGCATGCGCCAGTACCTGCTCAACTGGCTCACGCGGTGGTTCGCGTCCGACGGTGACCAGTACGCGTTCACGCTGAACTCCGGCCTGGGCGACTGGTGCGTCCCGACCGGCGCCGACGCGCCGCTCGGCAGCGCCACGCGCTTCAGCGTGCCGACGATCATCGCCCCGTCCTCGACCGCGTACGTCGCCTACATGGCAAAGATCGCGGGCGACTCGGCGCGGGCCCTCGGCAAGGACGCGAGCGAGCTCGACGCGCTCTACAACAACGTCAAGGCCGACTTCAACGCCAAGTGGTGGGACGCCTCGGTCGGCTACTACCGCGAGAACGCGACGCAGCCGCTCGTGCAGTCGATGCAGATCCTGCCGCTGGCCTTCGGCCTCGTCCCGCCGGAGCGCCGTCGTGCGCTCCAGGAGAAGCTCGTCTACGACGTGCTGGTCACCCGCGAGGGGCACCAGATGACGGGCATCGCGGGCGCCCGCTGGATCTACCCGGTGCTCCAGGAAGCCGCTGAGGAGGGTATCGCCGACGCCGCCAAGGCCGCCTACACGATCGCGCAGCAGACGACCTACCCGTCGTACGGCCGCTGGGCGACCGAGCTCAACTGGACGTCGCTGGGCGAGTACTGGGAGCAGTCGTCCCGGACGCGCAACCACCACATGTTCGGCTCGATCGGGCAGTGGTTCTACGAGGGCCTCGTGGGCATGAGGCCGACGAAGCCCGCGTACGAGGAGATCGAGTTCAAGCCGCTGATCGGCGACTCCGGCCGGCTCAACCAGGCCTCGGCCTCGTACGAGTCGGTGCGTGGCAAGGTCGCCTCCTCGTGGAAGAAGACGAGCGGCGGCCTGCAGCTCAACGTCACCGTCCCGGCGGGCGCGAAGGGCCGCGTCCACGTGCCGGCCACCGACCCCGCCAAGATCGGCGAGGTCGGCAGCGGCACGCCGCTGATCGCGTCCGAGGCGCCGGGCGTCAAGCTCGTCGGCATCTCGGGCTCGTCGGTGGTCTACGAGGTCGGCTCCGGCTCCTACGCGTTCCGCACCGGGCCGGGCGAGTTCGCCGCGACCTCCGTCGACGGGACCGTCACCGGCAGCGTGCCGGCGACGCTCTCGCTGTCACTCGGCGCTCCGGCCACGTTCGGCGCGTTCGCGGCAGGCGTCGAGAAGGAGTACACGGCGACCACCAAGGCGACGATCATCTCGACCGCGGGCAACGCGGCGCTCAGCGTGAGTGACCCCGGTCACCTCACCAACGGCGCGTTCTCGCTGCCCGAGCCGCTCCGCGTGGCGTTCTCCAAGTCGGCCTGGACCGCGCCGACCTCCAACGAGGACGTCGACGTCACGTTCAAGCAGCTGATCAAGCGGACCGATCCGCTGCGCACGGGGACGTACAGCAAGACGCTGACGTTCACGTTGAGCACGACGCAGCCGTAAGGCAGGGCGGGCGCCGGGGCTTCGGCTTCGGCGCTCACTGGCCGCGGTCGACGAGCGGCGGCGCATCCGGCGTCGCCGCGAGCCGTTCTGCGACCGGGCGCGCGAGGACGACGAGGGCGCGCGCCCGCACGGTCTGCACCGCCGCCGCGAGACCGTCCGCGGCGTCGATGGCCGCCAAGAACTCGAGGTCGTACAGCGCGAGCCGGAACCACTCGTACTCGCCTCCGAGCTCCCCCAGCAGGTCCTCCGTGAGCCACGAGCTCCAGGCCGGCCACACGCGACCGTCCGCGACGTCGTGGAGCCACGCGTCGGCGACGAGCACGCGTGCCGCCTGGAGATCGAGCGGGCCGCCGAGCTCCGCGACGACAGGCTCGGCCACGGGGCGGAGCTCCGACCAGGACGCTCCCTCCATCGCCGCCAGGGCGATCACGGTGGGTGGGTCGAAGCCATCGATGAGCGCTTCGGTCGCCGCCGCCGGGAGCTCCTCCACCGGCACCCGTTCCAGGCGCCAGCCCGCCAGCGCGGTCTGCAGTCGCTCGTACGGGTCCCGCATCGAGCCGGACCCTACCCACGTCATCGCACTGTGGGATTACCATCCGCGACCGTGCACTACTTCGCGGACGTCGACGAGGTCTGGGACGCGCTGCCGGCCGAGCGTCGCGAGGTCGTCGAGGCGGTGCGCGAGGTGCTCGGCCGCGTGGCCGCGCCGTACGCGCCGCCGGAAGCGACGAGCACGACGTACGACGCCGACGGCGCGACGGTGGACCTGAAGATCCGCCATGCCGAGGACGGGACCGGTCTGGCGGTGCTCGCGAGCGACCGACGGGTCGTGCTGCACTGGCCGGGCGGCATGCTCGCTGCGCCCGCTTGGAGCACGGAGCTGGCCGAGACGCTCGAGGCGATGCTCACGGGCGGCAACGTCCTGCGCGGCTGGCTCAAGGGCGGCAAGGTCGTGCGGGCTCAGGCCGAGGTCTGGCTACCCGGACGGGTGCGGCGGCGGCTTGCGCTCGTGGAGGCGCCGGGCGGCCGGGCCAAGGCCATGCGCTGGTTGCCGGGGCAGGGCCGGCGCATGGACGCGACGCTCTCGTTCCTGCGCACGCCCGCGCTCGCGCCGACGGCGCCCGAGGACGTCACCTAGGCGCGCGGCCAGGACAGCGCGAGCAGGGTCTCGATCTCGCTCGCGCTGTAGGGCTCCTCGCGTAGGAGCGTGTGCAGGCAGATGCCTTCGACCGTGGCCTGGAACGCCTGGCGCTGTGGGCCGGTGAGGTCGGGCGCGAACGTGTCCGCGATCACCTCCATCCAGCGCCAGGCCCCTGCGCGCAGCTCGGGGTTGCGGATCGCCAGGAGGTACAGCTCGTAGCCGGCGAGCCAGAGGCCCGGGCGCTGCTCGACCTCGTCGGCCAGGACGGCGGCGAGGAGCGCGAGCGTCGGCTCGTCCTCGGTCCCGAACGCGACGGCCAGCTCGTCCGTGACGTGGTCGAACGCGGTCATGGCGAGCGCGTCGAGGCTCGCGAAGTGGTAGCTCGCGGACGCGAGCGGCACGCCCGCCTGCTCGGCGACGGCGCGGTGGGTGAGGCCCGCAAGGCCGTCGCGCTCGATCACCGCGAGCGTCGCCTCGACGAGCTGGCGGCGCCGCGCCTCGCCGCGGGCCTTGCGGCCGTCGGTGGTCAATGTGCCGCTCCCAGCTCGAGCGCGAACACGCCGGCGATGACCAGCGCGAGGCCGCCGACCTGGAGCGCGCTCAGCGACTCGCCGAAGATCGGCCAGCTGAGGATCGCGACCGCGGCCACGCCCGCCGCGGCCCAGATGCCGTAGGCGATGCCGAGGTTCAACCCGCGCTGCAGCCCGAAGCTCAGCAGCGTGAAGGCGACGATGTAGCCCACGACGACGAGCACGGTGAAGCCGAGCTTGGAGAAGCCCTCGGACGCCCGGAGGCTCAGCGTCGCCATGACTTCGGCGCAGATCGCGCCCGCGAGGAACAGGTAGCCCATCTTCATCAACTCCTTGAACAAACTTCTAGGAAGTACGTTCAAGTATATCGGCAGGTGCGACTCAGACTGGAATCGACGCGGCCAACACTCCGACGACGAGCGCGATCATCCGTTCGCCATCGGCTCGTCGAGGCGGGTGACGCGCACGCGGTCGCCGAACTCGGCGACCTTCCGTCGGACCTCTTCGAGATCCGCCTCAGTGGAGTCCTCGTACAGGAAGATCTCCGTCCGGTACGCGTTCGAGAGCGTGCACCCTTCGCCGCCGTCCCAGCTGATGAACGGGCCTTCCTGCGAGAGGAGCTCCCAGATGGCGTTGCCGGTCTCGCCGAGTTCGGCATTGCCGTAGGGCTGGCGGATCACGTGCATGCGAGAACGGATCAGCTTGGCGTCGCGCCCCTTGAAGTGCTTGGCGACCCGACCGGCCAGCCACGCGCGAACCTCCGCGAGCGAGCGCTTGCCGGGCGCGACACCGACGTACCAGCCGGCGTCGTCCGGTTGCAGCCACTGTGCCGTGTACTGCGTGCCGAGGTACTTCTTGGCCTCGGGCACGATCGCCTTGCGTACCTCGCGCCCCACCCGCTTGTAGTCGGGCGCGCTGGACGTGCTCGACTCGGAACGACACGTTTGGAGGTCGGCCGCGATGGCGGACCCGGCCATGGGGCCGAACGCGCACCCCGCAAGAACGACGGCAAGCAGCTTCTTCACGGCCCGCACTGTGTCGGTCCGCGCTCAGCGGTACAACCGAACACCCGTCGAGCGATGCTCAGTTGTGACGGCCGTTCGCGCGCTTGAGGGTCATGCCCTCGAGGACGTTCGCGACCGTCTCGCACGCGTCGATCGCGCACTCGAGGGTGTCGAAGATGTCCTTCCAGCGGATCACGATCATCGGGTCGATGCCGGCCACGAACAGGTCGGCGAGCGCGGCGCGCTGGAGCTTGTCGCCCTCGTTCTCGAGGCGGTGGATCTCGACGAGCTGCGCGCCGACGTCGAGCCCGTTGCGCAGGCCGCGCAGGGACTGGGCGACCTGCTCGGAGCAGGAGACGAGCACGGCGGCCATCAGCTCGGCCTGCTCCATCGGCGCCTCGACGCCGTAGAGGGCCAGCTGGTCGGCGCACTCCTCGGCGAAGTCGACGATGTCGTCGAGCGCGCCCGCCAGCGCGTGCACGTCGGCGGAGTCCAGGTGCGTGCGGCGGGAGCCGCGCTTCGCGAGCCGGTGGTGGATGTCGTGGACGATCCGGTCGCCCTCCTGCTCGCACAGGACGATGTCGTGCGCGAGGTTCGCGCGCTCCGGATAGTCGGACAGCAGGTCGCGCAGCAGCAGAGCGGACCGCTGCACATTGCGGCCCGACTCATCGAACAACGTCAACAACTCCGGGTCGGGCCGGGTCCGGCGCAACAGCACAGATCGACCGTACAGAGCGAAAAGGCGTCTGCCGAACCCGTTCACAACCTCTTCACGGGTGACCCCCCGACCGGGGGATCATGCGCCGGCTTCACAACCTCGTCACCGCCGCGTGGAGGGGCCGAGGTTCACTGGTGGAGGCGCACACGCCGGAGTGGCGCGCCAGGCAGCATCCCTCCCGGGTCCGGCGCGGACCTCTCTCTCCTCCCCGCGTCGGACCCGGGGGTCCCCTACCGCGGGGCCTAGCGCATCAAGGGATGCGCGCACTGCGAGCAGAACGCCGCCCCGCGCGGGTACAGCGCGTCGCAGTTCGGGCAGGTGCCCGCCGCGCCGCCCTCGTCGATCCGGGCGAGCCGCTCGAGGCCGCCGAGCTCGGCGTCCACCGTCTGCAGCCGCGCCGCGTGGCGGACGAGCAGGTCGACGCGCCAGTGGTCGCGGATCGCCATCTCGTAGGCGAGCCCGCCGAGGTCGAACTGCAGCTCGGCGAACTCCCGCTCGAGCCGCGCACGGCGGTCGGTCAGCTCGTCCGGGGTGACGGAGCGCCCGCCGCCCGGGGGCAGCGGCTTGGGCTCGGCCACGTAGTCACGTCCGCGCATCAGAACTCCGTCGCTTCGCTGTCGCCGCCGGGCTTCTCGTTGTCCGCGGGCGGCGGGGTGCCCTCGGACTCGACCTGGTCGGGCGCCTCACGCATGTTCTTCTGCGCCTCCTCGGGCGACTCGAACGCCGGCTCGGGCTCCTTCGTCTCCTTCTCGGGCGTGGCCTCGGGCTCGGCGGCGGCGGCCGAGACCTCGACGACCTTCGCGTCCGGGAAGTTGGCCTTGATGCCGTCGAGGATGCCCTGGGCGTCGGCCTTGCTCGTCGACACGGTCGAGTAGAGGACGTACTGGCTCGGGTCCAGCGAGGCGTACTCGTCGGAGTCCAGCGCACCCACGTCGGCGGCGCCCTGCGCCGTCAGCGCGGCCTTCGCGTCGGCGATCGCCTGCGGCGTCGTCCCGTCCTTGGGCAGCGTCTGCAGCTGCACCGTCCAGCCGTCGGTGCCGGCGGGCCAGTCGGGCGTGAACTCGGTGACGGCCGCGACCGTCGCCTCCGCCGTGGCCACCACCGTCGGGACGGCCGTCGGAGCGGCCACGACCGGCGTCGGCGTGGCGGCGACGAGCGCCGCGCCGGCCTGCGTCTCCGGGCCGCGCTGGTTCATGATCAGGATGCCCGCGAGGATGCCGAGGCTGACCGCGGCGACACCCGCGAGCCCGGACCACACCGGGAACGGGAGCTCCCGCCGCACGAGTGGCGCGGGAGCGGACGCGGGCCCGGACTCGACCAGGACGGCCGGCTCCGGGAACGGCACGCGCGTCGCGGCACGACGCGCGCCGCAGTTCAGGCAGTAGCGCTGATCCGCGGCGAGCGCACCGCCGCACGCGGCGCACGAGTCGCCGTCCGGTCCGAGCCGGGCCGCGAAGAAGTCGGGGGTCGTGCCGTTGTTGGAGTGGGGAGGGGCGGTCTGGTGCATCGCGGTTCCTTACTGCGTGACAGTGGGTGGTGCGGAGGCGGAGAGCTCGGCGCCCGTCGGGTCGCCGATGGGGAAGGCGGAGAAGTTCACGGACTTGCCGGGCGCGAGCTCCTCGACGATCGCGCGGCCGGCGCTGACGACCTTGTCGTCCTTGCGGCCGACGACGAACACGACGAGCCGCTTCTGCGCGAGCGCCGAGGCGTTCTTGACCGAGCCGACGACGGTCAAGCCGCCGCCGCCCGGGTCCGGAGCGGTCTTGAGGCCGGTGATCTCCATCGCCGGCAGCGTCGCCGGACCGGGCTTGCCGCCGACGCCGACCCGCGCGACGACGGTCTTGCCCTCGCCCGCGAGCGTCACCTGGTCGTTGACCCAGACGAGCGACTCACCGCCGGCGATCGCCGGCACGCTCACGAGCGAGGCGTCGAGGCCGGGCGTGTCGTTCGTGTACACCGGCTTCGCGGCGGCGTCCTCGACCGTGGTCGCGATCGGCAGCCCGACGAGCGCACCGGCCGACGTGTTCTTGAGCTCGACCACGATCGCGGCGCCGTTGGGGTCCTGCAGGACGGTGGAGCTTTCCACGGTGATCTCGGTCGCGTCCTTGGCGACGACCAGGCCCTTCTCGGCCTTGACCGCCTGCGCGGCCCGCTCGAGCCGCGCGCTCTTGTCCTGCGTGGACTCACACCCGGACACCACGACGGCGGCGGCGAGGACCCCGGCCACCATCCACCTCACCCGAACGCCCCGCTGACGTACTCGGCCGTGCGGGTGTGCTCCGGCCGCTCGAACACGTCCGCCGCGAGCCCGTACTCCACGAGCTCGCCCAGGTACATGAACGCGACGCGGTCGCCGATCCGGTACGCCTGCTGCAGGTTGTGCGTGACGATCACGACCGCCAGCTCCTCGCGCAGCTGCAGGATGAGCTCCTCGATGATCGCCGTCGAGCGCGGGTCGAGCGCCGAGCACGGCTCGTCGAGCAGCAGCACCTCGGGGTTCGCCGCGAGCGCCCGCGCGATGCACAGGCGCTGCTGCTGGCCGCCGGACATCCGCAGCGCCGGCCGGTCCAGGTCGTCGCCGACCTCGTCCCAGAGCCCGGCGCGCTCCAAGGCCGAACGTACCGGAGCCATCAGCTCCGACCGCTTGACCCGCTTCGAGCCCTGCTCGCGCAGCGCGTACGCGACGTTGTCGAAGATCGACATCGGGAACGGGTTCGGCTGCTGGAAGACCATCGACACGCGCCGGCGCAGGTCCGTGACCTCGATCACGTCCACGTCGTCGCCGTCGAGCACGATCTTCCCGCCGCGACCCGCGCCGGGCGTGAGCTCGACGAGCCGGTTCAGCGACCGCAGCAGGGTCGTCTTGCCGCAGCCCGACGGGCCGATCAGCGCGAGCACCTCGCCCTGATGCACGGGCAGCGTCACGCCATTGACCGCGACCTTCGGGCCGTAGGCGATCGTCAGGTCCTCCACGCGCATGCGCTCGACCGCATCGGTCGCCAAGCGCGGGCGGGCCCGCACGGCCGCTTCCAGCGGCTCGGGCGGCGCGACCGGCACGTGCGGGGCATCCACCACGATCCGCCGAATCGGCGGCGGGGGCATCAACGGATCCATCCAAGCCTCCCATCCCCGCGCGCGATCCGATCGACCGCCCAGTTGAGCGCGAGTACCAACAGCAACAGCAGGAACGCGGCGGCGTACGCCTTCTCGGGCGCGCCGCCCTCGCCCGAGGGCGAGTTCGCGTAGACGTAGGTCGTCAAGGTCGAGCCCGTGCCCTGGAGCGTGTTGAGCCCCGGGATCGAGCCGTTCGCGGCGAGCTGGAGCGTGCCGCCGCCGAGCAGCAGCACGACCGCCGTGTCACCGGCGACGCGGCCCATGCCCAGGGCACAGCCCGTGGCGATGTTCGGGCGCGCGGTGGGCAGCAGGACGCGGTGGATCGTCGCCGCGCGCGTCTTGCCGAGCGCGTACGACGCCTCACGCACGTGGCGCGGTGTGGACATGAGCCCTTCGCGCGTGGCGCCGACGATCATCGGCAGCGCCTCCAGCGACAGCACCGTGCAGCAGATGAGCAGCGAGCGGCCGAACACGGCACCGCCCTCACCCGTGGTGGAGAGGAACCCGAGGCCGCCCTGCGAGAAGAACGCGAGGCCGAACAGCGCGAGCACGATCGCCGGCGTGCCCGCGATCACCTCGACCCCCGACTCGACCATGCGCGCGAGCCAGGTCGGCTTGCCGTACTCGGTCAGCCACACCGCGGTCGCGATCCCGAGCGGGGCCGCGATCGCGAGCGCGCCGACGATGATCAGCAGGGTGCCGAGCATCGGGTCCAGGAACCCGCCCGACTTGGACTGGTCGATCGCCGCTTCGGGGCGCGTCCAGAGCAGGTTCGGACGCAGGAACTGGATGCCCTTGAACGCCATGTAGAGCGTGATCGCGGCGGCGACGAAGATCAGGAACAGCCCGGCCGCCCAGCAGAGGCCGAGCAGGATCCGGTCGCGCAGCGGCCAGGCGCGCCACGAGCCGGACGGGTCCGTGCGCAGGCGCGGCCGGTCCTGGCGCGGCGGGGGTGATTGGATCGCCGTCATGCCGCGAACTTCCGCAGGCGCCGGCGGACCACCGAGCCGGTGATCGACAGGCCGACGCTGGAGACCATGATCACGGCGGCGAAGGCGAACAGCGTCGAGCCGAACGGCTTGACCGTGATGCCCTCGGCGCCCTGCACGATCGCGGCCGCGAACGGCTGGATCGGCTCGAAGAAGAACGTGGGGCCGTCGAGCAGGTTGGGCGAGAAGATCACGCCGCCCGAGACCATCGCGAGCATGATCGCCTCGCCGAGCGCACGGGCGAGCGCGAGCACCGCGCCGGCCACGAGCGCGGGCCGCGAGGCGCGCAGCCCGATCGTCCACATCACCCGCATGCGGTTCGCGCCGAGGGCGAGCGCGCCCTCGGTCCACGACGACGGCACCGAGCGCAGCGCGTCGACCGCGATCGAGATCATGATCGGCACGATCATGATCGTCAGCAGCGCGGTCGCGATCAGCAGGCTCTGGCCCGTGAGCTGGATGACGTAGAACACCGATTCCTTGCGCTCGGTCGAGATGAGGTGGTCGTTGACGAAGGGGACGAGCACGAGCACGCCGATGAGGCCGTAGATCACGCTCGGCACACCCGCGAGCAGCCGCACGACGGGCTCGAGGATGCGGGTGATGGAGGGCGGCGCGAAGGCCACGATGTACAGCGCCGCGAGGATGGAGAGGACGAGCCCGGCCACGACGGCGCCGCCCGCGGCGAGCGCCGTCCCGTACACGAGCGGCCAGGCGCGGAGGGTGTACTCGAACGGCGGCGCCGAGCGGAAGATCTCCGCCAGCTGCACGTTCGCGTCACCGCCGGAGCCGAACCACGCCAGGCCGTTCGCGGAGAAGGACGGCCACGCCTCTTTCGTGACGTAGACCGCCATCCCCGCGATGATGAGCAGCACGAGCACGCCCGCGCTGCCCAGCGCCGGTCCGACGCGTCGGTCAGACCACCAGCTCATGGCTTACTTGAACGGGACGTAGTGCTTCGCGACGACGCTGCTCTGCACGGAGGAAGAGCGCGCGAAGTCGATGAACTTCTTGACCTCGCCCTTGGGCGCGCCGACCGTGACGTACCAGAAGTTGCGCACGCCGGGGTACTGGCCGGACTTGGCGTTGCGCAGGTTGCAGGCGACGCCCTTGTACGGCACGGGGTAGGTGCCGGAGATGAAGTTGATGTCGACGTAGCCGATGGCGTTCTTGTCGTTCTGGACCGCGGCCTGGACGAGGCCGTTGGTGGCCTTCTGCGACGCGCTCGGCGTGACGCGCAGCGACGGGCCCATGAAGATGTTGCGGAACGCGTCCTGCGTACCGGAGGACTCGGTACGGACGTTGAGGGCGATCGGGCCGGTGACCTTCGAGCCCGGGACGTCCTCCCAGCGGCGGACCTTGCCGGCGAAGATGTCCTGGACGTTCTGCTGGGACAGGTTGGCGATGCTGTTCGCCGGGTTGGTGACGACGCAGATGCCGTCGCGGGCGATCTTCGTGAACGTCAGCCCGCCGGGATCGCCGGCCTGCTGGTCACGCGAGGACGCGCCGATGTTCACGCGCTTGCGGGCCACGTCGCCGATGCCGACGTCGGAGCCGCCCTGCGAGACGGAGAACTTCGTGTTGGGGTTCTTCTTCTTGTACGCCTTGATCAGGTCGACCGTGAGGGGGTAGACCGAGGTCGAGCCACTCATCAGGATCTTCGACTGGGCGTTGGCGGTGGTGGGGGCGGCTGCCGCGGCGAGGGTGCCGACGGCGAGCAGCAGGAGTCGGGTGCGCTTCATCGCGGCGCCACTCTCTCGCCCATTTGTGGACGAGTTGTGCTCATCCCGTAAAAGCCGGTGTGATGTGCGACGCCGGGTCCATAAGTTCGCCGCGTGCGTCGTTCTGTCTTTGCCTTGCTCAGCGCTGTGTTGTGCCTGCCGGTCGCCCCGGCGCACGCCGGCATCTCACCCGTCACGCCCATCGACGGCCCATCGGCCGACCTCGTCGACTTCGGCGGGGCGGCGATGGCGCCGGACGGAACCGGCGGGGTCGTCTACCGCAAGAAGGTCGACGGCCGCACGCACATCTTCGCGGCGCAGTTCGACGGCAAGGCCTGGCGGCCGGCGCAGCGCGTCGACACCGGGCAGAGCTTCGACTCGTCGTGGCCGGCGATCGGCGCCGGCAACGGCGGTCGGCTCGTGGTGGCGTGGGTGCAGGAGTTCGGGCCCTCGTCGGACCGGCTGTACTCGGCCGGGATCGATCCGGGCGCGCGCCGTTTCCAGGCGCCGGTCCCGGTCGACACGAACGTCGGCGAGGCCACCGGCACGTGGCCCTCGGTCGCCATGAACGCGAGCGGCAGCGCGTACGTCTCCTACCTGGTGATGAAGCCGCCGTCGGCGGCGGAGCCGGCCGGCTACGCCCGCGGCGAGCTGCGGGTCGCGCGCTACGACGCCACCTACTGGAGCGGCTTCGGCTTCCCGCTCAACCGCAACGCGCAGGTGCCGCTGCGGCTCCCGGCCGCCGGCGCCACGCCGAAGGTGACGATCGACGCGCAGGGCAACGGCATCCTCGCCTGGCAGGAGCCCGACGACTCGTTCGTGGACCGCGTGTGGGCGCGGCGGCTGTTCAGCGGCCAGGCCGGCATCGCCCTGCAGGTCTCGCCCTCCACCTGGGACAACGCGCCGCTGCCGGCGCCCGCGGACCGCTTCGCGCTCGACACGGCCGGCTTCGGCCAGGGCGCGATCGCCTACCGCCAGCAGCCCGGCGGCCCGCTCACGGTCCCGCGGACGATGCTCGCGATGATCCCGGAGACGTCGGCGCCGGGCGCGAACGTGTTCGCCGCCCCGCGTGCGCTGGCCGGTGACGCGCCCGGCCCGCCGTCGGTCGCCGTCGACCGCGTCGGGAACGTCGCAACGGCGTTCGGGCTCGCCCAGCGCAGCCTGCTGATCGGCGGCGACGACCGCGCCCTGCGGGCCGCCGAGCGCCTCGACGACGGCCGCACGGCGATCCCCGGCGACCCGCAGGTGGACCTCGCCGCGTCCGGCGCGTCCGTCGCCGCGTGGGTGGTCCGCCGCGGCGCGACCGGCGGCATCGGCGTGACCGAGCGCCGCGCCGACGGCGTGCCCGTCACCCAGACCGTCAGCGCCGCCGCGGGCGGCCTCGTCAGCGGTTTCGCGCTCGCGGGCTCGGGCCTCGGCGACGGCATCGTCGGCTGGGCGCAGAACGGGCAGGTGTCCGCGCTCGTGGTCGACGCGCCGCCGGACGGGTTCTCGGTCGAGGCGCCGGTCGACTACGTCCGCACCGTGCCGACGATCCGCTGGGACGTGCCGCAGAGCGCGATCGGCAAGACCACCTACACGGTCACGCTCGACGACGACACGCTCGCGGAGAACCTGACCACGACGAAGCTCAAGCTGCGCAAGCGCGATCTCGACGACGGCGTGCACGTGCTGCAGGTCGTGGCCACGGACGCCGGCGGGCAGGAGACGACGAGCGCGCCGGCCGAGCTGCGCTTCGACGCGTCGCCGCCGAAGGCCCGGGTCAAGCGCTACCGCAACGGGCTGACCGAGGTGCTGCTGACCGACGGCGCCAGCGGGGTCGACAAGACCGCGACGAGCATCAACTGGGGCGACGGCACGAAGCCGTCGAGCAAGCGCACGCACCGGTACCGCAACGGCGCGCGCCCCACGATCACGATCACCGCCCGCGACAAGGCGGGCAACCGGACGAAGGTGCGCAAATGAGAGGCGACACTCGCCTTATGGCTCGCGTCGCTGCGAGTACTCGCCCCAGGGGCTCGCACTCGCGCAGCACTGCACTTGTGATGCTGCTGGGTGTTCTGGCCATCCCGGCGCCCGCCGCCTACGCCTACGTCGCGCCGGGCGCGACGATCGCGTCCGCCTCGCTGACCCTACGCGAGCAGGGCGACGACACGAGCGGCACGCCGGACCTCTCCAGTGACGGCCGCTACGTCGTCTTCCGCACCACCTCCCGCAACCTGTTCCCGCCGGAGATCAAGGACCCGCCGGGCAAGCACTACCGCGGCGGCGTCTTCCGCCGTGACCTGGCGACCGGCGCGCTCGAGCTGGTCGCGCTCGGGGACCTGCGCAACGACGCGGACGACACGCTCGTGCTGCGCGGCGCCGACAGCCCGTCGGTGAGCGGCGACGGGCGCTACGTCGCGTTCTCGACCGCCGAGCCGCTGGTCGCGCAGGACACCAACGCCAACGTCGACGTCTACGTGCGCGACCTGGCCACCGGCGGCTACGAGCTCGCCTCGGCGGTCGACGGCGCGGACGCGCCGCTGGCCTACACGGGCGTCGCCGGGAGCGACGTCTCGCCCGGCGTCGCGCTGTCCGACGACGGCCGCCGCGTGGTCTTCCGGACCGTCGACGGCGACGCCGCCGGGATGCCCGCGTTCCAGGTGTTCGTGCGCGACCTCGCGACGCGCGGCACGCGGCTGGTGACGCACCGGCGCGGTGACGCCGCCGTCCCCGTCGGCGGGGCGCTCGGCCAGGCCGGCATCAGCGGCGACGGCACCGCGGTCGTCTGGACGGGGCGCGGCGCCGACGAGCAGGTCACGACCGTGCCGAACGAGTCGCTCGACCCACAGGCGTTCTCGTACCTGTGGCAGCGTGCGGGGGAGGAGACGCGGCGCATCACCGGCCCGACCGACCCGGACGACCCGTCGTGCACGTTCTACGTGCCCAGCGACACCGCGACGGGCCCGTGCTACGGGCCGCTGGCCGACAACGAGCAGGGCGTGGCGGGCATCATCGGCCTGCTGCCGTCGCTCAGCTTCGACGGCTACCGCGTCGCGTTCCTCACCAGCGCCTCGCCGCGCCCGCGCGTGGCCGGCAGCGCGCTCGACCTCTTCGTCACCGACATGCGCCCGGGCGTCTCCCGCAAGGCCGGAACGGTCGAGCTCACCCGCGACGATCCGGTCGACCGGATCGCGGGCGCGCCGCTGAACGCCGTCGCGCTCTCCCCGGACGGCCGCTGGGCCGCGGTCACCAGCAACCGGCTGCGCTTCCCGAGCCTCAGGTTCAGCTCGAGCGTGCGCAGCGTGTTCGACGTCGCCGAGCTCTACCTCGTCGACCTCGAGACGCGGACGATCGAGCGCGCCGCGACCGCCGCGGGTGGCGGCAACATCAACGGCTCCGGCGTGGCGGCGCAGCTCAGCGTCTCGCGGGACGCGCGCCGGGTCGCGTTCGTCTCCAGCGCCGACAACCTCTTCTTCGGCGACGCCAACCAGCGCGCCGACGTCTTCGTCGTCGACCGCCTCGACGCGGCGCCGCCGCCCGCGCCGGTCGACGAGCCGCCGATCGAGGCGCCGGTGGAGGTCTTCGACCCGCCGCCCGTCGCCACCACGCGCCGGCTCACCGTGAGCGTCAAGCGCGCGCCGGCCTACGGCGTGCGCCTGCAGGTCAAGGTGCCGGTCAAGGGCAAGCTGCGCGTCGAGATCCGCGGCCGCGTGCCCGACGCCGACGGCCGTCCGCGGGGCGCGTCGAAGCTGCTCGCCAGCAAGACCGTGACCGTGAAGAAGACCGGGTCGCTGCGCGTCGACGTGGCCATCGCCAAGCGCTACAAGAGCGCGGTCAAGCGCGCGGGGAAGCTTGAAGCGAAGGCCACCGCGGAGCTCACCCCGACTTCCGGTGGCTCGGCGTACACGCGTGCCTTGACGGTCCGTTTCGCCGCTAAACGCTGAATTGTTGTTGCGGTCACGTTGCTGACTTGTCAACGCCTCGTTGGAAGTCCGTAAACGCCCCTTGTTGCCACGCAGGCGACCCGAGAGGCTGCCCGACGCATGACGCTCGGACAGGCCGGGCGTCTCTCCCCCAGGAGCTGTTGCACCCTCATGTTGAAGACCCCCACACGGCGGTTGGCGCCCGTGCTGGCCGCGGTGGTCGCCGCCGGGCTGGCCGGCGCTTCGACCGCTTCCGCCGACTTCTCGATCGCCCGCTGCACGGGTGACGCCGTCGCCGCGCGCGGCGCGTCGTTCCAGACGGCCGCGTTCACCGGCTTCACGACCGCGTTCCGCTCGGCCACGGAGCCGGGCTGCGGCGCGACCGCTCCGGCCGTCACGCTGGACCCGGCGGGCTCGGGCGCCGGCCGCCAGGCCCTCGGCGTCCGCAACTCCGTCAGCAACCCGAACGGCGACCGTGACGCGAGCATCCGCCTCGCGGCCTCCGACGAGCCGCTCACGGACACCGATCGCACGCAGATCGCGCAGGGCACCGTCGACGCCAACGGCGTCAACGTCACGACCGCCGACGACAACACGCCCCACCTGATCCCGGTGGCGATCGGCTCCGTCGCGATCATGCTCCACCTCCCCGACGGCTGCGACTACACGGCGGCGACGAACCGCCCGCTGGACGGCAGCCGCCCGTCGCTCGACAACAACACGCTCGAGGCCGCCCTGGCCGGCGACGCGTCGGCCAACACGTGGGGCGAGGTCATCCCCGGCGTCGACGCCACGTGCGCCGCCAAGCCGGTCGTCCGCGTCGTCCGCTCGGACTCGTCCGGCACGACCTTCGCCCTCAAGCAGCTGCTCGCGCGCATCAACCCGACGCGCGGCTGGGCCGCCCTCCCGAACACGAGCTGGCCGAACATCGCCGCCAACCCGGTCGCCCGCTCGACCGCGACCGGCGGCGGCGCGCTCCGCACCGCGCTGGACACCGGCCTCGTCGCCACCACGGTCCGTGACAACGGCACGACCCCCGCCCCGGCGCAGGCGATCAACTTCGCCAACGAGGGCGGCATCGGCTACGCCGACCTGGCCACGGCGCGTGGCGGCACCAACCAGCCGTTCACCTGGAACGACGCGGCCACGGACAAGACGTTCTGGATCGCGCTGCAGGTCGGCACCGCCGCCGACCCGAAGGCCGGCACGACGTACGCCGATCCGCAGTCCGCGGGCGACGGCTACAAGACCTCGGTCTCCAACGGCGCGCTCAAGCCGCGCGGCTCGAGCTGCGGCGCCGTCACCCCGCGCGCCATCCCGGCCACGACGCAGGACCTCTGGTCGCAGGTCGACGCCACGGCCACCGGCCAGGGCTACCCGGGCTGCACGCTGACCTACCAGGTCGCGTTCGACGACTACGCCACGGTCTACTGCAACTCCCCCGAGGAGGAGCGCAAGGCCCGCACGGTCAAGGACTGGCTGACGCTGGAGCTCTCCACGGCCGGCCAGGCCAGCCTCACCACCAACGACTACGCGCCGCTGCCCGCCGCGGCCTACGCCGTCGCGCTCGCCGGCTCCAACGCCGTCGGCTGGAAGAAGAACGGCTCCCCGGGCCGTCCGTGCTCGCCGCAGCAGGAGCAGCCGAAGCCGGAGGTCACGCCGACGCCGACGCCGGTCACCCCCGGTGCCCCGAACCCGCCGGCCCCGGCGCCGCCGAGCAACGCGTTCACGCTCTCCTCGGCGCGCGTGAGCGGCACGACGATCAAGCTCTCGCTGCAGTTCCCGGGCGCCGGCAAGATCACCGTGGCGACCACCTCGGCCAAGCCGAAGAAGGGCAAGGCCGTCAAGCTCGCGACCAAGAACGTCGCGATCACGAAGGCCGGCGCCTCGTCCGTCTCCCTGAGCCTGGACAGCAAGGCCAAGAAGGCGCTGAAGACCAACAAGAGCCTGAAGTTCACGGTCTCGATCACGTACACCCCCAATGGCGGCGCGGCCAAGACGGTGACCAAGACGGTCACCGTCAAGCAGCCCAAGGCCAAGACCAAGTCGAAGAAGTAGGGAGCGCATGAAGCGCGAATCGTCAGCCCTCACGAGCCGTCCCAGCGCCTTCCGGCGTGCAGTCGGAGGTTTGGGGCAGGTCCTCGGAGGGCTGTCGCGCGCGCTTCTGCGTGACAAGTTCACCCTCTTCCTCATCGTCGCGTCGGTCGCCCTGACCGTCGTGTTCTTCTCACTGCTCGGCGGCACACGTCCGTCGTCGTCGGGCAGTGAGGTCCCGCTCTCGGTGACCCTGGTCACCTCCGAGCAGAAGGGCATCGTCAAGGCGACGCTGCTCGATCAGGACGCGCGCGTCGTGTCCGAGACGAGCGACGGCCGCCTGCTGTGGTCCGCGTACCCGCACTCGGACGCGCAGACGACGTCCCTCATCCGCACGCTGCGCGAGAACGGCGCGGTCGTCGGCGTGGATCAGCAGGACGGCAAGCCCGTCAAGGCGATCCTCGTGCAGTTCCTGATCCCGATCCTGCTGCTCGTCTGCCTGTTCGCGCTCTTCACGCGGATCGGCGCCGACGGCGGCGCGGGCGGCATCGCCTCCTTCTCGAACTTCAAGGGCAAGGGCCGCAAGCGCGGCGCCAAGAACCCCAACCGCATCACCTTCGACAACGTCGCGGGCGCCGGCGAGGCCGTCGTCGAGCTGCGCGAGATCCGCGACTACCTCGAGAACCCCGCCAAGTACCTGACGGTCGGCGCGGCGCCGCCCAAGGGCGTGCTGCTCGTCGGCCCTCCCGGCACGGGCAAGACGCTGCTCGCGCGCGCCACCGCCGGTGAGGCCGACGCGGCCTTCTTCTCGGTCTCCGGCGCGGAGTTCGTCGAGTCGCTGGTCGGCGTGGGCGCGGCGCGCGTGCGCGACCTGTTCGCCAAGGCGCGCAAGATGGCGCCGGCGATCATCTTCATCGACGAGGTCGACGCCGCGGGCCGCAAGCGCGGCGCCGGCATCGGCCAGGGCAACGACGAGCGCGAGCAGACGCTCAACCAGCTGCTCGTCGAGATGGACGGCTTCGGTGGCGACGCCGGCATCGTCGTGATGGCGGCCACCAACCGCCCGGACATCCTCGACCCGGCGCTGCTGCGTCCGGGCCGTTTCGACCGCCAGGTCGTCGTCGACGTGCCCGACGTGCACGGCCGCTTCGAGATCCTGCAGCTGCACGGCAAGAAGAAGCCGATCGACCCGGAGGCGGACCTCATGGAGGTCTCCAAGCTGTGCCCGGGCTTCTCCGGCGCCGAGCTCGCGAACGTGGTCAACGAGGCCGCGCTGCTCGCGGTGCGCCAGGGCCAGGAGCTGATCGACCAGGCGACGCTCGAAGAGGCGATCGACCGTGTCGTCGCCGGCCCGGCCAAGAAGCATGTGATCAGCCTGCGCGAGCGCCAGGTCGTCGCGATCCACGAGGCGTCGCACGCCGTCGTCGCCCAGGCCATCGGCCAGACGACGGGCGCGGGCGTCCAGAAGCTCTCGATCGTCGCCCGCGGCCGCACGCTCGGCACCTCCGCCTCGCAGCTGGTCGACAAGGACGTGACCGTCCAACAGCAGCCCGACCTCGAGCGCCAGCTGTGCGCGATCCTCGCCGGCGCGGCGGGGGAGAAGGTCCAGTTCGGCTTCGTCTCCACCGCGGTCAATGACGACCTGCACGCCGCCACCAACCTCGCGCGTTCGATGGTGACGTCCTTCGGCATGTCGGAGGAGCTCGGCATGGTCACGATCGGCGAACAGGGCGGCGAGGTCTTCCTCGGCGCGTCGCTGCAGGAGCTCGGCTCGGTCGGGCCGGCGACGCTCGAGCTGATCGACAACGAGGTCGAGCGGATCGTGGGCGAGGCCGTCGACCGCGCGACGGTCCTGCTGCGCGCGAACTGGGACACGGTGCGCGAGATCGCGCAGGTCCTGCTCGACCATGAGACGGTGTCCGGCGTGGCGCTCGAAGCGCTGCTCACCCCCGTGATGCTCGAGCGGGACGTGCCTCCGCAGGCGAACGGGCGGCGCCCCAAGCTCACGCCGCCGGTCGAGTGATCGCCGCGCTCGCCATTGCGGCGGCCGCGGCGGTACCGGCGGCTCCGGGGTGGCGACTCGAGCAGCCGCCGCCCCCGGCGGGCGCGCCGTTCCAGGTCGCGCTCGGAGCGCCCGGCTCGCTGACCTTCTGGGCCCCGAACCGGGGCCTGCTGGCCGTCGAGGGCAACGCCGTCGTGCCGCGCGGGATCCTGGTCTGGAACGGCGCGACGTGGCGCACGCTCGCGACGGTTTGCGGCGGCTCCGGCGACACGATGCGGATCGTCTGGGCCGGGCCGACCGAGTTCTGGACGATCTCCGAGCCGTCGCGTCCGCGGCAGGGCTCGGGCACCGCGCTGTGCCGCTTCAAGGACGGCCTCGTCGTGGGCTCCTACTCGACCGCGGACACCGCGCCGGACCCGTACCGGCAGATGAACGCGGGAGCGTGCGTGAGCGCGAACGACTGCTGGTTCGGCGGCATCGGCTCGCGCGATCCCGCGGGCACGCGCGTGGGCGCCTTCCACCTGCACTGGGACGGCAGCGCGCTGCGCACCGTCTACAACGCGAGCAGCGGCCGCGGCGTCAGCGACATCGTCGCGACCGGCGGCGGCTACGTGGAGTCGTCGGTCGTCGGGCCGCGCCGCGGGGCGACCGTCGCGCCCGACCCGCGCCCGCTCGACTCCAAGCCGCTGCTGCTGCGGCGGATCGCCGGCGGGTTCGCGGACGAGCCGTTCGTGCCCGCCGACGAGCCCGAGGGCGGCACCGAGCTGCTCGCGCTCGACGCGACGCCCAGTGCCGTGTGGGCCGTCGGCGGCGGCGCGGCGTCGGGAGCCGAGGTCGCCACGCGCGGTGTCGGCGGCGTGATCGCGCGCCCGCCGCTGGCCGCGGTCTCCACGGGCGGCGCGTTCCGCGAGCTCACGCTGACCGGCGCGCCGTTCGGCAGCGCCGACCGCTTCGAGGACGTCGCCGGCGTGCCCGGCACGAGCGAGGCGTGGGCGACGCTGGTGCCGTTCGCCGAGCGTGACCGCACGAACGCCAAGGCGCAGGTCGCGCGGATCGACGCGGCGACCGGCGCGGTCGAGGTCGAGTCGCTGCCCGCCTCCGGCTCGGGGCGCGGCGCGGCCGCGCGGATCGCCTTCACGTCCCCGACGGACGGCTGGATGGTCACCAACGCCGGCTGGATCTTCCACTACACCGACGGCACCGCGCAGGCGGTCGACACGGACCCCGCGTTCGCCAACGCGATCACCACGCGCCCGAACGAGGCCGCCGAGCAGTTCGTCCCGGACTCCGCTCCGGCCGACGACTCGCAGCTGTTCGCGCCGCCGCCGGTGGCCGTCGAGACCGAGACCACCGAGGCGCCCGAGCCGAAGCCGCTCAAGGCGCTGATCACGAACGTCAAGAAGCCCAAGGTGTCCAAGAAGCTCGTGCTGTCCCTGTCGTTCCGCGTGAACCGTCGCGCGAAGATCCAGCTGATCGCCCGCCGCGGCGGCAAGACGGTCGCGCAGACCAAGAACAAGACCTACAAGCCGGGCAAGGTCACGCTCAAGCTGCAGCTCTCGCGCAAGAAGTGGCCGACGGGCCTGCGCTTCAAGACGAAGGAGCTCGAGCTCGACGAGTCCCAGCTCGCCCCGAGCGACGACACGGTCGTGACGACGGGCTGATGCGACGTCTGCTGGTGATGGTGCCGCTCGTCGTAGCGGCGTTGGTGTGGGGACTGAACTCGCGTGCGGGCGCCCAGGGCGACCCGGCGCTCCTGGCGCAGCCGATGCTCGGCGTCGCCGACACGCAGACCGTGATGATGGGCGCCACGGCTGACGACACGTGGGCCTACCGGATGCTGCCCGAGCACCTCGGCGGGCAGCTCGCCTTCCTTGGTTACACGGACGCGAACGGCTGGCGGATCGCGCAGCGCGTCGACGCGGGCGAGCCCAACCGCGGGTCCGCGCGGATCACCGTCAGCGGCGGTGGGCTGCTCGTGAGCCGTGCCCCGGCCGGGGCGAACGTCCTGGTCCGCAAGCCCGGAGGCGAGTTCCACCCGGCCGCGCCCGTGCCCGCGGGCCTGCTGCGCCCGGCGCCCGCCGCGACGCCCACGCCCACGCCGACCGCGACGCCGACGGTGACCGCCACCGCGACGGCCACCGCGACCGCGACGGCCACGGCCACGCCGACCGCGACGAGCACGCCGACCGCGACGCCGACCGGCACCGCCACGGCGACGCCCACCGCCACCGCGACCGCCACGCCGACGCCCGCGCCCGACCGCGCGGAGGTGCTCGCCGACGACAACGGCTCCGGCCGCGTCGTCACGGCGGCCTACGAGTCCGGCGGCAACCTGCACGCCCTCTTCGCCCCGCGCGGTCGCCGCGTGCAGGACACCGTCCTGCACTACGACGACGGCAGCGGGTCGTGGACGCGCGAGGACATCACGCTCTCCGGCTCCCAGCTCGACGCGTTCGAGGTGCTCGCGCTCGCCGCCGGCGGCGAGGACGCGTGGCTGCTTGGCGTCGACGCATTCGGCACGCTCGCGCTCTTCCAGCGCGACGGCACCACGTGGGAGCCGCAGCCGTTCACGCCGCCGGTCCTCGTGTCGGCCCTGCCCGGCTCGGCCGAGCCGCTCACGGTCACCGCCGACGGCGTCTGGATCGACGCCGCGCGCGACGCGGCGACCGACGCCACGTTCTTCCGCGCCACCGACGGCACCGTCACCTCTTGGTGCGACGACGCCGCCTGCAGCCACCCGTTCGGCGCCCGCTTCTCGCGCGCGCAGGGGTATCGATCCTTCGGCTTCTCCGGCGGCGGCCGCGTGATCTCCAACCCGTCGCCGCCGAAGGGCTCCGACGAGCAGAACCGCGGCACCTACCTCGTGCGCGAGGGCGACACCTTCGTGCGCCGCCCCGGCGGCGGTGGCTCGTTCCGGCCCAGCGCCGCGTTCTCCTCGCCGACCAAGGGCTGGCTCGAAGGGCCCGTGCAGGTCTCCGCGGAGGCGCGCCCGGATCGCCTGAAGGCGTGGCCGGCCGCCGCCCGCGCGCCGCTCACCGCCGCGGCCACCGCGCCCGGCCAGCCCGCCG
>NZ_JAPDDP010000085.1 GCF_027587195.1 Solirubrobacter phytolaccae | reverse complement strand
GCAGCCGGCGCGGCGCCGCGGTCCGGCAGCGCCCTGGCCGCGCTGGCGGGCCTCGGCGGCGGCGAGATCGCCCTGCTCACCGGCCTCGCGCTCGGCGCCGGCCGCTACGGCCTCGGCTACGTCTGCGACGGCGTCATCGCCACCGCCGCGGCGGCCATCGCGGCGGCGATCGCGCCCGACCTCAAGCCCCGCCTGATCGCCGGGCACCTCTCGCCCGAGCCGGCCCACGCGGCGCTGCTCGCGCACCTGGGCCTCAAGCCGATCCTCGACCTGCAGATGCGCCTCGGCGAGGCGAGTGGCGCCGCCGCCGCGCTCTCCATCCTCAAGCTCGCGGCGGCCTCCCACGACGGCATGCACACGTTCGCGGAGGCGGGGGTGTCCACCTCCTAACCCCGTTGAGGGAACTCCACGCGCGAACCCGGCAGAGTTCCGCGGCGGAGGAGGCAACAAATTCCCTGGGGGGACCTATGAAGCTGGTCAGGAGGGCCGCGGGCATCGCCCTGCTCGCGGTGACCGTGTTCGCGTCGAGCGCGCAGGCGCAGACGACGCCGCAGTACGACTACGACGGCGCGATCCGCGAGCGGGTGTACATCCCGAACGGGCTCGACGCGGATCGCGACGGGATCGAGGACCGCACGGCGATCGAGATCATGCGGCCGAAAGAGCTCACTAAAGACGTCCCGGCGATCATCGCGCCGAGCCCGTACTACACGAGCGCGTGCGGGCAGTTCGTCGGTGAGTGCATCGGCGATCTCGACAGCGACGGGCTCAACGACCGCTGGCCGCTCTGGTACGACAACTTCTTCGTGCCGCGCGGCTACGCGGTGATCCTCGCCGAGATGGGCGGGACGGCCAACTCCACGGGCTGCGCGGTCAACGGCGGCAAGGAGGACGTGCAGTCCACGAAGGTCGTGATCGACTGGCTCAACGGGCGGCTCCCCGGCTACAAGAGCCTCGCCGGCACCGCCGACCCGATCACCGCCACCTGGCACAGCGGCAAGGCCGCGATGATCGGCCGCTCCTACAACGGCACGCTGCCCAACGCGGTCGCCGCGACCGGCGTCGCCGGGCTCACCACGATCGTCCCGATCGCCGCCATCAGCTCCTGGTACGACTACTCGCGGATGGGCGGGATCATCGGCTCCACCGCCCACTACCCGGCGTGGCTCGCCAACTACGTCACCGACGCGCCGCGCCAGCCCATCTGCGCCCCGGTCCGCGACGCGATGAGCCTGCTCGACGGCGACACGGACGGCAACATGAACGCGTTCTGGGACGAGCGCAACTATCGCCCGGACGCCGACAAGGTCAAGGCGAGCGTCTTCGCCACGCACTGCCTCCAGGACGACAACGTCGACCCGGACCAGACGAGCGAGTGGTGGCATCAGCTCGCGAAGCACAACGTCCCGCGCAAGCTGTGGCTGTGCCGTGAGGGCCACATCGACCCGTTCATGACCAACCGCGCCGAGTGGATGCGCCAGCTGCACGCCTGGTTCGACCACTGGCTCTACGGCGTCCAGAACGGGATCATGGAGGAGCCCCGCGTCGACATCGAGAACACGAAGGACAGCTGGGGCAAGTACGCGGACTGGCCACTGCCCGGCTCCACCCCCACGACGGTCCACCTGTGGGGCGACACGCAGACCACCACCGGCACGCTCGCCGGCCGCTCCGGCGGCGCGACCGACACGCTCAAATGGACGGACCAGTCGAACATGACCGAGGCCAACGCGATGAACCTCGCGGCCGGCACCACGCAGACCAACCGCCGGGTGTTCCTCAGCGCCCCGCTCAAGCAGGACCTGCGCCTCTCCGGATCGCCGAAGATCGACCTGCGGGCGAGCCTCGACAAGCCGCAGTCGAACCTCACCGCGCTCCTCGTCGACTACGGCCCGTCGACCCAGATCACGCGCAGCGGCGACGGCGTCAGCACCCCCACCGACGCGCCGAGCGACTGCTGGGGCCCGAGCTCCACGCGCAAGGGCCCGGACGGCCAGGTGATGGACTTCGACTCCTGCTACCAGCAGCCGATCAAGCCCACCGTCACCGTCACCGCGACGCAGGGCTGGCGGATCTCCCGCGGCATCCTGGACTCGTCCAACCGCGAGTCGCTGTACTCCGACGTCGCCACCGTCCCGGGCACCGAGTACCGCTTCCAGTTCCCGATCATGCCCGTGGACTACACGTTCCCGGCCGGCCACCGGATCGGCATCGTGCTGATCGCGAACCTCAACGCGCTGCAGCGCAACGGCACGACCGGCACGACGGTCACGCTCAACACGAAGCAGAGCACGGTCAGCCTGCCGATCGTCGGCGGCTTCGACGCGGCGGTCAGCGCCGGCGCGTTCGCGGACACGACCGCGGTCACGCAGCCCGTCGGCGGCACGGTGCCCGCCACGCTGGCGCTCAGCCTGCGCGGCGTGGCCTCGTTCGGCACGTTCACGCCGGGGCTCGATAAGGAATACACGGCGGCGACGGACGCGACCGTGATCTCCACCGCCGGTGACGCGGCGCTCACGGTCTCCGACCCGGGGCACCTGACCAACGGTGCGTTCAGCCTGGCCGAGCCGCTCCGCGTCGAGCTGGGCAAGACCGCCTGGACCGGCCCGACCTCGAACGAGACGGTGCCGATCACGTTCAAGCAGCGCGTGAAGGAGACCGACCCGCTGCGGACGGGCGCCTACACGAAGACGCTCACGTTCACCCTGAGCACGACCACCCCGTAACGCACGGCGCGCGCGGTCCGGCTCAGGCCGGGCCGCGCGCCTCGGCGTCCTTGCGCTTGATCAGCAGCCACTGCCGGGGACGGATGCGCTGCAGCGCGAAGCCGCCCTGCAGCTCCGAGCCGTGCAGGACGAACACCGCGTGCCCGCGCTCGAGCGCCTCGGGCCACGCCACCCGCCCGCCCTGCTCGTAGCGGCCCTGGTCCCAGACGCCCACGCCCTCGGCGTCGCCTTCGAACGCCATCCGCTTCACCGCCGGGTCCATCGACGGCGCCTTCGCGAGCGTCCAGCAGCGCATCACGCCGTCGACCTCGAGCCGCAGCACGAACCCCTTCGCCGTCTCCTCGACCACGAACGGTCCCGCGGGCACGCCGCGAATCCCGAACTGCTCGTGCCCCTCGACCTTGACGTGCTCGCCGGCCACGTCTTCACCCAGCAATGCGACCACCGCCGCGACCGCGTCCGGCGCGCCCTCCGCGTGCAGCTCGCCCGTCGGTCGGACCCAGCCGAGCACGCCCAGCTCCCGCGCCCGCGCCGCGATCGCCTCCGCGTCCACGGGGCCACCCGCGGACGCACGCACCGCCTGGTTCATAACCCGAGCCTAGTCCGGGTACAAGACCTCTGTGGCCGCCCCATCCACCTCTCCGCTGACCGCGGAAGTCGTCGACGGTCCCGTGCCCGTGATCCGGGTCCGCGGCGAACTCGACCTCTCGACCGCGCCGAAGCTCTGCCGCACGGTCGAACGCGTTGCCGGCAACCGCCGAGTGATGATCGATCTGAGCGAGCTGGAGTTCTGCGACTCGACCGGGTTGCGCGCGCTGGTCCGCGCGACCCGCGAGATCGAGATCAACGGCGGGAGAGCCGCGCTCGTTGTGCCGGAGGACGGCGTGCTCGCGCGCATCCTCGAGCTGAGCGGCCTGGGGGAGTTCCTGCGCGTCGCGTCGTCGCCCGCGGAGGCCCTCCGCCGCCTTGGCTTCTCATGAACGAATCTGGTCGAATCACGATTGACAGCTGATCGTTCGTGATCTAGTTTCGCTCCTCCGGTTCAGCGGAGGAGGAGAGAGCGTTGAAGTGGCTACGGACGGCCCTGGCGGCCGCATCGATGCTGTGCGTCGTTCCCGCGAGTGCGCTCGCGGCGGCCCCGGCCGGCCTCACGGTCGAGCACCAGGCGAAGCCGCTGGCGGTGGAGGCCGCGGCGCCGCTGCTCGGCTGGCAGGTCGCAGCCAGGACGCAGTCGGCGTACCAGGTCAAGGTCGGCACGAGCCCACAGTCGCTGGGCGACGTGTGGGACTCGGGCAAGGTCGCGTCGCCTGACAGCGTCAACGTGCCCTACGCCGGTCCGGCGCTTCCGAACGCGACGCGGCTGTTCTGGAGCGTGCGCACGTTCGACGCGTCCGGCACCGCGTCCGAGTACTCCGCCCCTGCGAGCTTCGGCACCGCCGTCAAGAGCGGCTGGACGGCCACGCCGATCTGGTCGAACGCGCCCGTTCTCGGCACCGACTACGACGTGGACGTCGACTTCACGGTCACGACCGTCGCCGCCGGCATCAAGTTCCGCGTGAACGGCTCGAACGCGTTCATGTGGCAGATCCGCGGCGACAGCTCTAACGAGCTGCGCCCGCACGTGCAGGTTAACGGCACCTACACGCAGCTGAAGGCCGTCAGGCTGCCGATGACGATCGGCCTGAACACGAAGCACCACGCGCGCATCAACGTCGTCGGCTCGACGATTCGCACCTACATCGACGACGTGCTCGTGGACACCACGGTCGACACGCGCAACCCGAACGGCTCGATCGGCTTCCGCCATGGCAACACGGAGTCGGCGCGGTTCGACAACGTCAAGGTCGCGTCGAGCGCCGCGACGCTCTACAGCAACGACTTCTCCACGCCGTCCACCGACTTCAGCTGCGGCACGGTGACGGGCGGCGAGCTCGTCGTCGGCACCGCGCGCGACTGCTCCTACGGCGTCACCGACAACTGGGCGTTCCTGCGCAAGACGTTCCGCGTCGCCGACAAGCCGGTCGCCTGGGCCACCGCGTACGTCTCGGCACGGTCGACCGAGCCCGCGCGCCAGTACGTCTTCAAGCTCAGCCTCAACGGGAAGGTCGTCGGCGTCGGCCCGACGCGCGCGATCAACAACGCCGCGCAGACGATGTACAACGCGTACGACGTCACGTCGCTGCTCCAGCCGGGCGACAACGCGCTCGGCGCGCTCGCCTACACGACCACGGACAAGAAGTTCATCGCCCAGCTCGTGATCGCCTACGCGGACGGCACGCGTGAGGTCGTCAACTCCGACACGAGCTGGAAAGCGCTCGCGGGTGAGGTCGCAATGCCGCAGGCCGGCAGCGTCGGCACCAGCTACTACGTCGCGCCGGTCGAGAACATCGACGCGCGCAAGTACCCGAGCGGGTTCGACACGCCCGCCTTCGATGACGCGTCGTGGTCGAGCGCCACCGCGAAGACCGCCATCCAGGGGCTGATCGGCACGCCCGCCGCGAACGTCGAGCAGCGCCTGCGCGAGCCGGTCTCCGTCGTCAAGACCGGTGACAAGCGCTACTTCGTCGACTTCGGCCGGACCGTCGTCGGCGGCGTCCAGCTCAAGCTCAACGGCACGGGCGGCGAGGCGGTCGAGATCCGGGTGGGGGAGGAGCTCACGAGCCCCGGCGTCGTCGACTACACGATGCGCACCGGCAACACCTATCGCGACGTCTGGACGCTCCGTCCGGGCACGCAGACGCTGAACCTCTGGGGCTACCGCGTGTTCCGCTACGCCGAGATTATCGGCGCCGACCCGGAGGAGATTCGCGCCACGTCGCTCGTCTACCCGTACGACCCGAGCGCGTCGTCGTGGTCCTCGTCGAACAGCGCCCTCGACCAGGTCGTCGGCTTCAACCGCGCCGGCGTCCGCGAGCTCAACCTCGACCTGCACCTCGATTCGCCGAGCCGTGAGCGCGCCCCGTACGAGGGCGACAACCTCATCCACATGCTCATCCAGGGCTACACGGACGGCGACTGGACGCTGTCGAAGTACACGCTGCAGTGGCTCGCGGTGAACGAGACGTGGCCGACCGAGTGGCGCTTCTCCAGCATCCTGTCCGCCTACGAGTACTGGCAGAGCACCGGGGACATCAAGGCCGTCGGCGACTACTACGAGGACCTGAAGGCGTTCGTGCCGACGCGCTGGATCCGTTCCTCCGACGGCCTCGTCCACAAGGAGCCGGGCGCCAGCTCGACCGCCAACGGCGACCTCGTCGACTGGCCGCAGGGCGAGCGCGACGACTACGTCTTCAGCAACGTGAACACGGTCATCAACGCGTGGTCGTACAAGGCGCTGGCGGACATGGCGAAGATCGCCGCGGCGCTCGGCAAGGGCGAGGACGCGACCACCTGGACCGCCGCGGCCGAGCGACTGCGGAACGCGATCAACGCCAACCTCTACGACCCCGTCGCCGGGCGCTACAAGGACGGCCTGACCACGGCCCACGCCTCCGTGCACGCGTCGGTGTTCGCCGTCGCCATGGGCGTCGCGGGGCCGGACCAGCTCGGCCCGGCCACGCAGTACATCGCGGGCCGCGGCATCGCCTGCAGCGTGTTCTGCGCGAACTTCCTGATCGACGCGCTCTACGACGGCGGCCGCGCGAGCGACGCCGTGCGGCTCATGACGAGCACGGGGCAGCGCAGCTGGCTGCACATGATCGAGCAGGGCGCGGGCTCGCCGATGGAGGCGTGGGACCCGGCGCTGAAGTCCAACTCGACCTACTCGCACCCGTGGGCGGGCTCGCCGGCCTACCTCGTCTACCGCGGCGCGCTCGGCATCGAGGCGCTCGAGCCGGGCTACAAGCGCTTCAGCGTCAAGCCGCAGCCGGGCGGGCTGACCCGCGCGGCGGGCACGACGCCGACCGTGCGCGGAACCATCGGCGAAGCGTTCGAGCAGGTGGGCGACAAGCTCGACCTCGCGCTCCGCGTGCCCGCGAACAGCACGGCGGTCGTGACGCTGCCGGGCCGGAGCGCGGTCGAGGTCGGGGCGGGCTGCCACCTGCTGTCGACCGGCGACGGCGTGACGGCGGCGAGCGTGCGCGAGTGGGCGACCGCGCAGGGCTGCGTGTTCACCGCGGAGGCGGAGGGAACGGTCGGCGGCACGGTGCCCGCCACGCTCGCGCTGTCCGTGGGTCCCGTGTCCTTCGGCGCGTTCCTCCCGGGCGTGGACCGCGACTACACGGCGACCACCAAGGCGACCGTGATCTCCACCGCAGGCGACGCGGCGCTGAGCGTGAGCGAGCCGGGCCACCTCACGAACGGCGCGTTCGCTTTGAGAGAGCCGCTGCGGGTGGCGCTGAGCAGGACCACCTGGACGGCGCCGACCGCCAACGAGGACGTCGACGTCACCTTCAAGCAGCACATCGGCTCCACCGATCCGCTGCGGACGGGCAGCTACAGCCGGACGCTCACGTTCACGCTCTCGACCACGACGCCGTAGCTACTCGCCGAGGAGACTCGCCAACCCGGTGATCTCCAGCAGGCGCTGGATGGCGGGCGATGCCGACTTCACGCTGAAGCGGCAGCCCGCCTCCAGTGCCCGGCGGCGCGCCTTGATCAGCACGGCGACGCCGCTCGTGTCCATGAAGATGACCTCGCGCAGGTCCAGCCGCAGCCACTGCGGGCCGGCGTCGAGCGCGATGTCCAGCTCGCGATTGAGCGTCACCGAGGTCAACAGGTCGACCTCGCCGGTGACCGTCACGAGCGTCGTCCCGGCCTCGCTGGAGATGTGAACCTCAAGACCGGGTGGCATCGAACCGGGCACGCTTACAGCTATGCCCCGCGCCTTCAAGCAAGTCGATGTCTTCACCACCCGTCCGTACTACGGGAATCCGGTCGCGGTCGTGCTCGAGGCCGAAGGCGTCTCGACCGAAGCGAT
This sequence comes from Solirubrobacter phytolaccae, assembly GCF_027587195.1. Classification (GTDB taxonomy): domain Bacteria; phylum Actinomycetota; class Thermoleophilia; order Solirubrobacterales; family Solirubrobacteraceae; genus Solirubrobacter; species Solirubrobacter phytolaccae. The sequence continues at coordinate 24,352 of NZ_JAPDDP010000085.1, read as the reverse complement.
GCACCGCTTCGCGCGTTGGACGAACCTCTCCGAGACCACGTTCGTGCTCCCGCCGACCGCCGGCGGCGACTACCGCGTCCGGATCTTCACACCCACGACCGAGCTGCCGTTCGCCGGCCATCCGACGCTCGGCACCTGCCACGCCTGGCTCGAGGCGGGCGGCGTGCCCGCCGGCGAGGACGTGGTGCAGGAGTGTGAGGCGGGGCTGGTGCGGGTCCGGCGCGAGGAGGGACGGCTGGCGTTCGCCGCGCCGCCGCTGATCCGCTCCGGGCCGGTGGAGGAGGCGGACGTGCAACGCGCGGCCGACGCGCTGCGGATCTCGCGCGCGGCGATCGTCGACGCGCAGTGGGCCGACAACGGGCCGGGCTGGATAGCCGTCCTGCTCGCGAGTGCCGAGGAGGTGCTGGCGCTCGAGCCCGGCTTCGTCGACTTCGACCTCGGGGTGGTCGGGCCGGGTGGCGAGGAGGACTGGGAGCTGCGCGCGTTCTTCCCCGTCAACGGCGCGACGATCGAGGACCCGGTGACCGGATCGCTGAACGCGTCGGTCGGTGGCTGGCTGCTGGAGACCGGGCGCGCCACCGCTCCCTACGTCGCCGCGCAGGGGACCGCGATCGGCCGCGCGGGGCGCATTCACGTCGATGTCGACGGCGACGGGACGCTGTGGGTCGGCGGCGGCACGGTCACGTGCATTTCCGGGGAGGTCGCGCTATAGTTGTGCGTGCAACTTCTTGAGGGAAAGGCAACACATGGAACTTCAGGGCCTTCACCACATCACGATGATCACCGGCGACGCGCAGAAGAACGTCGACTTCTACGCCGACACGCTCGGGCTGCGGCTCGTGAAGAAGACCGTCAACTTCGACTCCCCGGACGCCTACCACCTGTACTTCGGTGACGAGCAGGGGTCGCCCGGCACGATCCTCACCTGGTTCGAGTTCGCGGGCGCACGGCGCGGCCGGGCGGGTGCGGGGCAGATCCACACGATCCAGCTCGGCGTGGCGTCGGGCGAGGCGCTGGGCTTCTGGGCCGAGCGGCTGGGCGTGGAGCGGGACGGCGACGTCGTCGCCTTCGAGGACTACGACGGGCTGCGCTACCAGCTCGTGATCTCGGACGCCGAGCCCAAGCGCGCGGTTCACCCGGAGGTTCCGGAGGCGTTCGCGATCACGGGCATCGTCGGCGCGCGGGCGTACGGCGAGTCCGGACCGCACCGCGTCCTGACCGACGTGCTCGGCTTCGCCGCCGATGGCGACGACTTCACGCTCGGCGGCTTCCGCTGGGGCTACGACGCGCCGCCGGCCGAGCGCCGGCTGCTCGGCGCGGGCACCGTCCACCACATCGCCTGGGCTTCGAAGGACGAAGACCACCTGGCGTGGCGCGCGCGGGTCGAGGAAGCGGGCCTGGGCGTGAGCGACGTCCGCGACCGCGACTACTTCCAGTCGATCTACTTCGGCGAGCCGCGCGGGATCCTGTTCGAGATCGCGACGCTTTCCCCGGGCTTCGCGGTGGACGAGGACCCCGAGCACCTGGGCGAGGCGCTGCGCCTCCCGAAGCAGCACGAGCATCTGCGCCCGCAGCTCGAGCGCCTGCTCACCCCGGTCACCAACCCGCGCAGCACGAAGGAGCTGGCATGAGCTTGATCTATCGCGAGCGTCCCGCGGCTGGTGAGGCCGAGGGTCTGCTGATCCTCCATCACGGCCGCGGGGCCGACGAGCACGACCTGCTCGGCCTCGGCGACACGCTGGACCCCGAGCGCCGACTGCACATCGTCACGCCCCGGGCTCCCCTCACGCTGGGCGGCTGGCCGGGCTACCACTGGTACGTGGTGCCGCGCGTCGGCTACCCGGACCAGGACACGTTCCACGCGGCGTACAAGGGGCTCTCCGAGTTCCATGACGAGGTGTGGGAGCGGACCGGGATCGCCCCGGAGCGGACGATCTTCGGCGGCTTCTCGATGGGCTCGGTCATGAGCTACTCGCTCGGGCTTGGGGCGGACCGTCCGTCCCCGGCGGGCATCCTCGCCTTCAGCGGGTTCATCCCGGTGGTCGACGACTGGCAGCCCGACCTGGCGAAGCGCCCGGAGGTGTTCATCGCCCACGGTCGCCAGGACCCGGTGATGGAGGTCGGCTTCGCGCGGCGCGCGAAGGAGCTGCTCGAGGCCGGCGGACTCGCCGTCGAGTACCACGAGTCCGACGCTGCGCACCACATCGATCCGGCGCACGTCCCGGCCGCGATCGACTGGGTGGGACGGACACTCGTAGGGGCTGGAACTCCAAAATAGGGAGGACCTCCCGATGTGCCGCGGAGCTGCCGACCGTAGCTTCGCGGCATGACAACGATCCCTTCTGAGCTCAAGACGCGGCATCGCGCGATGTGGGCCAGCGGCGACTACCCGGGAATGGTCGACACCTTCCTGACGCCGCTCGGCCCGCGGCTCGTCGACGCGTGCTCGATCGGCCCGGGCACGCGCGTGCTGGACATCGCCGCCGGCACCGGCAACGCGTCGATCCCGGCCGCCGAGCGCGGCGCTGTGGTCACCGCTTCCGACCTCACGCCGGAGCTGCTGCATGCAGGCGCGAACCGCACCGACCTCGAGCTGGACTGGGTCGTCGCGGACGCCGAGGCGCTGCCGTTCGAGGACGAGACCTTCGAGGTCGTGATGTCGGCGATCGGCGTGATGTTCGCGCCGCATCACCAGGACGCCGCCGACGAGGTCGTGCGCGTGTGTGAGCCGGGCGGCACGGTCGGCCTGCTGAGCTGGACGCCCGAGGGCATGCTCGGCGCGCTGTTCCGCACGATGGCGCCGTACGCGCCGGCGCCGCCCCCGGGCGCGCAGGCCCCGCCGCTGTGGGGTGGCGAGGGCCACCTGCGCCGGCTGTTCGGCGACCGCGTGGAGTGGAACTCGCTGCGCCGCGAGGTGCTCGAGATCACCGCGTTCGAGCACGCCTACGACTACGGCGCGCTGTTCAAGGCCCGCTACGGCCCGACGATCGCGGTCCGCGCGAACGCGGAGCGCAACGGCCGCGCCGACGAGTTCGACGCCGCCCTCGACGCGTTCTGCGACGAGTGGAACCTCGCCGACCCTGGCGAGCCGGCCCGCTTCGAGATGCAGTACCTGCTCGCCGTCGGCACGCGCGTCTAAAGCTCGCGCCGGGACGACGCGCCCAGCTTCGTCAGCACCGCGGAGACGTGGTGGTCGACGGTCTTGGGCGAGATGACGAGGGCTTGCGCGATCTCCGCGTTGGTGGCGCCGGTGCGGAGCTGCGCGAGCACCTCGACCTCCCGGGGCGTGAGCCCGCCCGGCGTGGTGCGGCTCGTGGGCCGCGGCCCACGCGGAATCCGGCGCACCCCGCGTGCCCGTAGCCGCCGGCGCAGGTGCGCCGCGGTGCGGCTCGCGCCGAGCCGGTCGTAGATCTCCAGCGCCTCGATGTCGCCGGCCTCCGCGAGGGCGCCGGCGGCCTCGTACGGGTAGCCGATCCGGTTCCAGGCCGCGGCCGCTCCTCGCCAGTCGCCGGCGGCCGCGAGCGCGTACGGCTCGGGGTCGTCGGGGTGGGCCGGGACGTCGCGGCCCGCGCGGCGCAGCCACATGGCCATGTCGCCGCGGACCCACCGCTGCCGGCGCTCGTTCGCGAGGGCGTACGTGGACTCGAGGTGCGGGACCTGTTCCTCGAGGCGGTCGTCCAGCCACGCGTGCTCGGCGAGGCCGGCGACCGTCGGCGCGATCCGTTGCAGCTCCCCCGCCTTCGTGGCCACGCGCCACGCCTCTTCCAGCGTGGCGCCGGCCTCCGGCGTGCCGCGCCGGGCCTGCAGGCGGCCGAGGCAGACGAGCGCGGGGCAGAGGCTGACGCCGCGCTGCTCGCCGAGGTCGAGCGAGGCGCGGGCGCTGACTTCCGCCTCGGACCAGTCGCCGCGGTACAGGTGCACGTTCGCGCGCACGCCGAGCGCGTACTGCAGGTAGCCGTCCAGCTCGTGCTCGCGGGCGAAGGTCAGCGCGGCGTCCAGGTCGGCGTCCACGCGCGGGTCCTCGCGGCGGCGGGAGAGCGTCGCGGTGGCGCGGTTGATCAGCGCGCGGCACGCGTTGTCGTCGTCGGACGTCAGCTCGATCGCCTCGGCCAGCAGCTCGCGCCCGCGCTCGTGCTCGGAGCCGCCGATCAGCGACGTCCCGACGTTGGTGATCGCGTGCACGACGGTCTCGTCGTCACCGAGCGCGCGGGCCATCGCCGCGGCGCGCTCACCCAGCTCGATCGCCACCGTCAGGTCGTCGGCGAGCATCGCCAGCTGCGACTGCGCGCTCAACGCCATCGCCAGCTCGTGCGTGACGCCGAGCGGCTCGAGGATCGCGATCGCCTCGTCGCCCGCCGCGAGCGCCTCCGGGCCGCGGCCGGACCACCACAGCAGGCGCGAGAGCCAGCGCAGGTCGTCGCCGAGCCGGCGCGGGTCGTCCGCGTGGCGTTGCGCGAGCGCCCGCCGCGCGTCGATCCCGCGCTCCGGCCATCCGCTCAGGTACGCCTCGACCGCGACGCCTTCGAGCGCCTCCTCGCCCGCGCCCGCCTCGAGCGCCGCCTCCCACTGCTCGAGTGCCTGCCGATGCGCCGCGCCCGCGGCCCGGGCGGCGGCGGGCGCGAGCCGCAGGATCGCCTCCGTGTCGCCGCAGCGCCGCGCGTGGTGCGCGAGCCGCGCGGGGTCGTCATGGCCCGCGAACTCGAGCGCGGCGAGCACGTGCCGGTCCAGCTCGCGCCGGCGCAGCGGCGGCAGGCTGTCCTCGACGGCGCGCCGCGCGAGGTCGTGCCGGAACGCGAGCGTCTGGCCCTCCAGGTGCAGGAGCCCGGCGGCGATGCACTCGTCGATCGCGGCGGCCGGCTCGGCGAACAGCCACAGCTCGGTCGCGCCCGGCACGACCGCGGCCAGCTCGACCACCGCCCGCGCGCGCTCGGACAGCGCGCCGACCCGGAGCTCGACCGCGTCGCGCACGCTCGCCGGCACGCCCTCGCCACCGGCCGCGAGCGCCTCGGTGACGAAGAACGGGTTGCCGCCCGTGATCGCGTGCAGGTCGGGCGCGTCACGCCCGGCGAGCCGCGCGACCGCGGCGGGAGAGAGCCCGCCGGGCTCGATCCGCTCCGCCGGCAACGACGACAGCACGCGCCGGACCTCACGCCGGGCGTCGGGCCGCGCGGTGATGACGAGGCACCCACGGGCCTGTGGCTGACGGGCGAGGCCTCGGCCCAGCAGCGCGACCACGTCCAGCGTGGCGTCGTCGGCCCAGTGGAGGTCCTCGATCACGAGCAGTGCGCTGTTCGCCAGGGCCTCGCGGGCGGCGGCGAGGACGTCTTCGCGCGTGCCGTCCGCGATCGCGCGGGCGAACTCGCCGCCCACCTGCGCCGCGACGTCGCGCAGCGGGCCGAGCGGCCGTGGCGTGATCAGCGGGTCGCAGGCGCCCCAGAGCGCGTGGCGGCCGTGGGCGACCGACGCGACCAGGGCGGTCTTGCCGATGCCCGCCTCGCCGAGCACGACGACGACACCGCCGGCGTCGATCGCCGTCTCCAGCACGCTGCGCTCGTCGTCTCGCTCAAGCAGTTCCAACGGGGCGCGAGCCTAATGGCGTCAGGTCTGGGCGAGCAATACGGCTGCCACGACCAAGGCGCCGCCCGCGAGGCCGGCGAGGCCGATCGTCTCGCCGAACACGGCGAACGCCAGCGCGACGGTGACCAGCGGCTCGACCGTCGCCAGGATCGACGAGCGCGTCGGGCCGACGCGCGCCAGGCCGGCGAAGAAGAGCGCGATCGCGGCGACGGTCGACACGCCCGCGAGGCAGAGCAGCCACCACCAGCCCGCCAGGGTCAGCTCGCCCGGCTGGAACTGGCCGACGAGCACGGTGCCGACCGTGAGCGCGCCCGCCGCGCCGGTGCAGACGAGCGCCGCGAGCGTCAGCGGCGACATCCGCTGCGCGACCCGCTCGCTCACGAGGATGTAGCCGCTGTAGACGATCGCCGCCGCCAGCCCGAGCACCACGCCGACCGGGTCCAGCGCACCCGCCCCGCCCACCACGAGGACGAGCCCGCACGAGGACGCCGCGAGCGCCACGGCCCGCCGCCGCGTCATCCGCTCCCGCCCGAGCGCCACGGCCGCCACCGCGACGATGATCGGGAACGTGAACACGAGCAGGGACAGCACGCCCGCGTCGATCCGCGGCAGTGCCGTGAAGTACAGCCCGGCCTGCAGCGCGTAGCCGCCGGCCCCGAGCCCCAGGGCCAGCACCGCGTCGCGCCGCGCGAACTTAAAGAGGGACTGTCCCTCTTTAGCAACAACTGTCGCGTTTCCGGCCCAGAAGAGGCCCGAGGCGAAGAGGAAGCGGATGGCGAGGAGCGTGCCGACCGTGGCGCCCTCGGCGTAGGCGAGCTTGCCGAAGACCGCCATCGCGCCGAACGCGGCGCCCGAGGCGAGGCAGAAGAACATGCGCCGGAGCCTCCCGCGCGCACCATCAAGAAGCGACGATGATTACTACTGCTGATCCGGTAGTGTCGCTACCGAATGCTGGAGCTCCGCCGCCTGCGACTGCTCAGCGAGCTGCACGAGCGCGGGACGATCGCGGCCGTCGCCGACGCGCTGCGGTTCACGCCTTCCGCCGTCTCCCAGCAGCTCGCGATGCTTGAACGCGAGGCGGGCGTGAAGCTGATCGAGAAGGCCGGCCGGGGGGTCCGGCTCACCGATCCCGGGCTCGTGCTCGCCGAGCACGCCAACGCGCTCCTGCAGCGCGCCGCGCTCGCCGAGGCCGACCTCGCCGCGGCCGCGAACGAGATCGCTGGCCGCGGGCGCGTCGCCGCGTTCCAGTCGGCGGCGTTCAAGCTCGCGCTCCCGGCCATCGACCGCCTGCGCACCACCGCGCCCCGCCTGCGCTGCGAGCTGGTCGAGGCCGAGCCGGAGGTGGCGCTGCCGATGCTCGCGCTCGGCGACCTCGACGTCGTGATCGGCGACGAGTGGGACCACCACACCTGGCGGCTCTCGGACGCGCTCACCCGCTACCCGCTCTTGCGCGATCCGCTGATGCTCGTGGGCTCGGATCGGCCGCTGCGCGAGCTCAAGGACGCGCACTGGGCCGCGGGTCATCCGGGCATGTCGTGGGAGGAGAGCCTGCGCGGCGTCTGCCGCGAGCACGGTGGGTTCGAGCCCGACATCCGCCACCGCTCCAACGACGCCAACGTCGCGCTGGCGCTCGCGGCCCGCGGGCTCGCGACGACGCTGCTCCCGCGCCTCGTGCTCCCGGACGACCTCCCCGCGACCCCGGTGCCGAGCAGCCGCACGATCTACGCCGTGATTCGCACCACGGACGAGCAGCGCCCGAGCACCCGCGCCCTGCTCGCCGCGATCCGTGATCAACTTCCAGGCTCATGAACCGCGCGGCGCTCGGCCTCTTCTCGCTCCTGCTGCTGCTGTTCTGCCTGCCGTGGTCGGCGATCGCGCTGCTGCTCCTGTTCGGGATCGCGCCGTACGCGTCCGACGGCCTCTGCTACGCCGGACGCCCGCTGTGGGCGATCGCGCAGGCGCTCGTCGCGGTCGCCGGGATCGCGCTCTCGGGGAAGGCCTCGCTCGCCGGGCTGGCGACCGCCGCGCAGGGCCGCCAGGACGTCGGCAGCCGCTGGTTGTGGCTCGGCTACGCGATGCTCGCCGTCGCCGCGTGGGTGCTCGTGTTCTTCGCGCTCGAGCCCGACGGCACGCGCGTGGACGCCTCTCGCTGCGGGTAGGGTGCGAGCCACTTTGCGCTCCCTCACCGCCGTCCTGCTCGCCCTCGCGGCCCTCGCCCTGCCGACCGCCGCCTCCGCCGCCGCGCCCAAGTGCCCCGAGGGCGCGCGCTGCGGCTCGATCAAGGTGCCCGTCGACCGTGCGGGAACCGTGCCCGGCACGTACCCGATCGCGTATGCGACCCTGCCCGCCAGCGGCCCGCGCGCCGGCACGATCTTCTTCCTCGCCGGCGGTCCGGGGGAGGCCGCGGTGATCTACACGAAGGAGATCGCCGAGCTGCTGAAGCCGATCCGCTCCGCCTACGACATCGTGCTCGTCGACCAGCGCGGCACGGGCCGCTCAGGCGACGTCGAGTGCCTGGAGTCCGGCAGCAGCAGCGTCGCGCGCGAGTGCGGCAAGGAGCTGGGGGACCGGCGCGCGTTCCTGAGCACGAAGGAGACCGCGCGCGACCTCGACGACCTGCGCGCGGCGTTCGGCCTGGACAAGATCATCCCGCTCGGCGTCTCCTACGGGACCAAGGTCGCGGGCGAGTACGCGCGCCGGTTCCCGGACCGCACGCAGGCCGTGGTGCTCGACTCGCCGGTCGGCGTCGGCCCGATCGACCTGCTGTTCCTGGAGGGGATCGCGGCCGCGCCACGCGTGCTGCGCGAGTCGTGCGCGACGGGCCCGTGCGCGCAGACGGTCAAGGACCCGGGCGTCTCCCTCTACGCGGCCGTCAAGCGCGTCGGCACGCGCGGGCTGCGCACTCCGGTGCGCCGGGAAGACGGTGTGCGGACGGCGACGGTCGAGGAGAGCGACGTGCTCGAGACGCTGCTGCTCGGCGACGCGGACCAGACGCTGCGCGCGGACATGCCCGCCGCGGTCGCGTCGCTCGCCCGCGGTGACGGGGCGCCGTTGGTGCACGTCGTCGACCGCTTGTACAAGTCGGTCGCGGCGCAGGTCGTGGACGAGCCGACGAGCGAGGAGGAGCCCGGCTTCAGCGTCTCCCGCTATCTCGCGACGGCGTGCCTGGAGTCGACGCTGCCGTGGTCGCCCGCCTCCGCCCCGAGCACGCGTCGCGCCGCGCGCAGCGAGTACCTCAAGCGCCTCGGCTCGCGCCCGTTCGCCCCGTTCCGGCCGTCCGCGGTGTGGGAGAACTCGGTCTTCGACCTGTGCGTGGGCTGGCCCGCCACCCCGGTGCCCGAGCCGGTGCCGGACGCGGGCCCGGACGTCCCCGTGCTCGTGTTGTCGGGCCGCTCGGACCTGCGCACGCCGCTCGAGCTCGCCACCCGGGTCGCGGCCGCATACCCGCGGGCGACGCTGCTCGACGTGCCCAACGTCGGGCACTCCGTGCTCACCGCCGACCGCACGCGGTGCGCCGTCCAGGGTCTGCAGACGTTCCTGTCCGGTGCCGCGCCGGCGCCCTGCACGACGCCGCCCGCCTACACCGCCGCGCGCTACCTGCCGGCCTCTGCGAAAGGGCTGAGCGCGCCCGAGATCGCCCGCTATACGGTTGAGGCGCTCCTGCACGACCTCGACGCGTTCCGGCAGGCCGCGAGCCGTTTCACGAGCTTCGACCTCAACGGCCTGCGGAGCGGCTCCGCGACCGCGACCAAGAGCCGGCTGCGGCTGCGCAAGGTCGCCTGGTTCCGGGGTGTGACCGTCTCCGGCACGGTGACGCTCAAGGGCAAGGGCCGCGTGACGGTCCGCGACGCGGGCGGACGGGTGCGTACGGTTCGCCTTTGATGCGTTTATGCTGACTGCATGGGCCGGCTGGCGATCTCGCCCCTGCACCGTGCGCTCGTCCTCGCGACGTTGGCCGCGAACGGGCTCGTGGCGTTGGCCGCGCTCGCCGACTCGGCCGAGTCGTGGGTCCTGATCCTTGCGTTCGCCGCGATGCCCGCGGCGTTGCTGTGGCTCGAGCCGCGCCCGCGGGCGTTCCGCTTCACGGCCGCGTCGCTGGCGCTCGCCTACGGGACGATCGCGGTCGTGCTGCTGCTGGTCGGCGGGCTCGTGTTCGCGCCCGCGGCGGTGCTGCTCGGCTGGACGGCGCTGATGCCCAACGGCGACGGCCGGCTGCGTCAGTACCTCTGGATCGTGCTGTGGTTCGCGGTGGTGGCGATGCTCGTGGCCACCACGCTGCTGCTCATCGCGCGGCTGTGACGAGCGCCGCCTCGATCACGCCCGCGAGCCGCTCCGCCGCCTCGCCGAGCTGCACCTCGCCGAGCGAGCTGTAGGAGAGCCGCATCTCGTTCGCGCCGCCCGCCTCGACGTAGAACGGCGCGCCGGGGACGTAGGCCACGCCGGCCTGGGTGGCGGCGGGACGCAGCGCGCGGGAGTCCAGGCCCTCGGGCATCCGCAGCCACGTGAACATCCCGCCGGTCGGCTCGCTCCAGCTCACGCCTTCGGGCATGTGCCGCGTCAGGGCGGCCGAGAGCGCCACCCAGTGCGACTCGTACAGCGCGCGCGTGTGCGGGAGCCGCTTGCCGAAGAGGCCCGCGCGCCCGTACTCCTCGACGAGCCGCTGGCTCAGCGCGCCGGCGCACTGGTCCGTGCCGCCCTTCGCGCTCGCCAGCTGCGCGATCAGCGCCGCCGGCCCGACCGCCCAGCCGAGCCGCGTGCCCGGGCAGAAGATCTTCGAGAACGTGCCGGCCTGCACCACGACGTCCGGCCCCAGCGACCACAGCGACGGCAGCTGCGTGCCGTCGAAGGAGAGCTCCTTGTAGGCGACGTCCTCGACGATCAGCACGCCGTGGGACCGGCACACGTCGACCAGCGCGCGCCGGCGCTCGAGCGTCATCGTCCGCCCGGACGGGTTCTGGAACTCCGGGATCGTGTAGAGGAACTTCGGGCGGTAGCCACTGGCGAGCCGCTCCGCGAACGCGTCGACGTCGATCCCGTCGGCGTCCATCGGCACGCCCGTCTGGACCGCGCCGTAGTCCTTGAAGGCCATGATCGCGCCGAGGTAGGTCGGCGCCTCTACGGCGACGTCGTCACCCGGGTCCAGCAGGGAGCGGCAGAGCAGGTCGATGCACTCCATGCCGCCGCTGGTGACCATCAGCTCGTCCGACGCCGGCTCGCGCCCCTGGAGCTTGGCCGTGCGCGCCACGAGGTACTCGCGGAAGCTCGGCAGCCCGGCGCTCGGCCCGTACTGCAGAGCCAGCCCCGGCTCGTCGGTGACGAGCCGCGTCGCGATCTCCGTCAGCTCCTCGCTCGGGAACGTCGAGGCGTTGGGGAATCCACCGGTCATCCCGAGCGTGCCGGGCGGCGGCCCGGCGAGGATGATCGCCAGCTCGGGGTCGGCGCCGGCGCGCCCACGCGCGGAGAACAGCTGCTGCACGTCCATGGCCGAAGATTCAACCAAGGTGCTTACCTGTCCGTATGAGCACCACCGCACTCGAGACGATCAACCACGTCATCGGCGGTGCGCAGACCGCCGGCGCGTCCACGCGCACCAGCCCCGTCTATGACCCCGCGACGGGCCAGGTCCAGCGCAACGTGCTGCTGGCCGAGCCGCAGGACGTCGACGCCGCCGTCCAGGCCGCGCGCGCCGCGCTGAACGCCTGGTCGGACACGTCCGTCGTGCGCCGCGCGCGCGTCATGTTCAAGTTCCGCGAGCTCGTGGTCGAGCACACCGACGAGCTGGCGCGGATCATCGCCGCCGAGCACGGCAAGACGGTCGAGGACGCCAAGGGTGAAGTCATCCGCGGCATGGAGGTCGTCGAGTACGCGTGCGGGATCGCGGAGCTGACCAAGGGCGAGTTCTCCGACCAGGTCTCGACCGGCGTGGACCTGCACAGCTTCCGCCAGCCGCTCGGCGTGTGCGCGGGGATCACGCCGTTCAACTTCCCGATCATGGTCCCGATGTGGATGCACCCGGTGGCGATCGCGACCGGGAACACGTTCGTGCTCAAGCCGTCCGAGCGCGACCCGTCGGTCAGCAACTTCATCGCGGACCTGTACGCGCGGGCCGGGCTCCCGGACGGCGTCTTCAACGTCGTCCACGGCGACAAGGTCGCGGTCGACGCGCTGCTCGACCACCCGGACGTGGACGGGATCTCGTTCGTCGGCTCCACGCCGATCGCCAAGTACATCTACGAACGCGGCACCGCGGCCGGCAAGCGCGTGCAGGCGCTCGGCGGCGCCAAGAACCACGCGATCGTGCTGCCCGACGCCGACCTGGACTTCGCCTCCGACCAGCTGATCGCCGCGGGGTTCGGCTCGGCCGGCCAGCGCTGCATGGCGATCTCCATCGCCGTCGCGGTGGGGGACGCCGCGGACGAGCTGGTGGAGAAGCTGCGCCTGAAGGCGCTGGACGTGAAGGTCGGCCCGGGCCTGGACCCGAGCAGCGAGATGGGCCCGCTCGTCACGCCGCAGGCGCGCGACCGCGTCGTCGACTACATCGGCCGCGGCGAGGGCGACGTCGTCGTCGACGGCCGCGAGCTGAACATCGACGGCGACGGCTTCTTCGTCGGCCCGACCCTGATCGACAACGTCAGCACCGACATGAGCGTCTACACGGACGAGATCTTCGGCCCGGTGCTGAGCGTGACCCGCGTCGAGACGCTCGACGCCGCGATCGAGCTGATCAACGCCAACAACTACGCCAACGGCGTCGCCATCTTCACGTCCTCCGGCCACGCCGCGCGGGAGTTCCAGCGCCGCGTGAAGGTCGGCATGATCGGCGTCAACGTGCCGATCCCGGTCCCGATGGCGTTCTACAGCTTCGGTGGCTGGAAGGACTCGCTGTTCGGCGACCACCACATCCACGGTCCCGAGGGCGTGCGCTTCTACACCCGCGGCAAGGTCGTGACGACGCGCTGGCCCGACCACGCGCCCGATCCCACGCATCTTCACTTCCCGACGGCATCCTGATATTAGTTCGGGCGTCGTACGAATTATTCGAGGAGGAGTCTCAGTGGCGGAGCATCGCTTCACGTTCGGTCTGTGGACCGTCGGCAATCCGGGCCGTGACCCGTTCGGCGGGCCGACGCGGGCCGAGGTCGACCCGGTCGACTCGGTCCACAAACTGGCCGAGCTCGGCGCGTGGGGCGTGTCGCTGCACGACGACGACCTGATCCCGATCGGCTCCAGCCAGGCCGAGAAGGACAAGATCGTGGCGCGCTTCAAGGACGCGCTGGAGGAGACCGGGCTCGGCGTCGGCATGGCCACGACGAACCTGTTCGGCCACCCGGCGTTCAAGGACGGCGCGTTCACCTCCAACGACCGCGGCGTGCGCCGCGCGGCGATCGGCAAGGCGGCGCGGTTCATCGACACCGCGGCCGAGCTCAACGCCGAGGTCTACGTCTTCTGGGGCGGCCGTGAGGGCACCGAGGTCGGCGTCGCCAAGGACCCGCGTGACGCGCTCGAGCGCTACCGCGAGGCGATCAACGTGCTCTCCCAGTACGTCGTCGACCAGGGCTACAACCTGCGCTTCGCGATGGAGCCCAAGCCCAACGAGCCGCGCGGGGACATCTTCCTGCCGACCGTCGGCCACGCGCTGCACTTCATCGAGACGCTCGACCGCCCGGAGATGGTGGGCGTGAACCCCGAGTTCGCGCACGAGACGATGGCGGGCCTGAGCTTCCACCACGCGATCGGCCACGCGCTGTGGGCGGACAAGCTCTTCCACATCGATCTCAACTCGCAGCGGATCGGCCGCTACGACCAGGACTTCCGCTTCGGCGCCGAGGACTTGAAGGAGTCGTTCCTGCTCGTGCGCCTGCTCGAGCGCGCCGGCTACAGCGGCCCGCTGCACTTCGACGCGCACTCCTACCGCAACGAGAACGCCGCGGGCGTGTGGGACTTCGCCGCCGGCTGCATGGCGACCTACCGCGCGCTGGCCGAGAAGGCCGCGTACTTCGACTCGCTGCCGGACGTGCAGGAGGCGCTGCTGGGCGCGTCCCAGCCCGAGCTGGGCGAGTCCTCCGCGGGCGGCGACGACGCCGCGACGCTCAAGGGCGAGGCCGAGTGGGCCAACCTCGACCAGCTGGCCGAGCGCGGCTACTACAACGAGAAGCTCGACCAGATTCTCGTCGAGGTCCTGCTCGGCGTCCGGTAGCTTCCCGCGTCATTCACGACGCACTCATCATCCGCGGCGCCCGCGAGAACAACCTCAAGGGCGTCGACCTCGACATCCCCAAGCACAAGATCACGGTCTTCACGGGGGTGTCGGGGTCGGGCAAGTCGTCGATCGTGTTCGACACGATCGCGGCTGAGTCCCAGCGCCTGCTCAACGACACGATGCCGGCGTTCGTGCAGACGTACCTGCCGAGCTACGGGCAGCCGGACGCCGATGAGCTGGCCGAGCTCAGCCCCGCGATCATCGTCGACCAGAAGAAGATCGGCGGCAACGCGCGCAGCACGGTCGGCACCTACACCGACGCGTACACGATGCTGCGCGTGCTGTTCTCCCGGCTGAGCGAGCCGAGCGCGGGGATCAGCAGCCGCTACAGCTTCAACGACCCGCGCGGCATGTGCCCCGAGTGCGAGGGCCTCGGCCGGATCGCGGCCGTCGACGAGGACGCGCTCGTCGATCCCGGCAAGTCGCTCAACGAGGGCGCGATCGACTTCCCGAACTACAACGTCGACTCCTGGTACTGGTCGATCATCGCCGGCTCGGGCTTCTTCGACCCCGACAAGAAGGTCGGCGACTACACGCCGGAGGAACGGCACCAGCTGCTGTACGCGGCGGAGACCAAGGTCGAGCTGACGTTCGGCAACAAGACGGTCAACTCCAAGTACGAGGGGCTGATCCTCAAGCTCAAGAAGTCCGTGCTGGGGAAGGAGCCGGAGACGCTGCAGCGGCACCTGCGCGCGGCGGTGGAGCGGATCGCGACGCACCGCGCGTGCACGGCCTGCGCCGGCTCCCGGCTCAACGACGACGCGCGCGCCTCGCGGCTGAACGGCAAGGGCATCGCGGAGTGCTCGTCGCTGGAGGCGCGGGAGCTGGCGGCGTGGGTGCGGTCGATCGAGGCGCCGTCGGTCGCGCCGGTGGTCAACGGGCTCGCGCTGCGGCTCGAGCACCTGGACCGGATCGGGCTCGGCTACCTCAGCCTCGACCGGCCGACCGCGACGCTGAGCGGCGGCGAGTCCCAGCGCGTGCGGCTCGTGCGCCACCTCGGCAGCGCGCTCACCGGGATGACCTACATCTTCGACGAGCCGAGCATCGGGCTGCACCCGCACGACGTGCACCGGCTCAACGAGCTGCTGGTCGAGATCCGCGACAAGGGCAACACGGTCCTGGTCGTCGAGCACGAGCCGGACGTGATCGCGGTCGCCGACCACGTGGTCGACATGGGGCCGGGCGCGGGGCGTGAAGGCGGGACGGTCGTCTACGTCGGCGACGTCGCCGGGCTGCTGGAGTCGGGCACGAAGACCGGCGAGCACTTCGCCCGCCACCAGGCGCTCAAGACCGATCCGCGCACGGCGGACGGGGCGATCGAGATCCGCGGCGCGACGAAGCACAACCTGAAACGGCTGGACGTGGACATCCCGCGCGGCGTGCTCACGGTCGTGACCGGCGTGGCGGGCAGCGGCAAGTCCAGCCTCATCCACGGCTACGTCAAGCGCGTGGAGCCCGACGCGGTGCTGATCGACCAGCGCCTCGGCAGCGGCTCACGGCGCTCGAACCCCGCCACCTACACGAGCATCCTGGACCCGATCCGCAAGGCGTTCGCGAAGGCCAACGGCGTCGATGCGTCGCTGTTCAGCGCCAACTCCAAGGGCGCGTGCCCGGACTGCAACGGGCTCGGGATCATCTACACCGACCTCGCCCACATGGACCCGGTGATCGACGTCTGCGAGGCGTGCGAGGGCCGGCGCTTCACCGACGAGGTGCTCGAGCACACGCTGCGCGGCGCGAGCATCGCCGACGTCTACGCGATGCAGGCCGACGCGGCGGTCGAGTTCTTCACGGAGAAGGCGATCAAGAAGCGGCTGCAGACGATCAGCGACGTGGGCCTGGGCTACGTCACGCTCGGGCAGTCGCTCAGCACGCTCTCCGGCGGCGAGCGCCAGCGGCTCAAGCTCGCCAACGAGCTCGACGACAAGGCCAAGACGCTCGTGCTCGACGAGCCGACCACCGGCCTGCACATGCACGACGTGGACCGCCTGATCGCGCTGATCGACCGGCTCGTGGACGGCGGCGCGACGGTGATCGTGATCGAGCACGACCTCGACGTGATCTCGCGCGCCGACCACGTGATCGACCTCGGGCCCGGCGCCGGCCACGACGGCGGCACGATCGTCTTCCAGGGCCCGCCGCACGCGCTCGTCCAGCACCCGGGTTCGCTCACCGGGCAGCACCTGGCACGCCGACAGGGTTAGCATCGCCACACCATGTGGCGTGGGATCGAAGAGCACCTCGGCTCTGAGCAGGTCTCGCGCGTCGTCTACGGCGCGATCATCGGCATGGCGCTCATCGTCGTGCTCGAGCACCACCCGCCGACCGCGGGCGTGACGACCGCGACGCTGGTCGCGACCGCGCTCGCCGTCGCGCTCGCCGAGCTCTACAGCGACTGGATCGGCCACGTGATGAAGCACCGCGGCGGGTTCCAGCGCCGCGACCTGCACCACATCGCCGCCGACGTCAGCGCGGTGGCGATCGGGATCGTGTTCCCGGACATCTTCTTCCTGCTGGCCACGTTCGGCGTCATGGAGCTCGACACGGCGTTCACGGTCGCCAAGTGGAGCGGGCTCGCGCTGATCACGCTCTACGGCTACGCCGCGGGCCGGCTGTCGGGCGAGTCACGGGGCCGGTCGGCGCTACAGGCGCTCGCCGTCACCGGGATCGGGATCGCGCTGATCGGCTTCAAAGCGCTCGTCCATTAGCTGCTCGATCTGGTCCAGCCGCTGCGCGATGTGCTCGAGCGTGATCGCGTCCGGCGCCTGCCGGCGGCGCCGCGCGGACTCCACGAAGACGGCGGTGATCGTGGCCGTGAACACGCTCATGAAGCCGATCCCGGTGACCATCACGATCGTCGCGATCGCCCGGCCCTCCGTGCTCGTCGGCGTGTGGTCGCCGTAGCCGACGGTGGTGATCGTCTGGATCGAGAACCACAGCCCGGACGCGATGGTCGGGAAGTCCTCCGGATCGACCGCCCGCATCACGATGCCACCGACGATCCCGATGGCGAGCGTGACCCCGGCGATGAGCACGCCGGCGCGGCGCACGGTCAGGTTTCGCATCGCCGCGGATCTTCGGCGTCCGCGGGATGACGGATCCTCGTCCGGTCCGGGTGATGCCCGATCACCCGGACGGGCGCGAGCGTGAGCGACAATGCAGCGCTCTGCTTTCCGCCGGCCGCCACCCGTCGCCGCTTGAGTTGCCTGTTCGGCTGATCGGGCGCCTGAGCGTCGTCCTCGTCCTGGACGCGGCGGCGCTGGTGGCGATCGCCTGGGTGTTGCCGGGCGTCCACGTCGACTCCTTCTGGGCGGCGCTGATCCTGGCGGCGACGATGGGCATCGCGAACGCCGTCGTCTGGCCGCTGCTGCTGCGGGTCGCGCTGCCGTTCACGGTGCTGACCCTCGGGCTCGGCGCGCTGCTGCTGAACGCGCTGCTGCTGACGGTGGTCGCTTCGCTGCTCGACGACGTCTGGATCGAGGACGTCTGGAGCGCGCTCGGCGTGGTGCTTTCGCTCACGCTGATCACGATGCTGTTCGGCGGCGTGCTCGCGCTCGACCGCGGCGACCTGTGGTTCCGGCACATCGTCCGCCGCCAGCTCAAGCGCTCCAAGCTCGCTCGCCACACGGACGAGCCCGGCTTCGTGTTCCTGGAGATCGACGGGCTCGCGCACGACGTGCTGCGGCGGGCGCTGCGGGACGGCAACGCGCCGTTCCTCGCCCGCTGGATCCACGACGACGGCTACAAGCTCTACGGCTGGGAGACCCACTGGTCCTCGCAGACCGGCGCGTGCCAGGCGGGGCTGCTGCACGGCAACGACCACGACATGCCGGCCTTCCGCTGGTGGGAGAAGGACCTCGGCCGCGCGATCGTCACCAACCACCCGCAGGACGCGGCGGAGATCGAGCGCCGCCACTCGGACGGGCGCGGGCTGCTGCACGACGACGGCGCGAGCCGCGCGAACATCCTCAGTGGCGACGCCGCGCACTCGATGCTGACGATGAGCACGGTGCTCGACCGCGACCGCCCGGGGCGGATCGGCCAGGACTACTTCGCCTACTTCGCCTCGCCGTACGGCGTCGCGCGCACGGCGCTGCGGACGATCGGCGAGATCGCGGTGGAGCGCTGGTCGGCGATCCAGCAGGTGCGCCGCGACGTGCGCCCGCGCGTGCACCGCGGCTGGAGCTACGCCGGCGTGCGGGCGTTCGGGACCGTGATCCAGCTCGACCTGCAGGTCGCGGCGGTCACGGCGGACATCCTCGCGGGGCGGCCGTCCGTGTACACAACGTTCCTCGCCTACGACGAGGTCGCGCACCACAGCGGGCTCGAGCGCCCGGACACGCTCGCCGTGCTGCGCCGGGTGGACCGCGCGATCGCCAACATCGCCGAGGCGGTCCCGCACGCGCCGCGGCCCTACCGGCTCGTGGTGCTCTCCGATCACGGCCAGAGCCAGGGCGCGACCTTCAAGCAGCGCTACAAGGAGGAGCTCGAGGACATCGTCGAGCGCCACGGCGGCGGCGACGTCCGCGCCGAGGACGCGCAGTCCGACGAGGGCCGCGCGGCGCTGACCGCGAGCGTGACCGAGTTCGCCACGCGCGACACGCCCGCGGGCCGGATGGTCCGCACCGCGGCCGGCGAGCGGATCGCGGCCCCCGAGCTCGACCCGGAGATCCCCGACGTGTCCGTGATGGCCTCGGGCAACCTCGGGTTGATTACGTTCCCGCGCATCCCGGGGCGGGCGACGCGGGAACAGATCGAAGCCGAGCGGCCCGGGCTGATCGACGCGCTGGTCGCCCATCCGGGCATCGGGTTCGTGATGGTCGACGGGGTCGTGCTCGGCCGCGGCGACGACCCGCTCGCGCCGTACGGGCCGAACGCGGCGGCGCACGTCGCGCGCACGAGCGCCTTCCCGCACTGCCCGGACATCATGGTCAACTCGACCTACTGGGCCGACCTGGACGAGGTCGCGGCGTTCGAGGAGCTGGTCGGCTCGCACGGCGGGATGGGCGGTGGGCAGTCGCACCCGTTCGTCCTCGCACCGCACGACCTGCCGTGGCCGAGCGAGCCGGTGATCGGCGCCGACGCCGTCCACCGCGTCTTCCGCACCTGGCTACAGCTCGACGGACCCGCCGGGGGCGACGACCTCGACGCGGGTGCCGCCGGCGACGGCCGCGCTGAACTCGAGCGGGGGGTCGGTGAGCAGCCGCTCGTGACGGCGGCCGAGCCCCAGCGGCAGGAAGGTGCCCCAGTGAATGGGCACGGCGAGCCGCGGCGCGATCAGGTCGATCACCCGCGCGGCGCCGGCGGGATCGAGATGTCCGGGCCCGAGTGACGGGCCCCAGCCCCAGATCGGGATCAGCGCGCAGTCGACGCGGCCCCTGAGCGCCTCCATCGCGGGGTCGTAGTCCGTGTCGCCGGCGAACCAGACGCCGTCGACGAGGTAGCCGAGCGTGTCGAGCTCCTCGGCGCCTGGGCCGGGCCGGCGGCGCCCGTCGTGCCAGGCGGGCACGGCCTCGACGGTGACGCCGACGTCGACCGTGTCACCCGGCCGGACCTCGTGCACGGCGTAGTCGGCGAGGTACTTGCTCGCGCCGACCGGGGCGAGCGCTGTGGCGGCCAGCCCACGCAGCGACGGCTTGTGCAGGTGGTCGTGGTGCAGGTGGCTGATGAGCACCGCGTCGATGTCCCGCGGGCGCTCGGGCACCGGCACCTGGCGCTTGAGGTGCATGACGCGGTCGCTGAGCACCGGGTCGGTGAGGAGCCGCACGCCGCCGACCTCGATCAGCACGGTCGCGTGCCCGAGCCACGTCACCCGGCGTGAGTGAGGCTTCGTCACCCGTTCGCCCCCGACACTCGTCGCATGACCATGGGACC
The DNA here is from genome assembly GCF_027587195.1 of Solirubrobacter phytolaccae. GTDB lineage: Bacteria > Actinomycetota > Thermoleophilia > Solirubrobacterales > Solirubrobacteraceae > Solirubrobacter > Solirubrobacter phytolaccae. Next base: position 4,641 of record NZ_JAPDDP010000085.1, on the reverse strand, counting down.
GCTGCAGGTGCTCGTCATCAACTTCGACGAGGCGAACTTCTCCGGCGAGATCGAGGCGGAGATGACCCGTCTCGAGGAGGCCGGGACCCTCCGCGTGCACGACATCCTCGTCGTCGCCAAGAACCACGAGGGCGAGATCGAGGTGGTGCGCTCCAAGAGCGAGATCGCCGCCACGCTGCTCGGCGAGGAGTCCTCCGACGACCGTGAGCTCTCGCCCGACGAGTGGGCGGTCGCCGACGCGGTCGAGCCCGGCGGCGCGGCCGCGATCGCGATCCTCGAGCACCGCTGGGCGGTGCCGCTCAAGGAGGCGATCGAGCGGGCCGGCGGGCACCACGTCGTCGCCGAGTGGGCGAATGAGGAGGACCTCGCGAACATGGGCGTGGCGATCACTTCTTGATCCAGCGCTCGGCGATCGTCGCTCCGCCGGTGGTCGTGACCACGATCACGGAGGAGACGGCGACGAACCACGTCAGCATCGCGAAGCCGATCCCGATGATCCCGAACTGCGAGGCCGAGGTCGACAGCGTGTGCGGCATCCAGATCACGCTCCAGATGCCGACCCCGGCCATGCCGATCGCGGTCAGCACCGCGCTCGGCAGCAGCCGCAGCGGGCGCACGCGGCGGCCAAGCAGCAGGTAGGGCGTCAGGAGCCACGTCATCGTGCCGATCGCGAGCGTCGAGGCGATCAGCAGCCAGCCGCTGAGCGGCTCGGTGACGATCGGGCGCAGCGTCACGATCAAGGTGATGGTCGACAGCCACAGCAGCGCCCGGAGCGTGTTGCGCATGCCCAGCGTGCGCAGCCCGTACGCGCCCTCGTAGAGACGCTGCAGGCCGCGCGTGAAGGCGAGCGTGGACACGAGCAGCAGGACCACGCCGAGCACGGTCACGCCCGACTCGACCGCGCCCGACGGCGCGAACGCCAGCCGCACGCTCTCGGCCGCCGAGCCCGTGAGCTCGAACTGCTTGACCAGCACGTCGGCGAAGCTCTTGTTGTCCGCGCGCGGCAGCAGCGACGCGTAGACGATCAGCAGCGGCAGGAACGCCGAGTAGCCCTGGGCGGCGATCGCCATCGCGCGGTCGATGCCCTGCACGGAGACGAATCGCTCGAGCCATTCGCGGAAGAACTGCACCACGGGGGAAAGCACGGTCCGGATCGTGCGCAGGCGCGGAGCGACGATGCCTCATCCCGTGAGGATGACGCTCGTTCACACCGGCAGCGGCGAGTGTCTGCGCATGGCGACACAGACACAACCTCCCCGTGGCACCACGCGGGTCCGCTCACGGTCGGGCTGGATCACGTTCGCCGGCTCCTACCTCGTGCTGGCCGGCGCGCTCAACCTGATCTGGGGCGTGACCGCGCTCGCGAACGCGAGCTACTTCCGCGAGGACGGCCTGCTGTGGTCGGACCTGACCTTCTGGGGCTGGGTCGCGGTGATCATCGCGGCCGTGCAGATCCTCGGCGGCGCGCTCGTGTTCATGCAGCGGGTCGGCGGGATGATCATGGCGATCGTGCTGGCGATGGCCGGCATCCTGCTCAACTTCACGTCGATCGGCGCGTACCCCGTGTGGTCGAGCATCGCGATCGTGTGCTCGATGCTCGTGCTGTGGGCCGTCACCGTGCACTGGGAGGAGCTGTCGTGATCCTCGAGATCCGCGTCCGCGGACCGGTCGCCCTGGAGGACGCCGATCGGCTCGGGCTGGTCGCCGAGGCCGCGCCCGTCGCGACGGTGCTGCGCGGGGCGGTCGAGGACCGGCCGGCGCTGCACGGCGCGCTGACGCGGATCATCGACGACGGCCTCGAGCTGATCGAGGTCCGGAGGCTCCCGTCATGAGCCTCGGCGCCTCGCTCTTCCTGATCGCCGTCGGGGCGATCCTGCGCTTCGCGGTGACGGCCGACCTCGCCGGCATCGACATCCAGGTCGTCGGCACGATCCTGATGGTCGTCGGCGTGGTCGGCTTCGCGATCTCGCTGTTCTTCTACTTCCAGGCGCGAGATCGCGGAGCCGCGCCGCCGCTCTAGGCGAAGGTGGCCGACTGCTCGATCGGGGCCTCGACGTCCCGGACGCTGCGGAGCTTGAAGCCGACGACGATCGCGAAGATGCCGCGGAAGATCATCGTGAGCGCGAAGAAGACGGCGAGCGTGACGAGGCCGATCTCCGGCCAGGCCATGATCATGATGCCGACGCCGACGTCCAGCGCGCCGAGCAGGACGCCCCACCACCGGCGGCCCTCGGAGCCGAGCGCGAGCACGACGCGGAACACGCCCTCGGCGATCAGGTACACGCCGAGCACGATCACGATCGCGAGCAGGCTCTCACCGGGGCGGCGGATGCAGATCAGGCCGGCGATCAGCGCGAGCACGCCGAGCAGCGCGTTCATGGCGCGGTTCGCGGGCTCGGTGATGGCCTCGATGATCTCCATGATCGCGGCGATGATGAGATAGATGCCGGCGAGAAGGCCGAGCGTGAGCAGGGTGAGGCCGGGCCAGACGATGGCCGCGATGCCGGTGGCGAGGCAGATGACGCCGAGGACGACGAACAGCCACCAGTTCTTGCCCAGGGAGGGGACTTCGCTGATCATGGCGGCGACGCTAGGTGCGTGAGGGATGACGGCGCCTCATTCGCGACGGATGAGGCAAAGTGCAGGCATGCCGGGCTGGAGAGGCGTGTTCGTGTGCGGTCTGCTCCTGTGGTTGGCGTCGATCGCCGCGCTCGTGCTGACCGACGACGACATCCTGCTGCCGTCGGTCGTGCTGCTCGGCAGCTTCCTCACGCCGGTGACCGTGATCTTCTGGTTCGTCGAGCGTGGCGGCGTGACCGCGCTGACGCCGCGGCGGCTGCTCGCCGGGTTCTTCGTCGCGGGTGTGCTCGGGCTGCTCGTGGCCGCCGTGCTCGAGACCTGGCTGCTGCCGGACCGGCTGCTGCCGAACGTGTGGATCGGGCTGATCGAGGAGCTCTTGAAGGGCCTCGGCGTGTGGGTGCTCGCGCGCGGGCTGCGGGAGTACACGGTGCGTGACGGCGTGCTGCTCGGCACGACCGTCGGGCTCGGGTTCGGCGCGTTCGAGGCGGCGGGCTACACGCTCGCGTGGGGGATGGACGCGTCGGGGCAGTTCGACCTCTCGGACATGCTCGCCGAGGAGGTGATGCGGATCGCGGTCGCGCCGTTCTGCCACGGCGTGTGGACCGGCCTGCTCGGCGGCGTGCTGTTCGCGTGCCGCGGCCGGCTGACGTGGAAGGTGCTGTGGGCGTACCTGGCCGCGTCGTCGCTGCACGCGCTGTGGGACGGCTCCTCGACGGCGGGGATCGTCGTCACCGTGCTCGCGTCCGGCACCGAGACGCAGCGCACTGATCTGTCCAACGGAGACCTGCCGATGCCGTCGACATTGGAGCCCCAGTGGCTGTACGGCGGCGTGCAGTGGGCGGTGATGATCGCGGTCGCGCTGCTCGGTTTGATCCTGCTGCGTGAACGCTGGCTAGGCGCGAATGACGCAGCGGAACCCGAGATGGCTCGTTGACGTGTCGATCGTCTCGCCCTGGCGGGCCGCGGGGCGGTAGCGCAGGCAGTAGCTCGGCGCGCACAGGTGCGAGCCGCCCTTGATCACCTGGCGCGGGATGCCGGTGTCGGCGGCCGGGCCGTGGCACGCGTGGCCGTCCTGCGTGTACGGGTCGCTCGTCCACTCCCAGACGTTGCCGGTCATGTCGAACAGGCCGTAGCCGTTGGGCTCGAAGGTGCCGACCTTCGACGTGCCGCGGTGGCCCTGCCACGGGAACTCGCCGACCCAGCGGTTGGCGCGACGCGGGTCATCGTCGTCGCCCCACGCGAACGCCGCCTGGTCGAGCCCGCCGCGCGCGGCGTACTCCCACTCGGCCTCGGTCGGGAGTGCGGTGCCGGCCCAGTCGCAGTAGGCGGCGACGTCCTCGGGCGTGACGTGCGTGACGGGATGCTTGGCCCGCATGTAGGTGTCGCTGCCGCGACCCTCGGGCTCGTGCCAACACGCGCCGGGGACGTACGCCCACCAGCGCGTGTGGTCGTCGAGCGGCACCGGACCGCGGCTGCGCTGGAAGACGAGCGAGCCGGGCACGAGCAGCGCGGGGTCGGCATCCGGGTACGCGGCGGCGTCCGGCGGTCGCTCGGCCGTGGTGACGTGGCCGGTCGCGCGCACGAAGCGCCGGAAGCTCGCGACGGTGACCGGTGCGGCGTCGATCCAGAACCCGTCGACGCTGACGCTGCGGACCGGCTGCTCCTCCGGGTAGAAGCGCTCGTCGCCCATCCGGAACGTCCCGCCGGCGATCCACACCATCCCCTCGCGCGGCGGCGCCTGGAGCGCCGTGCTCACGCCGCGACCGCCGCGACGTGCGCGCCGCGCGGGACGAGCAGCACGGGGCAGCGCGCGTTGGCGAGCACCCGCCGCGCGGCGCCGCCGGGCAGGACCACGCCGGGCGGCCCGTAGCCGCGCGACCCGAGTACGAGCAGCCCGAGCCGCCCGGTCGCCCGGATGAGCGCGTCCGCGGCGTCGCCCACGAGCACGAGGGGCTCGACCACGAGTGGCCGGGGGCGCCCGCGCGCGCCGTGGCCGGCCGCCGCGGGTCCGTGCGCGCAGACGCCGCCGCGGGCGTCCTCGCCGTACGCGAGCTCGCGGGC
>NZ_JAPDDP010000084.1 GCF_027587195.1 Solirubrobacter phytolaccae | reverse complement strand
CGCGTCGAGCGCTCCCGCTAGCGCGGCGTCCGCGACTGCCGCGCCGACCACGGCGGCACCGGCGCCTAGCGCGGCGTCGGACCCCGCGCCCGCCGCGGCCAGCGCGGCCGCGCCGAGCGCCGCGCCGCTCTCGAAGCGCTCCGCCGGGTCCTTCGCCAGCGCGCGCTCGAGCACCGCCTCGAAGCCGGGGACGGTCGGCGGCGGCTCGGACAGGTGCGCCCAGAGCTTGCGCTCGGTGCCGTCGACCTCGAACACGGGCCGACCGGTCAGCGCGACGTAGAGCAGGCAGCCGAGGGAGTAGAGGTCCGCGGCCGGGCCGTCGCCCTGGCCGCGGATGCGCTCCGGCGCGATGTAGTCGAAGGTCCCCACGACTTCGCCGGTGCGGGTGAGGTCGCTGCCGGCGTCCAGGGCCTTCACGAGGCCGAAGTCGGTCAGGTAGGCGTGGCCGGTCGACGTCACCAGGACGTTGGCGGGCTTGACGTCGCGGTGGACGAGCCGGCGTGCGTGCGCGGCGTCGAGCGCCGCGCCGATCTGGGCGACGATCGCCGCCGCGCGGGCGGGTTCCAAAGGCGACAGGGAGCGCAGGTCCGCGCCGTCGACCAGCCGCATCGACAGCCACAGCGTCCCGTCGCTCTCCCCGGCGCCGAACACGGGCAGCACGTTGGGATGGTCGAGCGAGGCCGCCATCCGCGACTCGGCGACGAACCGCTCGCGGAACTCGACCTCGCCGGAGCGCTCGGGCGCGACGACCTTCAGCGCGACGGTCCGGCCGAGCGCCTCCTCGACCGCCTCGTAGACCACGCCCATCCCGCCGCGGCCGACCTCCCGCACGATGCGGTAGCCGGGGATCACCGTCCGCCCACGGCGCGCGCGGCCGCCGCCGGGCCGACCCGCTCGGCCTCGGCCGCGAACGCCTCCTCCATGCCTTTGACGCCCGCGCCGGCGGCGAGGTCGGTCAGCGGGTTGTCGAGCAGCCCGCGCAGGACGATCGCGCCGCGCAGGAACGGGGGATAGGACACCGCGCGCGAGCGCTTCTCGATCGTCCGCACCGTGCGCGCGACGGCCGGCTCGAGCGGCCACGTCTTGCCCAACGCGTTCGGCAGCCGCCGCTTCGCCTGACCGAAGATCGGCGAGTCCTCGCCCGCGGTGACCATCGGCGTGTTCAGGAACAGGAAGTAGCCGACGCCCACGCCGACGCCGTGCGTGCGCAGCTCGACGCGCAGCGTGCGCCCGAGCGCGTCGACCCCGGCCTTGGAGACGCTGTAGGCGCCGAGCCCCACCGCCGGGAGCACGGCCGCGGCGCTCGCGATCAGCAGCAGGTAGCCACGGCGCTCGAGCACGTACGGCAGCGCCGCGCGGGCCGTCCGCCAGACGCCCAGCAGGTTGATGTCGATCGTCTCCTCGACCGTCTCCGGCGCGACCATCCGCAGCGGCCCGCCCGTCGCGACCCCGGCGTTCGCGACCGCCACGTCGATCCCGCCGCAGCGCGCGGCGAGGTCGTCGATGGCCGCGGTCAAAGCGTCCGCGTCGCGGACGTCGGCCACCGCGACCTCCGCGCCGGACACGCCGGCCGCCACGCGCTCGAGCCCTTCACCGTTCACATCGATGAGGGCGAGGCGCATCCCGCGCGCCGCCAACTGCCGGGCCAGCTCGGCGCCGATGCCCGACGCCGCACCGGTAATCAGCGCAACGCGTCCGTCGAGGTTCCACATCATGGTGAGAGGGACGGTAACGTTCCGCCGCGATGAGCGAACAGTGGCAGCAGCCGCAGGATCAGCCGCAATGGGGTGGCGGAGGCCAGGCCCCCCAGCAGACGTCGGGCAAGGCGACTGCCGCGCTCGTGCTCGGCATCGTCAGCATCCTTTGTGTGCCGCTGATCGCCGGGATCATCGGCGTGATCATCGGCGGCCAGGCCAAGAAGGAGATCGACTCGTCGGGCGGCCGGCTCGGCGGCCGTGGCATGGCTCAAGCGGGCGTGATCCTGAGCTGGATCGGCATCGCCTGGGGTGTCCTCGTGATCATCCTCGCCGTCGCCGGGGCCTTCTCGAGCTGACCGTCGCTAGGGTGCGCGCATGAGCGGTCAAGGAGACGACGAACAGCAGCAGCCCCCGCAGTGGCAGCAACCCCAGTGGCAATCGCAATGGCAGCAGCCGCAGCAACCTGAGCAGCAGCCGCCGTCCGATCAGTCGCAGTGGGGCCAGCAGCCGCAGTGGGGGCACCAGCAGCAGGGGTGGCAGCAGCCGCCCCAGACGCCCGGGTCCGCGACCGCGGCACTGATCCTGGGCATCTGCGCGCTCGTCATCTGCAGCCCGATCTGCGGCCCGCTCGCGATCATCTACGGCAACAAGGGCAAGCGCGAGATCGACGCCTCCGGCGGCCGCCTCACGGGTCGCGGGATGGCGCAGGCCGGCGTGGTCATGGGCTGGATCGGCATCGCACTGACGGTGCTCGGCATCCTGGCGTTCGTCGGCCTCGTCGCGCTCGGCGCCAGCAGCTCGTAGCTCAGCCGGGTGGGGCGATCGTCGCCCGCTCGGCGAGCGCCCACACCCAGCCCGCGGCGCCCAAGCCACCGAGGAGCAGGATCGCGCGCGGCGGCGTGCGGGTGAGGGCGTCCAGCACCCGCACGCGCGTGGCGAGCACGAACACGCCCGCGAGGATCACGGCGAGCGCGACGAACACCCAGAAGCCGTTGTAGCTCAGGAAGCCGGAGTCCCCGCGCGCGGCCCACGCGAACGCGCGCGTCCCGCCGCACAGCGGGCACGGCAGGCCGGTCAGCGTCCGGAACGGGCAGCCGGGGATGAGATCGGTGCCGTCGCGCGAGACCAGCGCACCGACCACGAACGGCAGGCAGCCCGCGGCCACCAGCACGACGCCTTCTCGCCTTTCGGGGGTCACCGGCTCCAGTATCGCGCGGTACGGTTCCCACACCCATGAGCTGGCAGGAATATCGAGCGGGCGAGTACCGCTACTACGGCGGCCCGCCGCAGCCGCCACAGACGAGCGGCACGGCCACCGCAGCCCTCGTCCTCGGCATCTGCGGCTTCTTCGTCTGCCCGCTGATCTGCTCGATCGCGGCGATCATCTGCGGCAACATCGCGCTCAACGAGATCGACCGCTCGGGCGGCCGCGTGACGGGCCGCGACATGGCGAAGGCCGGGCTCATCCTCGGCTGGGTCGGGGTGGCGCTCTGCGTGCTGGCGATCCTCGCCATCGCGGCGTTCATCGTCTGGGCCGCCAGCACCGAGGGCGACGTCGACTACTACTACGACACGCAGATCTCGATGATCCGCGTCGCCTTGAACGTCTAAGCCGCGAGGTCGAGCCGCTCGCCCGCCGCGGCGGCGACCAGCGCCTGGAACAACCGCGGGTGCGGCTGACCCGGCCGGTCCAGCGTCTCGGCGTGCCACTGCACGCCCAGCACGAAGTGCGCGCTCATGTCCTCGACGGCCTCGACCGTGCCGTCCGAGGCCCACGCGACCGGACGCAGCCCGCGCCCGAGCCGGTCGACGGCCTGGTGGTGGAAGGAGTTCACGCGCGGCGTGTTCGTGCCGAGGATCTGCGACAGGCGCGAGTCGGGCTCGATCCACAGCTCGTGCGTCTCCTCCCAGCCGGGCGCGGTCTGGCGATGGTCGACGGAGTTGTCGGTGACAGCCGGCAGGTGCTGGTGCAGCGTGCCGCCGCGGGCGACGTTGAGCGCCTGCGCGCCGCGGCAGATCCCGAAGATCGGCAACCCCAGCTGGTCGGCGACCATCGCCACCTCGAGCTCGAACACGTCCAGGGACGGCTCGGTCGGCCCGAGGTCCGGCGAGGGCTTGGCGCCGTAGGCCGCCGGGTCCAGGTCCGGTCCTCCGCTCAGGCAGACGGCGTCCAGCGGCGCGAGCAGCGTCGCGACGACCTCGATCCCGAGCGGCGGCAGCACGATCGGCACGGCTCCGGCTCGCGCGAGCGCGCGTACGTACGGCATTCCCAGGGCCATCTCGTGCTGCGGCGGCTCACCCTCCGGCAAGGGTCGCGTTCGTTCCGCCCGCCGCACTTCCGAGGTGGTCACCCCGACCAGCGGTCTCCTCTGCATCGCGCCTCAAAGTACCCAACGGGCCGGTCGGTAGAATCCCTACCTCCGGAATCGGTTTTCTTTCGTGAGCCCCCTTATCGACATCTGCCCGCTGGACGAGCTTCCCCCTGGGGCGAAGCGTCTCGTCGAGTACGAGGATCTCGAGATCGGCGTCGTCAACTGCAAGGGCCAGATCTTCGCCATCGAAGATCGGTGCTCGCACGACGACGGCGAGCTGGTCGACGGTGAGCTCGACGAAGAGGACTGCAGCATCGAATGTCCCCGGCACGGGTCGCGGTTCGACCTGCGTTCCGGGAAGCCCATGAACCTGCCTGCGTACGTTCCCGTCGACACCTTTCCGGTGGTCGTCGAGGACGGCGTGATTCGAGTGGAGGTCGACTGACCTGATGGCTACTCCCGAGGTGATCGCCGAGCAGCAGGCGCTGGCCGGCATCAACGATGATTACGAGACGAAGTTCGGCTTCCACGACCCGGAGACCGGCTACGCCTTCAAGGCCCCCAAGGGCCTGTCGAAGGGGCTCGTCGAGCAGATCTCGGAGTTCAAGAACGAACCGCAGTGGATGCGGGACTTCCGCCTGAAGGCGCTGGAGCACTTCCTCGAGCGCCCGCAGCCCACCTGGGGCTCGCCGATGCTGGCCGAGGTCGACTACGACAACATCCACTACTTCGTTCGCGCGTCCGAGAAGTCCTCGCGCACGTGGGACGACGTCCCCGAGGACATCAAGAACACGTTCGACCGCCTGGGCATCCCCGAGGCCGAGCGCAAGTTCCTGTCCGGCGTCGGCGCCCAGTACGAGTCCGAGGTCGTGTACCACCAGGTGCGCGAGGATCTCGAGAAGCAGGGCGTGATCTTCATGGACATGGACTCGGGGCTCCGTGAGCACGAGGACATCGTCCGCGAGTACTTCGCGTCGATCATCCCGGCCAACGACAACAAGCTCGCCGCGCTCAACAGCGCCGTGTGGTCGGGCGGCTCGTTCGTCTACGTGCCCAAGGGCGTCCACGTCGAGATGCCGCTGCAGGCCTACTTCCGGATCAACACCGAGAACATGGGCCAGTTCGAGCGCACGCTGATCATCGCCGACGAGGGCTCCTACGTGCACTACGTCGAGGGCTGCACCGCCCCGGTGTGGAGCTCGGACTCGCTGCACTCCGCCGTCGTCGAGCTGATCGCCAAGCCCGGCGCGCGCATCCGCTACACGACCGTCCAGAACTGGTCGCAGAACGTCTACAACCTCGTCACCAAGCGCGCGATCGCCGAGACCGACGCGACGGTGGAGTGGGTCGACTGCAACCTCGGCTCCAAGCTGACCATGAAGTATCCGTCCGTGTACCTCACGGGCGAGCGCGCGCACGGCGAGGTGCTGAGCATCGCCTTCGCCGGCAAGGGCCAGCACCAGGACGCGGGCGCGAAGATCATCCACGCGGCGCCGAACACGACGTCCAACATCTTCGCGAAGTCGATCTCCAAGGACGGCGGCCGCAGCTCCTACCGCGGCCTGCTCGAGGTCGCCAAGGGCGCCCACGGCTCCAAGTCCAAGGTCGTCTGCGACGCGCTGCTGCTCGACGAGCACTCGCGCTCGGACACGTACCCGACGATCCGGATCGGCGAGGACGACGTGGACGTCGGACACGAGGCCTCGGTCTCGAAGATCGGCGAGGAGCAGCTCTTCTACCTGATGGCCCGCGGCATCTCCGAGGAAGAGGCGGGCAAGTTGATCGTGAACGGCTTCATCGAGCCGATCGTCAAGGAGCTCCCGATGGAGTACGCGGTGGAGATGAACCGCCTCATCGAGCTCCAGATGGAGGGATCCATTGGCTGAGTTGGCCGCCATTCGCGAGCCCGAGTGGCTCAAGGAGCGCCGCGGCGAAGCGGCGCGCCGAGCCGCCGCGCTCGACGTCCCCCGCTTCAAGGGCAAGGCCGGGTGGGAGTTCACGGACATCTCCAAGCTCGACCTTGCTTCGTTCACCGCTGCCCTGCCGGGCGAGGGTGACGCGAGCGCGGTGGACCGCGTCGAGACGCTGCTCGAGGCCCCCGAAGGTGCGCATCACCTCGGGCAGGTCGACGGCCGCGTGATCGACGGCGGCGACGCCCCGGATGATCTGCTGGTGCTACCGCTGACGCTGGCCTGCGAGACGCACGGCGACCTGGTCGCCGAGCACTTCGGCAAGGTCGTCGACACGCAGCAGGACGTGTTCACCGAGCTCAACGACGCGGGCTGGACCGGCGGCGCGTTCGTGTACGTCCCGCGCGGCGTGCGCGTCGAGCAGCCGATTGTCCTGACCGCGATCTCCGACACCGAGAAGACCGCGCTGCATCGGCGCGTGCTGATCGTGCTCGAGGAGGGCGCGGAGGCCGAGGTCTGGGAGCAGCACCTCTCCGGCACCACCGACAACGAGACGCTGCTGACGTCCGTCGTCGAGCTGCGCGTGGGCCAGAACGCCCGCCTGCGGTTCGTCGGCGCGCAGGACCTGAACGAGAAGACGTGGGTCTTCGGCTCCCAGCGGGCCGAGGTGGCGCGCGACGGGCACCTGGACTGGGTCACGGCCGGCTTCGGCTCGGCCAACGGCAAGGTGTTCACCGAGACGCTGCTCGCGGGCGAGGGCTCGCACGCCCGCGTCACGGGCGCGTACGCCCCGCACGGTCGCCAGCATGTGGACTTCCACACGCTGCAGGAGCACGGCGCGGCCAACACCACGTCCGACCTGGCCTTCCGCGGCATCCTCGCCGACCGCTCGAGCGTGGTCTGGCGCGGGATGATCAAGGTCGACCCGGGTGCGCAGCAGACGGACGCGTTCCAGGAGTGCCGCAACTTGCTGCTCTCCAAGAAGGCGCACGCGGACGCGATCCCGGGCCTGGAGATCCTCGCCAACGACGTGCGTTGCACGCACGCGGCGGCGATCGCCCAGATCGATCCGGAGCAGGTCTTCTACCTACGCGCCCGTGGCCTCGACGACGCCCATTCCAAGCGCCTCGTGATCGAGGGCTTCATGGCCGAGCTGATCGAGCGCTTCGAGCCGGGTCCGATCCGCGAGGCCATGACGGTCGCGCTGGACCGGCGCCTGGCCGTCCTGCTGGACTGAGTGAACTGGTGACAAGCGGCCCAGGCGGGTAGAGGCTGGGGTGATGCCCCGACCCCTGCTCGACCTGGACCTACCCGCCGTGCCGGAGAGCGCGCCCGCGGCGCGCAAGGCCGTGAGCGAAGCGCTCCGGGACGTGGCGGTGGACCACCATGCCGTCCTGCTGATGGTCTCGGAGGCCGTCACCAACTGCGCCGTGCACGCGTACCCGGAGGGCGAAGCGCCGGGCCGCGTCCGCGTGCACGCCGAGATCGTGGAAGAAGCGCTCGACGTCGTCGTCTCCGACGACGGGATCGGCATCGCGTCGCACCCTGAGAGCGACGGGCTCGGGCTCGGGGTGCTGCTGATGGACGACCTGTCGGACGGTGTGCAGGTGGACGCCGCGACCGGGACCCGCATCACGGCGCGCTTCGAGCTGTTCGGCGCGGCCGGGCCGCACGGACGGCAGGTGCCGCGCCGGGCGTTCAGGGGCCGCGCACGCCGCCGGCTCACCCGCCTGGTGCGTCTGGGCCGTCGCTGACGGCGCGGCCGATCCCGCTCGCGATCTTGCGCATCCGCTCGATCAGCTCGGGCGGGCCGTGCACCTCGTAGGGCTCGGGGATCATCGCGATCCGCATCGCCAGCCAGTCGAGGTTGTCGTCGTTGGTGCGCAGCTCGCAGCGCGTGTCGTCGATCGGCGTGACGTCGCCGAGCCAGCGCCGGCCCTTCAGGGCTTCCTCGCTCGCGTGCACGGTCACGCGCGCCTCGTAGCGTGACGGGTAGTTGCGCAGGCTCTGCTGGACGTAGGCGGCGGCGTCGGGCGCGGGGAGCGTGCGCGGGACGAAGCGCGTGCCGATCGGCTGCACCTTCTCGATCCGGTCCACGCGGAACGTGCGCCAGTCCGAGCGGCCGCAGTCCCAGGCGACGAGGTACCAGCGCCGGCCCGCGTTCACGAGCGAGTGCGGCTCGGCCTCACGCTTGGACGGCGCCTTGTCGCGCGCGGTGTAGCTGAAGCGCACGCGCTCGGTGTCCCGCACCGCGGCGGCGAGCGCGGTCAGGCACTGCGGGTCCACGGTCGGGCCGCTGGAGTACACCTGCAGCGTCTGGGTCGCGCGCTGCAGCGCCTGCACGCGCCGGCGCAGGTGCGTCGGGAGCACCTGCTCGAGCTTGACGAGCGCGCGCACCGCGGTCTCCTCGATGCCGGCGACCGAGCTTCCCGCGGCGGTGCGCAGCGAGACCGCGATCGCGATCGCCTCGTCGTCGTCGAGCAGCAGGGGCGGCATCGCGGTGCCGGCGCGCAGCTGGTAGCCGCCGGCCGGGCCGGTCATCGACTCGACCGGGTAGCCGAGCGTCCTGAGCCGCTCGACGTCGCGGCGGATCGTGCGCGGCGACACCTCCAGCCGGTCCGCCAGCTCCAGCCCGGGCCAGTCGCGGCGACCCTGGAGCAGCGACAGCAGCGTCAGCAGGCGGCTCGACGTGGTCTCGCTCATCGCCGCCCATGATGGCCGAAGTTGCGGACAGTTACGGGCCGCAACCTCGCCGGGTGCGGCTAGCACGAGTCTTCACAGTTGCGGACAGATCCTGGCCTAAAGGGTCGAGACGATGCGCTCATGGCATTCAGCGAAGAACTCGCGATCAGCGCCCAGGGTCTCGTCAAGTCGTTCGGGGACGTCCGTGCGCTCGACGGTGTGGACCTGGCGGCGGCGCCCGGCACCGTGCTGGGCGTGCTCGGCCCGAACGGGGCCGGGAAGACCACCTCCGTGCGTGTCCTCACGACGCTGCTGACGCCCGACGGCGGCGAGGCGCGCGTCGCGGGGCTGGACGTGGTCAAGGACGCGGCGAAGCTGCGCTCGCGGATCGGGCTCGCCGGCCAGTACGCGGCCGTGGACGAGAACCTGACCGGGATCGAGAACCTGACGATGGTCGGGCGCCTGTACGGCAACAAGCGTGCCGTCGCGAAGCGGCGCGCGGTCGAGCTGCTCGAGCGCTTCTCGCTGACCGAGGCCGGCGGGCGGCCGGCGAAGACCTACTCGGGCGGCATGCGGCGGCGGCTGGACCTGGCCGCGGCGCTGGTGGCGAGCCCGCCCGTGCTGTTCCTCGACGAGCCGACGACGGGCCTGGACCCGCGCTCGCGGATCGACCTGTGGGAGGCGATCGAGGAGCTCGTCGGCGACGGCACGACCGTGCTGCTGACGACCCAGTACCTCGAGGAGGCCGACCGGCTCGCGGACCGGATCGCGGTCGTCGACCACGGCCACGTGATCGCCGAGGGCACGGCGGACGAGCTCAAGTCGCGCGTCGGCGGGATGCGGCTCGAGGTGACGCTGACGCACTGCGCCGCGTCGTTCGCGGCGATCAGCGCGCTCGAGAGCATGAGCGAGGAGCCGGTCCACGCGGACGGCGAGCTCGTCGTCGTGCAGGTCGCGGAGCGCTCCGGCGCGATCATGGAGGCCGCGCGGCGGCTGAGCCAGGCGGGCGTGGGCGCGGACGACATCGCGGTGCGCCGGCCGACGCTCGACGACGTGTTCCTCTCCCTGACCGGCCACGCGCCGGCCGACGAAGAAGCCGCCGTCGAGGCCGAGCTCGAGCTGGTGGTCGCATGATCAGCGACACGTTGACGCTCGCGGAGCGCGCCCTGGTGCGGCTCCCGCGCAACCCGGACATGCTGCTCGCCTTCACGGTGCAGCCGATCATGTTCGTGCTGCTGTTCGCGTTCGTCTTCGGCGGCGCGATCGAGACGCCCGGCTACGGCGACTACATCGACTTCCTGATCCCGGGCATGATCGTCCAGCAGATCGCGTTCGGCGGGTTCGCGACCGCGCTCGGCCTCGCCGAGGACATGACCAAGGGCCTGATCGATCGCTTCCGCTCGCTGCCGACCGCGCGCGCCTCGGTGCTCGCGGGCCGCACGCTCGCGGACGTCGCGACGAATTTGCTGTCGATGGTGATCCTGCTCGTCACGGGCTTCGTGATCGGGTTCCGCTTCGACGCCAACGTGCCGGAGATCCTCGCCGGCGTCGCGCTGCTGCTGCTGTTCGGCTACGCGTTCAGCTGGATCTTCGCCGTGATCGGGATGAGCGTCTCTTCGCCCGAGGCGGCGAACGGCGTCGGCTTCATCCTGATCTTCCCGATCACGTTCATCAGCTCCGCGTTCGTGCCGGTCGAGTCGATGCCGGCGGGCCTGCGCCAGGTGGCCGATGTCAATCCGGTCTCGACGATGGTCGACGCGCTGCGCAGCCTGTGGCTCGGCGGCGAGATGGGCAACAGCCTGTGGCTGAGCGTCGTCTGGTGCATGGTGCTGATCGCGCTGTTCGCGCCGCTGGCCGTGCGCAAGTACCGGCTCAGCGCCGGGGCTTAGCGCGGTAGCTCTTCCCGGCGCGCACCACGACGGTCTTGGCACGGTCACGGACGGTGACCGTGCCCTGCGTGACCTTCGTGAGCGTGCCGGCGCAGTCGTCCTGCACGAGCCACTTGGTGCCGCGCACGGTCGCGGCGCTGTACTTGCCCTGGGTGCGGAAGGCGCCCTTGCCGTCGCCCCAGAGCTTGCGGGACTTCGCCTTCTTCTTGGCGGCCGACGCCTTCTTGCACGGGGCGAGCGGCTCAGTGAGCGTGAGCACGGTGACGCCGCCCGCCCGGCTGAGCTTGAAGATGCCCTGCGAGAACTCGGCCTCGCCGCCGGTCGCGTCGCGGAGCTTCACGGCGCCGCGCTTGGTGTCGACGGTCGAGCCGAGCGGGATGCCCTGCTTGGCGTCGAGCTCCACGTAGGCGCTCGAGCCGGGGCGCTTGACCTTCACCGTGCCCTCGGTCGGCTCCGCGTTCGGGGTCGCCGTGGGCGTCGGCGCGGGGGTGGGGACGAACGTGGCGACCGGGGTCGGGACGGTCGTCGGCTCGGCCGTCGGCGTCGCGGTCACGGTCGGCGTCGGGGTCGGCTCCACCACGGTGTCGCCGGACCCGACCTCGGGGAGATCCGAAGTCGTGCTCGCGGTCAGCGGGCCGGGCAGCGCCGGAGCGGCGAGCAGGGGGAAGCTGACGCGCAGCACGTCGCCGCCGTTCACGAACGCCGACGAGAAGAGCCCGCAGCTCACGGTGAGGGCGGCCGGGAAGCCGCACGTGCCGACGTCCACGCCGCGCGTGAGGTCGCGCACGGTCCCGTTCGCGTAGCCCGCGAAGCCCGTGCCCGCCGGGAACGTGAGGCGAATCCGGCTCCCGATCTCGCCCGCCAGCCCGCCGGTGGGAGACGTCGTGAGCTGCACCTGCGAGGGCAGGCCGAAGCGCACGGACACGCCGGTCAACGCGCCGCCGGCGACCACGGTGAATGGGGTGGAAGCGACCGCCGGCAGGTCGCTCGTGGTAGCGACCGAGACGGTCTTCGCGCCCGCGGCGGGGTTCGTCAGGCCGCGCAGGATGACCTCGACCTCGTCGCCCGGCGCGACGAACCCGGTCGAGAAGAAGCCGCAGCGCGAGACGCCGTCGATCGGGATGGCGCAGCTGCCGACGTCGAGGTTGCGGGTCAGGTCGCGGATGGTGCCGGTCTGCCAGCCGGCGGTGCCCGTGCCGGCCGGGAGCGTGACGGCGATCCGGCTTCCGGCCTCGCCGGACAGGCCGCCCGTCGCGGAGACGCTGAAGCGGACGACGTGGCGGGTGAGCGCGCCGGCCGCCGGCGACGGGTCCGCGATGCTCACGGTCGGCGCCGTCACGGTGCCGCCCGGGAGGACCGTCGCCGCGGTCGAGGTCACGGTCGGCAGGTCGGTCGTGGTGCTCACGGCGACGGTCTTCCCGCCCGCCGTCCCGTTCGTCAGGCCGCGCAGGGTCAGCTCGAGCTGGTCGCCCGCGTTCACGAACCCGGAGGAGAAGAACCCGCAGTCGGACACGCCGCCGGCGGGACGCGCGCAGCTGCCGACGTCCACGTTGCGGGTGACGTCGCGGATCGTCCCGGTCTGCCAGTCGTCCGTGCCGGTGCCCGGCGGGAGCGTGACCGCGATGCGGCTGTTGGCCTCGCCGGAGAGCCCGCCCGTGACCGTGAAGCCGACGACGTAGCGGGTGACCGCGCCGGCCGCCGCGGACGGGTCGGAGATCGCCAGCGACGGCTGGGACACCGACCCGCCGGCGACCGTGTTGAACACGCTGGAGTTGACCAGCTGGGGCTCGTTCGTCGTGCTCACCGCGACGCTGCGGTTGCCCGGCGTCGCCGGGTTGGTGATCCCGCGCAGGGTCGCGGTCAGCCGATCGCCGGCGTCGACCGACTGGCTGCTGAAGAGGCCGCACGTCGAGACGAGCTGGGCGTTCGGCTGGACGCACGTGCCCACGTCCACGCCGCGCGTCTCGTCGCGCAGCGTGCCGGTCTGCCACGCGCCGGCGCCCGCGTCGCCCGGCAACGCGATCCGCACGGTGTCGGTCCCGCTCAGCGCCGCGTTGACGGTGAGGCCGATCCGGTAGACGGTCCGCGCGCCGGTCGCGGCCGACGGCGTGCTCGAGTCGGCGGTGACGCCGGTGACCTGCGCGGCGGCGGGCGAGGCGAGCAGGAGCGTGAGGGCAGCGACGAGCGTGGTGAGGCGCACGACGGCCGACGTTAACCGCGTACGCGGGCCGTTTCCTCCGCCTTTTGGACGATCCGCGTCGTCCTTGAGGAGGAGCTAGGTGGCCAACATGCCGCCGTCGACCGGCAGCAGGATGCCGGTGACGTAGGACGAGGCGTCGCTGGCCAGGAACAGCACTGCGGCGGTCAGCTCCTCGGCCTCGCCCGGGCGGCCGGCGGGCAGCCGCGCCTGCTGGGACTCGAGGTAGCCGTCCGGGTACTGCTCGGTCATCTCGCTCGGGAAGAAGCCGGGGGCGATCGCGTTCACGCGGATGCCCTTGCGGCCCGTCCACTGCACGGCGAGGTCGCGCGTGAGGCCGATGATCGCGGCCTTGCTCGAGCTGTAGGCGGCCTGCGGGAGCCCCGCGGTGGTCGAGCCGAGCACGGAGCCGATGTTGACGATGCTCGAACCCGGCGCCATGACGCGCGCGCACGCCTGCGCCATCCAGTAGGAGCCGTTGAGGTTGACGTCGATCACCACGCGGAACTGCTCGGGCGTCTCGCGCGTGGCGGGCACGGCGGTGCCCATGCCCGCGTTGTTGACGAGGACGTCGACCCGGCCGAGCGCGGCCACGGTCTCCTCGATCACACGCGTGCAGTCCTCGGGGTTGGACACGTCGGCGGTGACCGCGACGCAGCGGCGGCCGAGCGCCTCGACGTCACGCTTGGTCTGCTCGAGCTTGTCGGCGCGGCGGGCGCAGATGGCGATGTCGGCGCCGGCCTCGGCGAGCCCGGTCGCGAACGCGACCCCGAGCCCGGACGAGGCGCCGGTGATGACCGCCACCTTGCCGTCGAGCTTGAAGCGCTCGAGCAGGGTCACGTGGTCTCTCCCTGCACCACGGTGGGCGTGCTGTTGATCACGGGCTCCTGGATGGTCTCACCGGCGATCTGCGCGTGCAGCGTGCTGGCGATGCGGGCCGGGTTGTCCTGCCCACCGAAGCGGATCGTCGTCAGGCGCGGGTGCGAGAGTCGCGCGGCCGGGCTGTCGTCGGTCCCGATCAGCGCGACGCCGTCCGGCAGCGCGTCCAGCGCGCCGAGCGCCAGCTCGTCGTTGAACGCGTACACACCGGTCGGCTCGACCTCCAACCCGCGCTGGAGCTCGTCGGCGGGCACGTGCGTGAGCGTCACCCCGAGCCGCTCGGCCGCTTCCTGCGCACCGGCGAGCCGGACCTCGCCGAGGTCCCCGAGCTGCGGGTCCAGCGGCGTGAGCGCGAGCACGCGCTGATGGCCGCGCTCGGCCAGGTGCTCGATCGCCACGGCCCCGACCCGGTTCTGGTCGAGGATGAACGTCGGCACGCCGGGGACGGGGTCGCGGCCCATCAGCACGAAGCCGTGCGTGCCGTTCCCGCGCAGCGCCTCGATGCGCTCCGGGGGGAGATCTCCGGAGGGGGCGACGACGCCGACCGGGCGCACGCGGTCGCACGCCTTCTGCAGCCCGTCCGGGCCGGAGGCGTGCACGAAGTGGACGAGCGGCGTGTAGCCGAGCCGGTCGAGCTCGGTCACGCACCCGCTCAGGAACTCCCCGAGCGCCGGCCCGAGCGGCCAGTTCGGGAGCGCGAAGATCACCACCGACGTGCGCCCGGCGCGGAGGGCCGAGGCCATCGCGTTCGGCGTGTAGCCGAGCGTGCGGGCGGCCTTCAGGACCCGTTCGCGGGTCTCGTCGGACACGCGCGCGTCGACGCCGTTGAGTACGTAGCTGACGGTCGCGCGGCTCACGCCCGCGGCCGCGGCCACATCTGCACTGGTTACGTTTGGTCGCCCCACTAATTCCTGATCCTAGGGAAAACGAATCCTTGT
Source organism: Solirubrobacter phytolaccae (assembly GCF_027587195.1). Classification (GTDB taxonomy): domain Bacteria; phylum Actinomycetota; class Thermoleophilia; order Solirubrobacterales; family Solirubrobacteraceae; genus Solirubrobacter; species Solirubrobacter phytolaccae. The sequence continues at coordinate 18,111 of NZ_JAPDDP010000084.1, read as the reverse complement.
AGGGTCGGCGCATGCCGACCAGCCTTGCCCAGCTGCTGACCGAGACGGCGAGCACGTTCGCCGAACGGCCGGCGCTCAAGCTCGATGACACCGTCGTCAACTACGCCGTGCTCAACGAGGGTGCCACGCGCATCGCGGGTCTGCTGAAAGCCAAGGGCGTCCAGCCGGGCGACCGCGTCGGGATCATGCTCCCGAACGTCCCGTACTTCGGGGTCGTCTACTACGGGATCCTGCGCGCGGGCGGCGTCGTGGTGCCGATGAACGTGTTGCTGAAGGGACGCGAGGTCGCGTTCTATCTGAAGGACTCGGGCGCGAAGGTCCTGTTCGCCTGGCACGACTTCGGCGAGGCCGCGTCGGCCGGTGCCGAGGAAGCCGGTGCGGAGCTCATCGACGTCAAGCCGGGCGAGTTCGAGCAGCTCGTGATGGAGGCCGATCGCGCGCCCGACGACGAGCCGCGCGAGAGCACCGACACGGCCGTGATCCTCTACACGAGCGGCACGACCGGCACGCCCAAGGGCGCTGAGCTCACGCACGAGAACCTGATTCTCAACTGCAGCGTGACCGCCAAGACGCTGATCGACGTCTCCGAGGACGACGTGGTCCTGGGCGCGCTGCCGCTCTTCCACTCGTTCGGGCAGACGTGCGGCCTCAACGCCGCGGTCGCTCACGGCGCGTGCCTGACGCTGATCCCGCGCTTCGAGCCGGTGAAGGCGCTGGAGATCATCGCCCGAGACAAGGTGACGGTGCTCGAGGGCGTGCCGACGATGTACCACGCGATGCTCAACGCGCCCGGTCATGAGGACGCGGACACGTCCTCGCTGCGCGTGTGCGTGAGCGGCGGCTCGGCGATGCCGGTCGAGGTCATGAAGCAGTTCGAGCAGACCTTCGACTGCATCATCCTCGAGGGCTACGGGCTCTCGGAGACCTCGCCGGTCGCCTCCTTCAACCACCCCGACAAGGAGCGCAAGCCGGGCTCGATCGGCACCCCGATCAAGGGCGTCGAGATGGCCGTCTTCGACGAGGACGACAAGCCGGTGGCGCAGGGCGAAGTGGGCGAGATCGTCATCCGCGGCCACAACGTGATGAAGGGCTACTGGGGCCGCGACGACGCGACCGAGGAGGTCATGCGCGGCGGCTGGTTCCACTCCGGCGACATGGCCACGCAGGACGAGGACGGCTACTTCTTCATCGTCGACCGCAAGAAGGACATGATCATCCGCGGCGGCTACAACGTCTACCCGCGCGAGATCGAGGAGGTGCTCTACGAGCATCCGGCCGTGTCCGAGGTGGCCGTGATCGGCGTCGCGGACGACTCGCTCGGCGAAGAAGTGGCGGCGATGGTGGTTCTGAAGGATGGCGCGGAGGCGTCCGAGGACGACATCCGCGGCTACGTCAAGGAGCGCGTCGCGGCCTACAAGTACCCGCGCCAGATCTGGTTCTCGTCCGAGCTGCCCAAGGGCCCGACCGGCAAGATCCTCAAGCGCGAGATCAAGGCGCCCACCGAAGTCGAGGGCTAGGGCGCCCCGCAGACCGCGCAGAACGGCGTGCCCACCCGGCGATCGGCATCGCAGGTGGCGCACGCCGCGACGGTCGCGCGGCCGCAGCCCTCGCAGTGGCGTGCGCCCTCGCGCGTCGGGTACGCGCAGTACGGGCACTGGCCGCGGCGGACCCGTCGCCGCGGCGCGCGCCGGGCGAGGTAGCGCTCGAGGCCGACGAGCGCGAGGACGCTCGCGAGGATGCCCGCAACCGCGATCACGAGCGGGCCGGACTCCTCGAGGTCGATCTCGTCGCCGAGGTAGTCGAAGGTCATCACGAGCGCCTGGATCGTCACGGCGCTGATCGCGGCGACGCCGGCCACGAAGTACGGCGAGCGCCGGCGGCGCAGCGTGTTGAACAGCCAGAACGCGAGCGCGATCGTCAGCAGCACCCACGCGAGCCGCAGCAGCGCGGTGTTGCGGTCGGCGCGGTCGGCCGCGGCGGCCATGTCCTTCACCCGCTGCTCTTCCGCGCGCGAGACCTCCCGGCGGGCGCGGTCGCCGGCGGGGCCGAGCCGGTCGACCTCCGCCTGCTCCTCGCGGGCGTCGCGGCGTGCCGCGGTGAGCCGCTCGCGGGTGGCGATGAACGTGCGGCGGCTGATCGCGGTCGACGTGTCCGCGTCGAGGTCGGTCCGGTAGTCCTCGCGCGCGGTCTCGTACGCGCGCTCCCGGTCGTCCACGGTCTGGCGGGCCTCGTCGAGGCGGACGCGCGCCGACTCGGCCGCGTCGATCGCCTGCCGCTGCTGCGCCGTGGCGACGTTGCCGAGCTCCTGGTCGTACGGGTCCTCACGCGGGAGCGCGACGAAGTACACCCACAGCGCGCCGATCACCAGGAAGATCGTCAGGACCGCCGCGAGCGCCTTCTCTCCCCGGGTGACGTTGATGTCGGGCAGCTCGTCGTCGCTCATGGCTTCCTCTCGATCGTGCGCGGGCGCAGCGTCACCTCGAGCTCGCAGTCGAGCGCGTTCGCGATCCGCAACAGCGTGTCCAGGCGCGGCGGGCGCGTGCCTCGCTCCAGCCGCGCGACCGCCGACTGCGTCGTGCCGGTCATCGCGGCCAGCTCGGATTGCGTCAGCCCGCGCCGCACGCGCTCCGCCGCCACCTGGACGGCGAGCGCGCGCGTCAGGGCGTCGAGCTCGGGCTCGTCGCTGCGCCTCAGTGGCATGTCCTGCGGAGCGTAATAGCCAGTTTGCGATATTGCAAACGTGCTATGCGACGCGACGGGCGAGGGTGACGCCGTCGCTGAGTCCGAGCAGCACCGACTCCACGCGATCGTCGGCGGCGATCCGCTTATTCAGCGCGGCCATCGTCCGGGCGCGCTCGTCCCGTGGGTCCAACACCCGGTTGCCGAGCAGCGTGTTGTCGAGGATCAGCAGCCCGCCGGGGCGCATCCGCGGTACGAGCGCGTCGTAGTACGCGGGGTAGCCGGTCTTGTCCGCGTCGACGTACGCGAGGTCGATGTGCGGTTCCTCGGTCAGCGTGCGAGGTTCTCGTCGGCCGGGCCGAGCATGATCGTGACCCGGTCGGTCAGGCCGGCCGCGTCGAGGTTGCGCTGCGCGATCGCGGCGAGCTCCTCGCTGACCTCGAAGCACGTCAGGTGTCCGCCGGGCGCGAGCCCCCGCGCGATGCAGATCGCGCCGTACCCGGTGAACGTGCCGACCTCGACGGCCACCTTCGCGTCGAGCGTGCGGGTCAAGATGGTCAGCAGCGCGGCCTGGTCGGCGCGGGAGATCATCCCGGCGTTCGGCAGCTCACGGGTCTCGCGTTCAACGCGCGCGAGCACCTCGTCCTGGCCGGCGAAGCGCGTCAGGTAGTCGCTCAGTTCGGGGTCACGGGGCATGCGATCCATCTTCGCACGACGAAATGTCCGCTATTTGCGAACTTCTTGACCAAATGGAGGGGGCGAAAGTGTGCGAGATCCGCCTCAATACCGGAGAGGGCAACGGACAGGATGGGTTGAGCGGTGGCAGCGTTGGGCGAGCGCGGGCCGGGGGCGGCAGTACGCGCGAGGAGGGTGGAGGCGATGGTGGCCCGGCATGGGCCGACCCTGATTCGTGTGGCGAACCAGTTCTCGCTCTGCCACGACGACGCGCTGGACGCCTACCAGCGCGCGCTGGAGATCTACCTGCGGCGGTTCGAGACGGTGGACGTCGCGACCGAGGGCGCGTGGCTGCGGGTCGTCGTCAAGCACGAGGCGATGGCCATCCGCAAGGCGCGCGCGGCGCAGGTGGACGTGCAGGACACCGACTTCGACGCCAGCGAGGCGCAGGGGCTGCGCGAGGTGGCGGACACGGTCGCGGGCGAGGAGCGCGTCGGCCGGTCGGTCGAGGCGCTGAAGGCGCTCAAGCCCGACGAGGCGCGGGCGCTGCTGCTCAAGGCCGAAGGGCTCTCCTACGACGAGATCGGCCGCCGCTTCGGTTGGTCCTACACGAAGGTGAATCGCTCCATCGCCGAGGGGCGCAAGCGGTTCCTGAACGTCTTCAGCGAGATCGAGTCGGGCGAGGCGTGCGCGGCGTACGAGGACACGCTCGACGCGCTCGCGCGGGGCAAGGCGACGAGCGTGCAGATGGTCTCGATCCGGCCGCACCTGCGCCACTGCGCGGCGTGCCGCGCGACCGTGCGCCAGATGCGCTTCTCGCGCACGCGCCGGATCGCGCTGCTCGCGCCGTTCGGGTGGATCTCGCGCGTGCTGTCGCGCCCCGACGTGGGGAACACGGTGTACGCCGCGTCCAACGGCGGCGGCCGGCTGGGGCCCGCCGCGGCGCTCGTCGGGCTGTGCCTGAGCGGGGCCGGCGCGGGCGCGTGCATCGTCACGGGCGCGCTGCCGGCGCCGGCGATCATCGCCGCCGCGGACCGCGCCGAGCCGACCGCGACGGCCGAGCCGGAGGCCCCGAAGCAGGCTCGGTCGGCCGAGAAGAAGCCCGTGAAGGCCGCCAAGAACGAGCCTCCGGCGCGCACCTACGCCGCGGTCGCGACGGCCACGCCGGTGCCCACGCCGCGCGCCGTCACCCGCAAGGTGAAGGTCAAGACGCCGAAGACCAAGCTCGCCACGCGCAAGCCCAAGCCGACGGAGTTCGGCTTCGAAGGCGACGCCAAGCGCGCGGCCGCGCCCACCGACGGCGGCGGCGTGAAGGCGGGCGTGGCCAGCGTGAACGGTGGCGGTGGCGGCTCCGCGCCAACCCGGTCGGGCGGCGGCGGTGCGTCGAAGCCGATCAAGGAGTTCGGCTTCGAGTCTGGTGGCTGAGGAGCGCCAACGCGCCAGAAACGCTCCCCGCTAGGCTCCCCGCGTCTTTCGAGAGGAGCCTTGTGAGCGACGTGATCGCCGGTTTGCGGCGCGAACTGGAACAGCGGTTGAAGGAGATCGAGCGTCAGCTGGCGGAGCACGAGCCGCTGCTGCGCGAGCGCGAGCAGATCGAGGCCGCGCTGGGTCAGCCGCCGTTCGCGGCCGCGCCGGTGCGGACCGCCGCCAAGCGCGCTCCCGCGGCGCGCAAGCCGGCCGCGAAGCGCGCGCCGCGTGGGGCCAACCGCGAGGCGATCCTCAAGGTCGTCGACGAGCGGCCCGGGGCGAGCGCGGCGGAGATCTCGGGCGTCACGAAGATCGCGCGGCCCGTGACCTACAACACGCTCGCGAAGCTCGTCGAGCAAGGCCAGCTGGAGAAGACGGAGCTGCCCGGCGGGCAGACCGGTTACAAGCTCGCAACCCCGGTTGCCACCGCGCCGGGCCTATAGTCGATTTCATGACGCCTACGGCGACGACATCTGAGATCAAGGACTCCCTTCTCGACACGGTCGGCGAGACGCCGCTCGTGCGGCTCAGCCGCTTCGCGCAGGGGTGTGCTCCCCAGGTCGTGGCGAAGGTCGAGTACTTCAACCCCGGCGGCTCCATCAAGGACCGCGTCGCGATGCAGATGATCGCCGCGGCCGAGGCCGACGGCAGCCTGCGCCCCGGCGGCACGATCATCGAGCCGACCTCCGGCAACACCGGCGCCGGCCTGGCCGTCGCCGCGCGTCTGAAGGGCTATCGCGTGATCGCGGTCATGCCGGACAAGATGTCGCGCGAGAAGATCGACCTGCTGCGTGCCTACGGCGCCGAGGTCGTGGTCTGCCCGACCGACGTCGATCCGTCCTCGCCGCAGTCCTACTACCGGGTCGCCGAGCGCCTGACGCGCGAGATCCCGGGCGGGTTCCAGCCCAACCAGTACGCCAACCCGGCCAACCCGGAGGCGCACTACATCGGCACCGGGCCGGAGCTGTGGCGCCAGACGGGCGGGAAGCTCACGCACTTCGTGGCGGGCGTCGGCACGGGCGGGACGATCACCGGCACCGCGCGCTACCTGAAGGAGCAGAACCCGAAGATCGAGGTCATCGGCGCTGATCCGGTCGGCTCGATCTACTCCAACGAGGAAGTACACCCCTACCTCGTTGAGGGCGTCGGCGAGGACTTCTGGCCGTCGACGTACGACCCGTCGCTGGTCGACCGCTACGTGACGGTCTCCGACCGCGACTCGTTCCTGACGACGCGGCGCCTGGCCGAGACCGAGGGCCTGCTCGTCGGCGGCTCGTGCGGGCTCGCGGCGCACGCGGCCCTGGAGGTCGCGCGCTCGATCACGGACCCCAACGCGATGGTCGCCGTGATCCTGCCGGACGGCGGCCGCGGCTACCTGTCGAAGATCTTCAACGACGAGTGGATGACCCAGCACGGCTTCCTCGAGCGCGCCGCCGACCACACGGTGGGCGACGTGCTGCAGATGAAGACCCGCGCGGGCGAGATGCCGCCGTTCGTGGTCGTGCAGACGCACCAGACGGTCCGCGACGCGATCACGCTCCTGCACGAGCACCGCGTCTCGCAGCTGCCGGTCGTCTCCGCGGACGACCCGTACACGGTCGTCGGCGGCGTCGGCGAGCGCGGGCTGCTGAAGGCCGCGATGAACGACCCGGCCGTGATGTCGGCGCCGATCGAGCTCGTGATGGAGGACGCCTTCGCGGCGGTCTCCACGGTCGACCCGGTCCGCGAGGCCGTCGAGCTGCTCTCGGGCGACACGCAGGCGCTGATCGTGTCCGAGCACGGGCGCCCGGTCGGCATCGTGACCCGCACGGACCTGTTGGAGGCCCTGGTCGGATGAGCGAGTACCGCTTCGCCACCCGCGCGGTGCACGCGGGCCTCGAGCCCGACCCGAGCTACGGCGGCGTGGTGCCGCCGATCCACCAGGCGTCGACCTACGTGCAGAAGGCCGTCGGCGACTACGTCGAGGACTTCGACTACTCGCGCTCGGCGAACCCGACGCGGGCGGCGCTCGAGCGGGCGCTCGGCGAGCTCGAGGGCGGCTTCGGGTCGGCCTTCTCGAGCGGCATGGCCGCCGAGCACGCGCTGATCACGGCGGTCTGCAACGCGGGCGACCACGTCGTGATCCCGGACGACCTCTACGGCGGCACGTACCGGCTGGTCGACAAGGTGCTCAAGCGCTGGGGCCTGTCATACACGATGGTCGACCAGACCGACCTCGACGCGGTCGCGGCGGCGGTGACGCCCGAGACCAAGCTCGTGTGGATCGAGACGCCGACGAACCCGACGCTGAAGGTGATCGACGTTCCGGGCGTGATCGAGCGCTCCGGCGGCGCGTTCGTCGCGGTCGACAACACGTTCGCGACACCCGTCTACCAGCGGCCGCTGGAGCTCGGCGCCGACGCCGTCGTGCACTCGGCGACCAAGTACCTCGGGGGCCATTCGGACTCCGTGTCGGGCGCCGTGGTGGTCAAGGACGAGGAGCGCCACAAGGCGGTGCGCTTCGTGCAGAACTCGATCGGCGCCGTGCCCGGCCCGCTCGACTGCTTCCTCGTGCACCGCGGGCTGCGCACGCTGCACCTGCGGATGGCCGCGCACACCGAGAACGCGCGCGTGGTCTCCGAGTGGCTCAGCGAGGTCGAGGGCGTGACGGACGTGCGCTGGCCCGGGTTCTCCGGCATGGTCTCGTTCCGGCACCCGGACGCGGTCGGGCTGGTCTCGCGCACGAAGGTGTTCTCGCTGGCGGAGTCGCTCGGCGGCGTGGAGTCGCTGATCGAGGTCCCGCAGGCGATGACCCACGGGTCCGTCGAGGGCTCCGCGGCGGCGGTTCCGGCCGACCTGGTGCGGCTGTCCTGCGGCATCGAGGCGGCGGAGGATCTCGTCGCCGACCTCGAGCAGGCGCTGGGCGCTTAAGTCACGTCTCGCGGAGGCCGATGGGATGGTCGGTGGGAATCTTTACTTCCTCTCGACCCAAACGTCGGCATCCTAGGCTGATGCGCCGGATCGGCATCGCGGCTACGACCGCCGGGCTCTTCACGCTCGGTGGCGGCTACCTCGCGCTCGGCGCGGCCGGGCAGGACGAGCCGGTCGCACGCGCCGCGGCCGCTCCCGTCACGTCCCCGATGGTCGCCACCGCGACGCCCGCCCCGACGGTCACGCTGCCGCCGCTGCCGGAGAACTCGCGGGCGAAGACGGTCGCGCCGGTCGCCGGCCAGCCCGGCACCGCCGCGGATGCGGCCGCCGCCGACCCGGGGTTGACCGGGACGAGCGACGCCAAGCCCACGACCGAAGCCTCCTCCGCCGCGCGCGGGTCCAAGACGACCGGTGCCGGCGCGAACGCCGTCGACAAGGCCGTCGCGATCGGTGGCGGCGTCGCGCTGCCGCCGCTGGAAGCGCCCGAGGCGGTCAAGAAGATGATCGAGGCCGGCAACGGCATCGCGCGCACGCCCTACAAGTGGGGCGGCGGGCACGGCAAGTGGCAGGACACGGGCTACGACTGCTCGGGCTCCGTCTCGTTCGTGCTGGCGGCCGCCGGGCTGCTGAGCGGGCCGCTGGCGTCCGGGCCGCTGATGTCCTGGGGCGAGCCCGGCAAGGGCAAGTGGGTCACGATCTGGACCAACCAGGGTCACGTCTTCCTCGAGGTGGCGGGCGTCCGCTTCGACACCTCCGCCCAGCGGGTCACCGGCTCGCGCTGGATCAACGAGATGCGCTCCACGGAAGGCTTCGTGGCGCGGCACCCCGCCGGTCTTTAGACACCTTTACGGAGGCTGGGGTGTTCACCCCATGTCACCCGAATAGGGGAGGGTCGACTACCCCGAGAGCAAGCAAGCAGTTGTTCTCGTAGGAGTCGTTGATGTCCCGCTTCGTGCACAGCCACACCCCCCTGCTCGACCTGCCTGAAGAGGTCTTGGCCGAGGTGGATGCCGCTTGGGAGCGGGCCCAGGACCTCGTCGCCGACGAGCTCGAACTGCACTTCGACGTGTCCGTCAGCGGCCGCGTGCGAGGCGAGCTCCGCGCCGCGGACAGCGGTGAGCTCGTCTCGCGCCTGTCCGCCGCCGAGGCGCTCTCCCTGGCCTGCGGCGACGCGCGGTTGGCGGTCGCCGCATAGGTCTCCCCGGCGTCGGGCAGGATGTATGCCCGTATGCCATCGCTTCTCAAAGAGCTCCTGGACATCGCCACCGAGGCCGGCCGCAAGGCCGCCGAGGTCGTCGGCCGGCTCACGCGCGACGAGCAGGACACGACTGTCCCGTCGCCCAAGCCCGAGCCGGAGACCTCCCCCTCACCCGAGGCGGTCGGTGCTCCGAAGCCCGGCGCGCCCGCCGCGCCCAAATCCGCAACCGCCCGCAAGCCGAAGCCCAAGGCCGCGAAGACGAAGCCGAAGCCCTCGGGCCGCGGCGCCGTCGTCAAGGCGGGTCCGACCACGGAGCCCGCGGCCACCGCGAACGCCGCGGCCGCCACGCCGACCGAGGCCGCCGTGCCGACCGGCGCCGCGCTGACCAAGCCGCGCGCGAAGACCAAGCCGGCCGCGGCCAAGCCCGTGGTGAAGAAGCCCGCGGCGGCCGCGAAGCAGCCGCCCGCGGCGCCCAAGCCCAAGCCGGTCGCCGTGGCCAAGCCCGAGCCGGCGAAGCCCAAGCCCGTCGCCGTGGCCAAGCCCGAGCCCGCGAAGCCCAAGCCCGCGGCGGTCGCCAAGCCCGTGCCGGCCAAGAAGCCGGCGGCGAAGAAGCCCGCTCCGACGACGACGGCCAAGCAGGCGGCGCCGTCGAAGAAGCCGGCCGCGAAGAAGCCCGCGGCGCCCACCTCGGCGAAGAAGCCGGCGGCCAAGAAGCCCGCCGCCGCAGGCAGCACGACCCCGCTGCTCCCGCCCGAGCTGGAGGCCAAGAAGCCGGCCGCGGCGAAGAAGCCCGCGGCTCCGGCGAAGAAGCCGGCGGTCAAGTCGGCGGTCGCGAAGCCGGTCACCAAGGCGGCGCCCGGGCAGACGTCGCCCGCGATCGCCAAGCCCGAGGCCAAGCCCCCGTCCGAGTCGTAATCCGGCTTGCAGGCGCGCGCGCAGACCTCGCGCGCGCCGCCCAGCCTGGCTAGGGTCTGGCGAATGCGTCCCATTCCCGCGACCCGCCTTGGCGATGCTCACGGCCTCCTGCGCGCGATCGAACAGCGCGGGCGGCTGCGCACGGACGAGTTCGTCACCGAGTTCAACCTCGACGAGCTCTTCCCGCCCGGTCTCGAGAATGCGCTCGGCCGGATGCGCCATTTCATCTCCTTCGGGCGGCTCGCCGGCCTCGTCAAGGAGGACCGCGGGGTCGTAGAGCTGACCGACATCGGCAAGCGCTACGTCCGCTCCGGGGACCCGGAGGCGCCGTACGACGTGTCCTCCCAGCAGGCCGAGTGGTTGCGCCGCCAGCTGCGCGAGCGGCACATGACCGACTCGATCTTCCACGGGCTCGCGATCGGGCTGTCGCTGCTCGCGTCCGTGCCCGCCGGGACGCGCATCTCGACCATGGACTTCGGCCGCTCGATGGCCTACCTCGGCCGCGCCGGTTGGGACAACGAGAACACGCTCCTGATCCAGGGCGAGCGCCACCTCACGCTGCTGACCGACCTCGAGCTGATCGACGCCGACCAGCGCCTGACGCCGACCGGCGAGCAGGTCCGCGGCGAGCTCACGCTGCCGGTGCACATGTCGCTGCCGGACATCGCGGCCCAGCTGAACCCGGGCGGCGCGGAAGCCGTCCGCGCGGCGGCGCTGCAGGAGTTCGCGGAGCCCGCCGCGCCGCCGTCGGAGTCCGCGCCCGTGGTGGAGCCGGCGCCCACGCCCGCCGAGACGCCGCCTCCGGACGTCGAGAGCTCCCCCTACCGCACGGTCATCTCGTCCGCGACCGGCGGCGTCGATGGCACCCACGGCGCCCGCCCGCCGGTCGTCCCGCGCCCGAAGTCCTCGCCGAACCTCCCCGTGGACCCCAACCCGCCCGGCGCGGACCCGCTGCTGCCGTTCGCGGGCGGACGCCGCCACCACTCCGGCCTGACCCCGGGCGACCCGCTCGCCGGCTCCGCCCCGCCGTCCACGGCGATCCAGCCCAAGGCCGGCGCGGCGCCGCCGACGGCCGACCCGCTGTCGCCGCCGCCGTCTGCGGCGCCGCCGACGGCCGACCCGCTGTCGCCGCCGCCGTCTGCGGCGCCGCCGACGGCCGATCCGTTGACGCCGCCGCCGTCCTCGACGCCGCCGCCCGCCGTCGAGCCCGCGCAGTCGTCGTCCGCATCCGCCGAGTCGTCGTCGCCCGCCGTCGAGCCCGTGTCGTCCGAGTCCTCGTCGCCGCCCCCGGCCGCCGAGACCGCACCGGCCGCGCGCGTCGAGTCGACGCCGGCCGTGGAGCCGGCCTCGCCGCCCTCGGCCGTCGAGTCGTCGTCGCCGCCCTCGGCCGTTGCGTCGTCGTCGTCCGCGCCCGCGGGTTCGTCGTCGCCGCCCTCGGCCGTTGAGTCGTCGTCGCCCGCGCCCGCGGGTTCGTCGTCGCCGCCCTCGGCCGTTGAGTCGTCGTCGCCCGTGCCCGCGGGTTCGTCGTCGCCGCCCTCGGCCGTCGAGTCGTCGCCGCCCTCGTCTGCGGGTTCATCGTCGCCGCCCCCGGCCGGGGCGACCTCGCCTCCCGCGTCCGCCGAGGTGTCGTCGCCGTTGGCCGCGTCCGCCGAGTCACCGTCGTCGTCGTCGGCCGCGTCCGCTGAGTCGTCGCCGCCGACCGGGCAGAGTTCGCCGCCGCCCGCCGGGGCGACGCCACCCATCGCGGAGGCGTCGCCGTCCGCTGGGCTCGCGTCGCCCGGGGCTCACGAGTCCTTGCCGCCCGCGTCGGTCGAGTCGTCCACGCCGCCTCCGGCCGGCGAGGCGATGCCGCCCGCCGCGGAGTCGGCCTCGCCGCCGCCTGGAGTCGGGCCGGACGCGCCGGCCGTCGATCTCTCACCGCCCGCGGCGGCCGTGTCGAGCGCGCCCGTCGCCGGGTCGTCCTCGTCGCCCGCCGCCGCGGCGGATGCGTCGCCTCCGCCGGCTGCGTCCGACGAACCGGTTTCGTCGCCCGCCGCCGTTCCCGCTCCCGCCTCGCCCGACAGCGCGGCGGCACTCGCCACGCCGACGCCGCCGTCCCCGGCGCGCGAGGTGTTCGTCGACGGCGCCACGATTCGCGCCGCCGCGATCGCCGCCGGGTTGCGGTTGCCCCCGGGCGTGTACGCGAACGTCGCCGCCGCGCTCGGCACGGGCAAGCACGTGCTGCTCACGGGCGCGCCCGGGTCGGGCAAGACGGCGCTCGCGATGGCCGTCGCTCGTGCCGCCGCCCAGGAGGGCAAGGCACGGGGCGCCACGATCGTCACCGGCGACCCGCGCGACCTCATTCCCGAGGCCGCGGCGCAGGGGCGCTGGGTGATCGTCGACGAGCTCGACCAGGCCGACCTGCAGGCGACGTATGCGCCGCTGAGCTCGTTCCTGGCCGGCATCCCCGTGACGTTCGCGAGCGGGGAGGCCACGCCCGCGGACGACTGGCGGCTGATCGCGACGTGGAACGGCACCGAGTTCCCCCGCGCGGCGATCATGCGCCGGTTCGCGGTCGTCGAGGTCCATGCGCCCGGCGCCGAGGAGCTGCGCGCCGCGATCCACCACGAGACGCACGACGACGCGACCGCCGCGGCCGCCGCGGAGAAGCTCGTCCACTTTGCCGACCGGGTCGGCGTGGGCGTGCTGCTCGACGCCGCGCGGCACGCCGCCGCGCGTCAGGCGGCCGTCCCGACCGACCCGGACACGCTCGCCGAGGAGCTGGTCGCGGCGTACATCACGCCACTGATCGAGCCGTGACGCTGCGCCGCACGCCGGAGGAACGCGAGGCGCTGCGGCGTGCCAAGGCGACCCTCGACGCGCTGGATTTCTATTCGACACCGGTCAAGATCGAGCACGTGCGCATCCTGCACGTGCCGTGGCTGTTCAAGCTGCCGTGGTTCCGGCGCTTCCACGGCTACGAGATGGGCCCGCTGATCCTGATCAAGCGCCCGCTGTACCAGTGCTCGCCGGGCTTGATCGCCCACGAGCTGTGCCACGTGTGGCAGGACCAGGACCACCGGCTGCGGATGTGGTGGAGCTACGTGACCAGCGGCTACGCGCGCAACCCGCACGAGATCGAGGCGCGCAAGGCGGGAGCGGCGGCGTGACGGACGAGGTCCTCGTCGCGATCGCCACGGCCCGCGCGTTCACCCGGGCGGCGGAGGCGCAGCGCACCGTGCTCGTCCTCGACCGGCCCGGCCAGGAGCCGACGATGGTCGAAGTCGACGAGTGGCTGGACGCCGAGATCACCGAGGACGAGGACGTCACCGCGGTGCCGCACACCACCGCCGTCGAGTCGCCCGCCAAGCCGCTCCCGGAGATCCGGCCGGCGCCGGCCTCAGCGATCTCGATCGACACCGAGACCGGCGAGCTCGCCGCCCCGCTCGGAGCGATCGAGCACCTCGCGGCGTCCGTCCTGGCGCTCGCGACCGCGTTCGGTGGCCGCACCGTCGCCAGCGTCGAGTTCGCCACGCGCGACCCCGAGACGCCGATCACGCTCGCGGCGCGCGCCGGCGAGCGTGTCGTGCTCGCCGCGGGTGACGAGCAGTTCGAGCTGTGAGCCCGCGCCCGGAGACCCCCGCCGACCACGACCGCATCCGGGCGCTGCACCTCGCCGCGTTCGCGCCGTCCACCGTCGAAGCGCAGATCGTGGACGACCTGCGCGCCGCGAACGACCACGTGCCCGAGCTCTGCCTCGTCCACGAGCACGGTCACGTGATGGTGAGCAAGGGGCGTGTCGACCAGCACCCCGCGCTCGGCCTCGGCCCGATCGGCGTCGACCCCGCCCACCAACGCGAGGGGATCGGCGGCGAGCTCATGCGCGCCGTGATCGAGCGCGCCCAGACGACCGGGTACGTGCTGATCGCGCTGCTCGGCCACCCCGGGTACTACCCGCGGTTCGGCTTCGAGAGGGGTGACGCGCTGGGCATCGAAACCACCTACGACGTCCGTGCCCACCCCGAAGCCTGGATGGTGCTCCCGCTCCCGGCGTTCCCGGCCGGTCTGCACGGGACGTTCCACTACGCCTCCGCGTTCCCGCCGTCTTGATACCTAGACCTTGGTGTAGTTCTTTTTTGCCGCGGTCTGCCGATGTGAAGAACGGGTAACCCTCCCACCAAGCCAATGCTTCATCAGCGCCATTACACAGCCGATCAGGCCAATGCCCTCCTCCCTGAGGTGCGCGTCACGGTTCGCCGCCTCCAGGAGGCCAAGCGCGTGCTGCAGGACGAGGGCTTCGACACGGGCTTCGCAACGCTCGCCGACGTGGTCGGCGGCGCGTATCCGGGGCGCGAACGCGCGTATGCCGCTGTGGCTGCGACGCTGGGGTTCGAGCATCTCGAGGAGCTGGACCTGCTGGTCCGCGACCTCGAAGCCGGGCTCATCGACTTCCCCGCACTCCGCGACGGCCGCGAGGTCTACCTGTCATGGCAGGTTGACGAGCACGAGGTCGCGCACTGGCACACCGCCGAGACGGGCTACCCGTCCCGGTTCCCGCTGGATCCGTTCTCCTAGGTCTCTTACAGAGTTCTCAGCTTCGCCCCTGAGGATGCGTATGTGCGCATCCTCGTAGTGGACGACGAGCCCTCGGTTCGCGACGCGCTCGACCGGGCGCTGCGGATGGACGGGTACAAGGTGCAGGTCGCCGCAGACGGTCGCGAAGCGCTCGACGCGCTCGCCGACCAGCCACCGGACGCGATCGTGCTGGACGTGCTGATGCCCGAGCCGGACGGGCTCGAGGTGTGCCGCAGGCTCCGCGCCGCGGGCGACCACACGCCGGTGCTGATGCTCACCGCGCGCGACGCCGTGCCCGACCGCGTCGCCGGCCTGGACGCCGGCGCCGACGACTACCTGATCAAGCCGTTCGCGCTCGAGGAGCTTGGGGCACGGCTGCGCGCGCTGCTGCGGCGCACGGGCACGCCCAACGCGGACATCCTCCGCTACGCGGACTTGAAGCTCGACCCGGCCGGCCACACGGTCACTCGCGGCGCTTCCCCGATCGAGCTCACCCGCACCGAGTACCTGCTGCTCGAGCTGCTGCTGCGCCACCCGCGCCAGGTGCTCACCCGCACGCAGATCTTCGAGCAGGTGTGGGGCTACGACTTCGGCCCGAGCTCGAACTCGCTCGAGGTCTACGTCGGCTACCTGCGCCGTAAGCTCGGCGAGCCGCGGCTCATCCAGACGGTGCGGGGCGTCGGCTACGTGCTGCGCGAGCCATGAGCTTCCGGCGCCGGCTCGTGCTGTCGTGCGGGGCCGCGGTGGCGCTGGTCGTCGTGCTCGGCTCCGCGCTCGCCTACTGGGTGGTGCGGGACACGCTCCACGCGGAGCTCGACTCCGCGCTCGAGCGCCAGGTGATGGAGCGCCCGATGGTTGCGGCCGGCTCGGTCGGGCCCGGCCCGGCGCCCGCGGACGTGATGATCACGCAGACGCCACGCGCGTTCGTGACCGTGATCCGGCGCGAGGGAGAAGCCGACGACGTGCCGCCCTCGCTGGACATCGACGAGGACGTGCGCGCGGTCGCGCAGGGTGAGAAGGAGCCGTTCTTCGCGAACCGGCGGAGCGAGGGTGTGCGCGTGCGCGTCTACGTCGGCCGCACGCCGGATGGGATGACGCTGCTCGCAGCGCGCTCGCTCACGGAGGTCGACAGCGCGCTGGGGACGCTGCGGATCGCGCTCGGCCTGCTCGCGCTGGGCGGGATCGGGCTCGCGGTCGTGCTCGCCCGGCTCGCGATGCGCACCGCCGTACGACCCGTCGCCGAGCTCACCACGACCGCCGAGCACGTCGCCTCCACGCGCGACCTCACGCGCCGGATCGATACGCACGGCGACGACGAGGTCGCCCGGCTCGGCGCCGCGTTCAACACCATGCTCGAGGCGCTGGACCGCTCGCAGCGCGCGCAGAAGCAGCTCGTCGCCGACGCGTCGCACGAGCTGCGCACACCGCTGACCTCCCTGCGCACGAACCTCGAGGTGCTCGCGCGCGGCGGCCCGCCCGAGGCCGGGGATCGTGAGCGGTTGCGGGAGGACCTCGTCCTGCAGCTGGAGGAGCTGACGGGCCTCGTCGGCGACCTCACCGAGCTCGCCCGCGACGAGGAGCCCGAGATCGAGGACGTGCGGCTGGACACGCTGGTCGCGGGCGCGGTGGAGCGGGCGCGCCGGCACGCGCCGGGCATCACGTACGTGACCGAGTTCGAGCCGACGCTCGTCAACGGCGTTCCCGCCCGGCTGGACCGCGCGGTCGGGAACCTGCTCGACAACGCGGGCAAGTACAGCGCGGCCGGAACCGTGGTCGACGTCCGCCTGCGCGGCGGCGAGCTGACCGTCCGCGACCGCGGGCCCGGCATTCCCGCCGAGGACCTCGCGCACGTGTTCGACCGCTTCTACCGCGCCGACGCCGCGCGTGGCCGGCCGGGCTCGGGGCTCGGGCTGGCGATCGTGCGCCAGGTCGCCGAGACGCACGGCGGGACGGTCGCCGCCGAAGCCGCGGACGGCGGCGGCGCCCTGCTGCGCCTGCGGCTGCCGGTCCTCTCAGCAACTTCCTAGGTTCGGAAAACAGCGGTCTCAGTCCCGGACGGGACCGTGGCGAGCATGAAGACTCGTCTCCTGCTCGCCGCGGTCGCGGCGACCGCCTCGTTCGTCGTCGCCTGTGGTGGCGAGGAGGCCAACACCGGCAGTCCCGCCACCGGCGCGGACAAGAACAAGCAAGCCATGCTCGACTTCGCCCGCTGCATGCGCGAGAACGGCGTCGACATGCCCGACCCGAAGTTCGAGGGCGGACGGGTGACGATGCGCGCCGGCGGGCCCGGCGGCAAGCAGATCAACCCGGACGACATGCGCGCCGCCGAGAAGGCGTGCGCGAAGTACCAGGAGGCGATCAAGCCGCCGGACATGAGCGAGGAGGAGAAGGCCGAGAACAAGAAGGCCGCGCTCGCCAACGCGCGCTGCATGCGGGAGAACGGCGTGCCGGACTTCCCCGACCCGCAGTTCGACGAGAACGGGGGCGCGCAGATCCGGATCGGCAAGAATCTCGACCCCGAAGGGCCGGCGTTCCAGAAGGCGATGAAGGCGTGCGAGAAGACGATGCCGGGCTTCGGCACGTCGGGCTCCGGCGAGGACAAGTGATGAAGCGCGTGCTCGGCGGCGGCGCGGCCGTCGCGGTCGCCGGGGCGGTCGCGGTGATCGCGCTGGGCGGCGAGGAGGCACCCGCGACCGAGGCGCCGGCCGTGCAGCGCGAGACGGTCGCGGTCGAGCGCAGCGACCTCGTGGACCGCGAGAGCCTCGCCGGCACCCTCGGCTACGCGGACCCGGGCGTGCTGGGGGCGGGCGTGGCCGGCACGCTCACCGGCATCCGGGCGGCGGGCACGGTGATCACGCGCGGGCACTCCTTCTACGACATCGACGGCGCTCCCGCCGCGTTCCTGTTCTACGGCGAGCTGCCGGTGTGGCGCGACTTCGCGCCGGGGATGACCGACGGCGAGGACGTGCGCCAGCTCGAGCGCAACCTGCGCGCGCTCGGCTACGACGCCGGGACCGTCGACGACGACTGGGACTGGGAGACGACCGCGGCCGTGAAGGCGTTCCAGGCCGACCGCGGGCTGACGAAGGACGGCACGCTCACGCGCGGCGAGGTCGTGTTCCGGCCTGGCGCGACGCGGATGGGCGAGGCCAAGGCCGAAGTTGGCGACACGGTCGGCGGTGGGCGGCCGCTGGCGGAGCTCTCCTCGACCGGGCGCGAGGTGGTCGTCGAGCTCGACGCGCGTCGCCAGCAGCTCGCCCGCCGCGGCGACGAGGTGACCGTGGAGCTGCCGACGGGGGAGACGGCCAAGGGCCGCGTGTCGTCGGTCGGGACGGTGGCGAGCAAGGCGGGCGAGGACTCGGCGCCGACCGTCGACGTGACGATCGCGCTGCGCGGCCGCGGTGACGCGCTCGACCAGGCGCCCGTGGACGTCGGCTTCGCGGTCGAGCGGCGCCGGGACGCGCTCGCCGTGCCCGTCAAGGCGCTGCTGGCGGTGCAGGGCGGCGGCTACGCCCTCGAGCTGCCGGACGGCCGCAAGGTCCCGGTCGAGACGGGCCTGTACGCCGACGACCTGGTCGAGGTGACCGGCGACGGCCTCCGCGAGGGCATGAAGGTGGTGACCGCGCGATGACCGGCACGACGTTGGGCGGCGGCGGCGCCGCCGCGGCGGTGGCCGGCGAGGGCGCGGCGCGCTCCGGGGTGGCGCCGGCTGG
>NZ_JAPDDP010000083.1 GCF_027587195.1 Solirubrobacter phytolaccae | reverse complement strand
GCGTTCGCCGCCGAGC
This sequence comes from Solirubrobacter phytolaccae, assembly GCF_027587195.1. Classification (GTDB taxonomy): domain Bacteria; phylum Actinomycetota; class Thermoleophilia; order Solirubrobacterales; family Solirubrobacteraceae; genus Solirubrobacter; species Solirubrobacter phytolaccae. Next base: position 32,885 of record NZ_JAPDDP010000083.1, on the reverse strand, counting down.
TCACCGGCGTGCCCGCCGGGACGACCCGGGTGACGGTCCGCGCCGCCCGAGCTCGCGCCGCGCGTTCCGTCCGCGTCTGCGCCGGCCGCGCTCGCGCCGCATGTTCCGTCCGCGTCTGCGCCGGCCGCGCTCGCGCCGCATGTTCCGTCCGTGTCTGCGCCGGCCGCGCTCGCGCCGCACGTTCCGTCCGCGTCTGCGCCGCCCGCGCTCGCGCCGCACGTTCCGCCCGGGTCCGCCCCGACCGCGCCCGGCGTCGCGTTCTCGCCGGCCGCCGCGCTGGTCCCGGGCGACCCGCTCGGGGCGGCGCCCGGCGTGGCGGACCTCGTCGCGCCGGTCCAGGTGGTCACGGGTGCCGCGGTCGTCGGTCGAGCGGGCGAGGCCGAGCCGGTCGCGGCCGCGCTGGCGCTCGCGCTGCGTCGGGAGACGCGGTCGAAGGCGGCGACGGTCGCGGTGATCGGTCCGCCGCTGCCGGAGGGGAGTGGGGGAGGCGGCGCGGGACGGCGGCTGGCCGCGCGGCTGCAGGCGGAAGGCCTCGACCCGCGTGTGCGGGGCCGGCTCGCGTGGGTGCGGCTCGATCCGGCCGATCCGGAGCTGGCCGCGCTGGCGTGGCAGGTCGCGCTCGTCGCGGCGCCCGTGGTGTTCGCGGTCACCGCGCCGCGGACGGCGGCGATCGACGTCGCGCTCGCCGACCAGGACCTCGTCGTGCTCGTCACGGCGAACCCGGAGGGGCCACTGGCGATCGCGGCGACGGCGGGGCTGTCCCGCGTCGCGACCACGCCGCCACTGCGGCGTGGGCTGCCCCGCGAGCTCGCACGGGCCGGCCTCCGTCCCGCGGCCACGGTCCGACGCCTCATCCGCCCGGAACGAGGGAGCGACCGATGAGCGGCCCGGCGGCCCGAGCCCGACGCTCGGGCGGCATCAGGCGCGCGAGCTCCGAGCGCGGCCAGGCGTCGGTCCTGCTCGTCGGCGGCCTGGCCGGCGTCCTGATCGCCGTGGTCATCGCGGGCGCCGTCGCGAAGGCGGTCGGGCGCGAGGCCGCGGCGCAGCGAGCGGCGGATCTGGCCGCGGTCGCCGGCGCGAAGGCCATGCACGCGCACTACGACCGGCTGTTCGAGCCCGCGGTCATCGATGACGCCTCCAACCCGCGGCACCTGGAGAAGGAGGCGTACCTCGCGATCGGGCGCGCGGTGGCCTTGCAGGTCGCGGCCAAGAACGGCGCCGCCGCGATCGTGAGCTTCCCGGACGCCGGCACGATCGCGCCGGTGCGCGTGCGGGTCGCCGTCACCGACGTCGTCGAGGTCGGCAGGGGCAAGGCGAAGCAGGAGGCGACGATCCGGGCGACCGCGGAGGCACAGCTCGGCGCGTCACCGCAGCTCGGCTTCGCCAGCGGCGGCGGCTACGACGGCCCACTCGCGTACAGACAGGGCAAGCCGATGCGACCCGACGTGGCACAGGCGTTCGACCGCCTGGAGGCCGCCGCCAAGCAGGACGGGGTCGCGCTCACGATCAACAGCGGCTTCCGCTCGGACGCCGAGCAGGCGGTGCTGTTCGCCCGCAATCCGGACCCGCGGATGGTCGCGCCGCCCGGGAAGTCGCTGCACCGCAACGGCACCGAGCTCGACATCGGCCCGCCCGCGGCCTACGCGTGGCTGGCGTCCAACGCGACGCGCTTCCACTTCGTCCAGCGCTACAGCTGGGAGCCCTGGCACTACGGCTACACGCTCAATGCCGGCTCGGCGTCCTCCACCGGCAACGACGGCAAAGCGGGCGTCGGCCGCGGCGCGGTTCCGGGCTTCGTGCCGCCCAGGTTCGCGCCGATCCTGCGCGAGGCCGCGCAGCGCTGGAACGTCTCCGCCACGCTCCTCGCGGCGCAGCTGTACGCCGAGTCGAACTTCAACCCGTTCGCCGTCTCCAAAGCCGGCGCGCAGGGCATCGCGCAGTTCATGCCGGGCACGGCCCGGGCGTACGGCCTGGAAGACCCGTTCGACGCGACCGAGGCGATCAACGCCCAGGCGCACATGATGCGGGACCTGCTGCGCCAGTTCGGCAGCGTCCCGCTCGCGCTCGCCGCCTACAACGCCGGCCCGGGCCGCGTCGCCGCGTGCGGCTGCGTCCCGCCGTTCCCGGAGACGCAGGGCTACGTCGCCCGCATCCTCGGCCTGATGTCCGGCGCGGGCCAGCCACTCGCGCCCGGCGGCTCCGCGCTGACCGTCCGCCTGGTCTCGTGAAATGACTACGATCGCCCCCATGGCCTTCGTGCTCGGCGATAGCCCGATTCATCCGCTCACGGCCGACGAGGTCATGCGGATGTTGGACGCCGGGATCATCCCGAAGGACAACCGCTTCGAGCTGCTGCACGGGATGCTCACGGAGAAGGCCGTGAAAGGCCCCGACCACTGCGAGCTCAAGAGCCGTCTGGCCGAGTGGCTGTGGAACCCCGGTTCACATAGGGTCCGCATCGAGGGTGTCATCAGAGTGGCGGACGACACGTCGCTCCCTGAACCGGACATCGCCGTCGTCGAGCGTGCGGACCACCTGCACGAGCATCCGTACGGTGCGCTGCTCGTGGCCGAGGTGGCAAAGACGTCGCTCAAGACCGACACGCAGATCAAACCCCCGCTCTACGCCGAGGCCGGCATCCCTGAGTGCTGGGTCGTCGACATCAAGGCCGGACGCGTGCGCGTGTTCCGCGACCCGACCCCCGACGGCTACGCGACGTACACCACCCACGGCCCCACCGGCACGCTCCAGCCGCTCGAGGTCGACGTCGAACCGCTCGACCTGGCCGCGCTGTTCGACGGCCTGCGCTGAGAGAAGTCCACACCCAAGCAGTCGCGCGGTGGAGGCAACTCCCCTAGCGTGCGCCTCGCCGGACATGAAGGTCAGGAGGGGACTTGACCAGAGGGGGGATTGGGTTGCAGGGTTCCAAGCTCGTTGCCGGGCTCGCGGTGGCTACCGCGTTGCTCGTGCCGGGCATCGCGCAGGCGAAGACGACGCTCGTGGAGGTCCAAGAGACCAGCCACGCTGTGCTGCACAACCTCGAGGCGCTCGGCCTCGACGTGACGCACGAGGGTGAGACACGGACGGAGCTGATGCTCCACGGCCCCGAGGACAAGCAGATCCTCGAGGACGCGGGCTACGCCTACAAGGTGTTGATCGAGGACATGGAGGGCGCCAACGACGCCTACCTGGACTCCGAGGATGACCACCAGGAGCGCGCCGAGCGCGGCATCGCACCGCTGTCCACGCTCCCGACCGGCCGCGTCGCGTACCGCACGCTCACGGACGTCAACGCCGAGCTCCAGCAGCTCGCCGCGACCTACCCCGATCGGGTCAAGCTCTTCGAGCTGAGCAAGACGTCGCTGCTCGGCAAGACGATCTACGGCGTGGAGGTCAGCCACAACGTGGCGACCGCCGGCGCGAAGCCGAGCTTCCTGCTCAGCGGCGCCCACCACGCCCGCGAGTGGCCGACCGTCGAGTTCACGCTCGAGTTCGTCTGGGACCTGCTGCTCAACGACAAGCCCGGCGACGACGCGAGCGCGCTGCTCGAGAAGGGCAAGCTGATCGCGGTCCCGGTCGTCAACCCTGACGGCTACGACCTCAGCCGCTCGATGCAGAACGAGCAGAAGCGCAAGAACTGCCGCATCGCCGCCGGCGTCATCCCGACGCTCGCCGACTGCACGCTCGCCGCGAACGTCAACCGCGGCATCGACCTCAACCGCAACTACCTGCCGTTCTGGGGCGGCCCGGGCTCGAGCTCGAGCGCCACCGCCTCCAACACGCGTGGTGAGGCCCCGGGCTCCGAGCCCGAGATCCAGGGCATGATCGACCTGCTCAACAAGAGCAACGTCACCGTCGCGATCAACAACCACACGCCCGACCAGCGCCTGCTGCGCGCGCCGAGCTCCTCCAACGAGCCGGACGTCGTCGCCGACGAGGTCGCGTACGAGGCCCTCCTGCAGCGCCTCTCCAAGAACCTGCCCGGCTGGGCCGCGGGCCCGTGGACCGACGTCTACTACGAGGCGTCCTCGACCGCCGAGCAGCAGGCCTACTACGCCTACGGCGCGTTCGGCTTCACGCCGGAGGCGACCCCGGGCTTCTCCGGCACGCAGACGTTCCACCCGCCGTACCAGAACGTCATCGACAACTACCTGGGCACCGGCACGCGCTACGCGAACCAGACCATGCGCGGCCTGTACTACGACGCGTTCGCCGCGGCCACCGAGGCCGACAAGCACTCCGTGCTCACGGGCACCGCCCCGGCCGGCACCACGCTGACGCTGTCCAAGAGCACCACGCTGGACACCTCCAGCACCGTGTGGACGACGGGCCAGCCCGCCGAGGTCCGCGCCTTCCCGAACACGATCGCCCAGAGCATCACGGTCCCGGCGACCGGCAGGTTCGAGTGGCACGTCAACCCGTCGGTGCGCCCGAGCCAGTACAACGCGACGCACCTGGACGAGTCCTACACGCTCGTCTGCTCGGCGCCGGACGGCACGGTGCTCGAGCGCACCACGCTCAAGATCAAGCGCGGTGAGCTCGCGAACCGCAGCCTGTGCACGACCGGCAACGTCGGCGGCACGGTGCCGGCGACGCTCAGCCTCACGCTCGGCGTGCCGGCGACCTTCGGCGCGTTCGTGCCCGGTGTCGCCCGCGAGTACGACGCGAGCACGAAGGCGGACGTGATCAGCACGGCCGGCAGCGCGACGCTGTCGGTCTCCGACGCGGACACCGTGAACACGGGCAAGCTCGTCAACGGCGCGTTCGCGCTCGCGCAGCCGCTCCGCGCGGCGGCGTCGAGCCCGGCGGCCGGTGCCGGCTCCGCGCTCGCCGCGGTCGGCGGCTCCGCCAATCCCACGCCTTTGCTGACCTGGACCGCACCGGTCAGCAACGATCCGGCGACGGTGGCCTTCAAGCAGGCCATCGCTGCCGGCGACCCCCTGCGGACGGGGACGTACAGCAAGACGCTGACGTTCACGCTCTCCACCACGAACCCGTAGGGAGCGAATGTCCGCTCCGGCCACCCGTCGGCTCCGGCCGGCGGGTGGCCGGTCAGGCACCCAACCTTTCGGGGAGGGGTGGCGTAACACCCCGACTACGCTGGAATCCGTCTTGACGCAGAGTCTCCTGTCACCGTCTCGCCGCTGGGCCGCGCTCGTTGCCCTGCTGGCGTCGGGCGCCGTTCTCGGCGTGCTGCTCGTCCGCGGCGAAGACCCGTCCGCCGCGGTCGCGGCGCGCGGCAACGTCGGGCTCTGCACGAACCTGAAGGGCGATGCCGCGCGTGATTGCTACGCCCGCGAGGTCGGGCGTGAGCTCGTCGCGGCCGGTGGCCGGGCCGGCACGCCCCAAGCGATCTTCGCCGCGCCCGACGAGAGCACCACCAACGTCGTGACGTTCGCGTCACAGGACGACACGTCGGCCGCTCTGCTGTGCGAGCTGCACATCCGGGTCGGCGCGACCGACGAGAGCACGCCCTCCTGGACGAGCTGGGTCGCGCAGTGAGGCGCCTCCTCGTCGTCGCCCTCGCGGCGCTGATGCTCCTCACCGTCGCGAGCTGCGGCGGCAGCGAAGCCCCGAAGCCCGCGCCCGACGAGACGCTCACGAAGTCGATCGAGGAGGCCACCGCCGAGCCGGCGGCCACGGGCGACCTGAACTCCTGCGCCGGCCTCGTCCAGGACGAGGGCCGCTCCTGCTACTCCCGTGAGCTGGCCGCGATCGTCAACGGCGCGGGCGACCCGCTCGCCGCCGTCGAGGGCATCACCAAGGCCGCGTACGCCGACCAGTCCGGCTTCCTGCTGGCCAACTGCCACGGGATCATGCACACGGTCGCGCGCGAGTACGCGCTGCGCACCGGCCTGACGCTCGCGAAGCTGATGGACAGCCTGCCGCGCACGAACGACCCGGGCTGCTCGGCCGGCTACGCGCACGGCCTCGTCACCGCGGTCGCGCCGGAGATCGAGAAGGCGGGGCCGAAGGTGGCCGTCCGCCTGTGCGCGAATTCCGAGACGCGCTACCAGCGCTACAGCTGCACGCACGGCTTCGGCCACGCGTTCATGCGCCTGACCAACGAGGAGATCGCGTCCTCGCTGAAGATGTGCGAGCAGCTGGGCAGCGGCCTCGCCGCCGACTGCTCCCAGGGCATCTACCACGACTACTGGTTCGCGGTGAACGGCCTCGACTCCACCGCCAAGCCGAAGGACCTGGTGACCGACCCGCGTCAGCTGTGTGGCGCCCAGCCCGAGCTGTTCGTGCGCGTGTGCTGGTACCGCTCGTTCGTGGAGACGGCGAAAGGCACCCGGGTCGAGTCCGGCCCGCAGATCGACGAGCTGTGCTCCGGCCTCGAGGGCCTGCAGCGCCAGGCGTGCGTGACCGGCGCGAGCGTCATCGGCCCGCCGGACCCGGTCAACCAGCTCGCCGTCTGCGCCGGCATGGAGGTCGACACCGACGTCATCGCCTGCATCCGCGGCACCAAGGTCCAGAACCTCATGAACTTCCCGCCCGAGATGTCGGTGGACCTGATCAAGGCGTGCAACACGACCTTCCGCGGCGCGCTCGCGATCGCCTGCGACCGCTGGCTCGGCAAGACCCTCGGCGTCGTCAGCGACGGGAAGTTCCGCACCACCGGGTGCCCCGAGCTCCCGACGGCCGCTGCGCGCAAGGCGTGCGTCGCGGGCGTCAAGAGCATGGACGGCCCGCTCGTGACCTTCTCCTAGCCGGAGGGGGCGAACTCTGTCCACCGTGCCCTAGGAGGGGCATGTGGCCTTACCATTGCGAGCATGAGCACGGCAGTTGACGATCGGCTCACCGTCGAGGAGTTCTTGGCGCGCGAGTGGCCGCGCGGCACCCAGCTCATCGACGGCCATGTCGTCGTGAGTCAGCCGACTCCCCTCCACCAGCACGTCGTCCTCGAGATCGGCATGGCGCTCCGACTGTGGACCCAGAGCCCAACGGGCCGCGGCACGGCGATCCTGTCGCTCGATGTCGTGTACGACACCAGCGTCCTCGCGCCGGACGTGCTGTGGTTCGAGGAACCGCTGCCGCTTGACACCCGGCGTGCCGAGAAGGCTGCGAACCTGCTGGTCGAGGTTCGCTCGCGGAGCACCTGGCACTACGACCTCGGCCGCAAGCGCGAGCTCTACCTGGAACACGGTGTTCCCGAGCTGTGGCTTGTGGACACGGTGGGCCGTCGCGTGATCGTGCATCGCAGCGACGGCGTGTGGGAACGACACGCCGAAGAGGACTTGATCTCTCCCCAGATGCCCGAGTTCAGGGCGACTGTCGGCGACCTGATCCCCGCGCTCTAAGGAACCACCAACCGCAGCCCAAGGTGGGTGGGCGAGCGTCGGCCGATGACGCTCCGCGACGCGCTCGCCACGCCGGACCTGCGTCGACTGCAGGCCGCGTGGGCGGCGGCGGCCTTCGGCGGCTGGGTGTTCATGGTCGCGCTCGCGGTGCACGCCTACGGTGAGGGCGGAGCAGCGGCGGTGGGGCTCGCGGCGCTGACGCGGATGGTGCCCGCCGGGCTGGCCGCACCGCTGCTGGGCCGTGTCGCGGACCGGTGCTCGCGGCGCGACGTCCTGCTCGCCTCCACCCTCATCCGCGCCGTCCTGCTCGGCGCGCTCGCGCTCGCCGCGGCGGCGCACGTGTTCGCCGCGACGCTCGTGCTCGGTGCGCTGTTCACGATCGCCCAGGCCGCGCACAAGCCCGCGCAGGCCGCGCTCATCCCGCACCTGACCGACCGTCCCGCGGCCGCCAACGCGCTCTGGAGCACGATCGACAACGCCGCGTTCATCCTCGGCGCGCTGGCCGGTGGCATCCTCGCCGCGGCCATCGGCGCACCCGCCGCGTTCGCCGGCGCCACGCTGACCTTCCTCCTCGCCGCCGCGCTGCTCACGAACATAAAGAGGGACTGTCCCTCTTTAGCAACAGGTGTCGCGTTTTCGGCGTTGGATCGGCGGGCGCGCGTGCTCGTCGCGGTGCTGTCGGTGAGCACGCTCGTGGAGGGGATGGTCGACGTGCTCGTCGTCGTCACCGCGCTCGAGATCGTCGATGTGGGCGAGGCCGGCGTGGGCTGGCTCAATGGCGCGTGGGGCGTGGGAGGGGTGCTCGGCGGCGTGCTCGCGCTGCGGGTCGCCACCCGCGCGCTCCCGCTCGGCACGGTGCTCGTCGGGGCGCCGCTGCTCGCGCTCGCGGCGTTGCCCGGTCCGGCCGCGGCACTCGTGGCGCTGACCACGTTGGGCGTCGGCTACTCGCTCGTGGAGACCGCGGGCATCACGCTCATCCAGCGGCTCACGCACGACGCGGTGCGTGCCCGGACGTTCGCGCGCCTGGAGTCCAGCTACTGGCTGACGACCGGCGCGGGTGCGATGCTGGCCCCGCTGGTCATCGCGCTCACGAGCCCGCGGGGCGCGCTCGTGATCGCCGGCGCGGCGCTGCCGCTCGCCGCGCTGCTCACGAAGCTTGTGCCGCTGAGGGTCGCCACTGCCGCACGTCCGGCAGCGGCGTGAGCAGCGGCTCGACCTGCTCGCGGAGGTGCTCGAACTCCGGCGGCAGCGCGAGCGACTCGCCGAGCGTCTCGGCCGGCTCGTCCGTCGCGAAGCCCGGCCCGATCGTCGCGATCTCGAACAGGATCCCGCCCGGCTCGCGGGAGTAGATCGACCGGAAGTAGAAGCGGTCGATCACCGGCGTGACCTGCGACCCGGCGGCGACCAGGCGCTCGCGCCAGGCCTTGTGGTCGTCCATGGGGGAGGCCCACGCGACGTGGTGGATCGTGCCCGCGCCGCCGAGGCTGCGCCCGGGGGAGGGCTCGAAGACGATCCCGCCGCCGCGCGCCGTTCCGCGCGACTCGAACGCGTGCGCGCCGACCTCGTCGAAGCCCAGCGTCTCGCGCAGGTGCCGCTCGGACTTGCGCGGATCGGCGACCGCGGCGTGCACCTCGTGGAAGCCGAGCAGCGCGTGCTCGGCGGGCACCTCGGTCGAGCGCGCCGGGAGCGGCGTGTCCGGCACGTCCACGACCCGCAGCTCGTGCTCGAGGCCCTCGAAGTCGGCGAACCGCAGCCCGGACTCCACGCGCGACGTCGCCACGCTCTCGGCCCCGAGCCGGTCCGCCCAGAAGTCCACGGTGTCGGCGGAGGCGACGCGATGGACGATGCGGTGCGCCATCCCCGCGCCCGCCCGGCCGACGCGCGAGTTCGGGTACTCGAAGAACGTCAGGTCCGACCCCGCCGACCCGTGCTCGTCGGCGTAGAAGAGGTGGTAGACGGTCGGATCGTCCTGGTTGACGGACTTCTTGACCAGGCGTAGCCCGAGCAGCCGCACGTAGAAGTCGACGTTCCGCGGCGCGTCGGCCGTGATCGCGGTGATGTGATGAATGCCTTCGAGCTTCATCAAGCGCACACCCTTTCTAGCGCGTGCAAGGCTCGTTGTATCGCTTCGGCGTCCACATCAAGGTGCGTGACGGCCCTTACCCGTCGCGGGCCGATCGCACCCATTACTACGTCCTGCTCGCGCAAACGGGCGCACAGACCCTCGGGATCGTCGTGCTCGAAGATGACGATGTTGGTCTCGACCGCGTCGGGGTCGATCGTCACGCCGGGCAGCTCCGCCAGCCCACGCGCCAGCACCGCCGCGTTCGCGTGGTCCTCGGCCAGCCGGTCGACGTGATGGTCGAGCGCGTACAGCGCGCCGGCGGCCACGATTCCCGCTTGGCGCAGCGCGCCGCCGAGCATCTGCTTGTACCGCCACGCCTCGTCGATCAGCTCGGCCGAGCCCGCAAGGCAGGCGCCCAACGGCGCGCCGAGGCCCTTCGTGAAGTCCAGCCAGGCGGTGTCGAACCCGGCGGTCATCTCGGACGCGGGCACACCGGACGCCACGACCGCGTTCATCAGCCGTGCGCCGTCCATGTGCAGTCGCAACCCGGCCTCCCGCGCGGCCGCCACGACGTCCCGCAGCTGCGCCAACGGCCACACGCGTCCGCCCGCCATGTTCGTCGTCTGCTCGACCGACACGAGCCGGGAGCGCGGCGAGTAGCGATCGCCGGGCCGCCGCAGCGCGCCACGCACGTCGTCGGCGGTGAACATGCCGAGCGGCGTGTCGAGCGGGTACATCATCGCCCCGGCGAAGGCGGCGGGCCCGCCGGCCTCGGCGATGATCGGATGCGACGTGCGATGCAGGATCGCCTCGTCGCCGCCCGGCCGGATGTGCAGCCGGAACGCGATCTCGTTGCACATCGTCCCGGAGGGGAGGAAGACCGCGGCCTCCATCCCGAGCAGCTCCGCGACCCGCGCGCACAAGGCGGTGACCTGCGGGTCCTCGAAGCGCTGCTCGTCACCCACTTCCGCCTCCGCCATGGCGGTGCGCATGGCGGAGGTCGGACGGGTCTGCGTATCGGAGTAGAGATTGACCAGCCCCATGAGGGGCCGGACGCTACTAGCTACTTCTGCCGCTTGGCGGCGTACTTCGCGAACTGCTCGAGCGCGGGACGCGGCGTGCCGTCGACGTTCACGAGGCCCGAGTCCCAGTTGCCCGTCTCACCGAACCAGCGGTAGACGTACAGGCGCGTGAGCTTCGACTTGTAGCCCTTCTTCTTGGAGTCGAAGCGGTCGGCGAGCGTGAACATGTACTTCGTCGACGCGGCGGCGCGGGTGGCCGACGTCGGGAAGTCCGGGGCGAACGTGGTGATGCCGCCGGTCTCGGTCAGCCACACCTCACCCGGCACGGTCTTCAGGACCGTCGTCAGGCCTTTGGACTGCTTGCGGTTGACGTCCTTGTAGTTGTGCAGGCCCCACAGGCGGCCCTTGTTCTTGGAGTACTTGATGAAGTCCGTCAGCCACTTCTTGACGGTGCTCTGGTCGAGCACGTCGGCGGCCATCACCTTGCACTTGGAGCCGCACACGCTGCGCAGCGTGGCGTAGTACTGGGCGGCGCGCTTCGGGCTCTTGGACGTCGGCTGCGAGACGTGGTTCGCCTCGTTCCACGGCGCGTAGGTCTTGACCCACGAGTGCTCCTTGCGGAAGGCGGAGACCGCCTTCTTGTAGGCGCTCGTCGAGGGCGCCTTGCAGGCGCTGGACTTCGAGTACGTCCTGCCGTTCCAGCAGCCTCGACGGGCGGTGAACATCAGGAGGACGTCCTGGTTCGCGGCGCGTGCGGCGTTCAAGAAGGTGTCGGCCTCGGCCTTCTGGCCCGGGTCCTTGGCGTAATCCCACGGGATGATGTAGCGGATGCGCTTGAGCTTCAGCGCCTGCCATGCGGGCTGGCTGAAGACCGCTGCATTCTGCTCACTCAGACCGACCCGGTAGTTGGCGGAAGCCGGAGCGCACATGGCGAGGGCCGCGATGGCGGCGACGACGATCGTCGTTCTCGTTCGGTGCATACGGTGAGGAACCGATAGCAGCCCCCCGAGTTGCGGACCGGCCCGGTTCGTACCCTTTGTTGCAGCAACGAATGGCAGTTCAGACCGAATCCGAGCGGCTTCGCGAGCAACGTCTCGCACTCCCTGACCAGCCGGGCGTGTACGTGTTCCGGGACAAGCGCGGCAAGGTCATCTACGTCGGCAAGGCCAAGTCGATCCGCAAGCGCGTCGCGAGTCACTTCTCGAACCCCACGATGTACGGGACGACCGCGCTGACGTCGGAGATCGACGACATCCAGCCGCTCGTCGTCACCACCGAGGCCGAGGCGCTGCTCACCGAGCAGAACTTCATCAAGCAGTACAAGCCGAAGTTCAACATCCGGCTGCGCGACGACAAGTCGTACCCGTACATCGCCATCAGCCTCGACGAGGACTTCCCGCGGGTCTACTTCACCCGCGAGCGCCACAAGAAGCAGCGCGCGTACTTCGGCCCCTACAGCAGCGCCAAGCGCGTGCGCGGCACGCTGGACCTGCTCGGCAAGATCTTCCTCTTCCGCTCCTGCGAGGGGACGGAGCCGGGGCGCCACAGCGGCTCGCCGTGCCTGGACTACTACATCAAGCGCTGCGGGGCGCCCTGCGTCGGCTACGTCTCCAAGGAGGAGTACCGCGAGGGCATCGACGGCGTCGTCGCGTTCCTGTCGGGCCGCTTCAAGCAGATCGAGCGCGACCTCGAGAAGAAGATGTACTTCGCCGCCGGCGAGCGCGACTACGAGCAGGCGACGATCGAGCGCAACCGGCTGCAGTCGGTCAAGGCGCTGCTCGAGCGCCAGCGCGTGGCCGAGGGCGGCGCCGGCACCTACGACGCGGTCGCGGTGGCGCTGGAGGGCACGGAGGCCAACGCCCAGGTCTTCCAGGTCCGTGACGGTGTGCTGTCTGACCGCCAGTCGTTCTACCTCGACAACCAGGCCGAGCAGAACGCGGCGATCGTCGCCGAGGAGTTCATGCTCCAGTTCTACGCCAGCGCGCTGTCGATCCCGCCGCTGATCGTGGTGCAGGGCGTCATGTCCGAGGGCTCGGAGCTGGGCGTCCTGGGCCAGCTGCTCGGCGAGCGGCGCGGCAGCACGGTCGAGATCCGCGCCGCCGAGCGGGGCGGCAAGTTCCGCATCCTCGAGCTCGCCGAGCGCAACGCCAAGCTCGCGCTCGACCAGGAGAAGCTCAAGAGCGAGCGCAAGCGCCAGCAGCGCGTGGACTCGCTCAACGGCCTCCAGGCCGCGCTGGAGCTGAGCACGATCCCGGTGCGGATCGAGTGCTTCGACATCTCGCACGTCGGCGGCACGCACACCGTCGCGTCGATGGTGGTGTTCGAGGGCGGCGCGCCGAAGAAGAGCGATTACCGGCGCTTCACCATTCGCTCCCACGATGGCAACGATGATTTCGCGTCCATGGCGGAGGTCTTGTCGCGCCGCTACGCGCAGTGGGAGAAGCAGAACGAGAAGTCGCCGTACGACGCCGACCGCGACGCGTCGTTCGCCGCGCTCCCGAACCTGATCGTGATCGACGGCGGCAAGGGCCAGCTCGGCGCCGGCCTGCCCCACCTGCAGGGCTTCCGCGACCACGGCGCGACCGTGGTGTCGCTGGCCAAGCGGATCGAGGAGGTCTTCCTGCCCGGTGTGCCGAATCCCGTGCTGATGGCGCACGACACGCCGGAGCTGCAACTGCTCCAGCGCGTCCGCGACGAGGCCCACCGGTTTGCGATCACCCACCACCGCATCCGCCGCGACAAGGCCATGACCGAGTCGATCATGGACGAGCTTCCCGGCGTCGGGCCGGCGCGCAAGCGCGCGCTGCTCAAGCACTTCGGCTCACCCGAGGCGGTGCTCGGCGCTTCCCGTGAGGCGCTCGAGCAGGTCCCGGGCGTCCCGCAGAAGGTCGCGCGCGACCTGTACGCCCACCTCAACAAGACTGGACGCTGACCTCGTGGCCAACGCCGTGCGAGACGCGGATGGGCGCGTCGGCAACTCGAACCTGGAGGACTTCGTCGTCATCTCCGGGCTCTCGGGCGCGGGCAAGTCGAGCGCGATGAACGTCTTCGAGGACGCGGGCTACTTCTGCGTCGACAACCTGCCGAGCGAGATGATCCGCTCGCTGTCGGAGCTGTTCATGCACGCCGGCTCGAAGGTTGAGCGCGCGGCGGTCGTGTGCGACTCACGCGGCGGCGACTACCTGGCGGGCCTGGCGGGCGTGCTCGACCAGCTGGTGGACGCCAACGTCCAGCACCGCGTGGTGTTCCTCGCGGCGGACGAGCAGACGCTGGTGACCCGGTACAAGGAGACGCGCCGGCGTCACCCGCTCTCGCCGCACGGCAGCGTCGTCGACGGCATCCGCGCCGAGATCGAGCTGCTGGCGCCGGTGCGCGACAAGGCCGACATCGTCATCGACACGAGTGGGCTGAGCGCGACGGCGCTGCGCCGCAAGGTGGCCGACGAGCTGCTCGGGCCGGGCTCGTCGTCCGGCAAGCTCGCCGTGACGTTCACGTCCTTCGGCCACAAGCACGGCCCGCCGCGTGACGCGGACCTCGCGTTCGACGTGCGCTTCCTGCCCAACCCGCACTACGACACCAACCTGCGCCCGCTGACCGGGTTCGACCAGCGGATCGTCGACTACGTCGGGCGTGACGGGCGGCTGGACGAGTTCTACGGGCACGTGAAGCCGCTGCTCGAGTTCCTGCTGCCGCAGTACATCGCGGAGGGCAAGGCGCACCTGATGGTGGCGATCGGCTGCACGGGCGGGCGCCACCGCTCCGTGGCGATCACGGAGAACCTGGCGGCGCACTTCCGGGACCGGCCGGAGTACTTCGTCGAGTCGGCCCACCGGGACGTGGACCGGCTCCCGATCAAGCCGTGACGTGCGCGAACAGGCGGTCCGCGTCGAGCCCCATCGAGGCGAAGTTGCCCTCGATCTCCAGGCTGACGTGGCCGTGCACGCGTGACCACAGCGTCACTGCGCGCTCCTCGTCGACGAACCGCAGCAGTACCTCCATCGAGCGCTTGGCGGCCTCGACCAGCGCCGGCTGGTGCGGGTCGTAGCCCGGCCACGGCGCGCTGAAGAGCAACCGGTAGCGGTGCGGCTGGGCGAGCGCCCAGGCGCGGTAGGCGCGCGCCGCCGACCACAGATCGGGCGCCGGCTCGAGCGCGGCCGCGAGGTCGTCGTACGCGTCCAGGACCAGCGCGGACAGCAGCGCGTCGCGGTTCTTGAAGTAGCGGTAGAGCGCGGGGCCGGAGACGCCCAGCTCGCGTGCGATCGCGTTCAGCGCCACCGCCGCGGGCCCGCCCGCCTCCAGCTGCGTGAGGGCGATGCGCTTCACGGCGGCCCGCACCTGGTTACCGCGGTGGTGCGTTAGAGTCTCTAACATCAGTTAGAGCATATAACACGGAGGCGACGAACATGCGGACGACACAGCTGGAGATGGCGGCGCAGGGCGAGTTCCCGCGGGTGCGGACGGCGGAGCTGCCGGCGCCCGGGCCGGGGCAGGTGCTCGTGCGCGTGGAGGCGACGGGCGTCTCGTTCGCCGAGCAGCAGATGCGCCGCGGCAAGTACTACGACCAGCCGAAGTTCCCGTTCGTGCCCGGCTACGACCTGGTCGGCACCGTGATGGGAGAGCCGGCCGCGGGCGGCGCGGGCGGCGCGGGCGGAGCGGGCGGGCAGCGCGTGGCGGCGCTGACGAAGGTCGGCGGCTGGGCCGAGTACGTGGTGCTGAACCACGAGGATCTCGTGCCCGTGCCGGACGGCGTGAGCGCCGAGGCGGCGGAGACGCTCGTCGTGAACGGGCTGACGGCGTGGCGGATGCTGCACCGCGCGGCGAAGGTCGAGCGCGGCGACACGATCGTCGTGCTCGGCGCCTCCGGCGGCGTCGGCTCGGTGCTCGTGCAGCTGGCGCGCCACGCGGGCGTCGACGTGATCGGGACGTCCGGCCCGAAGCAGCTCGAGGCCGTCCGCGCGATGGGCGCGACCGTGATCGACCACCGCAGCGAGGACGTCTACGCGCGCGTGCGCGAGCTGGCCCCGGACGGCGTCGCGGCCGTGTTCGACCACGTCGGCGGGCCCGGCATCGACGGCTCCTGGAAGCTGCTCGCCCGGGGCGGCACGCTCGTCTCCTACGGCAGCGCGTCCACCCGCGACGTGCCCGGCAACCCGGCGCTCCCGGTGCTGAAGCTGATCGCCAAGCTCCAGGTTTGGAACGCCCTGCCAAACGGGCGCAGCGCGACCTTCTTCAACCTCTGGGCGGGGAAGCGCTTCCGGCCCGCGCGCTTCCGCGCACAGCTCCGCGCGGACCTGACGAAGGTGTTCGAGCTGCTGCGCGACGGCGTGATCGAGCCGCAGATCGCGGCGCGCTATCCGCTCACCGAGGCGGCCGAAGCGCTGCGCTTCGCCGAGGCCGGCGGCTTCAACGGGAAGGTGCTGCTCGTTCCCGGAGGATGACCAGCGCGCCGTCCAGCGCCGCGCGCAGCGGCTCCAGCGACTGCGACGCCCGCATCAGCAGCAGCCCGCCCTGCAGCGCCGCGAAGATCGCGAGCGCGGTGCGCCCGTCGTCGTCGACGCCCATCCGCCGCACGCCCGCCTCGATGGATGCCTGCCAGCGCTCCATGTGAGCGGACGCGTCGACCCCCGCCTCCATCGTCAGCGCGCTGATCGGGCACGCAAGGTGCTTCTGGGCGCCGTAGTGCGCGAGCACCGCGTCCCGCCAGCGCTCCCAGCTCTCGAGGCTGTCGAGCTCGTCCAGGTGTGGGCGCTGCGCCTCGAGCACCCGCTCGCTCTGGAAGGCCGCGATGGCCTCGACCAGCTCGGCCTTGCCGGCCGGGAAGTAGTGGAAGAGCTGGCTCTTGCTGGTGCCCGTGCCGGCGCGGATGTCGTCGAGCGACGTGCCGCCGACGCCGCGCTCGAGCACGAGGTCGGCCGCGGTCTGCACGATCCGCGACCGCGTCGCTGCGCCCTTCGCTGTCGTCGCCGGCATGCCCATCAGGATACTGGACTGCGTAGTCCAGTACAGTTCTGGACCATGCAGTCCAATCGACTTAAAGGCAAGACCGCGCTGATCACCGGCGCCACCAGCAACATCGGCCGCGCGATCGCGCTGGCGTTCGGCGAGGAGGGCGCCCAGGTCGTGGTCAGCGGCCGCGACGCGGCCCGTGGGGCGGAGGTCGCGGCGGCGAGCGGCGGCCGGTTCATCGCCGCCGACCTCGACGGCTCACCCGCGGCCTCGGAGACCCTGGCGCACGCCGCCGCCGACGCGCTCGGCGGCCGCATCGACATCCTCGTCAACAGCGCCGCCACGTACCCCTCGTCGGCCGACGTCGTCATCGACGAGGGCTGGTTCGACCGGATGTTCGCGGTCAACGTGAAGGCTCCGCACTTCCTGATCGAGGCCGTCGCGCCGCGGATGGCCGAGCGCGGAGGCGGCGCGATCGTCAACCTCGGCTCGTGGGTCGCTCGGCTCGGTGTTCCGAGCCCGGTCTACACCGGCACCAAGGGCGCCGTCGAGTCGATGACCCGCGCCTACTCCGCGCTGTACGGGCCGCAGGGCGTGCGCGTGAACGCCATCTCGCCCGGGGTGATCCAGGAGCCGGGCAACCCGAGCGCCGTGATGATGCGCGGCACGCCCGCCGCGGACCTCGGCACGCCGGAGGCGATCGCCCCCGCCGCGGTCTACCTGGCGAGCGACGAGTCGGCCTTCGTGCACGGCGTCGTCCTCGACGTGGACGGCGGCCGCACCGGGGTGGCGGTGGTCGCCGCCTAGTGTCGCGAGTCGGAAGTTCGCGTGTCGATAGCGGGCCCGATCGTCGTGGCTGGGTCCGGCGGTGATTCCAGCGCATACCGGGTGTACGTGCGGGATCGCCGGCGGCCGCCAGGCGCGGCGAGACGTCCGGTAGCGGCCCGCGAACTTCTGAATCGCGACACTAGACGTGGTGCGTGACGAGCCACCAACCGGCGGCGCCGAGCACCGCGACGAGCACGGTCACGATCCGGGCGACGCGCCGCCAGCGCAGCTCCCAGGTGAGGATCGCGCCCACCAGCGCCGCCGGGGCCAGCACGTAGAAGGCCCCGCGGAGCACGAGCGCGGCGTCCGGGTTGAGGTTCCCGTGGTCGTCATCGGCCCAGACGAGCACGAGGAACACGATCAGCGACTCGAGCGCCGCGACCGCCCCGGCGAGGCACGCGAGCACGACCACGATCGCGCGGACGGGCCAGTCGTCGTCATCGCTGATCGAGCTGTCCATCTCCGCCGATTCTCATACCCGGACGGGGGCAGCTGTCATCGCCGCGTAACCGCGACCGGGGTTATGTCGCCGCCTTCGGTAGCCTCATCCCCCGTTTTCCACGGGAAAGGGTTCGAGAATGGCTGTACGTGTCGGCATCAACGGCTTCGGCCGCATCGGCCGCAACGTCTTCCGCGCGGCGCACGAGGCCGGCGCTGACGTCGAGATCGTCGCGGTGAACGACCTGACGGACGCGAAGACGCTGGGTCACCTGCTCAAGTACGACTCGGTCTTCGGTCCGTTCCCGGGTGAGGTGTCCGTCTCCGACGGCAGCCTCGTCGTGAACGGCAACGAGGTCAAGGTCCTGAGCGAGCGGGATCCGGCGGCGCTGCCGTGGGGCGACCTCAACGTCGACGTCGTGATCGAGTCCACGGGCTTCTTCACCAAGCGCGCCGACGCCGCCAAGCACCTCGCGGCGGGCGCCAAGAAGGTCATCATCTCCGCGCCGGCGACCGAGCCGGACGCCACCGTCGTCCTCGGCGTCAACTTCGACGAGGTCTACGACGCGGAGAAGCACGACGTCATCTCCAACGCGTCCTGCACCACGAACTGCCTCGCGCCGGTGGCCAAGGTCCTCCACGACCTCGTCGGCATCGAGAAGGGCCTGATGACGACGATCCACGCCTACACGGCGGATCAGAACCTCCAGGACGCGCCCCACAAGGACCTGCGTCGCGCCCGCGCCGCGGCCGTCAACCTCGTGCCGGCCTCCACGGGCGCCGCCAAGGCGATCGGCCTGGTCATCCCGGAGCTCAACGGCAAGCTCAACGGCTTCGCGGTGCGCGCCCCCGTCCCGACCGGCTCGGTCGTGGACCTCACGATCGTCGCCAAGCGCGACACGACGGTCGAGGAGATCAACGAGGCCGTCAAGGCCGCGTCCGGCAACGGCATCCTCCGCTACACGGACGATCCGATCGTGTCCTCGGACATCGTCAAGGACCCGCACTCCTCGATCTTCGACTCGCTGCTGACGTCGGTGCTCGACGGCAACCTGGTCAAGGTCGTCACCTGGTACGACAACGAGTGGGGCTACTCGAACCGCGTGGTCGACCTCGCCCAGAAGGTGCTGGTGCGTGCGCACGCTTGATGATCTGGACGTCGCCGGTAAGCGCGTCCTCGTCCGCGTGGACTTCAACGTCCCGCTCGACGACGACCGCAACATCACCGACGACGCCCGCATCCAGGCGGCGCTCCCCACGCTGAAGGAGCTGCGCGAGAAGGGGGCGAGCGGTCTCGTGCTGCTCGCCCACCTGGGCCGCCCCAAGGGCGGTCCGGACCCCAAGTTCTCGCTCAAGCCCGCCGCCGACCGGCTCGGTGAGCTGCTCGGCGTCGACGTGGTGCTCGCTCCCGACCTCGACGACGTGCCCGCGGGCGACGTCGTGATGGTCGAGAACGTGCGCTTCTTCGAGGGCGAGACCAAGAACGACGAGGACCTGGCGAAGCGCTACGCGGCGCTCGCCGACGTCTACGTCAACGACGCGTTCGGCGCGGCGCACCGCGCGCACGCCTCCACCGAGGCGGTCGCGCACCTGCTGCCGTCCGCCGCGGGGCGCCTGCTCGAGCGTGAGGTCACGACGCTCAACGGCATCCTCGAGGACCCGAAGCGGCCCATGGTGGCCGTCGTCGGCGGCGCGAAGGTGACGGACAAGATCGGCGTGCTCGAGGCGTTCCTCGAGAAGGCCGACACGGTCCTCATCGGCGGCGCCATGTG
Source organism: Solirubrobacter phytolaccae (assembly GCF_027587195.1). Classification (GTDB taxonomy): domain Bacteria; phylum Actinomycetota; class Thermoleophilia; order Solirubrobacterales; family Solirubrobacteraceae; genus Solirubrobacter; species Solirubrobacter phytolaccae. The sequence goes on along the minus strand of NZ_JAPDDP010000083.1, from coordinate 13,510 downwards.
CTTCCCGTTCTTCAAGGCCCAGGGCCATGAGGTCGGGTCCTCGCTGTGCGAGGAGGAGGGCCTGGAGCCCGCCAAGGCGCTGCTCGGCAACGCGAAGCTCGAGCTGCCGACCGACCTGGTCGCCGGCCGCGAGTTCAGCGCCGACACCGAGGTCCAGCCGCTGGACGGGATCGACGTGCCGGAGGGCTGGATGGGCCTCGACGTCGGGCCGGGCACGGCGGAGCGCTACAGCGCCATCATCGCCGCGGCGGGCACGGTGTTCTGGAACGGGCCGATGGGCGCGTTCGAGCTCGAGCCGTTCGCCGCGGGTACCAAGGCCGTCGCCGAGGCGATGGCCGCCACCGACGCCACGACGGTCGTCGGCGGCGGGGACTCTGCCGCGGCGCTGGCCCAGTTCGGGCTCGCCGACCGCGTCAGCCACCTCTCCACGGGCGGCGGGGCTTCGCTGGAGCTGATCGAAGGCAAGGAATTGCCAGGAGTTAAGGCCCTTTCATGAAGCGCAAGCCGTTCATCGCCGGTAACTGGAAGCTGAACAACACGATCGCCGAGGCGGAGGAGCTCATCCAAGGGCTCCTTCCGCGGGTCGGGGCCGTGGAGGACGTCGACGTCGTCGTGGCGCCGTCGTTCCTCTCGCTGTCCGCGGTCGTCGACAGCGCGCGCGGCAGCGCCGTCCAGGTCTACGCCCAGAACATGCACGAGAAGGACTCGGGCGCGTTCACGGGCGAGGTCAGCGCCCCGCAGCTCGTCGACATCGACGTGCAGGGCGTGATCCTCGGCCACTCCGAGCGCCGGCAGTACTTCGGCGAGACGGACCGTGCGCTCCAGCTGAAGGTCCCGCGGGCGCTGGAGGCGGGCCTGATCCCGATCCTCTGCGTGGGCGAGACCGAGGAGGAGCGCGAGCAGGGCGACACCGAGCGTCGGCTCCGCCACCAGGTCCAGGAAGGCCTGGAGAAGGTGCCCGTCTCGGAGCTGCACCGCGTGGTCGTGGCCTATGAGCCCGTGTGGGCGATCGGCACCGGCCTGGCGGCGACCACCGAGCAGGCGCAGGAGACGTGCGGCTTCGTCCGCGCGCTCGTGCAGGGCTTCGACAAGGAAGCCGGCAACGCCGTGCGCGTGCTCTACGGCGGCTCCCTCAAGCCCGACAACGCGGCGGAGCTCCTCTCGCAGCCGGACATCGACGGCGCGCTCGTCGGCGGTGCCTCGCTGGACGCCGAGTCGTTCGGCGCCATCGTGAAGGCGGCGCAGGGCTCATGACCGTCCCGCACGTCGCGCTCATCGTCCTGGACGGCTGGGGGCTCGCCCCCGACGGTCCGGGCAACGCCGTGTCGCTCGCGAAGACGCCCGTCTTCGACGAGCTGTGGTCGACGAAGCCCCACACGACGCTCACGGCCATGGGCCCGAGCGTCGGGCTGCCCGAGGGGCAGATGGGCAACTCGGAGGTCGGCCACCTGAACCTCGGCGCGGGCGCGATCGTGCCGCAGGACCTCGCGCGCATCGACAAGGCCGTCGAGGACGGCTCGCTCGGTGAGAACGAGGTCCTGCAGGCGGCGCTGAAGGACGCGCCGCGCATCCACCTGATCGGCCTGGTGAGCGACGGCGGCGTGCACTCGTCCGACCGGCACCTGAAGGCGCTGGTCGAGTTCGCCTCCGCGTCCGGCTCGGACGTGATCGTCCACGCGTTCACCGACGGCCGCGACACGTCGCCCACGGGCGGCAAGCAATACCTCGCCGACGTCGAGTCCTGGGGTGGGCGCGTCGGCTCGGTCATCGGCCGCTACTTCGCCATGGACCGCGACAAGCGCTGGGACCGCGTCCAGAAGGCCTACGACCTGCTCGTGCACGGCAAGGCCGACCATCACGTGGACACGGCTCCCGAGGCCGCCACGCAGGCCTACGAGCGCGACGAGACGGACGAGTTCATCGCGGCGACGACCGTCGGCGAAGAGGCCAAGATCCGTCCCGGCGACTCCGTGATCGCGTTCAACTTCCGGCCCGACCGGATGCGCGAGATCACGCTCGCCCTGTGCGACCCGTCGTTCTCCGACGTGGACCGCGGCGGGGCGGAGCTCATCGACCGCTACATCACGCTCGCCGAGTACGACGAGGACTGGGACTATCCGGTCGTCTTCCCGCCCAAGCGGCCGGCGATCACGATCGGCAAGCTCATCGCGGACAAGGGGCTCGGCCAGCTGCACGTCGCCGAGACCGAGAAGTACCCGCACGTCACGTACTTCTTCAACGGCGGCGAGGAGCACCCGTACGCCGGCGAGGTGCGCGAGCTCGCGCCCTCACCGCGCGACGTCGCGACGTACGACCTCAAGCCGGAGATGGCGGCCCACGAGGCCGCGGACGGCTTCGTCAAGCACTTCAACGCCGAGAAGCCCGCGTTCGCGATCATCAACTTCGCGAACCCGGACATGGTCGGTCACACGGGCGTCATCGAGGCGGCCGTCAAGGCGGTCGAGACCGTCGACGAGCAGCTCGGCCGCGTCGTCGCGGCGGTCCACGCGGCCGGCGGCGCGTGCCTGGTCACCGCCGACCACGGCAACTGCGACCACATGCTCAACGACGACGGGTCCGTGAACACGGCCCACTCGCTGAACCCGGTGCCGTTCATCGTCACCGCGGGCGCCGAGTCGCTCGACGGTGAGGGCATCCTCGCCGACGTCGCGCCGACGGCGCTGGCGCTCCTGGGCATCGAGCAGCCGTCCGCGATGACGGGTCGCTCACTGCTCGGCTGAGCGCACCCGCATACCACTCCCAGCTTCAGGGCAAACGTCTTTCGCGGTGGGCGAGTTCGGCTCATGACCGAGCCTCGTCCACCGTCGCGACGTTCCTTGACCTGACGGCGCGCGGAAGCTTTGATGACCCCGCCGCCGGGCAGCGTGGAGATGCTCCCGGGACACGACGCAAGAGGGCGGGTACGCGATGGGAGCCGGTGCGCAGCTTCGGGTGGATGGCCGCTGGGGCGGTACGTCCAGGCGGTTCGGTCGATGGCTGGGTCTCGCGGTGGCGGTGTCGCTGGCCGCCGCGGTCGCGCCGTCGTACGGTGCGGAGCGCGGGCAAGCCGCATTGGCGCCGCCTGCGGGGGCGAAGGGCGCGGACATCGCAGACCTGCGCACGCAGACCTCGCGGACGTTCAGCACCGGCCGCGGGACGTTCGCCACGCAGATCGGCACCGAGTCGCTCAACTTCCGCGACGCATCCGGCCGCTGGAAGCCGGTCGACAACGCACTCGAAGGCGACGGGGCGGTGCTTCGGAACGCGGCCAACCAGTACCGCGTCAGCATCCCGCGCCGGCTGAACGGCGGTGCCGTACGGGTCACCCGCGGCAACGCCTGGATCGAGTTCGCACCGCGGGGAGCCACGAATCGGGCCGCGACGGCGCGGGGAGCCGCCGCGGGCTTCGCGGGCGCCTGGCCGGGCGTCGAACTGCGCTACACGGCGACCGGCGACACGGTGAAGGAGGAGCTGATCGTCCGCGACCGCGCGAGCGTGCGCGACTTCGCCTTCGACGTGCGCGCGCCGGCGGGCTTCACGCTGAAGGCCTCAGCGTCGGGAACGATCGTCGTGCGCGACAGCGAGGGCGCTGTGCGCATGCTCCTCTCGCGTTCGATGATGCTGGATGCCGAGGGCGAGTACCACGGCGTGCGCACTGATCTGCGGCGTGAAGCGGATGGGTGGCGGCTCGTCCTTCGCCCGGATCGTCGGTGGCTTGCCGCTCGCGACCGCGCGTGGCCGGTCACGATCGACCCGAGCGTCTACGTCGGCGGCGGGCTCGACTGCACCCAGGGCAGCGCTCCGTCGTGTGCGCAACTGGCGTGCAGCATCTTCAACGAGGTCGGCCCCGGCGGGGAATGCGGGCAGGTGCTGCCGGTGTGGGAGGACGAGGCTGCCGGCTGGGCGTGGCGCACCATGCTGCGTTGGGATCTCACGGGCCTGCTTCCCGCCGGAACGACGGTGCGCAAGGCAACGATGGATCTGCGGGCCTACTACGAGTACGCGCCGAACTCGGACTTCGAGATCTATCGCGTCACGCAGCCGTGGACCAGCGACGTGTCGTGGACCACGAGCGACGGCACCACGCCGTGGACGCCGGGCGGTCCACTCGACGGCCCCTACGAGCCGGCGGACCTCACGGCGCTGGTGAGCGGCTGGTGGACCGGGCAGACGCCCAACCACGGGCTCGCCGTCCAGCTTCCCGGTCGACACGGCTGGGGAGACGGCGCGCACATCGATCCGCTGTTGACCATCCAGTACTCGGGCCCTGGACCGAACCTCGGGTTGGACGGTGAGCTGTGGACGCAGACGGCGGACCCGACGACCGGCCAGGATCACTTCGGCCTGAACCTGTCCGCGCAGGCACACAGCGCCCCGCTCGACCGGATCGAGGTCCGCGTCGACGGCGCGCTGCAGGAGACCTTCACGGGCACGGATTGCGGCACGACCTGCACGACGATCGCCGACGAGTGGTACCTGTACACCGACCCGCTCTCGGAGGGCAGCCACCAGATCCAGGCGGTCGTGTTCGACCAGGCGGGGTTGACCGACAGCCATACGTGGACGATCTCCGTGCCGCGCGAGAATCACTACGCCACGATGCTGGCCTCCTGGCGGACGGCGATCCAGGGATCGGTCGACGTGCGGTCACCGGCGCCCTTGACCGGCCCGATGCCGCTCCCGCCGGACGACTGGGACACCCCCCAGCAGTGCGAGGCCGACGACACGGCGTTGCGCGACTGCTACGACGCGATCACGGACTGGGGGGCGGACGTCCAGGAGTGGTTGACGGACAACCTGCCCTACGGCGGTGACGCGGACCTGCTGTGGCAGCCGCCCGTCTTCACCTACTCGGTGTCGGACGACACGGCGCGCGACCTCACGTTCCGCATGCGCGACGCCTTCGTCTTCGCGCGGCACTTCGTCGCCCACCCGAACCAGTCGCTGGACGTCGCGATCGGCTTCCACGAGCCGCTGGACCCGAGTGAGGTCGAGGCCGCGCTGCCCGACCACTCGGCATTGCAGGTCGAGAGCGCGATCGACGGCTACTTCGAGCCCGAGGTGGCGAGTCTGGGCGGTTCGGGGCGTGTCACGTCGCCCAGCTCCGTGCCGGACAGCATCGAGGACTTCTACGCGCAGCAGGTGGATCTCGCCGAGGCCAACATCGACGAGCTCGAGAACGAGACGCCGACCGACCCGGACGATGCGGACGCGATCGCCGCCGAGCTCTCCGACCTCAATCGCTTCAAGGACCAGCTCGACGATCGCGGCGCGTTCGTCACGGGCATCACCGTGCGGTTGAACCCGTCGGGTGCGCAGGTGGCGCTGCGATCGGCAGCGGTGACTCCGTCGGCCACTTCGCAGATCAAGTCGATGAGCGTGCTCGCGCCGGGCACGAGCGTCGCTGCCGGCGGCGCGCAACGGCTCTCGGAGATGAGTATCGACGCGCAGACAGTGGCCGACGCGGGCGGCGGGGCGGCCGCACGCTCGGCGTCCGTTCCCGCCGATCAGAAGACGTGCGCCCAGGCCGGGCAGATCGGGCTGATCAAAGCCTCCAACCAGGAGCCGAACCCCGTCTACTGGGCACCGAGCTATCACAAGGCGGACACGGTGCTCGGCCCACGAGACGGCGACGACGGGCTGCACCAGAAGCGCCATCGCCTGCGGTGGAAGTGGCTGTCGTCGGTCAGCCTCGCCTGGATGTGCGCGGCGGAGCCGACACAGCGCAACGTCGAGATCGAAGCGCGCGTGTTTCCCTCGCCGACAGCCCGGTGGTCGAAGAACTGGGAGAGCCACTTCACGTCGCGGTACACGCAGGGGAACCTGCCTGGCAAGGGCCGTTACCAGGACGACATCGCCGACGGCGACGACCGTCTGCAGGACAACCCCGTCGATCCGCAGAAGTATCCCGACTTCGCGATCGTCGCCAAGTCGGGGCACTTCTACCGCTACAACAAGCGCTACTGGGTCGACTTCACGACCAACGAGGGCGAGACCGACAGCGGGACGGTGATCTACAGCGCGCAGGCCACCAGCACCTCGGTCGGGACCAACGAGAGCACGTATTGCGGCGTCATCCAGCAATTGCGCTACGTGAGCTGCACGTTCGGGCGTGTGACCGTGTGCTACGACTACGCCGCGATCTCCGCCGGGCCGGTGACGCAGCCGGACGCGCAGTGGATCCAGAAGCTCGGCGGCTCCCCGCGCCTGACCGAGGTGGCGGCCGATCCCGGACACCGGGTCCATCTCGAGTACTCGGGCGGCAAGCAGACGCGCGAGATCACGAGCTTCTGCGACCCGAAGCCACCGGGAGCCGATGACTCGTAACCACCTGCTGCTCTTCGCCGTCGCCACCGGGTCCGGGCTCGCCGTTGCTCTCGGCGGGTTCGGACTCGCGTGGTCCGCTGCACTCGTGCTGCTGGGGGTGGCGGCGCTCGTCGCGCTCGGGCGGGCGGGCGGAGGACGGGCGGCGGGGCTCATCGTGGCGGCCCTGCTGCTGTCGTCGCTGGCGTTGCTGCTGGGCGATGGACGTGGTCGCCCCGAGTCCGAGCCGGCCGGTTGTGATCCGAGCTGCGGGACCGCTCTCGGCGACGTCGTGGCGGTCGGGGCCCTGATCGTGATCGGCGTGTGCGTGCTCTTGTGGGCCGTGCTCCGACGGTTTGAAGCTCGCAAATAGTTTGACCTGACAATTACCCGTTGCCCACGCAACTACGCCGCTACACTGCGTGGGCATGGCGGTACCAGAGACACGCGTTGACCTGACGGAGACGGAATTGGCGGCCTGGCGCGGGCTGTTGCGGGTGCATACGGCACTCGTGAAGGCCCTGGACGCCGAGCTGGCCGCGGCGCACGACCTCCCGTTGAGCTCGTACGAGGTGCTCATCACGCTGGAGTCGGCGCCGGATCGCAAGCGGAGGATGGCGGAGCTCGCCGACTCGGTGCTGCTCTCCCGGTCCGGGATGACGCGGCTGGTCGACCGGCTGGAGCGCGAGGGCCTGCTCGTTCGCGATACCTGCACCGATGACGGCCGCGGCTGCTTCGCCGTGCTCACGGAGAAGGGCGCCGAGCTGCTCGAGCGGGCACGGCCGACGCATCTGGAAGGCGTCCGGGAGCGCTTCCTCGTGCACTTCTCCGAGGACGAGCTGCGTCGCTTCGCCTCCGCCTGGGAGCGCGTGCTCCCCGGCGCCGCTTCGGCGGACTAGAGCGCGTCGCGGTCGCTCAGCCGGTTGGACGGCGGGAGCTTGGTCGTGCAGGTCCGGTACGAGCGCGTCCAGCGCAGGCGCCGCCCGTCGCGCAGCCTGGCCTCGAGCTCGACGGCGTAGGTTCCGGCCGGGAGGCCCCGGAGGTCGACCTTGGCCGTCCAGCGGCCGTCGGCGCGCCTGAACGTGGCCACGCGCCGCCCGTTGACGAGCACGCGCGCGCTGCGGACCACGCGACCTCGGCGTTCACGCAGGCGGATCGCGAACGTGCGCTGGGAACGGCAGGTCGTCTCGACCGTCACCGGCGGCGGCGCGGCAGGAGCCGGCGTGCCGGGCTGCGGCACCGCGGTCGGGTCAGGAGTCTCAGGCGGCGGGGCCGCGATCACCAGCACGGAGGCGTTCGCCGTGTTGTCGGTGAAGTCGGGCTCGGCGGCGTCCGGGCTGACGGCGGCGAAGTTCGGCAGCGTCCGGCCGGCCGTGCCCAGCGCCACCCGCGTGCGGATCGTGATCGTCCGCTCCCCACCCACCTCCATCTGCGGGATCACGCACTGGGGGATGGGGCGCTCGGTCACGTCGGGGAACGGCTCCAGCGTGCAGTCGCCCGTGCCGCCGGCGATCGTCACCTCGGGATCGAGCAGCTCGTCGGGGAGCGTGTCGGCGAAGAACACGTCGGCCACGGCCGGCCCGTCGTTGCGCACGACCAGCGTGTAGGTGACGAGCCCGCCCTCGGGCACCTCGGCGGGCTCGGCGCGCTTGCTGATGGCGATGTCGGTCACGGGCAGCGTCGGGAACGTGGACTCGGCCAGGTTGTTGGTGAAGTCGTACTCGCCGGCGAGCGAGCTCGTGGCCGCGCGGTTGACCTCCTCCGAGTTCGAGGGGTAGTCCGGCAGCGTCGTCGCAAGGGTCGCGACGACGGGGATCGTGCGCGACTCGCCCGGCTCCAGCGTGCCGACCTGGCACTCGACGTAGGTGCCGGGGACGGGCGCGGGCGGGTACGTGCACGGATAGGGCGCGCCGGTCGCCGCGCGGTCGATGACCAGCGAGACCGGCGCCAGGTCGGCGATCCCGACCTCGCGCGCCGTGTCCGGGCCGTTGTTGCGCACGGTCACGGCGAACTCGATGCGCTCGCCCGGGATGAAGCCGCTCGGGCTCTGCGACGGCCGGCTCACGGTGAGCTTGGACACCTCGAGGTCGACCACCGCGAGGCTCGCCGCGCCGGCGTCGGTGAAGGCGTCGTTGGCGGCGTGGCCGTCGGGCGTCGCGTCCACGGTGACGGTGTTGCTGACGTCGCCCGCGCCGAGCTGCGGCGTGACGACCAGCTCGATCGGCGGGAAGGTCTCGCCCGGCGCGAGCGCGTCGGCGCGCGTGCAGCTGAGCGCCGGCGGCGCGGTGCACGTCCAGCCGGGCGCCGTCACCGCGCCCGGGGCCAGGCCGGCCGGCAGCGTGTCGCTCACGCGCACCTCGCCGCTCGTCGGCGCTTCACCGGCGTTGCGCACCTCGATCGTGTACGTGGACGGCACGCCGACCACGAAGTCCGGCGTGTGGCGCTTGGTGACCGCGACGTCCGGCACCAGCACTCGCGTCCGCGCCGGCGCGCTGCGGACCAGGTCGCGCGTCCCGAGGTCGGTGGCGGTGAACGCCACCTCGGCGACGTTCTCGAGGACGGTGCCCGTGGCGATGCCGTCGGCCGCGATCCGCACGCGGAAGGCGACGGTGCGCGTGGCGCCCGGCGGGAGGTCGGCGACCCGCAGCGCGCCGCCGGTGGGGTCGGGAACCGGCGTGCCGTCGACGGTCAGCGTCCCGGGGAGCGGCGCCACGCCCGCCGGCAGCGCGTCGTCGAAGTCCACCTGGGTCGCGACGTCCTCGCCGGTGTTGGCGATCGTCGTCGTATAGGTGAGCTCGTCGCCCAGGCTCGCCGACTCCCGGCTGACCTGCTTGGTGACCGCGATCCGCGGGGCGAAGAGCTCGGTGGCGATCGTCACCACGCCCGGTTGGTAGGCGTCCCCGTTCGTCGTCAGCCGCACCTGGGTGCTCGTCTGGCCGTTGCCGAGCACGTTCGTGGTGGAGAACACGTCGGCGTCGAACCCGAGCTGGTTCGCGTACGCCGGCGTGCGGGTGCCGGCGTCGGAGCCGTCGCGCGTGATCGTCGAGTTGAAGGCGTTCGTGGCCGGGTTGGCGATGTTCGTGAGCGCGACGGGGCCCGCCGCGCCCTGCAGCGTCGCGCCGTCGCCGGTCGTCCCGCGGTCGCCCTCGTAGACGACGACGCCGACCCGCGAGCGGACCGGCCCGCTCGACGGCGTGCGGAACCCGCTGAGCGGGATCGTGACGCCCGCGCTGCTCGAGCCGACCTGCTGCAGGCCGTCGAACACGGCCAGGCTGCGTGGCGGCGCGCCGCCGTCGCCGTAGGCCACGACGAGCGTCCAGCCGGCGAGCTGACCGTCGCTGCGGCCCGTTCCCGCCTGGACGTTGGCGACCGTGTAGTCGCCCGGGCCGGCCGTGCGCACGATCGCCGTGACGTCGAGGAAGCCCTGGTAGGTCTCGCCGGCCGTGTCGACGGGGGCGCTCGCGCTGAGCACGCGGTACGCGTCGTCACCCGGGGCCTGGAGCCACACCGTGCCGCGAGCGGCGGGATCGGGCGCGGGTGCGCCACCGGTGCCCGCGGCGGTCCGACCACCCCAATACAGGCCCGCGAACAGGATCCGGGCGTCGGTCGGGAGAGAGAGGGCGGCCGTGCTCGACGCGAACGTCGCAGGGTCCGCGTCGATGTCGACGTAGGTCATGACCCGCGCGTTGTTGTTCGCGCCCGAGATCGGCGAGGAGGATCCCGCGCGGGCCGCGGGACACGCCGGCTCCGTGCCCACACAACTCAGCAGCGTGTTCGCGGCGAGCGCGATGTCGCCCTGGGTGTTCTGCGCGAAGCGCGCGCTGAACGGCCGCTCCGCGCGCGCCACGGAGGGAAACGTCAGCAGCGCCAGAGCCCCACCACGGCGATCCGTCCCGCCATGTCCGCACGGTAAGCGACGACTCACCGGTTCGTCCAGCACGTTGGCGCGTACGCCTTAACTACTTTTTAGGCTCAGACTTGATACGCGGCGACTGAGATTTCTATACTCCAAGTCCAGAAGTTCTCACCCCGGACCACCTGGAGGAAAGACATGGCCATCGTTCGTTGGGAGCCGTTCCGCGACCTTTCCGAGCTCAATCGTCTGTTCGCCCCGACCGCCGGCGCGCAGCGCCGCTGGCTGCCCGCGATGGACCTGGCGGAGAGCGCCGACGAGTTCGTGCTCACGGCCGACCTGCCCGGGCTCTCGGACGAGGACGTCAAGATCGAGGTCGAGGACCGCGTGCTGACGATCTCGGGCGAGCGCACGTCCGAGCGCACCGAGGGCAAGGGCGGCTACCACCGCGTCGAGCGCGCCTTCGGCTCGTTCCGCCGCACGCTGACCCTGCCCGAGGGCGTCGACGCCGAGGCGATCACCGCGAGCTTCGACCGTGGCGTGCTCGAGCTGCGGATCCCGAAGCCCGAGCAGCGCAAGCCGCGCCGGATCGAGATCTCGACCGGCGGCCCGAAGACGCTGGAGACGTCCGCCGCTTAGTCACGGGTTCGCGGGGGCGGCCAACGTGCCGCCCCCGCTCGATCATCCCGGCGGGATGACGTGGCCTCACCCCGGACGTCTCGGTCTACTTCCTGGTCGGCGTCCTGTTCTTCTACTCCGGCAAGTCGAAGCTGTTCGACGGTGACGGCAACGCCCCGGCCGGGATCGCGAAGCAGTTCGACGGGACCTTCGTCGCGAGCTTCCCGGGCGTCGATGCGCTGTGGACGATCCTGGCGCTGCTCGCGTTCGGGTTGGTGCTTCCGCCTAACCGCCCGCGGGCATGGTTGGGTGGCTAACCTCGCGGGCTCCGTGTTCTCCATTCGCACCAAAGACCCGGGCTCGTACGCCCGCACCGGCACGCTCAAGCTCGCTCACGGCGAGGTCCGGACCCCCGCCTTCGTGCCCCTCGCGACCAAGGCGGTCGTCAAGACCCTTGAAGTGCGCGAGGTCGAGGCGCTCGGCTACGACATGGTCCTCGGGAACACGTTCCACCTGTTCCTGACGCCCGGCCACGAGCTCATCAAGCAGTTCGGCGGGCTGCACGAGTTCCAGCGCTGGGACAAGCCGATCATCACCGACTCGGGTGGCTTCCAGGTCTTCTCGATGGGGCACGGCACCGTGGCCGACGAGATCAAGGGCCGGCAGGCGCAGTTCGTCGGCGAGCGCTCGGGCGCGATCCTCGCCATCGAGGAGGAGGGCGTGACGTTCCGCTCCTACCTCGACGGCACCACGCACTTCATGGGCCCGGAGACCTCGATGGAGGTCCAGGCCGCGCTGCGCTCGGACATCGCGCTCGTGTTCGACGAGTGCACGCCGTTCCACGCCGACCGCGAGTACACCGCGCGGTCCACGGAGCGGACGCACCGCTGGCTCGATCGCTGCATCGACTGGCACACTCAACATGGACCTGAGGGTCAGACTCTGTACGGGATCGTGCAGGGCGGCGTGGAGGAGGACCTCCGCCGCGCGTCGGCCCAGGAGGTCGCGGCGCGTGAATACCTGGGCGGGATCGCGATCGGCGGCACGCTGGGCGAGACCAAGGACCAGATGTTCACCGTCGTCGAATGGACGATCGAGGAGCTGCCGGAGGGCAAGCCCCGTCACCTGCTCGGCATCGGCGAGATCGACGACCTGGTGCGCGGCGTGGAGCTTGGCATCGACACCTTCGACTGCGCGATGCCGACCCGGATCGGCCGCCACGGCATGGCCGTCGTGCCCGACCCGGAGAAGCGCTGGCGCGTGGACCTGGCCAAGGCCCGCTGGCGCGGCGTCGACGAGCCGATTCTCGAGGGCTGCCCGTGCCCGGCGTGCGAGGCCGGCTACTCCCGCGCCTACATCCACTACCTGCTCAAGGCGAAGGAACAGACCGCCCAGCGCCTGCTGACGATCCACAACCTCGCCTACCTCCAGCGCCTGATGGCCGAGCTGCGCGACGCGATCGACGAGGGCCGGCTGCCCGCCGCCGCGGCCGCGACCCGTGCGGGCGCCGCCCCGTGGGAGCTCGCGACGGCGCGATGACCGACGCGCCGCGCGCGGCCGCCCCGCCGGGCTCCGACTTCAAGGCCTTCGAGTCCGCGGGCTGGAGTGCCCGGGCCGGCACGTACGACGCGCTGATGGCGCGCGCGACCGCGTTCGCCATCCCGCCGCTGCTCGCGCACGTCAAGCCGGGCGACCGCGTGCTCGACGTCGGCTGCGGGCCCGGCGCGCTCGTGGCCGCGGCGGCCGAGCGGGGCGCGCACGTCACCGGCGTCGACCTCGCCGACGGCATGGTGGAAGAGTCCCGCCGGCGCCACCCGGCCCTGACGTTCCTCCAGGCCGACGCGGAGGCGCTGCCGTTCGACGACGACACGTTCGACGTCGCGCTCGGCGCGTTCCTCGTCAACCACACGCCGGACGCCGAGGCGGCGGTGCGCGAGCTGCGCCGCGTCGCGCGCACGGTCGCGCTCGCGGCCTGGGGCCCGGAGGACGAGGTCGCGTTCCTGGCGCTGCCGTCCGCGGCCGCGCAGGGCCTCGGTGGTGTGCCCGACGGCTCGGACTCCGAACGCTACGCCAACGCGGACCCTCTCGCCGCGCTGCTGGCCGGTGGCCACGAGACGACGCGGAGCGACGACGCGCCGTCGGGCGACCCCGGGCCGGGCGAGGCCGCGCCGGGCGACGGCGCGCCGCGTGGCGACGACGCGCCGCGTGGCGACGACGCGCCGCGTGGCGACGACGCGCCGCGTGGCGACGCGGCCGCGCCGGGCCACGTGTCCGTGCGCGTCGTGCGCGACACGCTGCACGTGGACTCGCTCGACACCCTCTGGGACGGCATCCGCGGCGGCACCGTCCGCACGGCCGCGCGCATCGAGGGCGCCACCGACGAGGAGCGCGCCCGCGTCCGCGCGCGTCTCACCGACCTCGCCGAGCCCTTCCGCACCGCCACCGGCTACGAGCTGCCGGTGACGATCCTCATCGCGTGTTGTCCTCGACGAGCTGCTTGAAGTCGCCGACGGCGTCGGAGACGTTGCCGTCGACGCTCTCGTTGAGCTGCACCTGGCGTTCGCTGCCGCCGAACTGCGTGTAGGCGTAGCCGCCGGCCGCGATCAACAGCAGGACGAGCACGAGCGCGATCCACTTGCCGGCGCCGCTGCCGCCCTGGCGCGGCGGCGGACCCTGGGGCGCGCGGCGCTTGGGCGCGGGGCGGCGCGGCGGCTCGTCGACCGGCTGCAGCCGGCG
>NZ_JAPDDP010000082.1 GCF_027587195.1 Solirubrobacter phytolaccae | reverse complement strand
GCAGCGTCGGCTGCCGGAGCGGCGTCGGCGGCCGGAGCGGCGTCCGCGGCGGGCGCCGAAGTGTCGGCGGCAGCCGGCTCCGACGTCGTCGCGGGCGTCTCCGCGCTGGCGGCCTCGCCGGCGGCGGGCGCGTCGCTCGCGCTGTCACCCGCGGGCGCGGGCGACTCGACGGCGGGCGTCTCCACCGGCACGTCGGACGACGCGTCGCCGGCGGGGGCGGGCTCGTTGGACTCGGCCGGGGCGGGGGCCGCTTCGTTGACCGGGTTCGGCGTGTCCACGGCATCGGCGACGGGCGTGGAAGCGGGAGCCTCCTCGTCGGCGGACGTGGCGGCCGGGGTCACGGCGGCGGTGGGCTCGTCGAGGCTGGGCGCGTCGGCGGCGACGGCGGCTTCAGCCGTGGCCTCCTCGGCGGTCACCGCGGGGGCCGGATCTCCGTTCCCCTCTGAGGCCACGGGCGCGGGCGTCGTGGCGGTCTCGGGCTGCTGATCCTCGGGGGAGGGCGACTCGGTCATGTGATGGACCTCTGGCTGCTGGTGGGGCGCGCCGCGTTGTTCGCTAAAGGAGAGAAGTGCGCGCAGAGCAAGGCATCCGGGCGCGGCAAAGCACCGGGAAGCCGCGTCGCCAGCATAGCGGTCCATTCGCCCCGTTTCGGCACTCTTTTACGACCGGGCGACCACTAGTGTTTACCCGATGGCCGGAGGCAACGGAGATACCCCACGTGAGCTGTTCCTGATCGATGGCAACAGCCTCGCGTACCGCGCGTTCTTCGCGTTGCCGGAATCGATCGCGACCTCCGACGGAAGGCCCACGAACGCCATTTTCGGCTTCGCGTCGATGCTCGTGAAGATCCTCACGGACTTCGGCCAGGTGCCCACGGTCGTCGTGTGGGACGCGGGCCTGTCCGGCCGCAAGGAGATCAGCGCCGACTACAAGGCGCAGCGGTCCAGCCGGCCCGACCTGCTCAAGCTCCAGTGGCCGCATCTCCAGCCGCTCGTCGAGGCCTTCGGCTATTCGAACGTCTCGGTCGAGGGTTTCGAGGCCGACGACGTGATCGCCGCGCTCACCGAGCAGGCGAAGGAGCGCGGCGTCCCCGTCATGGTCGTCACGGGTGACCGCGACGCGTACCAGCTCGTCGACGACGGCGTGCGGATCATGTCCACCTCAAGAGGCGTCACGGACACCAAGGTCTACGACCGCCAGGCCGTGATCGACCGCTACGGCATCCCGCCCGAGCTGGTCCCGGACTTCATCGGCCTCAAGGGCGACACCTCCGACAACATCCCCGGCGTTCCCGGCATCGGCGACAAGACCGCCGCCGACCTGCTGCAGAAGTTCGGCGACCTCGAAGGCGTCCTGTCCAGCATCGACCAGGTCACCGGCGCCAAGCGCAAGCAGAACCTGATCGACCACGCCGACAACGCGCGCATGAGCAAGCTGCTCGCGACGATGGTCCGCGACGTCCCCGTCGACATCGACCTCGAGGTCGAGTTCACCAAGACGCCCGACCGCACGAGGCTGCGCCAGGTCTTCCGCGACTGGGAGCTGCGCGACCCGCTCCGGCGCCTGGAAGAGGCGCTCGCCGAGGCCGAGCTGGAAGCGATCCCGCGCCCCACCGACCTCGAGAAGGTCGAGGTCAAGACCGGCCTCGCGCGCACCCCGGGTGACATCACGCGCCTGAAGGGCGAGTTCCTCTCGCTCGCGATCCTGCCGCCCGAGGTCCCCGAGGGCGAGCTCATCCCGCGCGAGCCCAAGTGGCGCTTCGCGGCCTACGCGGGCGGGAACATCGCGCTCTCGGGCGAGATCGACAGCCCCGCCGACGTCGTCGCCGCCGTCGGCGACCGCGCCGTCATCGCCCACGATGCCAAGGCCCTCACCGAGGTCCCGGCCAACCTCGTCTTCGACACCGCGATCGCCGCCTATCTGCTGGACCCCGCCCGTCGCGGCTACCCGCTGGAGGAGCTGACGGAGGAGCGCGGCATCTCCGCCGAGGCCGGCGACGCGCTCGCCACCCGCGCGGTGCTCACCCACGAGCTCGCCAAGGTCCAGCGCCCGCTCATCCTCGAACGCGGCCTGCAGGACCTCCTGGACACCGTCGAGCTCCCGCTCGTCAAGGTCCTGAGAGAGACCGAGAAGGCCGGCATCAAGCTCGACACGAAGCAGCTCGAGACGGTCGCGACCCGCATCAAGGCGCAGGTCGTCGAGCTCGAGCGCGAGATCTGGGCGCTCGCGGACGAGGAGTTCATGATCGGCTCCCCGCAGCAGCTCGGCCAGATCCTGTTCGAGAAGCTCGGGCTGTCCCGCAAGCGCCGCGGCAAGACCGGCTTCAGCACGGACAACCGCGTGCTGGAGGCGATCAAGGACGAGCACGAGATCGTCGAGAAGATCATCCGCTACCGGGAGCTGTCCAAGCTCGCGCAGACGTACCTGGACGCGCTGCCGAACTGGATCGGCGAGGACGGGCGACTGCACACGACGCTCGAGCAGACCACCGCCGCCACCGGCCGGCTCTCCAGCATCAACCCGAACCTCCAGAACATCCCGATCCGCACCGAGACGGGCCGTGAGATCCGCGCCTGCTTCATCCCGGAGCCCGGGAACGTCCTGCTCGCCGTCGACTACGGCCAGGTCGAGCTGCGCGTGCTCGCGCACATCGCCGACGAGCCGGTGCTCAAGGACATCTTCCGCCGCGGCGAGGACGTGCACACCGAGACCGCGAGCCGCGTCTTCGAGCTCCCGCCCGAGCAGCTGGACGTCGGCATGCGCTCGAAGGCCAAGATGGTCAACTACGGGATCGTCTACGGCCTCTCCGCGTACGGCCTCGCCGACCGGCTGAAGATCCCGCAGAAGGAGGCGGAGGACTTCATCAACACGTACCTCGAGCGCTTCCCGGCGGTCGCGCAGTTCATGAAGGACTCGATCACGCAGGCGGTCGAGCACGGGTACGTGAGCACGCTGTTCGGGCGCCGCCGCCCGATCCCCGAGGTGCGTGCGAGCAACTGGAGCGTCCGCAAGCTGGGCGAGCGCCTCGCGGCCAACAGCATCATCCAGGGCACGGCCGCGGACATCATCAAGATCGCGATGGTCCGCAGCCACAACGCGCTCGCCGAGGCGGGCCTGCAGACGCGCACGATCCTGCAGATCCACGACGAGCTCCTCTTCGAGGGCCCGCCGGAGGAGATGGAGCAGGCGACGGAGATCGTCACGCGCGAGATGGTCGGCGCGATCGCGATGGACCCGCCGCTCGAGGTGGACGCGGGGGTCGGCCCGAACTGGCTGGCCGCGAAGTAACCTCCCGCCCGCCGAACGTCAGGAGGAGCCGATCATGAAGCTCGAGAACGATTTCACCGTCCCCGCCTCGATCGATGAGGCGTGGGCCTTCCTGCTCGACGTTCCGCGCGTCGCGCCGTGCCTGCCGGGCGCGTCCGTGGAGCCCGAGACCGACGAGAACGGCTCCTACAAGGGCACCATGAAGCTCAAGATCGGCCCGATCACCGCGCAGTACAAGGGCACGGTCAAGATCCAGGAGGCCGACAAGGCCAACCACAAGGTGTCCATGCGCGCGCAGGCCAAGGACGCCCGCGGCCAGGGCAGCGCCTCGGCCACGATCACCTCCACGATGGAGGAGACGCCCGAGGGCACGAAGGTCTCGGTTGTGACCGACATGCGCGTCACCGGTCCGGCCGCGCAGTTCGGTCGCGGCGTGATGCAGGACGTCTCCGCGAAGCTGATGAAGCGCTTCGCCGACTGCCTCGCAGAGCAGCTGAGCGGCGGCACCGCGGCGTCCGAGGTCGAGACCGCCGAGGCCAAGCCGACGGACACGCCCAAGACCGAGGACGCGGGCGTGCCGAGCGCGTCGAGCGGCGTGTCGTCCGCGGAGGCCGAGACGAAGGTTCCCGACGCCTCGTCCGGCGCGCCGACGTCGACCACGCCGCCGCCCCGGCAGGCCGAAGACGTGCTGGACCTGGGCGAGGCGGCCGGCGGCGCGGTGCTCAAGCGCGCGCTCCCGCTCGTCGGCGGCGTCGTCGCGCTGCTCGTCCTGATCCGCATCATCCGGAAGTGAACGAAGAGATCCAGCGCATCCTCGACGCGCTGCCGGACGACGGCCCGCCGGCGCACGAGGTCCCGATCGAGCAGGCGCGGATGGCGCACCTGACCGAGACCGAGGTGCTCGCAGGGGAGGGCGTGCCGGTCGAGCACGTCGCCGACGAGGAGATCGCGGGCGTGCCTGTGCGCGTGTACGAGCCCGCGGGTGCGGAGGGAACGATCGTCTACCTGCACGGCGGCGGCTGGGTGATGGGCAACCGTGACAGCGTCGATGCGGTCTGTCGCGCGCTCGCGCACGACGCGCGGGCCCGCGTGGTGAGCATCGACTACCGGCTCGCGCCCGAGCACCCGTTCCCCGCGGCGCTCAACGACTCGCTCAACGTCGTGCGCGCGCTGGAGAGTCCCGTGGTGGTCGCCGGGGACAGCGCGGGCGGCAACCTCGCCGCGGTCGTCGCGCTCAAGCTGCCGGTCGTGCTCCAGCTGCTGATCTACCCGGTCACCGACGCGGGGCTGAACACGCCGTCCTACAGCGAGTTCGACGGCGACTTCGGCCTCACCGCCGCGAGCATGCGCCGCTTCTTCAAGCTCTACCTGGACGGCGCGCAGGGCCTGGACCCGGACGTCTCGCCGCTGCGGGCCGACCTGAGCAACGCGCCGCCCGCGTACGTGATCACCGCCAGCCACGACGTCCTGCGCGACGACGGCGAGGCCTACGCCGCCGCCCTGCGCGAGGCCGGGGTCGAAGTGACGCTCAACCGCGTCGACGGCACTGTGCACGGCTTCTGGCGCTGGCAGACGACGGAGATCGCCCGCGCGACCGTCCGCGAGGCTGCCGAGGCGGCCCGCCAAGCGCTAGGTTGAGCCGCCGATATGAGCTTCTGGCATCCGTTCGCGGACATGGCCGCGGTCTCCCAGCGCGAGCTGGTGATCGAGCGCGGCGAGGGTGTCTGGGTCTTCGACGCAGACGAGAACCGCTACTTCGACGCCACCGCGTCGCTCTGGTACGCCAACCTCGGCCACGGGCGCGCCGACATCGCCGACGCGATCGACGCCCAGGTGCGCAAGCTCGCGGCGTACCACACGTTCGGGGACTTCACGAACGGCCCCGCCAACGCGGTCGGTGAGCGGCTGGCCAAGCTCGCGCCGGTCGACGACGCGAAGGTCTTCCTGACGAGCGGCGGCGGCGACTCGATCGAGGTCGCGGCCAAGCTCGCCCGCCGCCACTTCATCAACGCCGGCCATCCCGAGCGCGTGCACCTGATCAGCCGCACCAACGGCTACCACGGCACGCACGGCTTCGGCACGTCGCTCGGCGGCATCGAGCCCAACGTCACCAACTGGGGCCCGCTCGTCCCACAGACCAGCGTCGTCCCGTACGACTCGCTGGAGGCCCTAGAGGCGGAGATCAATAGCGTCGGACCGGACAAGGTCGCGGCGTTCTTCTGCGAGCCCGTGATCGGCGCCGGCGGCGTGCTGCTGCCGCCCGACGGCTACATCCAGGGCGTCGCGGACCTGTGCGCCGAGCACGGCATCCTGCTCGTCATCGACAGCGTGATCTGCGCCTTCGGTCGGCTCGGCACGTGGTTCGGCGTCGAGCGCTGGGAGGACGTGCGCCCGGACATGATCACGTTCGCGAAGGGCGTGACGAGCGGCTACCTCCCGCTCGGCGGCGTGGTCGTCTCGAACAAGATCGCGGACCCGTACTACACGCAGGGCGGCCTGATGTTCCGCCACGGCGCGACCTACGCCGGCCACCCGGCCGCGTGCGCCGCAGCGCTCGCCGTGCTCGACATCTACGAGGCCGAGGACCTGATCCCGCGCGGTCGCGAGCTCGAAGGTCCGCTCGCTGACGGCCTCGCCACGCTGGCCGATCACCCCGCGGTGGGGGAGATCCGTGCCGGCCTGGGCTTCCTCGCCGCGATCGGCCTCAAGCCCGAAGCCGACGCGGCCGCACCCGCCCGTTTGGTCGCGGGAGCGCGGGAGAAGGGCGTTCTCGTGCGGGCCGTGATCGGCGGCGTGGCCATGTCGCCGCCGCTGATCTCCGAGCAGGAGCACATCGACCTGCTGGTCGAGGGTCTGCGCGCCGGACTCGACAAGGTCTAATCGACCGGGAGTCTGAGCCCCCAGGCGAGGACTCCAAGCGAACTTGAGCCCTCTGGGCGAGTGTTCGCCAATCCCTACCCGCGCGGTCGTGATAAGTTAGGGCCACCTAATGGCCTGGACCGTCGAGACACCGACCGAAGAGCTTGAAGACTTTCCCACCTGCGGGTTCCGCGCGCGCCGCTGGCTGCGCTTCGAGCGGGACCTGCAGAGCTGGCTCGAGACTCCCGAGGGGCAGTTTGCCGCCTGGGAAGCCGCTCGAGACGCCGCCTGCGAGTAAGGCAAACCTAACCCGGAAGGGTGGGTAGTGTGGGTCCCATGCCAACTACCCGACACGCTTCAGCCGGCATCCTGAGCGATGCCAACGCCGCCAAGCGTGAGGAGATCGTTCAGCTCCTGACGAAGGCCTACTGGATGGAGATGGAGACGGTCATCTCCTACCTGTCGAACTCGAGCAACCTCGACGGCGTCCGCGCTGAAGAGATCGCCGAGAACCTCGCGAACGACGTCAATGAAGAGCTCGGCCACGCCAAGCTCTTCGCCGAGCGGATCAAGGACCTCTACGGGACGCCGCCCGGCTCGATGGACTTCACGCCCGAGCAGACCTACCTCCAGACCCATGAGGACGGGACCGATGTGGTCTCCGTCATCAAGGGCGTCATCGAGGCCGAGGCCGGCGCGATCGAGCACTACACGCGCATCATCGAGGCCTGTGACGGCGTCGACTGGGCGACGCAGGACATGGTCATCGACATCCTCCGGGATGAGGAGAACCACCTGCGCACGTTCGAGCGGTACCTCAGCGAATACGAGTGATTCAGGCCGCTTGTTCCGTCGCCGCGGGCACCGCCGCGGCGGGCGGGGCGGGCACGGCGAAGCTCGGCGGGGCGATCTCCAGGTAGCTCTGGAACGCCCACTGCGACACGCGGCGTCGCGTGAAGAACCGCGTCACGTTGTCCAGCGGCCGGCCGTGCAGGTGCCGGATCGACTGCTGCGCGGCGAACATCGACTCGAACTTCCACTTGTGGCTCGCGCTGAACGAGTGGTAGCGCGAGAGCGCCTCCCACTTGTCCTGGCGGCCGTCGAGCACCGCGCGCAGCTCTCGCCCGAGCGCGATGCCGAAGTAGAACGCCGTCCGGATGCCCTCGGCGGTCAGCGGGATGCAGTGGCCTGCACTGTCGCCGGCGAAGAAGATCCCGTCCTCGGTCGCGGGGCGGATGCGATGCGGGATCCAGTTGCCCTGGTAGCCGTCGGGCTGCTGAGCCAGATCCTCGACGAGCCGCAGCGTCGGCTGCTTGACCGGGTCGTGCGGGTCGAACGAGCCGACGCCGATGCGCACCTCGTCGCACGCCGGGAACGCCCAGCCGTAGCCCGCGTCGACGTAGCGCGGGTCGATCCACAGCTCCAGGTCGTCGCCGGTGCCCTTCGGATGGACCTCCAGGCCGCGGCTCAGCGGCGCCTCGGGCGGCTGGAAGTTGTCGCCGACGCCGAGCACGCGGCGCCAGCCGAGCGCGTCGACGATCAGCGGCGCGGTGACGTCGCCGCGGTCCGTGCTCACCGTCTGGCCTGTACGGGAGATGACCTTGGCCGTGTCGAACTCCGCCAGCCCGGTCTGCTCGAACAGCAGCTCGCAGAGCTGCGGGTAGTCGAACGTGGAGAAGGTGAAGGGCAGTGACCAGCGTGCCGTCTCGACCTTCGGGGTGTGCACGACCAGGGAGTCGAACGTCTGCCGGATCGACGCTTCCAAGCCGAGGTTGCGCAGCCACTCGGTGGGGGCGGCGCAGGCCGAGGTCTGGCGCTCCCCGATCTCGTAGCGATCGAGGATCAGCACGCGCGCGCCCGACGCGCGGAGTTCGCGTGCGATGGTCAGGCCCGCAAAGGAGGCGCCGCAGATCAGGACGTCAGCGTCCGCGCCATTCGGAAAGGGCACGCGGGCGGCTCCGCGCTTCGTGGCTCGTACCGGCATTCCCGCTACAGTATCCGGCTGCTAATGGAAGCCACGCTCACTCCCCCTGCCATCCCTGAAGCCCGCGTCGTCGAGGGCTCGGACGGGATGCTCCTCGAGATCGACGGCAAGATCGTCCCCAACTATGACGCCACCATCGTCCCCTTTGAGGAGGGCGATGTCGTCACAGGCAAGGTCGTGCGGATCGACAAGGACGAAGTCCTGGTCGACATCGGATACAAGAGCGAAGGGGTCATCCCCAACAACGAGCTCTCGATCCGCAAGTCGGTTGATCCCAACGAGGAGGTGGAGCTCGGCGAAGAGGTCGACGCTCTCGTTCTCACCAAGGAGGATCAGGACGGCCGCCTGATCCTGTCCAAGAAGCGCGCTCGCTTCGAGCGTGCCTGGCGCAAGATCGAGGCCGCCGCCGAATCCGGCGAGCCGGTCAACGGTGCGGTCATCGAGGTCGTCAAGGGCGGCCTTATCGTGGACCTCGGCGTCCGCGGCTTCCTGCCGGCCTCGCTGGTCGACATCCGCCGCGTGCCGAACCTGGACGAATACCTTGGTCAGACGATCCAGACCAAAGTTATAGAGTTGAACCGTTCGCGAAACAACGTGGTCCTCTCACGTCGCGCGGTGCTTGAAGAGGAGCGCAAGGAACAGCGTCAGGCCATCCTTGAGCGACTGCAGCCCGGCCTCATCATCGAGGGCCAGATCTCGAACATCGTCGACTTCGGCGCGTTCGTGGACCTCGATGGCATCGACGGCCTCATTCACATCTCCGAGCTTTCGTGGTCGCACGTCAACCACCCGAGCGAGATCCTGTCCATCGGCCAGACCGTCGAGGTCAAGGTCCTGGACATCGACCGCGATCGCCAGCGCATCTCGCTGGGTCTCAAACAGACCCAGGAAGATCCGTGGCAGCGCGTCGTGGACACCTACCACGTGGGTGACGAGCTCGAGGGCGCGGTGACCAAGGTCGTCGCGTTCGGCGCGTTCGTGGAGATCCTCGAAGGCGTCGAGGGCCTCGTGCACATCTCCGAGCTCGCGCAGCAGCACGTGGAGAACCCGCGTGAGATCGTCGCGCCGGGTGACGAGGTCAAGGTCAAGATCCTCGAGATCGACTCTGAGCGTCGCCGTCTGTCGCTCTCGATCAAGCGGGTCGAGGGCCAGGTCCTGCCGCGTCGCACCGAAGGTGTGGACGCCGGGGACCTCGAGGACATGCCGGAGCTGGGCCTGTCCGAGGACGTCTTCGCCGAGACGCCGGCGCCTGAGTTCGCCGAGAGTGACGTCGCCGACGCCCCCGAGGCTGAGGTTGCCGAGGCGCCCGAGGCTGAGGTCGAGGTCGCCGAAGAGGCGCCCGAGGCTGAGGCTGAGGTTCCCGCTGAGGAGGCCCCCGAGGCTGAGGCCGAGGTTCCCGCTGAGGAGCCCGCGGCTGAGGAGCCCGAGGCCGACAAGGAGTAATGACCGCGCCACCGCCGTTCGTCGGGCTGACGGGCGGCATCGGCGCGGGGAAGTCGGAGGCGTTGGCCGCGCTGGGTCGTCTGGGCGCGGCAACGATCTCCACGGATCAGGTCGTCCACGACCTGTACGAGGACCCGTCGGTTCGTGACGCTGTCGTGAGCCGGTGGGGGCCTTCGGTCGTGGTCGAGGGGCGCGTCGACCGGCGTGCCGTCGCGCGGTTCGCGTTCGCCTCCGACGAGGAGCGGAGATGGCTCGAGCAGCTGCTGTGGCCTCGCGTGGGGGCTCGGGTGGCTGAGTGGCGCGCGGTTGAGTCTGCGCGCCAGCCGGCGCCGGCGGCGTTGGTGGTCGAGACGCCGCTGCTGTTCGAGGCCGGCCTGGAGGGCAACTACGACGCGACGATCGCGATCGTGGCCGACGAGGCGGTCCGTGAGGCGCGCGCCGGCGCCCGTGGGCACGAAGCCCTGGACGAACGCACCGCACGGCAGCTCCCACAGGCCGAAAAAGCCGCCCGAGCGACCTACGCTGTTGAGAACTCCGGCAGTTTGCGCGAATTGGAGCAGGAGCTGTCGGGGGTTCTTGCGAAGCTGAAGTCTTGAGATGAGCGCTCAACCCGCGAGCACTGCCCGTTCCCGTTCCCGCCCGGCGCCCCGTGGCCGGCGGGTGACCCGTGGCCGCGTGTGGGCGCGCCGCCTGCTGCTGGTGCTCGGCTTCGTCGCGGTCGGGCTTGCCGTGCTGAGCCTGGCCAAGCCGGCCGATCAGGTGGTCACCGAGCTTCAACTGCCCCTCCGGCACGAGGACATCATCCGCCAGCAAGCCGCCGACAAGGGCGTCGACGCGGCGCTGATCGCGGCGGTCATCTACACCGAGTCGCGCTTCCGCTACCAGACCTCCGGCGCGGGCGCGATGGGCCTGATGCAGATCATGCCGGACACCGCCGACTACATCGCGCGCAAGTCGGGCGGCACGCAGTTCACGCAGACCGACCTCGCGACGCCGCAGATCAACATCGCCTACGGCACCTGGTACCTGCGCTACCTGCTGGACAAGTACAACGGCAACACGATCCTCACGCTCGCCGCCTACAACGGGGGCGAGGGCAAGGTCGACGAGTGGCGCGCGGCCGCCGCGGCTCGCGGCGAGAAGTTCCGCGTGGCCTCGCACGTGCCCTTCAAGGAGACGCGCGACTACGTCGAGCGCGTGCTGTCCGCGCGCAAGGACTACCGCGCGCACCACGCGAAGGAGCTCGGGCTCAACTAGCCCGTTCGACGCTCCACCCGCCTCGT
The DNA here is from genome assembly GCF_027587195.1 of Solirubrobacter phytolaccae. Taxonomy (GTDB): domain Bacteria; phylum Actinomycetota; class Thermoleophilia; order Solirubrobacterales; family Solirubrobacteraceae; genus Solirubrobacter; species Solirubrobacter phytolaccae. The sequence continues at coordinate 22,546 of NZ_JAPDDP010000082.1, read as the reverse complement.
TCGAGCAGCTGGTCCCGGCGCGTGTCCTCGAGGCGCGTGGCCAGCCGGTCGTGGGGCGGGCCGTCGACCTCGACGATCCGGCGCTCGTCCGGCCAGTGGAAGTCGACCTCGAGCTTCACGTTCACGAGCGGCTCGGTCGTCTGGGCTTCGAGGAACGTGTCCTCCTTTGCGCTGCGCGTGCCGGCTGAGCCCTGGGCTCTGAGCTCGAGCGCTCTCTCGAGCACGTGCAGGTTGCGGCGGCCGTTCGCTCTGGTCATGGCCGCGCGGGTCGCGCGCTCGTCAAAGATCTTGTGGTACGTGGCCTCGTGGATCACCCACGCGAGCTGATGGGGCGTGAGGACGTCGGTGAGGTCGACGAGCATCCGGGCGACGGTCGTCACGCGGATGCCGTTCTGGACGAGGACGTCTCGTTCGTCCAGGGAGCGCACCGTGTGCACTTCGACGCCCTGCAGCGCGCGCCGCCGCGTCGACACCACATCGATCGTGGAGTGGCGCCAGCGTGAGACCTTCCAGAAGTCCGCCACGGACAGGTGGCTCAGCGCCCCGTCTGCGCCGAGCGTGGCGGCCATGAACCGCGCGTCACGCGAGAGAGCAGCGTGCCCGACGGCGTACACGCCCCGGTGCACGCGATGGAGCTTGCCGGCCTCAACCGCGCGCGTGACCCCCGGCGCGCTCATCCCGGCGGCCCGGAGCTGCGCGAGCGTGACGATCCCGTGCTGCCGCGCCGCGATTCTTGCGATCTCGGCAGGGGGTGCAGCTCGGAGGTTTCGCTCAGCGGAGGTTCTCTGCGGCACCCCCTGAACTCTGCAGCGCCGGGGTGAACGGATCAACACGCGTTCGCAAAGATTCCGTGCCGAAACGCGCACGGAATACACCATGCGGTCCGCGCGTCACTCCATGCGTGGAGACACTCGCCCCGGGCCAAGCGCTCGCTGGATACCGCATCGAGTCCGTCGCCGGTCGTGGCGGCATGGGCATCGTCTATCGCGCGACGCAGGTGGCGCTCGGCCGGCCGGTGGCGTTGAAGCTGCTGACGGCGGAGCTGGCCGCCGACGAAGCGTTCCGCCAGCGCTTCCGCCGTGAGTGGGAGACCGCCGCGGCGATCGACCATCCGAACGTGATCCCGCTGTACGAGGCGGGCGAGTCGGCGGACGGGCAGCTGTTCATCGCGATGCGGTTCGTCGACGGCGTCGACCTCGCGTACCTCAGCGCGGACGGGCCGATGGCCGCCGAGCGCGCGGTGCGGCTGGTCGCGCAGATCGGGGCGGCACTCGACGCCGCGCACGCGCGCGGGCTCGTGCACCGGGACGTCAAGCCCGCCAACGTGCTCGTGGGCGCCTGCGACCACGTCTACCTGACCGACTTCGGCCTCTCACGCGAGGCGACCCAGACTCGCCTGACCCGCACGGGCCTGTTCGTCGGCTCGACCGACTACGCCGCGCCCGAGCAGGTCCGCGGCGAGGCCACCGACGCGCGCACCGACGTCTACGCGCTCGGCTGCGTCCTGTTCCAGCTCCTCACGGCCTCCGTCCCGTTCGCCCGCAGCGGCGACATGGCGAAGATGTACGCCCACATCACCGAGCCACCCCCGCTCGTGAGCGACGTGCGCCCGGACGTGCCCGAGTTCGACGCGATCGTCGAGCGCGCCATGGCCAAGGACCCCGACGACCGCTTCCAGTCCGCGGGCGCCCTCGCGGCAGCGGCGACCGCGGCCGTGCGCGGCGCCTCGCGCCCCGGCTGGGACACCGCCCCGGTCGGCCTCGCGGCCTTCCCGTCTTCGGCGGCCCGTCCGCAGAGCTCGACCCCCGGTTGGGCGACCGGCCCGAGCCCCGCGACGAACCCCGCCGTGGCGCCAGCCCCGGCAGGCCGGAACGGGCCTGCCGGGGCAAGCGCGCCCCTCGCCGTCATCCCCGGCTCCCGGGCCGCAGGCTTCGCCGCCACGAGCCACCCGGCCACGAACGGCACGGCGACCGCGAGTGCCGCGGCGGCGAGTGGCGCGGCGGCGAGTGGCGCGGGCGCGAACGGGGCGGCGGCGAGCGGCGCGGCGACGGGCCCGCAGTCCGAGCTCGTGCGTGCGGCGCAGGCGCAGCTCGAGGCCGAGCGTGGCGCCTCGGCGGCGCGCGCGTTGGCTGCTGGAACGGCGTTGCCGGACGAGGGCGCGAGGCATGTCGCAGCGGGCCACGATCGCGCGGGCGGTGCGGCTCCGACTGGGCCCGTGGCGCGCGTCGCCGCCGGCGAGGACTCGCTGTCCGGGCCTGCGGTTGTCAGCGCGGTGACATCCGCGCGCGGGGCGAAGTGGCCTCGGCTCGCGGCTGGGGTGGCGCTGCCCCTCGTGCTCGTGGCCGGGATCGTCGCGGCGGTGCTCGCGGCCACGAGCGGCACCGAGGAGCGGCGAGTGGCCGCCGCGGCCACGGCCACGCCGACCGCGACCGCGACCGCCACGGCGACCGCTGCGCCCGCGCGGGCCGTCGAGACGATCGAGGTCGGACGCCGTCCCGATGGCGTCGCTGTCTCCCAGGGGAAGGTGTTCGTGGCCAACCACGGCGCGGGCTCGCTGACGACGATCGATCCTGAGACGAACCGGACCAGCGACCCGATCGACGCCGGCACGCGGCCCGATCATGTGGTCGCGGGCAAGGGCGTCACGTGGGTGGGCGTGGCCGGCGATGACCGTGTCGCGCGGTTCGAGAGCGGGCAGCGCACCGCCTCCGTGAAGGTCGGCGACCGGCCCGAGGCGATCGCGCTCGGCAAGCAGCTGCTGTGGGTCGCGAACCGCAACGACGGCACGGTGAACCGCGTCGACCGCGCGGCGCCGGCGCTCGTCGGCAGCCCGATCGGGGTGGGGCGGGAGCCTGCCGGGATCTTCGTCGGCCGCCGGTTCGTGTGGGTGACGAACGCCAAGGACGGGACCGTCAACCGGATCGACCCGAGCACGGCGCAGCTCGTCGGCGACGCGATCCCGACCGGGAAGAACCCGCGCGGGGTGATCGAGACCCGAAACGCGACCTGGATCGCGAACGCCGACGACGGCACGGTCACCCGACTGGACCGCAAGACGGGCAAGCCCCTCGACGCGATCACCGTCGGCCGCCAGCCGCGCGAGCTCGCACAGGGCTTCGGCAGCGTCTGGGTCACGAACAACCAGGACAACACGGTCACGCGCATCGACGAGCAGACCGGCCGCATCCAAGGCGCGCCGATCCCGGTCGGCGAGCACCCGCTCGGGATCGCGACCGGCGCCGGCTCCGTCTGGGTCGCCAACCACGAATCCTCCACCGTGACCCGCATCCAGCCGTAGAGTTGGCTCAGCATGGACACGACAGGCTTCTTCGACTATCCGACGGAGCCTTCGCAACCCGCCGAGCACGGCCTGCCGGGCTTCTTGAGCGGACGTGGCGAGGAGGACTGGGCCATGCTGCTCGACCACTCGGAGACGCGGCTGTTCGCGCCCGGCGAGGTCATCCTCAGGCAAGGCGAGCAGGATCGCGCCCTCTACCTGCTCGTGACGGGCTGGGTGAAGGCGCCGTCCGGCGTGGTGCACCCGATCACGACCCTGGGCGAGTCCGCCTTCCTCAGCGGCGCGCCACGCACGGTCTCCATCGAGGCCATGAGCGAGGGTGAGATGCTGCGCCTGAGCTTCGACGGCTTCGAGGCGCTCGCCGCCCGCAACCCCGCGCTCGGGCGCGACATCCTGCTCGACCTCGGTCGCATCCTCTCGGCACGGCTCCACGCCACGGGCGAGACGACGCCGGGGTGGACCGGGTGACCGCGTTCCCGAACTACACCCAGATCCCGAGCCGGATCCCGGTCAAGGTCTGGCACGGCATGCGGGCGGGAAGCATCGTCGCCGCGCTGATCCTCGCGGCCCTCCTGATCGCCGCCCCCGACACCGGCCTCTTCCTGATGTGGAAGGTCGTGATCCCGCTCCTGCCGCTGCTGTTCCTGACCGTCCCGGGCCTGTGGCGCAACCTCTGCCCGCTCGCTGCCTCCAACCAGACGCCGCGCGCGCTCGAGTTCACCAAGGCACTCACCGCGCCGGATTGGCTGAAAGAATACGGCTACGTCATCGCCTTCAGCCTGTTCATCGGCTTCGTCGTCCTGCGCAAGCTCGGCCTCGACGACAGCGGCGCGTACTCCGCGCTGCTGCTCCTCGGCGCGATGGCCGCCGCCTTCACCGGCGGGATCTTCCTCAAGGGCAAGAGCGGCTGGTGCAGCACGATCTGCCCGCTGCTCCCCGTCCAGCGCATCTACGGCCAGACGCCGCTGCTGCTCGTGGCGAACGCGCACTGCCAGCCGTGCGTCGGCTGCGTCAAGAACTGCTACGACTTCAACCCGCGCGCCGCCTACCTGGCCGACCTCCACGACCAGGACACGTACTGGAGCGGCTACCGCAAGTACTTCGTCGGCGCGTTCCCCGGCATCGTCCTCGGCTTCTTCGCGGTCCCGGTCGAGCAGATGGCGCTCACCACGGCCGTCAGCCTCGCCGTCTTCGCGACGCTGATCACGTTCTTCAAGACGAGCGCGCACACGATCACGACCGTCTTCGGGGCCACGGCGTTCGGCATCTTCTACTGGTACGCGGCGGACGTCGGCCTCGACCCGCTGACCTACGCGCTGCGCGCCGCCGCGATCGCGCTCGCCGCCACCTGGCTGTACCGCACGCTCGCCAAGGAGCAGCCGTTCCTGGACAAGGCGACCGCGAAGCCGGCACCGGCCGCGCCCTCGAGCGCCCCCGCCGCGCTCTCCAGCGCCCTCAACCGGGCAAGCGGCCCGCAGGTCACGTTCCTCCCGGACAACAAGCGCGTCGCCCCCAAGCCGGGGCAGACCCTGCTCGAGGTGATCGAGGCCAACGGCCTGCCGATCGAGGCGGGCTGCCGGATGGGCATCTGCGGCGCCGACCCCGTCGCGATCAAGGACGGCATGGCCTGCACGAGCGAGATCTCCGACGACGAGAAGGCCACGCTCGAACGGCTCGGCCTGGCCACCAACACCCGCATGGCGTGCTGCGTGAAGGTCACGGGCCCGGTCAGCGTCCAGCTCACGCCGGAGAAGCCAGAACGGCCGCGCGTGTCGCAGGTCCTCGACTTCAACTGGGACCGCTCCGTGCAACGCGTCGTCGTGATCGGCAACGGCATCGCCGGCGTCACCGCCGCCGACCACCTCCGCAGACGACACCCCGCGACCAAGATCGACCTGATCGCGGAGGAGCCGCACCACCTCTACAACCGCATGGGCATCAGCCGCCTCGTCTACGGCCGCTCGGCGATGCAGGGCCTGTACCTGAACCCCGACGCCTGGTACGACGAGCGCGCGATTACGACGTGGCTGAACACGAGAGCCCTCTGGATCGATCGGGCCAACCGCGAGGTCGCGCTCGGCACCGGCGAGAAGCTCCCGTACGACCGGCTCATCCTCGCCAACGGCAGCCGCAGCCACGTGCCGAGCATCGACGGCTTCGGCGCCCCCGGCACCGGCGTCCTGCGCTCCGCCGCCGACGCCATGGCCCTGCGCGCCTACGCGCAGCGGGTCGGCTCCCGCCGCGGTGTCGTCGCCGGCGGCGGCCTGCTCGGCCTCGAAGCCGCCTACGCGCTGCACAAGCTCGGCATCCGGACGACCGTGCTCGAACGCGGCCCGGGCCTGCTGCGCCGCCAGCTCGACCAGCGCGCCGGCGAGCTGCTCAAGTCCTACCTGGAGGCGCTCGGCCTGGAGATCATCCTCGACGCCGAGGTGGACCGCGTCGACGCCAACGGACGCCTGCGCGGCCTGGACCTCAAGGACGGCCGCACGCTCCCGGCCCAGATCCTGCTCGTCGCGGCCGGCATCGAGCCCAACGCGGAGCTCGCGCGCGACGCCCAGCTCGCGACGCACCGCGGCGTGCTCGTCGACGACCACATGCGCACCGAGGACCCGCACATCCTCGCCGCCGGCGACGTCGCGGAGTTCGACAAGCAGACGCCGGGCCTCTGGCCGACCGCGGTCGCGCAAGCGGAGGTCGCCGCCGAGAACGCGGCCGGGGGAGAGAAGACGTACGTCCCGGCGCCGCCGGTGACGATGCTCAAGGTCGTCGGCGTGGAGCTCGCGAGCATCGGGCGCTTCGAGCCGCAACCGGACGACGAGGTAATCGTCCACGAGGGCGCCGGCACCTACCGCAAGCTGCTCGTGGCGGACAACCGGATCGTCGGCGCGATCCTCCTCGGCCCGGGCAACGACGTCGCGAGCCTCCGCGCCGCGATCACCCAGGGGCGCGAGGTCGACGTCGCCGCGCTGCGCCGGAATACGCCTCAGCTCGCCGGCGTCTAAGCCGGCATGCAGCCGAAACTCCTCCTCCCGCTCGCGGTCGCGGCCCTGGTCCTGACGGTGCCCGCAGCGGCCAACGCCGCGATCACGACGCAGGTCGCCGCGGGCACGCTGACCATCACCGGCAACGAGGCGGACGACAACGTCATCCTCGCGGTCAACGCCCAGGGCCAGCTCACGAACAACTTCGGGGCGGCCAACGGCTTCTCCGACAACACCGACTTCGACGCGACCCAGCCCAACGCCCAGCCGATCGTCAGCGGGACGGTCGGCGTGGTGGCCAACCTCGGCGCCGGCAACGACGCCATCAACCTCTCCGCGGCGGACCTGAACAACTCCACGCTCAGCGGCGAGGCCGGCGACGACATCATCGTCGGCTCCGACAACGCGGACACGATCAGCGGCGGCGACGGCAACGACCGCATCACGGGCTTCCGCGGCGGCGACGCGATCAACGGCGACGCCGGCAACGACGTGATGATCTGGAACAACGGCGACGGCACCGACTCCAACACGGGCGGCGGCGGCGTCGACGAGACGCAGGTCAACGCGAGCCAGATCACGGACGGGATGACGGTCAAGACCGCCCCGAACGGCTTCCGCTTCGACCGCGTCACGGCGGTCACGTTCGGCATCGACATCATCGACGTCGACCGGCTCGCGATCAACGGCTTCGGGGGCAACGACACGCTCGTCACCGACCCGGGCGTCACGCTCCCGATGACGATCGACGCCGGCTCGGGCGACGACACGATCACCACCGGCGACGGCGCCGACCTCGTCAACGGCGGCGACGGCAACGACGCGCTCAACGGCGGCGAGGGCGGCGACCGGATCATCGGCGACCGTGGCGGCGACACCTTCAACGGCGGGGGCGGCGACGACACGACCGTGTGGAACAACGGCGACGGCAGCGACCTGATGAACGGCGACGGCGGCGTCGACCGCGTCGAGGTCAATCTCAGCGCCGCGGACGAGGTCTCCACCTTCAAGCCGGAGAACGGCCGCGTGCGTTACGACCGCCTCACGCAGGTCGCGTTCAACCTGAGCATCGCCACGGCCGAGTTCTTCGAGCTCAACGCGCTCGGCGGCAACGACACGCTGACCAGCTCGCCCGGCACCGGCCTGCCGATCGTCGCCGACGGCGGCGCGGGCAACGATGTCTTCAACGTCCGCGACAACCTCGCGGGCCACTTCTTCGGCGGCTCGGGCACCGACAGCGCCACGATCGACAACGAGGACACGACGGTCGACATCGAGGCGGTCGCCAAGCCCGCGGTGACGCCCGCGCCCGCTCCGGCCCCGGGCGCCGGCAAGCCCGACAAGACGGCCAAGTACAAGAAGGGCGCCGCCGCGATCAAGCTCAGCTGCCCCGCCGGCACCGCGGGCTGCAAGGGCACCGTGACCCTGACGTACAAGAACCGCCGGATCGGCCGCGCCACGTACAACCTCGCGGCCGGCCAGACCAAGACCTACAAGGTTAAGGTCTCGCGCAAGCCGACCAAGCGCAAGCCGCTCAGCGTCAAGGCGCGCGTCTCGAGCGACGCCGGCGCCGACCGGCAGTACGCGCTGAAGCTGGTGCTTTGATGTAACGCATGCAGGATCTGGACCGTCGCGGCCTGGCCACCCTCGCAAGTGGCCACGCCGCGGCGGACCTGTGTCAGGGGTCGATTCCGGCCCTGATTCCCTTCCTGGTCTCGCAGCGCGGCTACTCGTTCGGCGCGGCGGGCGTGCTGCTGCTGGTGGTGACGATCGGCTCCTCGATCATCCAGCCGGTCTTCGGGGCGCTCTCCGACAAGCTCCAGCTCGCGTGGCTGATGCCGGTCGGCGTCGCGCTCGCCGCGGTGGGGATCGCGGGCGCCGGCGTGGCGGACTCCTTCGCCCTGACATGCGTGTTGGTCGGTCTCGGGGGTCTCGGCGTCGCCGCCTTCCATCCCGAGGGCGCGCGCTACGCCAACTACGCGAGCGGCTCGCGAAGAGGCACCGGCATGAGCCTGTTCAGCGTCGGCGGCAACACCGGCTTCGCGCTCGCGCCCGTCCTCATCACGCCCGCCGTGCTCGCGGTCGGGCTGAACGGCACGCTGATCGTGGCCATCCTGCCCGCGATCGTCGCGCTCGTCCTCGCGTTCGAGCTGCCGAAGCTCAAGGCCCGCAGCGCGCAGGCCGCACAAGCCGTCGCCGCCGGCAAGACCGACCACAGCGACGACCAGTGGGGCGCCTTCGGCACGCTCGCCGGCGTCGTCTCGATCCGCTCCGGCGTCTACTTCGGCCTGCAGTCGTTCGCGCCGGTGTGGCTCATCCACACCTACGGGTTGAGCGAGGCGGGAGGCAACACCGCGCTCGCGGGGATGCTGTTCGCGGGCGCGCTCGGCACGCTCGTCGGCGGCCGACTGGTGGACCGGATCGGGCGCCGGAAGGTCCTCGTCGGCTCGATCATCGCCCAGATCCCGCTGCTGACCGCGTTCATGCTCGCGCCCGAGGGCATCTCCGCGGGGATCCTGCTCGCCTGCATCGGCTTCGTGACCGTGATGTCGTTCAGCGTGAGTGTCGTGATGGGGCAGGAGTACCTGCCGAGCCGGCTCGGGATCGCGTCCGGCGTCACGCTCGGCTTCTCGATCGGCGTCGGCGGCGTGTTCGCCGCGCTGTTCGGCACGGTCGCCGACCAGGCGGGGCTGGAGACCGTGATGTGGATCGTCGCCGCGCTGCCGATCGCCGGCTTGGCGCTCGCGCTCACCCTGCCGCTCACGGCGACAGAGGCGAGAATCAGCCGCCCAGGACCCGCTGCGACAGCCAGAACAGGCCGATAGCCGCGGCGGCGGAGCCCGCCGACGCGGTCGCGAGCTTGGACCACTCGAAGCGCCGCGTCCACAGCAGCACCGGGAAGACGACGGCGATGATCAGTGCTTGGCCGAGCTCGATGCCGAGGTTGAAGCCGATCAGCGCGCTGACGATCGGCGTGCCGCCGGGGAACGTGACCGCGCCGGCGAACCCGAGCCCGTGCAGCAGGCCGAAGGCGAACACGACCCACAGCTGCTTGTCGTTCTCGACGCCGAGCACCTGCATCGCGGCGACGTAGACGATCGACGCGGCGATCAGCGGCTCGACGATCTCGCTCGGCACGCTGACCACGCCGAGGATCGCCAGCGCCAACGTGACGCTGTGCGCGACGGTGAACGCGGTCGCGAGCTTGGCCACGTCGCGGAAGGTCTTCGCGCCGAGCAGCAGGATCACGAGGAACACGACGTGGTCCCAGCCGAGCACGATGTGCTCGACGCCCTCCTCGATGAAGTGCAGGAAGCCCGGCGGGTCGTCGGCGCGCAGGACGAGGTTGTCCGGGTCGAACATGAACGTGCCCGACTGGCCGCCGAGCTCGAAGCGCGCGAGGCTCTCGTTCGGGACGGCGTAGCGGACCGAGAACGGGCCGTCGGCGTTCGCGCACTGGAACTGGAGGACGAGCCGGAGGTAGTCCTGGCCGCTGCGCCGCTGTGAGGAAGAGCCGACCAGCTTGCCGTCGCAGCGCTCGCCGTCGCTGGAGATCCGCACGCGCGGCAGCAGGTAGGCCGAGAGCGTCGCCTTGTCGCGCCCGTCCGCGAGCGTGTACAGCGCCTCGGACTCCAGCCCGAGCACGTAGTCGACGCGGTCTCCGTCCTGCACGATCTCGTGGTAGCCCTGGGTCGTGAAGTGCGCCTGCGCGGTGGCGGGGAACACCAGCAGGAGAAGTGAGAGCAGGAGGAGACGCTTCATGGCGGCCCGCAGTTGATCACCTGTTCGGCCGCAGGGCTGTTACCGACTTGATAATCCCATTCGACGTTCACACGATGCTCACGAGTTGCCGTTTAGCGGCGGCTGGACTGGGGCATCGTCATGCCCCGCCTTCACGCCGTTCTCATCACCGCCATCGCGCTCGCCTTCGCCGGCTGCGGCGCCCAGAGCTCGTCCTCCGACGCCGGCTCGCCGCGCGCCGCGACCGCCGGAGGCGCTGAAGGCGGCACGGTGCGCGTGGCCGTCGGCCAGCGCGCCGGCAACCTCGACCCGCACGACTACGCGGGCCTTTTCCAGGTCCAGGACCTGCTGTTCGACGGCCTGGTCAAGTACGCCAAGGACGGCGAGATCGAGCCGAGCCTCGCCGAGTCCTGGGAGGTCAGCGAGGACGGCAAGACCTACACGTTCACACTGCGCGAGGGCGTGACCTTCACCGACGGCGCGCCGGTCGACGCCGCCGCCGTCGAGTGGAACTTCAAGCGCTGGGCGGGCAAGGAGGACACCTCCTGGCTCGGCCTCTCGCGCGCGTTCAAGGCCATGAAGGTCGTCGACCCGAAGACGTTCGTGCTCGAGCTGAAGCAGCCGTACCCGCCCGCGCTGCAGGAGCTCGCCTACATCCGCCCGGTGCGCCTGCTCAGCCCGAAGTCGGTGGACGAAGAGGGCCTGTACACCAAGCCGGTCGGCACCGGCCCGTGGGTGCTGGAAAAGTCGGACCGCAACGGCGCGTCCTTCACCCGCAACGAGCACTACTGGGGCACCAAGCCCAAGCCGACCCGACTGGAGCTCGACGTCATCCCGGACGCCCAGACGCGGCTCTCCGCCCTTCGCGCCGGTGACGTCGACATCATCGGCGGCGAGTCCACCGCGCCGCTGACGCCACGCAACGCGCTCGCGCTCAAGAACGCCGCCGACGTCAAGCTCGTCACCGAGACCGGCACGGGCACGCTCATCCTCGGCTTCAACGAGGCCAAGGCGCCGTTCAACGACCAGCGCCTGCGCACCGCGGTCAACAAGGTCATCGACCGCAAGGCGATCGCCAAGGCGCTGTACTTCGGGTTCGGCGAGCCCGCCGGCAACCTGTTCCCGGACTCGGTGCCGCTGGCCGGCGCGCGGCAGGAGATCCCGGCCGTCGACAAGGCCGCCGCGGCGCAGCTCGTCAAGGCGGCCGGCTACGGCCCCGACAAGCCGCTGAAGGTCACGCTGCTGAGCTCTGAGGACGCGATCCCGGGCGGCCGCGCGATGGCCGAGGTCATGCAGAGCGCGCTGAAGGAGATCGGCATCCAGGTCGAGGTCCGGCTCGTCGACCACGCGACCCGCCACAAGGAGATCGCCAAGCGCCAGTACGACCTCGCGTTCTACGCCACCTACGCCGCGCCCTACGACCCGTACGGCTCCTTCGGCGCGGTGTTCGACAGCCGCACGGAGATCGGCGTCGACGGCAAGATCTTCATGAACGCGAAGGAACTGGACCCGCTGATCGACACGGCCTTCGCGGCCACGGGCGACGAGCGCGAGCCCGCGTTCGAGGCGATCTACACGTACCTGCGCGAGCAGGACGCGTTCGTCCCGCTCGTCTACACGTCGCGCATCTGGGCCCACGGCAAGAACGTCCAGGGGCTGGAGCTGCCGGCGACCGAGTACGAGCTGCCGCTGCACACGCTGTCGGTCACGAAGTAACGCCGTGGCGCGCTTCATCCTCCGCCGGATCGCCACCGCGGTGCTCGTGCTCGCGGTGGCGTCGGTCGCCGTCTTCACGCTCGTGACGCTGGCCCCGGGCGACCCGGCGCAGATCGTCGCCGAGCGGCGCTCGTTCGGCGCCGACCGCGAGATGGTGGAGCGCGTCCGGGCCGAGCTCGGCCTCGACCGCCCGCTGCCGGTCCGCTACCTGGACTGGCTGGGGGACGTCGTCCGCGGCGACCTCGGCACGTCGCTGCGCACGAACGGCGAGATCTGGGCGGAGCTGCGTGAGCGCACGCCGACGACGGTCCTGCTCGTGGTCGGCGCGACGCTGTTCGCGCTGATCGCGGGCGCCGGGGCGGGCGTGCTCGGCGCGCTGTTCCCGAGCGGCCTGCACGACCGGCTCTCCCGCACGGCCGCGCTCGTCTCCGTGTCCATCCCCAGCTTCTACCTCGGGGCGCTGCTCGTGCTGCTGTTCGCGGTGACGCTGCGCTGGCTGCCGGCCGAGGGCGTGAGCGGGCCGAGCTCGTGGCTGTTGCCGTGCATCACGCTCGGCCTCGCGAGCGGCGCCGTGCTCTCACGCGTGGTGCGCGTGGGCCTCGCCGAGGCCGTCTCCTCCCGCTACGTGACCACCGCGATCAGCCGCGGCCGCTCCAGACGTATGACCGTGCTGCGCGACGCGCTGCCGAACGTCGCCGTCCCGACGCTCACCGCGCTCGCGACGCAGATCGGCGTGATCATCACCGGCGCGATCGTGATCGAGGCCGTGTTCTCGTGGCAGGGCGCCGCGATCTACTTCCTGGAGGCCGTCAAGTTCCGTGACTTCCCGGTCCTGCAGGCGTGGCTGCTGCTGTTCGCCGCGCTGTTCGTGACCATCAACACCGTCGTCGACATCACGACGCGGGCGATCGACCCGCGGCTCCGTCGCGCGGTCGCGGAGGGGATGTCATGAGAGGCGTGCTGGTGATCGTGGCGGTGTTCGCGCTCGTCGCCCTGCTCGGCCCGGAGCTCGCGCCCTACGCGCCCGACGCCACCGACCTGAACGCGGTGCTGGAAGGCCCGAGCGGCACGCACCCGCTCGGCACGGACGACCTCGGTCGCGACACGCTCTCGCGCCTGCTGTTCGCCGCGCGCACGTCGCTCACCACGGTGGCGCTGGTGCTCGCGGGCGCGCTCGGGTTCGGCGTGCTCGTCGGCTCGGTCGCCGCCATGCGCGGCGGGCTCGTCGACGAGGTCCTGATGCGCGTGACCGACGTCGCGCTCGCCGTCCCGAACCTCGTGATCGCGCTCGCGATCCTCGGCTTCCTCGGTCCGGGCGTGACCAACATGGTGCTCGCGCTGATGCTCGCCGCCTGGCCCGCGTACGCGCGGCTCTCGCGCACGCTGATCGTCTCCGTCAAGCGCCGACCGTACATCGAGGCCGTCCAGCTGATGGGCGCGCGGCGCGGCTGGATTCTGCGCAAGCACCTGATCCCGGCGGCGCTCGGCCCGGTGCTCGTCTACGCGACCGCGGACGCCGGCTTCATCGTCGTCTCCGTCGCGACGCTGAGCTTCCTCGGCCTCGGCGTCCAACCGCCGACGCCCGAGTGGGGCCAGATGCTCGTCGCCGGCCTGCCGTTCATGGAGACGAGCCCCGGCCTGGTCATCTATCCCGGCCTGGCGCTCACGCTGCTGGTGATCGGGTTCAACCTCGCGGGTGAGCGGGTCGCGCTGGACCGCGTCCCGCGCGTGCTCTCCAAGCGCAAGCTCGCGCGCCGGCGCGCGGAGGCCCTGGCATGACGCTGGTCGCCGAGAACCTGACCGTCCGCCTGTATCCGGCGAAGGGCGCCGTGCACGCGGTCAACGACGTCTCCTGGCACCTCGAACCCGGCCGCACGCTCGCGATCGTGGGGGAGAGCGGCTCGGGCAAGACCGTGATGTCGCTCGCGCCGCTCGGCCTGCTCCCGCCGGGCGTGAGCGCCGACATCAGCGGCTCGCTGACCCTCGACGGCACGAAGCCGACCCTTGGCAGCGACGTTGGCGTCGTCTTCCAGGACCCGCCGAGCGCGCTCAACCCGCTGCGGCGCGTGGGCTCGCAGGTCACCGACGCGGCCAAGCTCCCCCGCAAGCAGCGGCGAGCCCGCGCGATCGAGCTGCTGGAGCTGGTCGGCCTGCCCGACCCGGTCCGCGCCGCCGACGCCTACCCGCACGAGCTGAGCGGCGGCATGCTCCAGCGCGCGATGATCGCCGGCGCGCTCGCGGGCGACCCGCGCGTGCTGATCGCCGACGAGCCCACCACCGCGCTTGACGCGAGCATGCAGGAGCAGGTCCTCGACGCGCTCGCAGACCTGCAACAGCGGCTCGGATTGGCCTTGCTGCTGATCACGCACGACATCGGCGTCGTCGCCCGGATGGCCGACGACGTAGCCGTCATGTACGCCGGCCGGATCGTCGAGCAGGGCCCGGCCTCCCGCGTCCTACAAGCGCCCGAGCACCCGTACACGCAAGGCCTGCTCGCCGCGGTCCCGGCCGCCGACGTCAAGTCCGGCACACGGTTCGTCGGGCTCGAGGGTGCCCCGCCCGACCTGACCGAGCGCATCCGCGGCTGCGCGTTCGCGCCGCGCTGCCCGCTCGCCCTCGATGTCTGCTCGACCGACCGCCCCGAGCTGGTCGACGGCGTCTCCTGCCACGTGAGGACCCATGCTCGTAGTCGATGACGTGCGCGTGCGCTTCGGCGCCATCACCGCCGTGGACGGGGTCTCGCTCACCCTCGCGCCGGGGGAGATCCTCGGCCTGGTCGGCGACTCCGGCTGCGGTAAGACCACGCTCGCCCGCGTGATCGTCGGGCTCGAGCGGCCGGAGAGCGGGCGGGTCTTCCTCGACGGAGAGGAGCTGCTCCCGAAGCGGCGCGAGCTGCGCCGGCGCGTCCAGCTCGTCTTCCAGGACCCCGAGTCCTGCCTCAGCCCGCGCTGGACGATCGGCAGGACGCTTGAGGAGCCGCTGCAGGTCGCGGGCATGGGCAACCGGCGCGAGCGCGTCGCCCGCGTCGGCGAGCTGCTCGAGCTCGTCGGCCTCCCGCAGGCGTTCGCGGCGCGTCAGCCGCGCGCGTTGAGCGGCGGCCAGCGCCAGCGCATCGGGATCGCCCGCGCGCTGGCCTCGTCCCCCGACGTGCTCGTGTGCGACGAGCCCGTCTCCTCGCTCGACGTCTCCGTCCGTGCGCAGGTGATGAACGTGCTGCTCGACCTGCGCGAGGAGCTCAACCTCAGCGTGCTGCTGATCGCTCACGACCCGGTGCTGGTGCACCAGGCTTCCGACCGAGTGCTCTCCATGCGAGCGGGAGCGCTCCAGCCAGGCTGACGACGAGCGCCTCGGCGGCGACGACGCCGAGGCCGAAGCCCAGCAGCGCGTCGGTCGTGGGCACGTCGACGGCGACCGCGAGCCCGTGCGCCAGCGCGAGGACGAACACGGCGTACACCTGCGGGCGGCCGCGGATGCCCAGCACCGGCAGCGCCGCGACGCCGACGATCGAGGCGACGGTGACCAGCTCGAGCGTGCGCTCGGGCACGTTGACGATGCCCTCGACGGCGAGCACGAGCGCCACGAGGGTCGCTCCGACGGCGGTTGCCGCGAGCGTCCCGAACTCCCGCACGCCGCGCGCGCCGAGCAGCAGGATCGCGAGGAACAGGACGTGCTCCCAGCCGCCGATGATGCTCTCGAAGCCGTCGCGGACCCAGCGCGGGAACTTCGGGCTCGTCGACTCCAGCAGCGTGTGGTCGGCGTCGAAGCGGAACGTGCCGCTCGCGCCGCCGAGCTCGTAGTCGGTGACGTTGGTGACGAACGTCTCGTTGACCAGCTCGAACTTCCCGGCCTCCTTCGGGCACGAGAACCGCATCTCCACGCGCGCGAACGGCTCGACGCCGTCACGACGGATCGGGGTCGCCTCGTGCATGCCTCCGGGGCACGACTCGGCGTCGACCGACATCCGCACGTTGTTGGCCATGTAGCCCGCGATCTGCTCCTTGGTCTCGCCGCCGGCGAGGCTCGTCAGCTCCTCACCGGGGATGCCGAGGGTCCAGGAGATCCGGGTTCCGTCCTGGCGGACCTCGGAGGTGCCCGGCTTGTCGACCTCCGCGGCGGCGGTCGCGGGGAGCAGCAGGGCGAGCAAAAGCGCGAAGACGGCGGTTCTCATGACGGCCGCCACTCTCTCAGCGACTCGTGATCGTCCTGTTACCGGGTCGTGACGTAACCGTCCGGTAACGGGCTCAGGGCCCTCTCATACAAGACTCGCGGCGGTCACACCGAACCATCACCCAAGGAGGGTCATGAACGCACCGGTTGCACACCGGGCGCTTCTGGGCGCAGCTCTGACCGCGGCTTTGTTCGCGGCAGGCATCAACGTTGCCCAATCGCAGAGCGAACCGACCCCGGCCTACCCGGCCGCGGAGAAGCACAAGCCGACGACGCTGGCGGACCGCATCGTGCTCACGCACGAGGCTAACCCGTCGAACTCGCAGTCGGTCACCTGGCGTACGGATACCACCGTCAAGACCGCTCAGGCGCAGATCGCGAAGTCCGCCGGGGGGCCGGGCTTCAAGTCGAGCGCCACGACGGTGCTGTCCACGCGCGACGTCCAGCAGACCTCGAGCCTTGGTGCCGCGACCGTGTTCCACACGGTCCGCTTCACGGGCCTCGAGCCGAAGACGCAGTACCTGTACCGCCTCGGCGACGGCACGAACTGGAGCGAGTGGTACGAGTTCGAGACCGCCGCGGCCACGGCCGAGCCGTTCTCGTTCGTCTACTACGGCGACGCGCAGAACGACATCCAGGAGCATTGGTCGCGCCTGGTGCGCAAGTCCTTCTCGGACGCGCCTGAGGCCAAGCTCTACGTCCACGCCGGCGACCTCGTCGACACGTCGAACAACGACGGTCAGTGGGGCGAGTGGTTCAAGGCCGCCGGTTGGATCAACGGCATGAAGCCCAGCATCGCCGTGCCGGGCAACCACGAGTACAGCGGCACGACGCTGGCCCCGTACTGGCGCACGCAGTTCGCGTTCCCGGACAACGGTCCGACGACGGGCGGTACCCAGGCCGTCCTCGACGCCCTCAAGGGCACCGTGTTCTACACGGACTACCAGGGCGTCCGCTTCATCGCGCTCAACTCGAACGTCTCGGCCGTCGCCTCCGCGCTGCGTCCCGAGTTCCTCAAGATCCAGCGTGACTGGCTCGAGGGCGTTCTGCAGAACAACCCGAACAAGTGGACGGTCGCGACCTTCCACCACCCGATGTTCTCGACGGCCGAAGGCCGCAACAACCCGGATCAGCGTGCCTCCTGGCTGCCGATCTTCGAGAAGTACGGCGTCGACCTGGTCCTCCAGGGTCACGACCACTCCTACGGCCGTGGCAACATGGCCCAGGGCACCACGACCCAGACCGGCACGTCGATCTACGTCGTCTCGGTCTCCGGGCCGAAGATGTACGAGGCCAACGACTCGAACTGGACCACCAACGGCGCGATCGCCAAGAAGATCGGCATGAACACCCAGCTGTTCCAGGTGATCTCGATCGACGGCGAGAAGCTCGTGTACAAGTCCAAGGACGCCACCGGCAAGCTCTACGACGACTTCACGATCGACAAGCCGGCCAACGGCCCGAAGGTCATCACGGAGAACCTCGAGAGCACCAAGCCGGCCAACGTGGGCGGCGCCGTGCCGAACACGCTGTCGCTGTCGCTCGGCACGCCGGGCACGCTCGGCACGTTCGTCCCGGGCATCGGCAAGAGCTACGAGGCCACCACCGAGGTCACGGTCACCAGCACCGCGGCCGAGGCCACGCTGTCCGTCGTCGATCCGTCGACGAACAACCCGGGCAAGCTCGTGAACGGCACGTTCGCGCTGGCTCAGCCGATCGAGGCCGCCGTCAACGGCGCCTTCGCTCCGGTCGCCGGCACGCCCGTCGCTCTGCACGCGTGGGCTGGGCCTGTCTCCAACGACAAGCTCAACCTGAAGTTCAAGCAGACCATCGGCGCCAACGAAGCGCTGCGCACCGGCTCCTACTCGAAGCCGCTGACGCTGACGCTCTCGACGACCACGCCGTAACGCAGTCCACGCGCGTCGGGCCCGCCCTGAGAGGGAAGCGGACCCGACGGGCGTTCAGCTGATCGCCGCCGCCGCGCACTCGTGCAACGCGGCGGCGATCTCCTGCTCCCGGCGCACCGACACCCGCCCGCTCCCGCACGACGCGCTGAGCAGGCTCCGCGCCCCCGTGGCGCCCGTCGCCGCGACCGCCGCCTCGAGGCGCGCCGCCCCGTCGCGTCCGTTCTCGGCCCGGTGCGGTTGGACGACGCCCCACATGATCCGGGTACCGCTCGCCAGCAGCGCTCGCACGGCCTCCGCGTCCACCGGCGCGAGCGACAGGTCGAACGAGAAGACGTCGGGCCGAGCGGCCGCGACGACGCCCCACGGAACCGGGCCGCACAGGTGCAGGCCCCACGCGGGAGCGACCGCGCGCAGCGGGTCCCAGGCGGCGTCCACGTCTTCGGTGCCGAACACGTGCAGCGCCGGCTCGTCGACGATCAGCAGCGCCTCGTAGCCGCGCTCGGCGAGCGCGCGCACCTGGCCACCGGCGTTCGCCGCCAGCCAGGTCGACAGCTCGTGGGCGAGGGCCAGCGCCTCACGCCGCGAGAGGGTGCCACCGGCACGCTGCAGGGCGCACGCCAGCGTCGCCGGGCCCGTGACCTGCAGCTTGACGACGCCGTGCGCGGCGGGCGTCCGGGCCAGCCGCGCGAGCAGCGCGTCCCAGGCCCGCGGCCGCTCGCGATCACGGGCCGGCGACCAGCCGCAGCGGCCGGGGTCGGCCCCCAGCCACTCGCTGATCATGTCGCCTTCCAGCCGCGGCAGCTGCGGGCAGAACGGGATGTCGTACGCCGTGAGCACGTGGTCGACGGCCGCCGTCACGTCCGTGAACGGGAGGCTGCCGACCCCGGTGGTCGCCCACGGCGGGAGGTTCACGCGCGCACCGCGGCACGCCGGCGCCGCGCGGCGGCGACGAGGTTCGTGAGCGCCGGGCGCACCTCGGCCCAGCCGCGGGTCTTCAGGCCGCAGTCGGGGTTCACCCACAGCCGCTCGCGCGGGATCCGCTGCTCGGCGAGCTCCAGCAGCCGCTCGATCTCGTCGGTCGACGGGATCCGTGGCGAGTGGATGTCGTAGAGGCCCGGCCCGATCTCGTTCGGGTAGTCCAGCTCGCCCGCGAACGCGTCCAGGACCTCCATGTCCGACCGGGAGGCCTCGATCGAGATCACGTCGGCGTCCAGGCGGACGATGTGCTCCATCATCTCGTTGAACTCCGAATAGCACATGTGCGTGTGCACCTGGGTGTCCGGCTCGGCGGTCGCGACCGTCAAGCGGAACGCGTCGACCGCCCAGCGCACGTAGACGTCCTGATCGGCGTGGCGGAGCGGCAGCCCCTCACGCAGCGCGGCCTCGTCGACCTGGATCGCGAAGCACCCCGCGGCTTCCAGGTCACGGACCTCGTCCTGGATCGCGAGCGCGATCTGCGTGCAGGTCTCCGAGCGCGGCTGGTCGTCGCGGACGAACGACCACTGCAGGATCGTCACCGGGCCGGTGAGCATGCCCTTCATCGGCTTCGTCGTGAGCGACTGGGCGTGCTGCCACCAGCGAACGGTCATGGGCTCCGGGCGCGAGACGTCGCCGAACAGGATCGGCGGCTTCACGCAGCGCGAGCCGTACGACTGCACCCAGCCGAACCGCGAAAACGCGAACCCGGCGAGCTGCTCGCCGAAGTACTCGACCATGTCGTTGCGCTCGGGCTCGCCGTGGACGAGCACGTCCAGGCCGACCGCCTCCTGGTGGCTGACGACCTCCGCGATCTGCCCCTTCAGGAAGCGCTCGTAGGCCTCCACGTCCAGCTCACCGGCCTTGTGCTCACGGCGCGCCGCGCGGATCTCGGCCGTCTGCGGGAACGAGCCGATCGTCGTCGTCGGCAGCTCCGGCAGCGGCACCCGCGCGCGCTGGGCGGCGTGACGGGCTTCGAAGGGCGCGCTGCGCTCGTAGTCGGCGGGGGAGAGCGCGCCCACGCGGCCGCGCACGGCCGCGTCGTTGGTGTGCGTGGAGGTGCGGCGCGCGCTGATCACGTCCCGCGCGGGCTCCAGCAGCGCGTCCCGGTCACCGGCGAGCGCGTCCGCGAGCAGCCGCAGCTCGGCGAGCTTCTCGTCGCGGAAGGCGAGCCACGGACGGATCTCGGCGTCGATCTCCGTCTCGCGCGCGGCCGAGTACGGCACGTGCAGGAGCGAGCACGAGGGCGCGATCGTGACCCGGCCTGCGCCGAGCGCGGCGACGGCGGCGTCGATCCGGTCGAGCGCGAGGTCGGGGTCGGTGGCCCAGACGTTGCGGCCGTCGATCACGCCGAGCGAGAGCCGCCCGGTGACCGAGGCGAGCGCGGCCTCGAGCTGCTCCGGCGCGCGCACGAGGTCGATGTGGATCTCGGCGGCGGGCAGCGCGAACACGACCGGGTCCGCGGGCGCGAAGTACGTGGCGAGGCAGATCTCGATCGGCGCCGTGGCGAGCGCGGCGAACACGTCGGCGTACGCGGCCGGCACGCCGTCGAGCGCCAGGCAGGGTTCGTCCAGCTGGACCTCGGTGGCGCCGGCGTCCGCCAGCGCCTGCAGCAGCTCGCGGTAGACCGGGACGAGCGCCTCCAGCGGCGGCTTCTCACCCTTGGCGAGCGTGAGGAACGTGTACGGGCCGATCACGACCGGCCGCGTCTTGATGCCCAGCTCCGCCGCCTCGCGCAGCGGGCCGGTCCAGTGGTCGGCGCGGAGCGTGAACGCCTGGTCGGCGCGCAGCTCCGGCACGAGGTAGTGGTAGTTCGTGTCGAACCACTTCGTCATCTCCAGCGGCGGCCGGTCGGCCGTGCCGCGGGCGTACGCGAAGTAGTCGCCCTCGGCCACGCCGAGCCCGAACGCGGTGTCGAGCATCTGGTCGTAGAGGCTGAAGTCGCCGGACGGGATCACGTCGATCCCGGCTTCGCGGGCGCACTCCCAGCTCGCGCGGCGCAGCTCCCGCGCCGTCGCCTCCAGCTCTTGGATGCTGCTGCGGCCGGCCCAGAAGGCCTCCATCGCGAACTTCAGCTCGCGGTTGGGCCCCACGCGGGGTAGCCCGAGAACGGCAGTACGTGCCATCGATCCTGCTCCTGATGATCCGAGCGGCCCATGCTCGCGAGGCCGCGGTTGTCGGTGCCCCTTGCCGGGGCGGAGTCGACAGGTCTTCGGGCTTGAACGCGATCGAGGCGGCCGCCTTCCCAGACCCTGAGGTCCAGTGGCAGTGGCCGCGCCGCACGTTCCCACCGCTGCGCGCCAGCTCCGGATTTCGAACCGGATTCCCTGACCCGTTGCTTCGGGTGCGATCGACTCCACCGGCAACGATACAGCGCGCGGCAGCGGTACTCTGGGTTGCGTGACGCAACCCGAGACGCGTGAGCGCACCTTCACCTGGGCCGACCCGATGATCACCGCCCAGGCCGCGGCCGAGCTGCCCGGGCTCGAGGCCATCCGCAAGATCGCGGCGGGCGAGCTCCCGCCGCCACCGATCGCGTCGCTGCTCGACTTCGAGATCGCACTGGTCGAGCCGGGGCGCGTGATCTTCGCGGTCGAGCCTGCCGAGTGGATGTACAACCCGATCGGCTCGGTGCACGGTGGGGTGGCCGCGACGCTGCTGGACTCGGCGCTCGGCTGCGCGATCCACACCGTGCTCGAGGCGGGGCAGCGGTACACGACCACCGACCTGCACGTCCGCTACGTTCGGGCGATGACCGTGCAGACCGGACGGGTGCTCGCCGACGCGAAGGTCGTGCACGCGGGGCGCAAGCTCGCGACGGCCGAGGGCCGGCTGTACGCCGAGGCCGAT
The DNA here is from genome assembly GCF_027587195.1 of Solirubrobacter phytolaccae. Lineage (GTDB taxonomy): Bacteria > Actinomycetota > Thermoleophilia > Solirubrobacterales > Solirubrobacteraceae > Solirubrobacter > Solirubrobacter phytolaccae. The sequence continues at coordinate 911 of NZ_JAPDDP010000082.1, read as the reverse complement.
CCTGAGCGCCTGTTCGCCCACGCGACGACGTCCTGTCTCATCCTCTGAGAACCGTTTTCGTGTCCGGTGGCAATGAGCGGGCAGTGTTGTCCACGCTCGAAAGACCGGACGCGACGCTCATCGCCGCGTCCCTGACGGACCCGGCCGCGTTCGCCGCCGTGTTCGACCGCCATTGGGCGGGCATCCACCGCTACTGCGCGAGTCGCGCTCCGGCGGCCGGGGAGGACCTCGCCGCCGAGACGTTCCGGATCGCGTTCGACGATCGCGCGAAGTACGACTCGCGCTACGACGACGCCCGGCCCTGGCTGTACGGGATCGCGACGAACCTGCTGCGACGCTGGTTCCGCAACGCCGCCCGGCCGCTGACGCCGCTCGTGTCCCGCGAGGCGGGCTTCGAGGACGACGCGCTCGGCCGCGTCGAAGCCGCGGCCCTCGGCCCGGCGCTCGCCGCCGCGCTCGCCACGGTCGCGAGCGCCGACCGCGACGCCCTGCTCCTGCACGCCTGGGCGGACCTCACCTACACCGAGATCGCCCTCGCCACCGGCGTGCCCGTCGGCACGGTCCGGTCTCGCATCCACCGCGCGCGCACCCTGCTGCGCACCCACCTCGAGAGGAACCACGATGAACGAGCTTGAGTGGCTGAAGGATGCGCGCCCGGACACGCCGGAGCCCGACACGGCGGCGGCGCGAGCCGCGCTGGTCGCGCACATGGGCGTGGCGGAAGCCCCGCCGCACGAGCGGCTCGCCGCCGGCCACGACGGGCGCGCGCCCGCGCACGTGGGTACCGCCCGCGATCTCGCGGACTCCGACTGGCGTGAGGCCGCGGACGCCGAGTGGCGCGAGCTCGCCGCGCCGCGCGATCGGCGATGAACTGCTCGCCGTCGCCCGCGATCTGGATCTTGCGATGACCC
>NZ_JAPDDP010000081.1 GCF_027587195.1 Solirubrobacter phytolaccae | reverse complement strand
GCCGCCCGCCGCCACCCCGGGCTCTCCGGCCGCCGCCCCCGCGGGCGCTCCCCGCGCGGCCACCCCGTGGTCGGAGGCCGAGATCGCGGCCGAGCTGCGCGCCACCGCGGCCGCGGGCTTCGTCCTCGCGCGCAACCACGGCTCGCTCCTGCCGCTCACGGGCAGCTCGTTGCGGCGCGTCGCCGTGATCGGGCCGAACGCCGCCCACGCGCGCACGCTCGGGGGCGGCAGCGCGACCGTCTTTCCGCCCTACACGGTCTCTCCCCTCGACGGGCTGCGCGCCGCGCTGCCGCACGCCGAGGTGACGTACGCGCCGGGCGTGAAGGCGCACACGCGGCTCCCTGTCGCGCAGGTCTCGGCCGAGGTCCGCGAGGGCGACGTCTCCGAGCGGCGCGAGACGGGCGAGTTCACCTGGTTCGACGACCCCAAGACCGTGGAGGTGCACACCACGATCACGGCCGAGGTCGCGGGCGAGCACGTGATCGGCGCGTCCGGTGTCGGCCACTTCACGCTCACGCTCGACGGCGAGGTCGCGTTCGACGAGGACCTTGCGCTGCGCCCGGACGCCGACCCGGGTGAGCACCTGTTCGCGCCGCCCCAGAAGGGCGTGCCGGTGCGGCTGGAGGCGGGCCAGTCGGTCGACGTCGTCCTGCGCGCCGAAGGCGTGACGTCGTTCCAGCTCAACCACGACCCCGCGCTGGAGGACAGCGCCTTCGAGGACGCGGTCGCCCTCGCGCGCGACGCCGACCTCGTCGTGGTTGTCGTCGGCACCACACCGGAGGTCGAGAGCGAGGGCTTCGACCGCTCCAGCCTCGCGCTCCCCGGCCGCCAGGACGAGTTGGTGCAGGCCGTCACGGACGCCAACCCGAAGACGGTCGTGGTCGTCAACGCGGGCGCGCCGGTGCTGATGCCGTGGATCAAGCGGGCACCCGGCGTCCTGCTCGCCTGGTTCCCGGGACAGGAGGGCGGGAACGCGCTCGCCGACGTCATCCTCGGCGCCGTCGAGCCCGGCGGCCGCCTGCCGACCACGTGGCCGGCGACCGAAGAAGGCCTGCCAAGCGTGCGGCCCGTCGACGGCGTCCTGCGCTACGACGAGGGCCTGAAGGTCGGCTACCGCGGCGACGTCGAGCCGCTGTTCCCGTTCGGCCACGGCCTGGGCTACACGAGCTGGCAGTACCTCGCGATGGACGGCGCGAAGGTCCGCCTCGCGAACACGGGCACGCGCCGCGGCCGCGAGGTCGTCCAGCTCTACGCGTCGCGCCCCGGCAGCGCCGTCGAGCGCCCGGCGCGCTGGCTCGCGGGCTTCGCCGTGGTCGAGGCCGACGCGGGCGAGGAGGTCACCGTCGACGTCCCGCTGTCCCCGCGCGCGTTCCAGCACTGGGACGGCGGCTGGCAGACCGAACCGGGCGCGTTCGTCCTGGAGGCCGGCCGCTCGGTCGCCGACCTCAAGCTGCGCAGCACGACCCCACCCCCTGCGTAGATGGAGCTGAGGCAACTCGAGTACTTCGCGGCCGTCGCGCGCCACCGGCACTTCACGCGCGCGGCCGAGTCGCTCTACGTCACGCAGCCCGCGCTCTCGCAGCAGGTGCGCCGGCTCGAGGCGGAGCTCGGGCTCCAGCTCTTCCGCCGCACGTCCAAGGGCGTCGAGCTGACCGCGGCGGGCGCGGACCTGCTCGTGCACGCCGAGAGGATCCTCGCCGAGGTCGCGCAGACGCGCGCGGACATGGACCGCCACACCGGCGTCTCGCGCGGTGTCGTCAGGGTCGCGACGACCGCCGCGGACGCGCCCCGGCTGCCCGCCGCGCTCGCCGCGTTCCACGAGACACATCCGCACATCCAGATCGCGCTGCGTCAGGGCTCCGCCGCCGAGGTGATCGCGCTGGTCCAAGCCGGCACGGTCGACGTCGCCGTGCTCGCGCTCACCGACACGCCGCCGGGCGTCGCGGTCACGCCGCTGGCCGACGAGCCGCTGCGGGTCGCGCTGGCCCTCGACGACGAGCTCGCGGGCACGACGATCGCACTCGATCAGCTCCGCGGACGCCCGTTCATCCTTGCCGAGCCGGGCACGGCCCTCCGCGACACGGTCCTCACCGCCACCCAGCGCGCGGGCTTCAGCCCGCTGCCGCTGTTCGAGGTCGGTGACCCCGCGACGGTGCGCTTCCTCGTGCGCGAGGGGCTCGGCGTGGGGTTGGTTCCCGCTTCCTGGCTCGAGCGCCCCGGCCCGATCGTCGGCGCGGCGGATCTGAAGGACCCACCGCGCCACCGGCTCTCGCTGCTCACGCCCTCCGCGGGCGCGTCACCGGCCGGCCGGCTGCTGCATGAGCGCCTCGCGGAGCTCTGACTCGAGCCGCTTGCGGGGCCGCGCGCCGACCAGGTTCGCGATCTGGTTGCCGTTGTCGAAGAGCATGAAGGTCGGCATGCCGAGCACGCCGTACTTGACCGCCAGCTCCTGCTCGTTGTCGACGTCGACGCTGACGATCTTCAGATCGTCGCGCTCGGCCGCCATGTCCGCGAGGAGCGGGGACATCGCCCGACACGGCGGGCACCAGGTCGCCCAGAAGTCGACGAGCACCGGCTTGTCCGCCTCGAGGACCTCGGCGGCGAAGGTGTCAGTGGTCACGGGGTTCAAAGCCATGCACACAGCGTGGCCCCGCACCCCGCTCACTCCAAGTCGGATCCGTTATCAGCGCCCGTAGCGTTCCTTACCGAGCACGAGCTGCTCGGGAAGGGCGATGCGCGGCGGCGGCGACGGCTCGGCGAGCACGGACACAGTTTCGGCGACCGAGCGCGTCAGCGTGCCCTCGCGCCCGTCGAGCTCGAAAATGATGTGCTCGTCGTCGACGGACTTGATCGAGCCCTTGTAGCCGGGCTCCAGGCCCTCGCGCTTGAACAGGTGCAGCAGGTCCTCGGCCTCGTTCTCGAAGCGCAGGACCGTCACCTTCGCGCCCGGCTCGCAGTCTCCGAGCGGGACGCCCTCGATCCGCGTGCCCGGCTCGATCGGGTGGCCGTGCGGGCACGTCTTCGCGTCCCCGATCGCGGCCATCATGCGCGCCTCGAGGTTCGGCGACATCGCGTGCTCGAGCCGCTCGGCCTCCTCGTGCACGTCGTCCCACGGAACCTTCAGGACGTCGGTCAGGAAGCGCTCGATCAGCCGATGACGGCGCACCACCGTCTTGGCCTGCTCGAGGCCCTCGTCCGTGAACGAGATCGACTTGTCCGTGGCGCGCGTGATGTAGCCGTCGCGCACGAGGCGGCCCACCATCTCGTGCACCGTCGGCGCGGAGAGCTGCATCGCGCGAGCCACGTTCGCGCCCGTCATCGGCAGGCCGGCCTCGTGGAGCCAGAAGATGGTCTGCAGGTATTCCTCTTCGGCAACCGTCGCGTCAGCCATGCGTTGATCGTATCTCGCTCAACCCAGTGCCTTCTCGGCCAGCTCCATGAAGGCGCGAGTGGAGGGGGAGAGCAGCGCGTTGCGACGCGTGATGAACGCGTAGGTCTCGAACAGCGGCGGGTCGAACGCGACTTGATGAAGTTTGCGCGCGCGCAGCATCGACGGCAGCCCGACCGTGTCCCCGAGCCCACGCGCGGCGAGGTCGAACGCCGCGGTCATGTACTCGACCTCGATCAACGGCTCCACCCGCACACCCGCCACCTGGCCGCGCTCGCTGAGCTGCACGCGGGTCGGATCCTGCGCCGCCCAACGCGCGTCGTAGAGGATCAGCGGCGCCTCGGCGAGCCGCTCGATCGTCATCGGCACCCGCGCCCGCTCGGGGTCGGCCGTCATGTAGAAGAGCTCCTCGCTCAACACCGGGCGCACCTCGAGCCCGCGGTCCTCGATCGGCAGGATCACCAGCCCGGCCTCGAGCTGCGCCTCACGCACGGCGTCGGCGACCTCGGCGGAGTTCTGCCCGATCGCCCGCACCCGCACGTCCGGGTACTTGGCGCGGAAGCGGGCGATCAGCCCGGTCAGCAGCGAGTGGTGCGCGCCGCCGAAGAAGCCGAACGCGACCGTGCCGCTGACGAGCGTGCGCACCTCGCGCACGGACTCCAGCGCCTCCTGCGCCTCCGCCAGCACCCGCTCCGCGTGCGGGAGGAACAGCCGGCCGGCGTCGGTCAGCTCCACGCCCTTTCCCGCCCGGATGAACAGCGGCACCCCGAGCTCGGCCTCGAGCCGGCGGATCTGCTCCGACATGCTCGGCTGCGCCATCAGCAGCGAGGCGGCGGCGGCCGAGAAGGACCCGTGCTCGGCCGAGGCGAGGAAGTATTCGAGCTGTTCGAGCCTCATAGGCGTAACCTATCGACTACACAGTCAAACAAGCCTAAAACAATGGTGCACAAGCGCCGATACTAGGTGCATGATCGCTATCGCTCTTATCGCCGCTTTTGCTGTCGGAAGCTACTTCGCCGCCGAGGATCGTCCCGGCTTCAGCGAAGAGTCTCCGCTCGCCTAAGTAAGGTGCGCAGCGCCCATGGCGCTGCCTCATAAGCCACCGCTGCTTCCCCAGCTCGCACGTCCGGCCAAGCAGCTCCCGGTCGGCGAGGGTTGGGCGTATGAGCCCAAGTGGGACGGATTCCGCGCCATCGCGTTCGTCGACGGCGCCGACGTCTATCTCCAGTCGCGCAGCGGCAAGCCGCTGCGCCGGTACTTCCCCGAGCTGACCTTCCCCGAGGGGCGTTACGTCCTCGACGGGGAGATCGTGCTCTTCGACGCCGAGGGGCGTCAGGATTTCGACGCGCTCGGCCAGCGGATCCACCCGGCCGAGTCGCGCATCAACCTGCTCGCCGAGCAGACGCCGACGACGTTCGTCGCCTTCGACCTGCTTGCGCTCGAGGACGAGTCGCTGCTCGCGCTACCGCAACGGGAGCGACGTGAGCGCCTGATCGCGTTCATCTCCGACCCGCTCCAGCTCTGCCCGTCCACGGAGGACCCCGCGGAGGCCGAGCCCTGGCTCGAGGACCGCGAAGGCGTGATCGCCAAACGCCAGGACGCGCCCTACGCGCCTGGCAAGCGCGTCGGCATGTCCAAGATCAAGCGCGTGCGCACGATCGACGCCGTCGTCATGGGCTGGCGCCCGGGCAAGGAGCCGGGCACGGTCGGGTCGTTGATCCTCGGGCTGCACGACGCAGACGGCACGCTGCGCACCGTCGGGCACACGTCGGGCATCAAGGCCGCCGACAAGAAGACGCTCCCGGCCAAGCTCGCGCCCTACGAGACGGGCGAACGCGGCCAGGGCGACCCGAGCCGCTGGGACAACGCGCGCGACCTCGAGTGGGTCGAGCTGCGCCCCGAGCTCGTGATCGAGATCACCTTCGACCACACCTCCAACGACCGCATCCGCCACGGCACCAAGCTCGTCCGCTGGCGCGACGACAAGAAGCCGGAGGAGTGCGGGATGGACCAGCTGAAGAGCTAGTCCGAGCGGCGCACGGACTCCGTCACGTTGTGACGGCGCACGCGCGCCACCGCGCGCTTGAAGGCGGAGTCACGGGAAGCGGGCGGCGGGACCGTCGCCCGCACGCGCTTGACCCACTCCTCCAGCGGGAGCTCGCCCGAGATGAGGGCGTGGAGCGCGGTCGTCACCGGCGCGTCGACGTGTGCGCGACGCAGCGCGGTCGCCAGCAGCGGGACCATGTCCAGCGCCTCGACGGCCTGGCCGATCCGGGCGGGGATCTCGGTCGCCGGCACGCCCTGGCCGAGCAGCTCGCCGGCGCGCCGGTTGCGCGACTGCGGCGCGAGCGCCGTGCCCATCAGGTCGCCCGTGCCCGCCAGGCCGATCATCGACTCCGGCTTGCCGCCCTGGCGCTCGGCGTAGCGCCAGACCTCCGCGAAGATGTGCCCGGCCGCGGCGCCTGCGGCGTTCAGGCCCTGCGCCTCGGTCGCGCCCGCGGCCAGCGCGGCCGCGTTCTTGGCGATCCCCGACAGCTCGACGCCGACCGGGTCGTTGGACTGCTCGCACACGACGCCCGCGCGCAGGAAGACCTCCGCCACCTGCTGGGCGAGCCGCACGTTGGTGGAGGCGGCGACGAGGCCCGCGCCCTCGGTGACCATCTCCCGCGCGTGGGCGGGCCCGCCGAGGCAGCCGACGCGGTCGATCCCGCACACCTGGTTCAGCAGCGCCGTGGGTGAGAGCCCGTCCGGCGGCACGAGCCCCTTCGCCATCGAGATCACCGGCGTGCGCGACGGCAGCCCGCTCTTGTGCAGGTTGTCGATGACCTGGGAAAGGCCCTTCGACGGCACGCCGAGGAAGACGTAGTCCGCGCGCGAGAGGCCCGCCGCCATCGGCTCCACGCGCAGCTCGCGCGGCAGGGCGACCTCGGGCAGGTAGGCGACGTTCTCGCGGTCGGCCTCCAGGCGTGCCGCCTGCTCGGGCGAACGGGTCTGGAGCGTCGTCCGGAAGCCGCCCCGTGCCAGCAGCACCGCGACCGCCGTGCCGAACGAGCCGGCCCCGACGACGATGGCGCGGCGGGAGCCGGGAGTGGGAAGATTGAGCTGCGGCCGAGGCGGCATAGGGACAGGTACCCAGCTGACGCCGCGTCGTTACCGGCTCACACTGCCTGCATTCATATTGGCTCAACCGGGGCTGAAAATCCAGGGGGTTGGCTCCCGGAACGCCGCCCCCGCGCCCTTTACGGTTCAGTGCCATGTCGCAGGAGAGGAACGCGGGCATCGAGGTCGAGGGCCTTGTCCGCGAGTTCAAGAACGGCCCGCGCGCCGTCGACGGAATCCACTTGAGGGTCGCGCCCGGCGAGATCTACGGCTTCCTCGGGCCCAACGGCGCCGGGAAGTCGACCACGGTGCTGATGCTCACCACGTTGCTGCCCCCGACCGACGGCACCGCCAGAGTCGCCGGTCACGACATCCGACGTGAGGGCGCCGCCGTGCGGGCGTCGATCGGTGCTGCGCTACAGGAGGCGGCGCTCGACCCGCTGCTGACCGGGCGCGACCACATGCGGCTGCAGACCACGCTGCAGGGCATCGCGAAGGGCGACCGGCGCCGGCGCGGCGACGAGCTGCTCGAGCGCGTGGGCCTGACCGACGCAGCCGATCGCAAGGTCGGCGGCTACTCCGGAGGCATGAAGCGCCGGCTGGACCTCGCGCTCGCGCTCGTCCACAGCCCGCGCGTGCTGTTCCTGGACGAGCCGACCACCGGCCTGGACCCGAGCTCCCGCGCCGACCTGTGGGACGAGGTCGCCCGGCTCGCGCGCGAGGACGGCACCACGGTCTTCCTTACCACCCAGTACCTGGAGGAGGCGGACGTGCTCGCCGACCGGGTCGGGATCATCGACCAGGGCAAGATCGCCGCCGAGGGCACGCCGGAGTCCCTGAAGGCGGAGATCGGGCGCCCGTCCGTGGAGGCGACGCCGGTCGACCGGGCCGAGCGGGACGCGATCGCCGACGTGCTCAGCCGCTTCGGATCCACCGTGCCCGCGCCGCCCGGCGCCGCGGCCGTGCGGCTCGAGAGCGGCGAGAACCTGGCGGAGGTCGTGCGCGCGCTCGACGCCGCCGACCTGAAGATCGCCGACCTGCAGCTCCACCAGCCGTCGCTCGACGACGTGTTCCTGGCCAAGACCGGCCGCAAGCTGGACGTATCCGCGGCCGAGGAGCCGGCGAGCGTATGAACGAGCTGTCGCTCCAGACCTACGAGATGGCGCGCCGCTCGATCGTGAAGGTGCTGCGCCAGCCGGCGCTGTTCATCTTCCCGATCCTGTTCCCGCTGATCATGATGGGCATCAACGTGAGCGGCCTCGACGCCGCCACGGAGATCCCGGGCTTCCCGACCGACAGCTACCTCGACTTCGCGATCGCGTTCCCGATGGTCCAGGGCGCGCTGTTCGCGTCGATCAACGCGGGCAGCTCCGTCGCGCGTGACGTCGAGACCGGGTTCCTGAACCGGCTCGCGCTGACACCGATGCAGCGCGCCGCGATGCTGCTCGGCCTGTTCACGGGCGAGATGCTCGTGGCCTTCGTCTCCACCCTGATCTACCTGGGGGTCGGCTTCGCCATCGGGCTGCACTTCGCGTCGGGGTTCTTCGGCGTGCTCGTGCTGCTCGCGCTGTCGCTGCTGATCGCGCTCGCGTTCGCCGGGCTCGGCGCGTTCATCGGGCTGCGCACCGGCTCGCCGGAGGCCGTCCAGGGCGTCTTCCCGCTCCTGTTCGTGTTCCTCTTCCTGTCCTCGAGCTCGCTCCCGCGGGACCTGATCGAGCACGACTGGTTCCGGATCGTCGCGACCTGGAACCCGGTCTCCTACCTGTTCGAGGGCCTGCGGTCGCTGATCATCTTCGGCTGGCAGGCGAAGGAGCTGGCGCTCGGGTTCGGCGTTGCGGCGGTCATCGCGGTGTTGGGCGTGTACGGCGCGACCGTCGCCCTGCGGACCCGGGTGGCGGCACGCTGATGCGGCGCTTCCTCGACGTGACGTACGGCGTGGCGTACCGCTCGACCAAGAAGGTCGCGGTCAACCCGCAGCTGCTGCTGCCCTCGCTGATCTTCCCGCTGTTCTTCTTCGTGGCCTTCGCGGGCGGGCTCTCGAGCGTCGGCAACGTGCCGGGGTTCGACTTCCCGTCGGGCTACACGGCGTTCCAGTTCGTGTTCGTGCTCCTGCAGGCGTCGGCGTTCGGCGGCGTGTTCACCGGGTTCGGCATCGCCGGGGACTTCGAGAACGGCTTCTCGCGGCGGCTGATGCTGGCCGCGCCGAGCCGGCTGGGCATCCTCGCCGGGTACGCGCTCGGCGCGATGATCCGCGCGGCGACGGTCGGGGTGTTGCTCTTCGTCGTCGCGATCATCAGCGGGATGCAGATCGACGGCAGCGGCGTCGACCTGTTCGGGCTGGTGGTGCTCGCGCTGCTCGTGAACCTGACGGCCTCGATGTGGTCGGCGGGGGTCGCGATGCGGCTGCGGTCGATCCAGGCCGGCCCCGTGATGCAGCTGCCGGTGTTCCTGATCCTGTTCCTCGCGCCGGTGTACGTGCCGCTGGACCTGCTCGCGGGCTGGATCGAGGCGGTCGCGCACATCAACCCGGTCACGCCGCTGATCGAGGGCGGCCGTGACCTCATCTCGGGCAGCGACTTCCAGCCGCTGCTGGTCTTCGGGATCGCGATCGGGCTGGGCGCCCTCTTCCTCGCCTGGGCCGTGCGCGGCGTGCGGTCGGCGGAACGGGCGGGCTAGGTCTAGGTCTAGGTCGTCTTGAGCGTCGGGCGCTTGCCGGAGCGGACGGTGAGCGTCGCGATCGCGGAGAGGTTGCCGGGGCGGCTGACCACCACGCGGATGGTCGTCCCGGCCTTCAGCCGCTTCGCCGTCATGCGCTCGAGCGAGACCATGCCCCAGCGCTTCTTGGTCAGCTTGTAGGAGGCGCGCGAGCAGCCGCGCTTGCAGGTCGCCTTGATCGTCGCGCCGGCGGGGATCTCCTTCACCTGCAGGCGCGTGATGCGCGTCCAGCGGCCGCTGACCTTCGCGCCGTAGGTGACCTTGACCGCGATCCTCGGCTTCTGCGTGGCCGGGGCGGCGGGCGGCGCGGGGGCGGGCTCCGGGCTCGTCGGCGGCGCCGGAGCGGCGGGTGCCGACGGCCCGGGGACGGGTCCGAAGCCCGTGCCGAGCGATGTCGTGCACGCCACGCGCGTGTCCCTGCCGCTCCCGACGCGGCGGCAGTAGTCCGCCATGCCGTCGCCGTTGTGGTCCACCCAGGCGCGGCCGGTCGGGTCGCCGACGTCGAGCGCGCCGGACGAGATCGTCCGGCCGAACCCGGTCGGCGTCCACAGCGTGCACGCGAGGTGGGCGTCCGCCTCGCTCGTGCCGGCCGGGCGGCAGAAGTCGCGGTCGCCGTCGGCGTCGAAGTCGACCCAGGCGACGCCGTCGTTCGTGTCCCACTCCATGGGGGCCGAGGTGAACTCGGCGCCGAAGCCGGACGTGGTGGCCAGCGTGCACCGGACGCGCAGGTTCGGGCGAGCGTCGACGCGACGGCAGAAATCGGCCCGGCGATCGCCGTTGATATCGACGAAGGTGCGGGCGTACTCGTACCCGGGTTCGTCGGTCAGCGAGCCGTAGGTGAGGCCGAACCCGGTGCCGGTCGAGACCGTGCACAGGATCGCGGGGCCCGCGGCACGGCAGAAGTCGGCCTTCCCGTCGGCGTTGTAGTCGGCCCACGTGCGGCCGACCTCGAGGCCGGTGTCCACGACCGCGGAGAAGCCCGCGCTTCCGAAGCCCGTCGCCGTCCACGGCGAGCAGATCACCCGCAGCAGCGACACGCGGCAGTAGTCCGCGCGGCCGTCGCCGGTGGCGTCCGCGAGCTGGGTGCCTTCGATGTCGCCCCACTCGAGTCGTTCGAGCGCGTCGGCGAAGGCGAACGCGCCGCCTTGCGCGAACGTGCATTCGAACCGCTGCCAGGTCAGCACGCCGACACGGCGGCAGAAGTCCGCGGCGCCGTTGCCGTCCACGTCGCCCCAGGTCCGGCTCGCGGTCCAGCCGGGATCGCGGGGCCTGCCCTGGACCGTCGCGTCGAAGCCGCGGCCGGTCGCGAGCGTGCAGCGCAGCCCGGTGTCCCCAGCGATCCGGCAGAAGTCGGCCTTGCCATCGACGTTGGCGTCGACCCAGGCGGTGCCGGGTCCGTCGCCCCAGTCGAGCGGCTCGGAGCGGTAGGTGCCGGTGTCCTGCGCCTGGGCGACGGGAACGGCGACGATGGCGATGAGCGTGACGAGAAGGCCGAGGACCAGTCGGCGAGCAGCGAACAGCACGGCCGCACAGCTTGCTGCGTGAGTGGGCATCCGTCAACGCTTCACCTTCCGGTCACACGCTGACCTGATCCTTCGCTCAGGCTGCGCGACCATGAAGAAGACACTGGCCCTCGGGCTGCTCGCCCTCGCTTGCGTGGCTCCCGCGCAGGCGTCGGCCGTCCAGCTGAACATCGGGCACCGAGGCGCCTCCGGCACGCGGCCGGAGCACACCTTCGCCGCCTACGACCGCGCTCTCGCGCTCGGCGCGGACTACATCGAGCAGGACCTGCAGGTCACGAGCGACGGCGTGCTCGTCGTCCTCCACGACGGCACGCTCAACCGCACCGTTCGTGGTCCGGCCGAGAACTGCACCGGCGCGGTAGACACCAAGACGCTCGCGCAGATCAAGACCTGCAGCGCCGGCGAGTGGTTCGGCGCCGAGTGGGCGGGCGAGAAGGTCCCGACGCTCGAAGAGGTCTTCCAGCGCTACGGCAAGACGGTCAACTACTACATCGAGACCAAGACGCCGGACCCCGAAGACGACATGGAGACCAAGCTCCTGGCGCTCCTGGACAAGTACGACCTGCGCAACGCGTCGATCAACGACTGGCAGGTCCTGATCCAGTCCTTCAGCGCCGACTCGCTCAAGCGCGTCCACGCGATGGACGCCCGCCTGCCGCTGGTCTTCCTCGGCACGCTCAACGCGGCCAGCATCCAGTCCGTGCGTGAGTACGGCGTCGGCATCGGCCCGTCGTTCGGCGGCGTGACGCAGGCGAACGTCGCGGCCGCGCACGCCGCGTGCCTGAACGTGCACCCGTACACGGTCAACACGGACGCGGACATCGCCCGGATGCTCTCCTACGGCGTCGACGGCATGTTCACCAACTTCCCGGAGCGCCTCGAGGCGCAGCTGGGCGCGGCCGCGGCGCCGGGCCTGACCGGTCCGAAGACCGCTGCCGCCGACCTGCGGCGCTGCCGCGGCGAGCAGAAGGACGTTCCGGCTCCGGTCGGCGGCACCGTCGGCGCCACGCTGTCGCTGACGCTGGGCACGCCGGGCACGTTCGGCGCCTTCACCCCGGGCGTCGAGAAGGTCTACACCGCTTCGACGAAGGCCACGGTCGTCTCGACCGCCGGTGACGCGTCCCTGACGGTCGCCGATCCGGGCAAGCTGACCAACGGCACGTTCACGCTCGCTTCGCCGCTGGGCGTCGCGATCACCCCGAACGCCTGGACCGGCCCGGTCTCCAACGCGGAGTCCGTGATCGCGTTCACCCAGCCGATCGCCGCGAACGAGCCGCTGCGCACCGGCACCTACGCCAAGACGCTGACCTTCACGCTCTCCACCACCAACCCGTAGGCCAGAGCGTCCGATCGTCGCCGGCCGCACCCCCTAGCGGCCGGCGATCGAGGCCTGGTCGGCAGCCCTCCCCCTCCCCCCGGGCGGCCGCTCAGGCTTCGCCGCTGGCGAGCGCCTCACCGAGGCGCTCACCCGCGGCTTCCATCTCCTCGAGGTTCGTGGCCTCCTGGACCATCTGCAGGTCGATCATCCGCTTGCCGAAGCCGTCGAGCTCGTCGCGGCCGACGATCGCGTGCAGCGGCACGCCCGCCTGGCGCGTGCGCGTCCCGATCTCGCCCACCAGCTTGCCCTGCAGCGTCTGCTGGTCCATCTTGCCCTCGCCGGTCACCACGGCCCGCGCGGCGCGCATCCGGTCGTCGAAGTCGAGCGCGTCGAGCACGAAGGCGGCGCCCGGCTCGATCGTCGCGCCGTATTGCGCCCACAGCCCGCCGGAGAGCCCACCGGCGGCGCCGGTCATCGGCACGCCCCGCGGGTCCTTCTTCAGGGTGCGCGCGTAGTCGTCGAGCCGCTGCTCGAGCTTCGCGACCATCGCTTCGTCGGCGCCCTTCTGCGGCCCGAACACTTTCGGCGCGTCCTCCCACACCGTCCGCACGTCCGTGAGGATCACGATCTTCGCCTTCCCGATCCCGCCGGCGGCTTCGATCGCCTCGATCGCGCCTTTGCCACCGTCGGTCGTCGCGGAGCCACCGACCGCCACGAGGATCACCGCGGCCCCGGCCTGCGCCGCCGCCGCGATGAGCTCACCGGTCCCGTACGTCGTCGCGCCCCACGCGTCCTTGTCCTCACCCACCAGCGCGAGCCCGGACGCCATCGCCATCTCGACGATCGCCGTCCCGCCGTCCTCGATCAACCCGAACCCGGTCTTCACGGGCCTCCCGAGCGGCCCGGTCACCGTCCGCGCCACCAGCTCCCCACCCAGCTGCGGCAGCAACGCGTCCAGCGTCCCGTCCCCACCGTCGGCCACCGGACACAGATCCGGCGGCATCAACCCGGCCTTCTCCAGCCCCCGCCCGATCGCCGCCGCCACCTGCGCAGCATTGAACGTGCCCTTGAACTTGTCGGGCGCAACGAGAACAGGACGCTCAGGCACAGTCATGCCGCGAAACTTAAAGGCCCTGGGCCTTTAAGTAGCTCTCGGTATCGCGTTCGGGGATCACCGCCGAACTCGCGGAGCAGGTCGAACAGACGCGTTTCGGCCAACCAGGACGGGGCCGAGTTGCTGACGATGGCAGCGTGGCTGCTCCACGGCCAGTCATCAGGCGACGCACATAAGCCGGCCTTCACCGGGTTGTCGATGAGGTACGCGACGGTCGTCCACAGCTGCCGGTCGCTCGTCACTCGTACGGGCTTGTAGCGAGCTTGGAAAACGTGGCCGGAAAGCTCGTGCCGACGGTTGAACCACTGCGCGTATCGCCCGTGGAAGCGCATCATGCCGTCTGCGAGGTTCGGCTTCGGCGTCTCGATGAGCAGGTGTACGTGGTTACCCATGAGGCAATAGCTCAAGCAATTCCACGCTGTCCATCGCACCGTCGTCGCCAGAAGATCGAGGTATCGCCGGCGGTCGATGTCGTCACGGAAGATGTCCTGCCGCACCGCCCCACGTGAGCACACGTGGTAGACGGCCCCGGCCTCTTCAGCCCGTCGCTGAGTCATGGCCCTGTTAGGGCGTCGGGAACGGGATCTCGCCCCCGACGAAACTTAAAGGACCTGGGGCTTTAGGTTCGCCAGAGGGACGAGGAGGGGGTCGGTTCGGGTTCGCCGGTGGGGGTGGAGGCCGGGAGCTCGAGGGTGAACTCGGCTCCGCCGGTGGGGGTGTTGGAGGCGCGGACGGTGCCGCCGTGCTGCTCGGCGACCTGGCGGACGATGGCGAGGCCGAGGCCCGAGCCCGGGCGACCGCGGGACGAGGCGCCACGGTAGAAGCGGTCGAACAGGTATGGGAGGTCCTCTTCGGCGACGCCGGTGCCGTGGTCGCGGACGGTGACGCCGGACGGGCCGGCGGTGACGTGGACCACGCCGCCCGGAGGGGAGTGCTTGGCGGCGTTGTCGAGGAGGTTGTTGACCGCACGGGCGAGGCGCTCGCGGGTGCCGTCCAACACCGCGGGTTCCAACACAGCATCGAAGACGATGCCCGGGGCGTGGCGGCGGGCGCGGGTCAGGGCCTCGCGTACCAGGGCGTCCAGGCGGACGTCCTCGCTTTCGCGGCGGGGCTCATCGCCGCGGGCGAGCTCGATCAGGTCCGCGACGAGCATGCCGAGCTCCGTGGTCTGTTCCTCGACGTCCTGCAGCAGCCGGGCGCGCTCGTCGGGCGGCAGGGCCTCGGACTCCGCCAGCACCTCGATGTTCGTCCGCAAAGAGGTGATCGGCGTGCGCAGCTCGTGCGAGGCGTCGGCCACCAGTTGGCGCTGGGCGGCGACCGACCGCTCGAGCGTGTCCATCATCGCGTTGAAGTGCTCGGCCAGCTCGCCGATCTCGTCCTGCGTCTCGACCTTGATCCGGCGACCGAGGTCCTCCGTCTGGGCGATGTGACGGGCGGCGTCGCTCACCTCGGCGATCGGGGCGACCACGTTCCGGGACACCAGCCGCCCCAGGGCCACGGCCAGGGCGACTCCGCCCAGGACGACCAGCACGAGAATCAGCCGCAGCCGGGAGAGCACCGCGTCGGCGGGCTCCAGCGACCGGCCGAACTGCACCGCGAAACCGCCCTCCAGCGGCACCGTGAGCACCCGGACGTGGGTGCCGCCCACGGTGACGTCGTCGAAGTACCGGTCGGCGACGCCCGCCGCGACGTCGCGCGCGCGGTCCTGCACCGGCATCGCCACCGCCTCACTCCCGCGGACCTCCACGCCGTTGCCGGGGTCGATCAGCTGGATGTAAGGCGTCGGGCCACCGAAGCGCGCCGGCAGCCGGCCGAAACCGCCGCGGCCGAAGCGCGGCCCGCCCTGCGTCTGCGGCGGCGGGATCAGGCGCTGCTCCTCCAGCGCTCGGTCGACCTCGCCGCGCAGCTCGTTGCGCACGGCGACGTACGCCACGAACGCGCTCAACGCGACCGCCACCGCGACGGCGATCGCCACCGCGATCGTCATCCGGCGCCGTAACGGCAACGACGACATCAGTCTTTGAGCACGTAGCCCACGCCGCGGACCGTGTGGAGGAGCCGGGACTCCCCGCCCTCCTCGGTCTTGCGGCGCAGGTAGCCCATGTAGACGCCGAGCGAGTTCGACGAGGAGCCGAAGTCGTAGCCCCACACCCGCTCGAAGATCTGCGAGCGGGTCAGCACCTGCTTCGGGTGCTCGAGGAACAGCGCCAGCAGCTGGAACTCCGTGCGCGAGAGCTCCAGCAACCGCGCGCCCCGCCGCGCCTCCCACGCCGCCCGGTCCAGCGACAGGTCGGCGAAGCGCAGCACTGAGGCACCCTCGGGCCCGGTCGGCTCGGCCCGCCGCAGCAGCGCCCGCAAGCGCGCTTTCAGCTCCTTCAGGGCGAACGGCTTCACCAGATAGTCGTCGGCCCCGGCGTCCAGCCCCGCCACGCGATCGTCGACCGCGTCCCGCGCGGTGAGCATCAGCACGGGCGTGCGGTCGCCCGCGTCGCGCAGCCGCCGACAGACCTCCAGCCCGTCCACGCCCGGCATCGCGACGTCGAGGATGACCGCATCCTGGCGCGTGTCCGCCAGCCGGTCCAGTGCCTCGCGCCCGTCCGCGGCCAGCGCCACGTCGTAGCCGTCAAGCCGCAGCGCGCGGTCCAACGCGGCGCGCACGGCAGGTTCGTCGTCAACGATGAGAACGCGGGTCATAGCTCCACAGAAGTTCGATCGCGAACGTAAGAATCACAGAAGTAGAGACTTTCTTTAGAAATGCCCCACGCCTTTGCGCTCTCATGTGAGGGCTATGCGCTCCTTCGTCTCCTTCCTGGGCGGCGCTGTCACGGTCGGCCTGGTGGTCGCGCTGCTCGCTGCGGGCGGCGTGATCGACAACGACAACGACACGTCGTCCCCCTCGGCTGCCGCGCCGTCTCCCCCCACCGCCAACAGCGGCTCCGACGACAACGGCGGAGACCAGGGCAGCGCGCCCTCGGACATCTCCGAGCTCTACAAACGCGTCTCCCCGGGCGTGGTCTTCATCCAGGCGGGTCAGAGCGCCACGGGCTCCGGCTTCGTCATCGACAAGGAAGGCCACATCGTCACCAACGACCACGTGGTCGAGGAGGCGTCCCAGTTCCAGGTCGTGATCGGCGGCGACCCGCAGCCGATCCCCGCGAAGCTCATGGGCAAGGACCCGTCGAGCGACCTCGCGGTGCTCAAGGTCGACCCGAGTGACGTCAAGGGTGGCCTCACGCCGCTCGAGCTCGGCGACTCCACGAAGCTCGAGCCGGGCGACCAGGCGATCGCGATCGGCTCGCCGTTCGGCCTCGAGGGCACGGTCACGACCGGGATCATCTCCAGCCTCGGCCGCACGATCGACTCGCCGAACGGCTACCCGATCGCCGACGCGGTCCAGACCGACGCGGCCATCAACCCGGGCAACTCGGGCGGCCCGCTGCTCGACGGCAACGGCCGCGTGATCGGCGTCAACAGCCAGATCCGCAGCGGCAGCGGCGCCAACTCCGGCGTCGGCTTCGCCGTCCCGGTCTCCACCGTCAAGTTCGTCGTCCCGCTGATCAAGAACGGCGGGAAGGTCGAGCGCGCGTACCTCGGCGTGCGCAACGGCACCCCGCCGGACCGCTCGGGCGCGATCGTGGACTCCGTCGTCCCGAACGGCCCCGCCGCCCAGGGCGGCCTGCGCCCCGGCGACAAGATCACCAGCATCGACGGCAAGGCCGTCAAGTCCTCCGAGGACGTGTCCGCCGCGGTTACCGCCCGCAAGCCGGGGGAACAGGCCAAGGTGGAGGTCGTCCGCAGCGGGCAGCGACGTACGCTGACCGTCCAGCTCGGCACCCGACCCGAACGGCCGCCCGGCGGCTGATCATGCAGACCCCAGGAGATTGCACGTGACCCACGAGGACCGGCGCCTCCACGCGCTCGACTCACACGGAGAGCCGAACCCGTCGCGTGAAGCCCACGACGCGCTGGAGACGGCGCTGTTCGAGATCAAGCGCGTGATCGTGGGCCAGGAGGCGATGCTCGAGCGCGTGCTCGTGGCGCTCCTGGCCGGCGGGCATGTGCTGCTCGAGGGCGTCCCGGGCCTGGCGAAGACGCTGACCGTCAAGACGGTCGCGGACGTGCTCGGCGGCTCGTTCAAGCGCCTGCAGTTCACGCCGGACCTGGTGCCCGCGGACCTCGTCGGCACGCGCATCTACCGGCCGGACACGGGCGGGTTCGACACCGAGCTCGGCCCGGTGTTCTGCAACTTCCTGCTCGCGGACGAGATCAACCGCGCGCCCGCCAAGGTGCAGTCGGCGTTGCTCGAGGTGATGCAGGAGCGCCAGGTGACGATCGGCCACGACACGCATCACGTCCCGGCCCCGTTCCTCGTGCTCGCGACGCAGAACCCGATCGAGTCCGAGGGTACGTACCCGCTGCCCGAGGCGCAGGTCGACCGCTTCATGTTCAAGCTCGTGGTCGACTACCCGTCGCACCGCGACGAGGTCTCGGTCGTCGAGCGCAGCCTGGAGACCGGCACGGTCGCCCGCGAGGTGCTCTCGCCCGAGAAGCTCTCCGCGCACCAGCGCGCCGCGAGCACGGTGTACGTGGACCGGCGCGTGATGGAGTACGCCGTCGCGCTCACCACCGCCACACGTGACCCGGGCGACGAGAACTGGGTCGAGTTCGGCGCCTCGCCGCGCGGCTCGATCAACCTCGTCCACGCCGGCCGCGCGCTCGCGCTGCTGCGAGGCCGCGACTACATGCTCCCGGTCGACGTGCGGGACCTCGCGCGCGACGTGCTCCGCCACCGGATCGTGCTCACCTACGAGGCGCTCGCGGCCGGAGTTGATGCGGACCGCGTCCTCGACGACGTCCTCGAGCGCGTGCCGATGCCGCGCATCGAGCTGGCGCAGGAGCGCCCCTACTTCGGCGCATGACGTTCCAGGCGCCGCTTCTGCTGCTCCTCCTCGCGCTGGTGCCGCTCGTCGCGGTGCTCTACGCGTTGATGCAGCGGCGGCGGCGCAAGTACGCGGTCGCGTTCACGAACGTCGACCTCCTGGCCGCGGTCGCGGGCCGTTCGTACTCGCGCCACATCCCCGCGCTGTTCGCGCTGCTGGCGTTCGCGGCGCTGCTGGTCGCGCTCGCGCGGCCGGAGCGGACGGTGGACGCCGAGCGTCGTGAGGCCAACGTACTGCTGGTGTTCGACACGAGCGGCTCGATGCTCGCGACCGACGTCCAGCCGTCCCGCCTCGCCGCCGCCCAGCTCGCGGGCAACACGTTCACCGACGCGGTGCCGGACGGGTTCCGGATCGGCGTGATCGGGTTCGGCTCCAGCGCCCAGCAGCTGAGCGAACCGACGACGGACAAGCTGCGCGTGAAGGCGACGATCGACAGCCTGCAGGTCGCCGGCGCGACCGCGATGGGGGACGCGCTCGAGCTCGCCGTGAACTCGGCGCGCGTCCCGGTGCCGGACGGGCTCGGCGGCTCGCGACGGCTCCCCGCCGCGATCGTCCTGCTCGGCGACGGCGCGAGTACCCGCGGCTCGGACCCGATCGACGTCGTCCAGGACACCAAGAAGTACAAGATCCCGGTCTACACGGTCGCGCTCGGCACGCAGAACGGCACGCTCACCCACACCGACCCGAACACGGGCGCGACGAACACCGAGCCCGTCCCGCCGGACCTGCTGACGCTGCAGGACGTGGCGCGCGACACCGGCGGCCAGTTCTTCGCCACCGCCGACGCGCGTCAGCTCGAAGCGGTCTACCGCAACATCGGCACCCGGCTGACCCGGACGAAGGAGAAGCAGCAGGTGACCTCGGCGTTCGCCGGCGGCGCGCTGGTGCTGCTGCTGATCGGCGCCGGCCTCGGCCTCGCCCGCGGAGGACGCCTGCCGTGAGGGGCAACGACTCGCGCTGCGCGCTCGCGTCGCTGGGAGCAATCGCCCAGAGGGCGATTCTCCCGGGCGAGGTGACTCGATGAGGCTCGTGACCGACGACCGGACGCCGTCCAAGCCCGGCCCCGGCCCCGTTCCGCCCCAGGTCCTGCGGTCGCTCGACCTGGCGGTGATGAAGCGGATCGAGAGCCTCGTCCCCGGCGAGCACCTCACGCCGCAGACGGGCCAGGGCACCGAGCTGGCGATGATCCGCCCGTACCACCCGGGCGACGACGTCCGCCACATCGACTGGAACGCGACCGCCCGCATGCAGGAGCCGTACGTGCGCGTGCACGTCGGCGAGCGCGCGCTGACTTCCTGGCTGGTGCTGGACGGCTCGGCCTCGATGCAGTTCGGCACCGCCGATCGCCGCAAGGCCGACGTCGCCGAGGGCGTCGCGCTGGCCGTCGGCCACGTCGCCACGCGGCGCGGGAACCGGCTCGGCGTGCTCGGCTTCGGCGCGGGTGAGTCGCGGATCATCCGGCCGCGCCAGGGCCGTTACGGACTCCTCGGGCTGCTCGCGGAGCTGCGTCACGAGGGCAACGCGTCCGAGGGCCAGACGCTCGGCCAGGTCCTCAAGGGTGCGAGCGCGATCGGCCGCCAGCGTGGCCTGGTCGTGATCGTCTCGGACTTCCGCGGCCCACGCGACTGGGAGGCGCCGCTGCGCGAGCTGCGCGCCCGCCACGGCGTGCTGTGCGTGGAGATCGTCGACCCGCGCGAGCAGCAGCTCGTCCCGGCGGGGGACCTGTGGCTCGTGGACCCGGAGACCGGCCGTCAGGTGCACGTGGACACGCGCCGCAAGAAGGTCCGTCAGCGGTTCGCGCAGGCCGCCGCGGCCGAGCGCGACGAGGTCCGCGGCGCGATCCGCCACGCCGGCGCCGACCACCTCGTGCTGAGCACCGCGGGCGACTGGCTGCGCGTGCTGGCCGGCCACCTGCGCCGCAGCGAGGCCGCGCTGCGCTCTGGCGCGCCCGCTCGCGCAGCGATCGCGAACAGGATGCGCGGATGAGCCGGGCCGCGACAGCGAGCCGCGACGAGCGGCCGGACGGCGCGGCGCGCGCAAGCGGCGCGGGGCGGGAGGTCGTGGCGTGAGCTTCGCGGAGCCGCTTCTCCTCGCCGGGTTCATCCTCATCCCGCTGGCCGTGATGGCGTACGGGTCGCTGCAACGGCGTCGTCGGCGCGAGTCGAGCGCCTGGGCCAATCCCGCGCTCGTGCCCAACCTGGTGGCCTCGCGGCCCGGCTGGCGGCGCCATCTGCCGCCCGTACTGCTCCTGCTCGCGCTGGCCGTGCTCGTGGTCGCGCTGGCGCGGCCGCAGCGCACGGTCGCCGCGCCGCAGCGGGCGGCCAACATCATCATGGTCACGGACGTCAGCGGCTCGATGAACGCCACGGACGTGAGCCCGGACCGGCTGACCGCCGCGGTCGAGGCGGCCAAGACGCTGACCACGCGCGTCCCGCCGACGTTCCGACTCGGCCTCGTCACGTTCTCCGACTACGCGGAGCAGCGCGTCGCGCCGACGACCGACCGCGCGCAGATGAAGGGCGCGCTCGATCAGCTGCTCGCCGAGGGCGGCACGGCGATGGGCGACGGGCTGGAGCGTGGCCTCGCCGCCGCGCGCACGCCGGTCCCGAACGCCGACGGCACGGGCCTGCGCCGGATCCCGTCGGTGATCGTGCTGCTCTCCGACGGCAAGAACACCTCGGGCACGCGTGACCCGGTGGAAGTCGCCCGTGAGGCCGGGCGCGCCCGGATCCCGATCTACGCGATCGCCCTCGGCACGCCCGCGGGCGAGGTCGAGCTGCGGGACTCGTTCGGGTTCCTGCAGCGCGTCCAGGTCCCGCCGGACACGGAGACGCTCAAGGAGATCGCGCGCGTCTCCGGCGGCCGCCAGTACGAGGCCGCCGAGGCCGACAAGGTCAAGGAGATCTACGCCAACTTGGGCACGCGCCTGAGCTCTCGCTCGGAGAAGGAAGAGGTCACCGCGTTCTTCGCGGGCGGCGCGATCTTCCTGCTCATCGCCGCCGGCGGACTCTCGCTCCGCTGGTTCGGTCGCCTGATCTAGGTCAACCGCTGACCTAAATCGAACATACGATCCGTGTATGTTCGAACTCGTGGCGGAAGATCTGCACGCCGTGATGGGCGAGGTACGGGAGCGGACGTTCGCGCTCGTCGCCCACCTCGACGATGAGCGCCTGAACGCGACCCTGAACCCGATCATGAGCCCGTTGAGCTGGGATCTCGGGCACATGGCGGCCTACGAGGACCTGTGGCTGAACCACCGCGCGGGCGGCCGTGAGCTGCTGCGGGAGGACCTGGCGGCGCTCTACGACGCGTTCGAGACGCCCCGGGCGGTGCGCGGCGATCTCGAGTTCCTGCGCGGCGAGGAGCTGCTCGAGTACATGTCCACCGTGCGCGAGCGCGCGCTGGAGACGCCGGTCGGCGACGGTGTCCTGCACGAGCTCGTGATCCGGCACGAGCTCCAGCACACCGAGACGATGCTGCAGGCGATGGTGCTCGCGGGCATCGCGCCGCCCGCGCTTCACGGCCCGGTCACCGTGGACGGCTCCGGCTTGGAGATGATCGAGGTCCCGGAGGGTCCGTTCGTGCTTGGCACGGGCCCCGAAGGCTTCGCGTATGACAACGAGCGCCCCCGCCACACCGCCGACACGGCGCGCTTCACGATCGGTCGCACGCCCGTGACGAACGCGACCTGGCAGGCCTTCGTCGAGGCCGGCGGCTACGAGAACGAGGCGCTGTGGTCACCCGCCGGCTGGGCGTGGCGGACGGAGAACGACGTCACCGGTCACGCCGGCGGCCCGCCGAACGCGCCGGTCGTCCACGTCAGCCACCACGAGGCCGAGGCCTTCGCCCGTGCCCACGACGCCCGGCTCCCCACCGAGGCCGAGTGGGAGAAGGCCGCGCCGGAGCTCGAGGGCGTCGGCGCCGTCTGGGAGTGGACGAGCAGTCCGTTCACCGGCTACCCGGGTTTCACGCCTCACCCGTATAGGGAGTACTCCGAAGTGTTCTTCGGCGACCGCTACCGGGTGCTGCGCGGCGGCAGCTACGCCACGCACCCGCGTGTCGCCTCCAACCAGTTCCGCAACTGGGACCTCCCCGAGCGCCGGCAGCTCTTCGCCGGAGTCAGGATCACGCGATGAAGACGGCGTTCAAGGACATCCAGATCGTGTCGCGGCTCGGCGCGGACGAGCGCACGCTCGCGTTCGACGTGCTGGACGGGCTGACGCGGCCGTTCAAGGAGATCCCGCCCAAGCACTTCTATGACACCGAGGGCTCGCGCCTGTTCGAGGCGATCACGAAGCTGCCGGAGTACTACCCGACGCGCACGGAGCGGGCGATCCTGGAGGCCGACGCCGCGCACATCGTCGAGCTGACCGGGATGGCGGAGCTGGTGGAGCTCGGCAGCGGCGTGCCGACCAAGACGCTGCTGCTGCTGGACGCCATGCGCGAGGCGGGCACGCTGGACCGCTACATGCCGTTCGACGTCTCCGAAGTCGTCCTGCGCGAATCCGCCGAGATGCTCGTCGAGCGCTACCCGGGCGTGCGCGTGTTCGGCGTGGTCGGCGACTTCGAGCGCCATCTGGACGCGCTCCCGCCCGCTGAGGGCCCGCGCGTGATCGCCTTCCTGGGCGGCACGATCGGCAACTTCCCGCCCGGCTCGCGGCGCCGTTTCCTGCGCAGCCTGGCCCGAGCGCTAAGACCCCAAGACGCGGTGCTGCTCGGCGTCGACCTCGTCAAGGACCCGGCCCGGCTCGAGGCCGCCTACAACGACAGCGCCGGCATCACCGCGGCCTTCAACCGCAACATGCTCGCCGTCATCAACCGCGAGCTGGACGCCGACTTCGATCTCGAAGCCTTCGAACACGTCGCCTTCTACGACCGCGAGCAGCAGTGGATCGAGATGCGGCTGCGGGCGCTGCGGCCGATGGTCGTCAACGTGCGCAAGCTCGACCGTGGCGTGCACTTCGCCAACCGCGAGGAGCTGCGGACCGAGATCAGCTGCAAGTTCACCCGCAAGCGCCTGGAGGCCGACCTGGCGGCGGCGGGCCTCGCCCCGCTCGAGTTCCTGACCGACCCGGAGGGCCTGTTCGCGCTCAGCGTCGCTGGGCCAGCTCGCTGATCACGGCCTGGTAGAGCAAGTCCGCTTCCTCCTCCGCGACGCGCACGAACGTGCCGCGGATCTCGAGCTCGAGCGGACCGACCCACACCGTGCCGACCGACGTGGCGGCCAGCGCGGCGCCCACGCCGATGCACTGGTCGCCGCGCAGCCCGAGCGCCCGCATGACGAACGCCACCGAGCCCTCCTCGGTGGCGACGGCGTGCAGCTCGCCGCCGACCTCCACCACCGACTCGTCGCCGGCGAGCGCGTAGACGGCGACTTCGGCACGGGCGCAGGCCTCGAACGCCAGGTCGTTGAGGCGTGAGCCCGGGTCCAGGACCTCGGGGTCGTAGAAGACGCAGCGCAGCGAGCCGGCCATGGCCAAAACCTAGCTGCCGAGCAGGTCGACGATGCGGCCGAGCCGCTCGGGCCGCGCCGGCGCGTCGTCGAGCAGGTGGTGGCCGACGTAGAACGCCCACGCGAGCCAGGTGCGGGAATCGGCCTCCGCCTCGCTCAACCCCAGCTCGAGGAAGATGGCGTGGATCAACCCCATCCGCGCCTCGCTCACGCGCGCCCACACCGGCGCGACCAGCGGGTCGTCGGCGGCCTTGGCCAGCGCGACCTCGATCGGGTCCGCGCGCGGCTCGTACACGCGCTCGAACAGCGCGCGCAGCCGGGCGCGCGGGTCCGGCACCGCCTCGGCCAGCGGGATCAGCTCGGTCGTGTACTCGCGCTCCCACAGCGCGAGCGCCGCCTCGACGAGCTCGCCGCGGTCCTTGAAGTGCCAGTAGAAGCTGCCGCGCGTCGCGCCGACGGCGTCCTTCAGGCGATCCACGGCCACGGCCGGCACGCCGCCGTCGGCGATCGCGGCCAGCGCGGCACGGGTCCAGTCCTCACGGGTTGCGATCCTCCGTACAGTACTGTACGGTCGCTCCGTACACCACTGTATGGAGGGACCTGATGAGGCTTCCCGACGAGGCGCACACGACGTATCCGTGGCTCATCCACGCGCTCGCGCCGGACTTCGAGCTCGAGGACGTGTGGGCGCTGCCGACGCCCGGCCAGAAGGCGGACTTCCCGCGACTGCTGGACTCGTTCGTCACCCGCGGGCGGCCGGAGGACTTCCCTGCGCCGTTCCGCGCGCTGTTCGCGCTGCGCTGGCAGCTCGGCAAGCTCTTCGGCTGGGACGAGGCGGGCGGCGGCCTCGACGGGCGCGTGACCTCGCTGCGCGACCGGCTCCCGCAGCACCTGCGCGACGGCCCGCGGGGCCCCGACATCCGCACCGTGCCCGGCCGCGAAGCCGCCGAGCCGATCTTCCGCTCCGTCTACCAGACCGACGACGAGTGGGTCGCCGAGATCGCCAACCGGACCGTCCACGGCCTCCTGCACATCGGCTGGGTGCCGGCTGACGACGGCTATCGCGCCCAGATGGCGGTGCTCGTCAAGCCCGCCGGCCGCTTCGGACGCGTCTACCTGGCGGCGATCAAGCCGTTCCGGCTCGCGATCGTTTACCCCATGTTGCTGGAAACGGTCGGGCGCCGGTGGGAGGTGAGCCTAGGATCGGAGGGTGTCCGTCGTTCGTGAGCAGGAGCCGTGGGACGCGCTGCTCGCGTCGGGGCGCGTGGACGACCGGCTCGTCCGCCAGGCGATGGAGCACGCGCGCCACGCGACGATCGTCCCGATCCCGCCCGACCTGGACCCCGAGGTGCACAAGGCGCTCGCCCGCCGCGGCGTCGACTCGCTGTGGGGCCACCAGGCCGATGCGCTCGAAGCCGCGTTCGCCGGCCCGACGATCGTCACCACCGGCACCGCGTCCGGCAAGTCGCTGTGCTTCCAGCTCCCCACGCTGCAGACGATCGCCACCGTCCCGATGGCGCGGGCGCTGTACCTGTACCCGTCCAAGGCGCTCGCGCAGGATCAGGCGCGAGCGCTGCACGCGTTCAACCTCAAGCGCCTGCAGCCCGCGATCTACGACGGTGACACGCCGCGCGAGCACCGCGCGGAGCTGCGCCGGCGCGCGAACCTGATCCTCACCAACCCCGACATGCTGCACCTCGGGATCCTCCCGAACCACGCGCAGTGGGAGCGGTTCTTCAGCGGGCTCGCGGTGGTCGTGATCGACGAGGCGCACGTCTACCGCGGCGTCTTCGGCTCCCACGTGGCGAACGTGATCCGGCGGCTGCGGCGGATCTGCGAGTTCTACGGGACGGCGCCGCGCTTCCTGCTGGCGAGCGCCACCGTCGCCAACCCGGGCGAGCTGGCGGAGCGCCTCACGGGCCTCGACGACATCGAGGTGATCAGCAAGGACGGCTCGCCCGGCACGAACCGCTCGATCGCGATGTGGAACCCGCCGATCACCGACCCGGAGACCGCGCGGCGTCGCTCCGCGCTGGCCGAGGCCGCGGACCTGCTCGTCGGGCTCGTGATCGAGGGCGCGCGGACGATCGTCTTCATGAAGTCGCGCAAGGGCATCGAGCTGATGGCGAAGTTCGCCGAGCTCGAGCTCAAGAAGCGCGGCTATCCGGAGCTGGCGGAGCGGATCGCGCCCTACCGCGCCGGCTACACGCCCGCCCAGCGCCGCGAGCTGGAGCGCCGGCTCGCGTCGGGCGAGCTGCTCGGCGTCGTCTCCACGGACGCGCTGGAGTTGGGCATCGACATCGGGGCGCTGGACGCCGCGATCTGCGTCACGTTCCCGGGCACGGTCGCCTCCCTGAAGCAGATGTGGGGCCGCGCGGGCCGCCGTGGGCGCGGCCTGGCGATCTACGTCGCCGGCGAGGACGCGCTCGACCAGTTCTTCTGCCGGCACCCGGACGAGTTCCTGGAGCGGCCCGTCGAGGCGGCGATCCTGGACCCGCGCAACGAGCAGCTGTTCGCCGCGCACCTGCTGTGCGCCGCGCACGAAGGCGCGCTCTCGCACGAGGACGACGAGATCTTCGGGCCGGGCTGGCGCGAGGTCGCCGACGAGCTGGTCGGCGCGGGCGAGCTGCGCGTACGCCCCGACGGCAGCTACGTGCTGCGGCGCGCGGACGAGTACCCGGCGGGCGCGGTGTCGCTGCGGTCCGCGGGGCTGGACGCGGTGTCGGTGATCGACGGCGGGACGGGCGAGATCATCGGCACGGTCGACGCGGGCCCGGCGCCGTCGACGGTCCACCAGGGCGCGGTCTACCTGCACGGCGGGCGTACGTTCGAGGTCGCGGCGCTGCAGCTCGACGACCGCCGCGCGTTCGTCCGCCCGTTCGACGGCAACTGGTACACGCAGCCCAAGCGCGAGACGGACACCGCGATCGAGGAGGTGCTCTCGACCCGCACCGCGCTCGGCGTGAAGCTCTCCTTCGGCAAGGTCGTGGTGAGCGAGCAGGTGCTGGCCTACCAGCGCCGGCGCCTGAACGACCACGAGGCGATGGACCTGATCCCGCTGGACCTGCCGCAGACCTCGTTCTCCACCCAGGCGCTCTGGTACGAGCTCGAGGACGACGAGGTCGGCACGCTGCACGCCGCCGAGCACGCGCAGATCGCCGTCCTGCCGCTGCTGGCGATGTGCGACCGCTGGGACATCGGCGGCCTCTCGACGAACTACCACCCGCAGACCGGCGGCCCGACGATCTTCATCTACGACGGCCACCCGGGCGGGATCGGCATCTCGCGCCGCGGCTACGAGGCCTTCGAGCGGCTGGTCGGGGACGCCTACCGGCTCGTGAGCGAGTGCCCGTGCGAGTCGGGCTGCCCGTCCTGCGTGCAGTCGCCCAAGTGCGGGAACCTGAACGAGCCGCTCTCGAAGGCCGGCTCGGCCGCGCTCATGCAGCGGATGCTAGGTGCAGCACGCGGACCGTCGAGCCAGCCGCTCCGGCGCCGGCCTGCGTGAACCGGGTCGAGAGCAGCAGCTTCCGGTGCGGCGGCGAGTCCATCCAGGCGCGGACGGCCGCCGCGGGTGAGAGCCCCTCACCCTGGGCGAGGGCTTCGCCGAGCCGGGTGAAGCGTCCCGCGGGCACGCGGATGCGCGTGTCGTGGGCGAAGCGACCGGTCCGTACGAGCCGCTGGGCGAAGCGCTCCGAGGACCGCTCGAGCACCTCGTGCTGGACGAAGGGGGCCAGTCGATGACGGGCGCGCTCGGCGTTGACGGCGGCGACGGTCGGGTCGACGAGCGCGAGGGAGAGCAGCAGGGCGGAGGTCATGCCCGGCACCCTCTCGACGGACGCTAAGTCCGCTGTGAGCGCGCGATGAGGGTGTTCTTACGCCTGCGCGGCCCAGGCCTGGAGCTCGGGGAGCGGGTCGATCGGCGCCGAGGCCTTCGTCGCCCACCAGCCGTTGATCCAGATCTCGAAGTGCAGGTGCGGGCCGTCGGAGCCGCCGGTGTTGCCGACGTTCGCGATCCGCTGACCGGCGAGCACCGGCGCGCCCTTGGCGACGACGGTCGAGTTGGCCTGCAGGTGCATGAAGACGTAGTGGCGGCCGTCGACGCCCGCGATCACGACGTAGTAGCCGGCGCCGTTGGCCTGGTAGGCCACGTGGTGCACCGTGCCGGCGATCGGCGTGACGACCGGCGTGCCCTCGGCGGCCGCGACGTCCTGGCCCTGGTGGATGTGGCCGGTCCGCCCCGCGCCGAACCTGGAGAGCTCCCCGCCGAAGTTGAACGCACCCTGGACCGGGAAGATCTTCGAGCCGGTCGACGTGAGCGTGGCCGGCGGCGCCACGGGCTTGGGCGCGGCCTTCGCGCCCACCGTGAGCGCCTGGCGGAAGTACTGCTTGGACTTGCCGACCGTCACGACCAGCCGGGCCGTGTACTTGCCGGGCGCGAGCGCGGCGGTCCAGCTCGCCTTGATCGTCCCGCTCGCGCCGACGCGCCCCGTCTTCACGCGGACGGCGGGCTTGCCGGGCGCGATCACGTCCACGCGGGTGAGCGCCTTGGGCGTCGCCTTGGCCGCGAAGGTGACCGTCCCGCCCTCCGTCACGATCGCCGGGGCGGCGGTGAAGCTCCGCGCGGTCGGGGCGACGGTTCCCCCACTTTGCGCGGAGGCGGAAGCAGGAAACAGCAGGCTGGCAACGACGAGAACGACGATCACACGCCCTATTTCGGCACGTGATCAGACTTTCGTAAAACGTTGCAGGAGATCCTGCGGTGGCGCCGACGGCCCGACGGAGGCGTGGAACCCGGTGCCTCGCTCCTGAATCAGGCGCGTTGCCGCTTCCGCCGGGAGTGGGCGCGAGAGGTAGTAGCCCTGGGCAAGATCGCACCCGAGCGCCTCGAGGTGGCGCCAGGCGTCCTCGGACTCGACGCCCTCCGCGACGACGCGCAGGCCGAGGTTGTGTGCGAGCTCGATGGTGGAGCGCACGATCGCGGCGTCCGACGCGTCGACCGCCATCTCCATCACGAACGACTTGTCGATCTTGATCACGTCGACCGGGAGGCGCTTGAGGTTCGCGAGCGATGAGTAGCCCGTGCCGAAGTCGTCGACCGAGAGCGTCAGGCCGATCTGGCTCAGGCGCGTGAGCGTCGCCTCGGCGCGGGCCGGGTCGGTCATCAGCATCGACTCGGTGATCTCGAGCTCCAGCAGCCGGGCCTCGACCGAGTGGCGCGCGAGCAGGCGTGGGATCTCCACCGCGAGCTGCGTGTCCAGGAACGAGCGGGCGGACAGGTTGACGGCGACGGACAGCTCGAGCCCGGCCTGCTGCCACTCGCGCACCTGCATGATCGCGGCGTCCAGGACGAAGGAGGTGAGCGGCGTGATCAGCCCGGTCTGCTCGGCGATCGGCACGAACTCGGACGGGCCCACGATCCCGAACTCCGGGTGATCCCAGCGCGCGAGCGCCTCGCAGCCCATGATCCGGCCCGTTCGCAGGTCGGCCTTGGGCTGGTAGAAGAGGCGGATCTGGCCCTCGTTGATGGCCGAGCGCAGGCCACCTGCGAGCGCGAGGCGGCGCGGCGAGTGACGGTCCAGCTCGGGCTCGAACATCGCGAACCCGCGCCCGGCCTGCTTGGCCGAGTACATGGCGATGTCGGCGCGCTGCTGGAGGACCTCGTTGTCCTCACCGTCCTTGGGGTACAGCGCGAGGCCGATCGAGGCGTCGATCTCAAGCCGCATCCCGTCGAGCACGAACGGCTCGCGCAGGTTCGCGAGCAGCTGCTGTGCGACGGCGGCGGCGTCCTCGGACGTGGCGACCGACGGCAGCAGTACGCCGAACTCGTCGCCGCCGAGGCGGGCGACCGTGTCCGAGTCGCGCAACGCCTTCTGGAGCCGGCTGGAGACCTCCTGCAGCAGCAGGTCGCCCATGTGATGGCCGAGCGTGTCGTTGATCTCCTTGAAGTGATCGAGGTCCATGATCATCACGACCGCGGTCTCGCCCGTGCGCTTCGCGGTGCGGACCGTCTGGTCGATCCGGTCCTTGAACAGCTCCCGGTTGGGGAGGCCGGTCAAGGCGTCATGCAGCGCCTGGTGCTCCTTCGCGATCGCCTCGCGGCCGCCGCGGTGGACGGCGAAGATCGGCAGGAACAGCAGGGCGATGGCCGGCAGCGCGAAATCGGCGGCGAGCACGACGATCGGCGCCAGGCCGAGCATCAGGCCGTTGATCGAGGCCTGGAAGAAGAGGTCGCGCGCGAGGTAGGTGAACACGCTCGACTGCGTCGCGAGCGCCACCACGATCGAGACGAGCCCGATGTTGGCGATGAAGAACACGACGGCGGCGACGAGCACGCCGGGCAGGTCGGACGGGTCCAGGTGCGGCGCGGCGTCGCGCGGCAGGCCGGTCAGCACCTTCAGGACGAAGCCCGCGGCGCCGACGACGATCGCGTACTGGAAGAAGTTGAAGAGGATCTTCTGGAGCGGCTTGCGGCCCCAGGTGTCGGCGACGAGGTTGGCCGTGCCGAGCGCGATCAGGCCCGCCAGCGGGTGGACCAGGATCATCGCGGCGAGCGCAAACGTGGTCGAGGTGGTGACCTCGCCCTCGGCGCCGCGGGTCATGACCTTCAGCGTCACGAACTCGCCGGCGAAGGCGAAGACGAAGAACACCATCGCCTCGGGTGACCAGAGGCGATGGAGCTCAGCGGCTCCGTCGAGCGTCAGCCACACCGTGCAGAGAACGCCGACGACGATGACGGCGTTCACATAGGCGTCGAGCGCGGTGAGCTTTTTGACGACGGAGGGCAAACGATGGGTACTTCGAGAAACGGGTGAGGGCGCCGATACCTCGGCGCCCTCGGAACTACCACTTACGGCCGTTGCGGACCTGCTGCATGCGATCTAGCCCCACTTAACGCCGGCGCCGAGACCCTCGAGGAAAACGGCCACAACGCCCGCGACGAGCGCGAGGCGGTACAGGCGAGCCTTCATCATGGTTTGGTGACCTCCGTGTCATGGCTCCCCCCTTGAGAGCCTTTCCAGTCTCAGTTGTCGGTCAGGTCTCGACCCGAATTGAGCAATTCGACGTTTGTTGGAGTGGTGCACCGGAGGGGCCTTGCCGATCAACAGGGTCATGATCATCGGTCTCGCGTATCTGATGGTGTTGGCGAGCGTTCCGCTGCTCGGCGGGCGCCTCACGCGACTCGCTGACCTCCCGCTCCGCAAGCCCGGGCTCGCACTCGCGGCCATCCTGCTGCAGGTGCTGGTGATCTCCGTGATCCCGGACACCGGCGACCACACCTTCCACACGACCGTGCACCTGGGGTCGTACGCGCTGCTCGGTGCCTTCGCCTTCGCCAACCGCCGGATCCTGGGCGTGCCGATCATCGCGCTCGGCGGCCTGTGCAACTTCGCGGCGATCGCGGCCAACGGCGGCGTCATGCCCACGCGCGCGGGCGCGGCCGAGTCCCTGGCCGTGACGGCCAAGGACGGCGAGTTCGTGAACTCCGCCGTCCTGGAGAACCCGAAGCTCCAGTTCCTCGGCGACGTGTTCGCGACGCCGACCTCGCTGCCGCTCCACAACGTGTTCTCCGTCGGCGACCTCATCCTGATGATCGGCGTGATCGTGCTCGTGCACGGCGCCTGCGGCTCGCGCATCATGCCCCGGCGCTTCCGGGCGCAGGCCGCCCTCGCCTGATGTTCGCGGCGGCGCTGTCCGGCGCGCCGGCGCGGCGCTTCTTCGCCGCGCACGCCCAGTCCTGCCTGGGTTCCGGAGTCGCCGCGGTCGCGCTGTCGCTGCTCGCCTACGAGCGCTTCGAGAACGCGTGGGCGATCGCCGCGGTTCTGGTGCCGGACCTGCTGCCGGCGATCGTGCTCGGGCCGCTGCTGGGCGCCTTGGTCGACCGGATCGGCTGGCGGACGTGCGCGGTGGTCGGGGACGTCCTGCGCTGCTTCGCGTTCACCGTGATCCTGTTCGCCGACTCGCTGACGCTGATGATCGTCGGGGCGTTGATCGCGGGGATCGGGAACGCGCTGTTCGGGCCTTCGGCGTTGAGCGGGTTGCCGCGGCTGCTGCGCGGCGAGCGGGGCCGTGCGGCCGGGCTCGGGCTCTACAGCGCGATCGACGACCTCGGGTTGACCGCGGGCCCCGCGTTGGCGGCGATGGCGCTGGCCGTGGTCTCCCCGTCCGCGTTGATCGGCTTCAACGCGCTGACGTTCGGCGTGTCCGCGCTGCTGCTGGCCGGCGTCCGCGGCGACGTCGGCGGATCCGCGGCCGCGCGCGGGACGACCACTTTGATGGCTGACGCGCGCGCGGGCGTACGCGAGCTCGCGGGCCGGCCCGAGATTCGAACCCTGCTGATGGCCTCGACCGGCGTCGTGTTGTGCATCGGGATCACGAACGTGGGCGAGGTCTTCCTCGCGCGCGAGGTCCTGGGCGTCGGCGGCTCGGGGCTGGCCCTGATGGTCGCGGCGGGCGGGTTGGGCACGGTGCTCGGCTCGCTGTGCACGCGCTTCACGTCCGGCCGCTCGTGGATGTGGCGCCGCGCCTACGGGATCGGGCTGGCCGCGATGGCCGTCGACCTGTTCGTCTGCGCGTTCGCCGGCTCGATCTGGCTGATCGTCCCCGCCCTGATGCTCGGCGGCTTCGGCAACGGCCTCGCGCTGGTCCACGATCGGATGTTGCTCTCGCGCAGCACACCGGAAACGTTGCACGGGCGGTTGTTCGGCCTCCAGAAGACGTGCATCTCCTTCGCCTTCGCCGTCTCCTTCCTGCTCTCGGGCGCGCTGATCTCAGGCGTCGGCGTCCAGGGCGCGTTCTTCGCCATGGGCGTCGGACTGGCGCTCGTGATGGTCACTGCGCTCCCCCGTCTGCGGGCCGCGTGGCCCACTCCGCCGTCCGGACGCCCACCGGCGCTCGGCGACGCGCTAGCCTAAGCGCCCGCGGCGAGATAGCTCAGTTGGTAGAGCACACGACTGAAAATCGTGGTGTCCCGAGTTCGAGTCTCGGTCTCGCCATAAATTGCCCCGGGCCGGCTGTGGGGTGCGAAGCGGTTCCTGGCAATTTATGGCTCGACGAGACTCCCGTCGGGACCACCGCTCGGCTAGCGCCTCGCTGGTTCGAGTCTCTCGCGGTGTAGGTCTCCGCCGGCCGGTCCTGGCTAGACGGCTGCGGCCGGCGTTACTTGCGGTTGCCGTTCTTGATGGCGCTGTTGGCCAGCGTGATGAAGGCGGCCTTGCCGCCGAGGGCCTTCGCCTGGATCTCGTAGCGGACGCCCTTCTGGATCCACTGGATCGACGGGGGTGAGCACGATGCGCCGCACGAGGACGGCTTGTAGTAGCCCTTCATCCCGAGCGCCAGCTTGACGTTCGTGCGCTTGTAGCCCAGCGCCGCGCCGTCCTCGCCCTTGAACTCCGCGAGGAAGCAGGCGTTCGCGCCGTTGCAGT
Organism: Solirubrobacter phytolaccae; assembly: GCF_027587195.1. GTDB lineage: Bacteria > Actinomycetota > Thermoleophilia > Solirubrobacterales > Solirubrobacteraceae > Solirubrobacter > Solirubrobacter phytolaccae. Next base: position 1,916 of record NZ_JAPDDP010000081.1, on the reverse strand, counting down.
CCTCGGCCCCGCTGAGCGTCAGCGAGTACGCGACCTCGTGGGCGTCGCCTTCGCCGTCCGCGAAGAGCTCTCCGTCGTAGTCGAGGTTGATCCGCGACGGCAGCAGGACCACCAGGCTGGAGTCGTGCGCTCGCGCGATCGCGTCGCTGCCCAGGCGCTTCGGGACGTCGACCTGGCGAGCGGAGGCCGTCGACGCCAACGTCAAGGCGATCGCGATCGTCCCCACCAGCGTGGCGCCCATGCGTGAAGTGCTCACTTCGCCTCCCTCGTTCGTGTGCCGACGTCGGTCCCCACGATGTCACCCGAACGGCTTCGGCGACCGCTCGGCTAGCGGTAGAAGCTCGCTGGGGCCTTCTTGAGGGTCTTCGCCTTGCCCGCCTTGAAGCGGGTGCCCGTCCACGTGTAGCGGGTGCGGCGGAACGAGCTCGGGCAGCAGTTCGCGTCCTTGGAGCCGTAGTGCGGCTGGAGCACGTCGAAGGAGCGCTTGTCGTGGCGGGCGATGCCGACCTTGTAGCCCTCCTTGAAGAGGGCGACCTCGCCGGCGCCGTCCGCGCCGCCTTCGATCACGCCGAAGTGGGTGTCGCCCGCCGTGCCGCCGCTCGCGACGGTGAAGACGACGTCGGTGCCGCCGTCGCCGGTGACGTCGCCGCAGCGGACGAGGTTCACGCCCGCGTCGGCGTCGATCTCCTCCTGGGTGAGGTGGCCCGCGCCGATCAGCGTGGACTCGATCACCTCGGGCGCGCACAGGGGCGGCCTGGCGTGGGCGGTGGAGGCGGGGATCAGCAGGGCGGCGAGGATCACGAGCGAGCGCATTGCGCCCAATCTCGCTGATTGGCTCGTGCCGCGCAATCCGGGCGCCACCCTGAGATTTGGGGGCGGGCTGCACGAAACGGTGCCCGTTCAACCGTGACGGATCCGGATTCGCCGCGTAGGCTTTCCGGGACGTGCCGGGGTTGTCGACGGGTCTGATGCGTGCCTGAGCGGGTAGAGGAGCTCTCGCCCGAGCAGGCGCCTGCCGCCGCTGCGCCGACGGCGGCGCCGGAGACGGCGTCCCCGACGGGCGCGCTGCCCGGCGGGATGAGCGTGCAGCAGCTGCTGGGAATGCAGCGCGGCGCCGGGAACGCGGCGGTCTCGTCGTTCGTGGGCGGGCAGCGCGATGGCGGCGGTGTCGCCGCTCCGCCCAATCCGCGCGCGCTCCGGGACGACAGCCAGATCATGGCCGCGCTCGCGGGCGCGGCCTCGCGCGGGAACGGTGAAGGCGCGGCGGGAGCGGTCCCGCCGGGCGCGATCACCGCCGCGGTCGCGGCCGAGAACCCGGACCTCGCGCAGAAGAACGGGCATTCGCCGGACTCGGCGGCCGAGGACGCGAAGGGCAAGGCCAAGGAGACGCCCGCCCCGGCCCAGCCCGCGGCCGCGGAGGCGCTGAAGGCCGAGCCCGCCGAGATGGCCGAGCAGGGCGGCGGCGCGTCCCCCGCGGACGCGGCACCCGCGGCCAAACCCGCCCACGAGGCGCCCAAGCCCGCGAAGCCCGCCGAGGCACCCGCGGCGGCGCAGGCCGAGTCGGCCGACCCGAAGGCCGACGCCGAAGCCGTGTTCACCCAGGCGACCGGCGGCGAGACCGCGCCCGCCGGCGCCGAAGAGGACATGGAGGACGACGGCGAGGACGTCGTCGGCGAAGCCAAGCCGCCCGAGGCCAAGCAGGACGACGACGCCGGCGACGCGGGCGCCGAGTCCGAAGCCAAGGCCGCGGAGCCCGCGCCGGCCGTCGCCGCGGCCCCGGCCGCCGCGACGGCGCCGCCCACGAACCCGACGCCCGACCAGGTCCCTACGCCACCGCCCACCGCGGTGCCCGAGGCGCCGACGCCGGCCGCCCCGAGCGCCGCGTCCCCGACCCTCGACGCCGCCGCGGCGGGCGC
>NZ_JAPDDP010000080.1 GCF_027587195.1 Solirubrobacter phytolaccae | reverse complement strand
GTGCGCGTCGTCGCGGGCGTCGAGGCGGCGCGGGCCGCGGCGGTCGGCGGCCTGCTCGCGGCGCCCGCGTACGCGCTGCTGTGGCTCGTTGCGGGTGTGCTGCCGCCGTGGGGCTGGCGGCTCGTCGCTGCGCCGGACGCGCTCGACGCGGTGGCGTGGGTCGTGCTCGTGCCGGTCTTGGCGGCCGCCGGCGGTCTCGCGGCCACCGCGCTCCCCGAGCGGGCCGCCCAGAGCCGCGGACCCGGGCGGGTCAACCTCGCGCTGCTGCTCATGGGCGTCGGGCTGATCGTCCTCAGCGGGGCGCTGATCGCCTCGATGCCCAGCGAGGCGCCGAGCCTGCTGGCGATCCTCGGCCTGGTCATCGTCGCCTTCAGCGCCGGGCCGCGGCTCGTGCTCGGCTGCGCGGCCCTGCTGGCGCGGCGGCCGACGGCCGAGGCGCTGCTCGCGGCCCGGCGACTGCGCGCGGACCCGCGGTCGGCCGGGCGTGTGGCGAGCGTGCTGATCGTGTGCGGCGTCAGCCTCGGCGTCGACGCGCTGTTGATCGTGCAGTCCCTCACGGAGGACCTGGACGCCCGCGAGGACGCGAGCTTCTACTTCGGCGGGTACGCGCTTGGCGCCACCGTCATCCTGTTCGGCGCCGCCGTCGCCGTCGTCACGTTGCTGCTCGGGATCGCGGACGGCCTGCTGGCCGCGCGCCGGCCACTCGCGGCGCTGGGCGTGTTCGGCCTCGACGAGCGCGGGCTCGGTCGGGTGCTCGTCCGCCAGCAGCTCGCGATCGCCGTCCCGGCCGTCGTCCTCGGCGCGCTGCTCGGCCCGACGACGCTCCTCGGGCTGATCACGCTGACGGAACCGGACGAGCGCCTCCTGAACGCGTACGGGGTCGGCGCGGGGGCGGCGGCAGCGCTCGTGGCCGGGCCCGCGCTCGCGCTCGTCGCCTGGCTCGCGGTGCGCCTGCTGCGCCCGTTCGTGCGCGCGGCGATCGATCCGGAGAACCTGCGCGCCGCGTGACGGATCGCGCGATCCTCCGTAGTGAGGGCATGCGGCGCATCTTCTGGATCCTCGTAGCGGCTGGACTGGCGTGGCCTGCGGCGGCTGGGGCGCAGCGCGCCGCGATTACGCAGGCCATGTGGGATGGCCAGGGTGATCCCGTCCTGCTCGGCCAGGGCGTCCCGGAGGGCAAGGGCCGGGTCAGCTGGCGCGTATGCCCGGCGGAGGAGCGTTGCCGGCGGATCGCCGGAGGCATCCACATCGCGCCGGGCTACACGCCGGCCGGGACGCGGTTCGAGCTGACCGTCGAGTACCGCGGCCGGCGCACCCGCGTGCTGAGCAAGCCGTGGCGCGGACGGGTCCGGGCGGCGTTCCCTCCCGTGCTGAACGGCACGCCGTCGGTGGGCTCGATCGTCACCCCGAGCACCGCCGTGTGGTCCGGCGGCTGGGACATGGTCGGCCCCTTGGACTCACTGCATGTCGAGGCGTGCACCACGCCGCCGACCGGCTGCGTGACGGTCGCCTACCAGGACTCGCCGTGGGACGAGCCGCTGGTCGGCACCCCGGTGACGATTCCCGCCTTCGCCGCCGGCCGCTACCTGCAGGTCGTCGACAAGCCGCAGCCACGGGACGCCTTGTACGGCGGCCCGGCGTACCTCACGCCTCAGGCGGCTCCGCCGCTGCGACGAGACCCTGCGGTCGCCGTCTCGGCACCGGTCCGCGTGGCGCCGGCGCTGCCGGGCACGCTCGGGTCGCCGTTCAGCGCCGCGGCGTGGGCTCGGGGTCGATGATCGCCTCGGAGCCCGTGGCGCCGGCGACCGCCTCTTCGGCCGCGAGCTCGGCGGGCGGGCCGGACGCGCCGCGCAGCGGCACCTCCTTGAGCGCCCACGACAGCGCGAACGCCACGGCGACCAGCACCGCGCCGACGAGGAAGACGGGCTGCAGGGCGGCCACGAACGCGTGCAGGAAGTCCTGCTGCGCCTCCTCCGGAAGGCTGTGCACCTCGTCCGGGCTGATGTTCAGGCCGCCGCTGAAGCGGGAAGCGATCGCGGGCGGGAACTGGGCCAGCTCGTCCGCGAGGCGCGCGGCGAAGATCGCGCCGAACAGCGCGACGCCGAGCGAGCCGCCCATCGAGCGGAAGAACGTCGCGGCGCTCGTGGCCACGCCGATGTCCTTCGGCGGCGCGCAGTTCTGCACCGCCAGCACGAGCACCTGCATGACGAGGCCGATGCCGATGCCGACGACGAGCATGTAGACCGAGGCCAGCCACGGCGGCGTGTCGACCTCCAGCCGGGAGAGCAGGAACATGCCGATGGCGGTCACCGCGGTGCCGGCGATCGGGAACGGCTTGTAGCGCCCGATCTTGCTGATCATGCGGCCGCTGATGATGCTCGCGCTGAGCAGACCCGCCATCAACGGCAGCATCCTCAGGCCGGACGAGGTGGGGGAGACGCCGTAGACGAGCTGCAGGAACAGCGGGATGAACGTGATCGCCCCGAACATCGCGAGGCCGATCAGGAAGCCGAGCGAGGAGGCGACGCTGAACACGGCCGACCGGAACAGGCTGAGCGGGATGATCGGCTCGTCCGCGCGGGACTCCACGCGCACGAACAGGCCGATCAGGATCAGCGCCGCGACCCCGAGCCCGATGATCGTCGCCGAGCCCCACGGGTACTCGTTCCCGCCCCAGGTGGTGAGCAGGATGATCGCGCTCACGCCCGCGGTGAGCAGCGTCGCGCCGAGGTAGTCGATCGCGTGGCGCGTCGAAGGCGTGTGCAGGTGCAGCCGGAAGACGATGATCAGCACCGCGATCACGCCGACCGGCAGGTTGACGTAGAACACCCAGCGCCAGGAGATCGTGTCGACGAAGAACCCGCCGAGCAGCGGGCCGGCGACGCTCGCGACGGCGAACACCGAGCCGATCAGGCCCATGTACCGGCCGCGGTCACGCGGCGGGACCACGTCGGCGATGATCGCCTGCGCGCCGACCATCAGCCCGCCCGCGCCGAGGCCCTGCACGGCGCGGAACGCGATCAACTCGCCCATCGTCCGGCTAAGCCCGGCCAGCATCGAGCCGATCAGGAAGATCACGATCGCGACGAGGAACACGGGCTTGCGCCCGTACATGTCGCCGAGCTTGCCGTACAGCGGCGTCGACGCCGTCGTCGCGAGCAGGTAGGACGTCACGACCCATGACAGGTGCTCGAGGCCGCCGAGCTCGCCGACGATCGTCGGGAGCGCGGTGGAGACGATGGTCTGGTCGAGCGCCGCGAGGAACATGCCGAGCATCAGCGCGGCAAAGACCGGCACGAGCGCCCGACCCGTCAGGGTGTTGTCGGGAGCGGACGTACCTAAAGGAGTACCCGAAAACGCGTCACGCCGTAGCGGCCATGTCAGACGGCCCTTCCGCGGCGGCCTTCGAGTCCATCCACATGACCTCCCACACGTGGCCGTCGAGGTCGCTGAACGCGCGCCCGTACATGAAGCCCATGTCCTGCGTCTCGCCGTGGCTCGCGCCGCCGGCCGCGATCGCGGCGTCGCGCTGGTCGGGTCCGCGATCGGCTTGGACGTGAAGTCCGAGAACCGTCTGGGTGACGGCTCATGTCGGCAAGGACGGGGCACGGGTGGGAAACTCATCGGTGGTGCTCGATTTGACCTCCGAACGCGCGCGGCTGCTGGACTTCGCGCGCGGCGCCGTGCATCCGGACGGCGGGTTCGGCTGGCTGCGCACCGACGGCTCGCTCGACCTGTCGCGTGGGCGCGAGCTGTGGATCAACACGCGCATGACGTACGTGTTCGCGCTCGCGGGGGAGACCGAGCTGGTCCAGGCGGGGCTGCACGCGCTGCGCACCGACTTCCGCGACGCGCGGCACGGCGGCTGGTTCTCGGTCGCGGGGGAGCCGGGCGACAAGCTCGCCTACGAGCACGTCTTCGTCGTGCTCGCGGCCGCCGCGGCGGGTGACGACGCGCTGCTCGGCGAAGCGCTCGAGGTGGTCGAGACGCACTTCTGGGAGGAGCACTTCGGCGCGCTCTCGGACGTGCGCTCGCGCGACTGGACCCAGGTCGAGGCCTACCGCGGCGCCAACGCCAACATGCACGGCGTCGAGGCGATGATCGCGACCGGCGACCCGCTGTGGCTCGAGCGCGCCCGCCGGATCACGCGGCTGCTCACCGGCGGCGTGCGCGTGATCGAGCACTACGACCCGATCTGGCGCCCGCAGCCGCACTACAACCGTGAGGACCCGACGCATCGCTTCCGGCCGTACGGCGTGACGCCCGGCCACGGGTTCGAGTGGGCACGGCTGGCGTTCTCGCTCGGCTTCGAGGACGAGGCGCGGCTGCTGTTCAGCGGCGCGATCCACGACGGCTGGGACGGCGGCGGGTTCGTCTACACGGTCGACTTCGACGGGCGTCCGGTCGTCCGCGCGCGGCTGCACTGGGTCCTGTGCGAGGCGATCGCGGCGGCCGCGGTGCTCGGCGAGCACGACTTCGAACGCGCCTGGTGGGCGCTCGCGGAACGCTTCATCGACCGCGAAGGCGGCTCCTGGTGGCACGAGCTCGACTCCGAGAACCGCCCGGCGAGCACCGTCTGGGACGGCAAGCCCGACGTCTACCACGCGCTCGGCGCGGTGGCCGCCAGTTTGGCGGCCTGACCGCGGGACTTCGCCCTCTGGGCGAATGTCCCAGCGACGGCGAGCCCTATGGGCGAGCCGTCGCCACCTTCTCTTTGAGCACCGAGCCGGGCGGCGGGGTCATCGCCGCTGCGATGATCACCAGGGCGAACGCGGCGACCCGCAGGACCAGCAGGCCCGTGTCGTCCGGCAGCGGCTCCTGGAAGATCACGGGGCCGGCCGCGATCGTGATCACGTTCGCCGTGGCGCTGGTGAGCGCGATCACCGGCACCACCGGGCCGAGCTGCAGCGACTTGGCGGAGATCAGCAGCGCCACGAGCGACCACACAACGATGATCACCGCGAACGCCACGCTGAGGGCATCGACGCCGGAGTGCCCGGTCACGGCCTTGATCGTGATGTCGCTGCCCGCCCACAGCAGGCCCGCCGACACGGCGAGCGCGGGGCCGTTCGTGCCCGAGCGCGCCGCCAGCACGAACGCGGCAAGCGTCGTCCCGACCAGCACGACGCCGAAGATCCACGCGTCGTAGTTCGAGTGCGCCTCGTCGGTCGTCCCCTCGAGCGTGGCGGCCAGGAACGCGAGGCCCGCGGCGGTCAGCGCGACGCCGATCCACTCCCGGCGCGTGACGCTGTGCCCGAAGAACCGGTCCGCGACGACCGTGATCAGCACGAGCCCGCCCGCGATCACCGACTGCACGACGCTGATCGGCGCGAGCGCGAGCGCCGCCACGTGGAAGCCCCACGACGTCGTCGCCACCACGCACCCGAGCGTGTAGATCGGCGACTTGAACAGCTCGATCGTGCTGTGGATCGGCCGCCGCGCGTCCACCAGCGGCGCCTTCATCGCGCCCTTGTGCTTGAGGAAGAACCCGACGATGGAGCCGAGCGCGGTCAAGACCGCGCACAGAAGACCAAGCTGCACAGAGAACGGCACCAGGACAGCCTAGGATGCAAGGCGTGCTGTCCGCCCGATTTTCTGCTGCTTCCGCGAACGAGCCGCTCAACGCGCTGTCCGAGTTCGACCGCGCGGAGCTGACCGCACTGCTGGTCGACGGCAGCGCGTTCGAGGACCTCCCGGGCCGCTGGCAGGCCGCCCTGCTGCGCGCCGAGGTCGGCGCGGGAAGGCCCTAGCGGCCCCTCCCGCGCCGCAACGCGCGACTCTCATGCCGCTAGTCGTCCGGCCAGCGGCCGTGCTGCGAGAAGTACTCGCGCGCGGCTTCCTCGTCGTCACGCTCCTGGTCGCCCTTGGCGCCGTAGCGGAACAGCACGTTCAGCAGCAGCACGGCGAGGCCGGAGCCGACGAGCATCGCCCAGCCGTCCCAGCGGATGTCGTCGTCGACGGCGAACAGGACGACGAACCCGGCGAGGATGAGTACCGCGGGGATGACGTAGCGAATGGTCGTGAGGAGGCCCACGACCAGGAGGCTAGTCGTCCTCGCCGAACGCCAGGCGCTTCTTGAGCGCCGGCAGGTGCGGGACGATGAACGCGGCCACGGCGATGATCAGCAGGATGACCGTGAGCGGCCGCGAGAAGAACACGGAGAAGTCGTCGCCGGAGGCGGTCAGCGCACGGCGCGCCTGCGTCTCCATCAGCGGGCCGAGGATGACGCCGAGGATCACGGGCGCGATCGGGAAGTCGTAGCGGCGCATGAAGAAGCCCATGACGCCGATCGCGTACATGACCAGCACCTCGGTCACGCTGCCGCTGAGCGAGTAGACGCCGAGCGTGCCGAAGACGAGGATGCCCGAGTACAGCAGCGCGCGCGGGATCTTGAGCACCTTCACCCACAGGCTGATCAGCGGCAGGTTCAGCGCCAGCAGCATGATGTTGCCGATGTAGAGCGAGGCGATCAGGGTCCAGACCAGCTCGCTCTCCTTCTCGAACAGCTCCGGGCCGGGCTGCAGGTCGAAGATCTGGAAGGCGGCGAGCATGATCGCGGCGGTCGCGCTCGTCGGGATGCCGAGCGTGAGCAGCGGCACGAGCGTCCCGCTGAAGGACGCGTTGTTGGCGGCCTCCGGACCGGCGACGCCCTCGATCGCGCCCTCGCCCCATTCCTTGTCGGGGTTGAGCTTCTTCTCGGTCGCGTAGGAGAGGAACGTCGGCACCTCGGCGCCACCCGCGGGTAGCGCGCCGAACGGGAACCCGATGCCCGCGCCGCGCAGCCACGGCTTCCAGGAGCGGCGCCAGTCCTTCTTGCTCAGCCAGCGCCCGCCCGGGTCCTCGGGCACCAGCTCGTCGGGCCGCGATCGCAGCTTGGAGGCCATGTGCAGCGCCTCGCCGACCGCGAACAGCCCGACCGCGACGATCACGATGTCCACGCCGTTGCCGAGCTGGTCGACGCCGAACGTCAGCCGCGACTGGCCCGTGAGCTGGTCGATGCCGACGAAGCCGATCAGCAGCCCGACCGACAAAGACACGAACCCGCGGACCAAAGACGAGGACGTGAGCGCGGTGACCGACGCGAACGCCAGCAGCGTCAGCGCGAAGTAGTCCTCCGCGCGGAACTTCACGGCCAGGGAAGCGACGGGCTCCGCGATCAGCGTCAGCGCGAGGATGCCGATCGTGCCGGCCACGAACGAGCCGATCGCGGCCGTCGCGAGTGCTGCGCGTCCGCGCCCGCGCTTGGCCATCTCGAAGCCTTCGATCGCGGTCGCCACCGACGCCGACTCGCCGGGTGTGTTGAGCAGGATCGAGGTGGTCGAGCCGCCGTACATGCCGCCCGCGTAGATGCCGGCGAAGAGGATGAACGCGCCGACCGGGTCGTTGAAGTTGAACGTGATCGGGAGCAGCAGCGCGATCGTCAGCGCCGGCCCGATGCCCGGCAGCACCCCGACCAGCGTGCCGAGCGTCACGCCGAGCGCGGCCAGCAACAGGTTCTGCGGGGAGAGGACGGCGCTGAAGCCGTCCAGCAGGTTCGCCGCGAAGACGAGCACTCAGACGCCCCAGGGCCCGTTCGGCAGCTGCACGTTGAGCCACTCGCTGAACGCGTACGAGGTGACCACCCCGAGCACGACCGCGATCACGAAGTCCCGCACCGGCGAACGCGAGCCGAGCAGCCACGCGGCGAGCCAGTAGAAGATCGCGGTCGCGAGCGCGTAGCCGAATACGTCCAGCGTGAGCGCGTAGCCGATCAGCAGCCCGACGAGCGCGACGGGCGTCGGCCAGTGCGTGTCCTTGGTGGACTCCTTCAGGTGCGCGAGCAGCTCGTCGTCGGCGGGCCGGATCAGGAACACCGCGGACAGGACCACGAGCAGCGCCGACGCCACCGCGGGCGCGAGGCGCGGCCCGCTCGCCTGCCAGCCGTCGCCGACGTTCAGCGTCGCGACGAACGCGATCACGCCCACCGCGAGCAGGACGCCGCCGAACGCGCGGGCGCCGATCACTTGCCGATCCCGAGGTCGGCGACGATCTCCTTCACGCGCGCCTGCTCGCTCGCCACGAAGTCGTCCAGCTCGCGCCCGGTCTTCACGAACGGCTGCCAGTCGTAGCGCTTGACCTGCTCCTGCCAGGCCGGCGAGTCGAGCACCTTCGTCACGTACCCGGTGATCCGCTCGCGCTCGGCGTCGTCGAGGCCGGGCGGCGCGACCATCATCCGCCAGTTCGTGAGCTCGAGGTCGATGCCCTCGTCCTTGATCGTCGGCGGCTGCTTGCCGTCGACCTCGACGTCGACGGGGGAGGAGACCGCGAGCAGGCGCATCTTGCCCGCCTCGATCTGGTCGACGAACTCGCTCAGGCCCGAGATGCCCGCGTCGACCGAGCCGGACAGGATCGCGGCGTTCGCCTCACCGCCACCGGAATGCGCGACGTACTTGGTCTTGCGCGGGTCGGCGCCCAGCACCCGCGCGAGCTCGCCGAGCAGCAGCTGGTCGGTCGAGCCGGCCGAGCCGCCCGCGACGCGCACGGAGCCCGGGTCGGCCTTCAGATCGTCCGCGAGCTCCTTCAGCGACCGGTACTTCGAGTCGGCCGGGACGACGATCCCCTCGGTCTCGGTGATCATCGTCGCGATCGGCGTGGTGCGCGTGATCGGCACGTCGGATCCGTTGGTCTCGATCGCGCCGAGCATCACCAGCCCGGTCATCATCAGCTCGTACGGGTCGCCGGTCGACTTGGAGACGAGCTCGGAGAGGCCGAGCGTGCCGCCCGCGCCCTCGACGTTGAACACCTCGCTGCCCTTGTCGAGCCCCGCGTCCTGCGACGCCTGCTGGAACGCGCGAGCGGTCGAGTCCCAGCCGCCGCCGGGCGCGGCCGGCGCCATGATCGACAGACTCCTGGTCGGATACGGCTGCGACGTGTCGTCGCCGCCCGACGCCCCTCCGGGAGCGATGATCGCGACGAGCGCGAGGACGGCGAGCACACCGCCGATGACAGGCCTGGACCCCATCGACGGGGTTCGTACCCCGCGAGGGGCACGAATCAGTCCTGCTAGTTCAGGGCGACGAGATCGACGACGAACACGAGCGTCGCGTTCGGCGGGATCGAGGCCTGGCCATGATCGCCATAGGCGAGCTCGGAAGGGATGATCAGCTCGCGGCGGCCACCGACCTTCATGCCCGCCAGGCCCTGGTCCCAGCCCTTGATGACCTGGGCCGCGCCGAAGATGAACTGGAACGGCTTCCCGCCGTCCCACGTGGAGTCGAAGACCTTGCCGTCGTCGAAGAGCCAGCCCTTGTACTCGACCGCGGCGAGTTTGCCGACGGCGATCTCCTCGCCCTTGCCGACTTCGAGGTCTCGGCTGACGACTTCGGTCGGCGCCTTGCCCTCTGGCTTGGTGACCTTGGGCTCGTCCTTGCCGGACGGCGTGACCTCGGGCATCGGGGTCGGGTCGCCCGTCACCTTCTCGATGAACGGCGTCGGCGTGGCCGTCGCCTCCGTCGTGGCGGTGGCGGCTGGGGTGGACGCCGCGGGCTCCTTGGAGTCGCCGCACGCGGCGAGGACCAGGGCCGAGAGGGCGGCGAGGCAGGTGAGTCGAAAGTTCATCTCAGGCAAAAAAAGAGGGAGCGCCGGCGACGAGGTGTCACCGGCGCTCCCAAGGTAGTGGCCTAGTGGCCGGTGACTACGGGGTGGTGCTGGACACCGAGAACGTCAGCGTCTTGCTGTACGTGCCGCGGAGCAGCGTCTCGGTGGCGCCGATCGACTGCTGGATGCCGATCGAGACGCGGTCCCGGGTGGTCGGGGCCGTGTAGCTCAGCAGGTCCAGCGGCGTGCCCGTGGTCTCGGACAGCGCCGTGAAGGCGGCCGAGGTCTGGGTGGCGTTGGTCGCGCGGAGCTTCAGCGGCGAGCGCAGCACGGCGGTGCCGTTGACCAGGTGGCCGGCGGCGGTCGCGCTGTTGTCGAGGACGGACAGCTTCGCGTCCGGCGTCGTGGTGGTGACCTCGGCGAGGAGCGTCGACGTGTAGTCGGCGGCCGTGCCGGGGACGAACGTGCCGAGCGCGGCCGGGCCCGTCAGGTCCAGGCCGAGCTGGCTCGTGACGTTGCCGCCGACGACGACCTGCGGGTCAGCGGCCTGGCCGCTGGTGCCCACGAGCTGGATGCTGTTCGTGGCCGCGTCCGAGTTGGACGTGAACTGCAGACGCGCGATCGACGTGGTGTACGCGCGACGCGGGTTGAAGCGGACGAACACGGTGCAGCTGGAGGCTTCCTGCCCGACGACGGCCGCGGGGATCGCGCCCGTGGTGCAGGTGTTGCTCGTGATCGTGAAGTCGCCCGTCGAGCCGTTGCCGCCGGTCGGCTCGCCCGTCTGGGCGGCGATGGAGACGGCGGTGATGTTCAGGGCGGCGTCACCCAGGTTCTCGACCTTGACCGGCACCGAGGCAGCCGTGGAGGCGGCAGCGGTGGCGACGGTGCGCTCGACGTTGAACTTCGGCGACGAGGCGTACAGGGCCGGAGCGGCGGCGCCGCGGATGGCGTCGAACGAGTTGCGAGCCGTCTGGAGCGCCGGGAACGCGGCGTTCGGCGGGTCGAGCTCGTAGTGGTACCACTTGACGTTGCTGTTCTTGGCGGCGGCGAAGATGCGGCCGTAGTCGATCTCGCCCGTGCCGAGCTGGACCGGCTGGCCGCTGCGGCCGGCCGGAGCGATGTTCGTGAGGTCCTTCACGTGCATCATCTCGATGCGCGTGCGGTAGCGCGTGAGCAGGTCGACCACGTCGACCGGCGCGTCGGTCGCCCAACCGGCGTCGACCTCGGCCATCACGTAGCGCGGGTCCGTGTTGTCCATGAGGATTTCCCACGCGGACTTCACGACGCCGTTGACTTCGTACTTGGTCTCGAACTCGGCCGTGTGATTGTGGATGTAGGCCTTGCCCGTGCCCGCCTCGACGGAGAGCTTGCCGGAGCGGTTCAGCTGAGCCGCGGTGGCGAGCGTCTGGGCGTAGGTGCCCTGACCCGGGGAAGCGGTGCCGCCGGAGCCGACGAACTGCTGGCCCAGCGTCTTGCCGGTGTTGATGTTGTCGGCGGTGTTGGCGTCGCTGAGCGCGCTGCCGTGACGGCCGACGATGTGCAGCTGGTACTTGTCGGCCAGCGCGCGGAACTCAGTGGCCGTCATGCCGTGGAGGCTGTAGGGCTCCACGACGCGGACGCCCTTGGACTGCAGCATCGCGAAGACCTCTTCGGTGCGGGTCTTCTGCTGCGCCGCGTCGCCATTGATGTACTGGCTGAAGTTGAACATCTGCATGCCGGTCTGGCCGACGGGCAGACCCTCGCCCATGCTGGCGGGACGCTGAGCGTGCGCCGCGGTCGAGGTGGCAAGCACCGCGACGCCCGTTGCGGCAACCACGGCGCACGAGCGAGCGCGCCGAGAGATTCCATTCATAAGACTCCTCCTCTTCAGGGCCCCTTAAGCGACAGGGACGGGACCCGGTGACAACCCGCTACCTACGCTAGCGTAGGTTAGGCGCCCAAGTCAACCGACTTTTGCGCCAGGAGCCATCCAAAGGTCCAGCAGATTTGCCTCATCTAGCTCTCATGTGAGGCTCGGGCGGCTGAAAGTCGCTGCGCTCAGCGCAGATCCCAGATCCCGCCGGCCTCGGTCGGCACGTCCTCGAGCGCGAGCTGCAACCGCTCGGGGCTCGCATCGCCCGACCGCGGGAACAGCAGGCAGCCCTCGACCTTCGCGGAGGTGTCGATGCGCAGGTACTCGGCGTCCCAGCCGTTGGAGCAGTCGGCCTTCTCGCGCGTGGCGACCGGCTTGGTCTCGCCGTCGTCGTAGGTGATCTCGGCGTTCCGGAACGCGCCCTCGAAGTTGGCGATGCCGGTGTTCTCGGCCTCGAACTCGACCACGGTGAAATCGCCTTCGCGGCTGAGCTCGGTCGGCTTCATCACCAGCCGCACGCCGATGTTGGAGCCGGTCAATGTGATCGGCCCGCCGAGCGCGGTCTCCGGCGGCAGCGGCGGCTGGTGGTACTCGGCCTCGACGTCGCCGCCCTCGCCCTCGTGCGCGTGGGGCTCGCCGTAGAACTTCTTGACGCCCTCGGAGTACCCGTCGAGGTCGTGCCCGCCGGCCGCCTGCTCGGCCGCGGCCGTCGCGGACGGCGTCGGCTCGTCGGTCTTGTTGTCGGAGCCGCACCCCGCCAGCAGCGCGGCGAGCGCGAGGACTCCAATCCGGTTCCTCATACCTTCTCCAGATAACACGAGGGGCGCCGGCCTCGCGGCCGACGCCCCTCGATCGACCCCCTAAAGGGGAACTACTACGGCGTGGTGGTGGAGAGCGTGAACGTCAGCGTCTTCGCGTAGGCGCCGGTGCGGAGCGGATCGCTCGCCCCGATCGACTGACGGAAGTTCAGCGTGACGGCGTCCGTGCCCGGAGTGGGCGCGGCGTAGGTGAGCAGCGAGGTCGACGCGCCGACCGCCTTGTAGGCGATCGCCGGGTTGGCCGCGTTGTTGGCGCTGATCTGCACCGGCGAGGCCAGCGCGAACGCGCCGTTGACGAGCTTGCCCGTGTTGACCGTGTCCGCGTCGGAGACCGACAGGGTCGCGTCACCGGCCGTGCTCAGCACGGAGGCGGTGGCGCTCTGGTCGTAGTTGCGGGCGACGCCCGGGACGAACGCACCGAAGTTCACCGGCGCGCCGAGGCTCAGCGCGAGGGTGGCGCCGACGGTGCCACCGACGGGGCTGTCGGCCACGTAGGAGCTGGTGGTCTGGCCCGTGAGCAGGACCCGCTCCGTGGCGTCATCCGCGTTGGAGGCGAACTGCAGGTACGCGACCGAGCTCTTCAGGTTGGCCGTGGCCCGGTAGTTGACCGTGACCTCGCAGGTGCCGCGCGCGACGGCCGGGGCCGTCTCGGTGGCGAGCGTGCCGTTGGCCAGCGTCTGGTTGAGGCAGCCGTTGGTGGCGATCGCGAAGTCGGCGGCGTTGTCGCCGACGATCGACGCGGTCGTGATCGCGAGCGGCTTGTCGCCGGTGTTCGTGACGTTGACCTTGAACGAGTTGGTGCTGTTGGCCGGGCCCGCGGCGGCGGGGCCGGACGGGAAGCCGTTCAGCGTCGGGACGGACGCGGTGTTGATGCCCTTCAGGTTCGTGAAGGACACACCGGCGTCGGCCATGTTGCCGCCGTCGTGCTCCTGGTGGTAGTACTGCACGCGGTTCTTCGCGGCCGCGAAGATCGGCCGGAAGTCGACGACGCCCGTGCCCGTGGCGCGCGGCGAGCCGGCGCGGCTGTCGGTCGCGGAGGCGCGGTTGGCGACGTTGATGCCGTCCTTGATGTGGAGCATCCGGACGCGGGTCGGCATCGAGTTGATGATGGCGGCGCTGGCGTTGCCGGTCTCGTCGTCGAACGCGTCCGAGGACCAGAAGACGTCGAGCTCGAAGAACACGTAGCGCGGGTCGGTGAGCTCCGCGAGGATCTCGACCGCGGACTTCAGGACGCCGTTGTGCGTGTACTTGGTGTCGAACTCAGCGGTGTGGTTGTGCACGTAGACGGCGCCGACGCCGGCCTCGACCGAGTACTTGCCGAGCGCGTTGAGGTTCTGCGCGGTCTGCAGCACGTTGGCGTACGTACCGATGCCGGGGCTGCCGTAGCCGCCCGTGCCGAGCGAGTCAGCGCCGAGCCACTTGGCCTGCTGGACGCGGTCGCGCCAGGCCTGGTTGACCGACGTCTGCATGTTGCCGTGCCAGCCGGCGGCGCGCAGGCCGTACTTCTCGAGCAGCTTGCGGTAGTTCTGGTTGGCCGTGGCGTCGGTCAGCCCCGGGAAGCCGGAGTGGCTGAAGAGCTCGATGCTCGTGACGCCCTTCTTCTGCAGGAAGGCGAAGAGGGCCTCGAGGCGCTCGGCGTGGCACGCGGCCGTGTTGGCCGGGTTGGGCGGCGCGCCCTGCCCGGTCTGCTGGCCCTCGGGCGCGACGCAGGCGGCCGACACGGCGCTCTGCGGCAGCTCAGGACCGAAGCTCGTACGCAGGCCGTGCTGGATGAACGAGCCGTAGTTGAACATCTGGACGCTCATCTGGCCGGTCGGAATGCCGTCGCCGACCTTCTCCGGGCGCGTCTGGGCCTGGGCGGTGGCTGCGGTCGCGAAGACCGCCATGCCTGCCGCAACGGCGCACGCACGCGTGCGCCGAGAGATTCCCTTCATGTAACTCCTCCTCGTTACGGACCCAGTCATGGGGTCCGGGTGACAACCCGATGAGAACGCTACCTGAAGTTACGCCCAAAAGACAATGGACTTTTGTTCGATGCCACCTCCAAAGCGATTCGTGTAATCAACGAATCACTTCAAGGTCGCGACCGTGGTCCAGGATTTTCCGCCGTCCGCGGATTTGCGGACCTTCCCGCCGACCACGGCCACGTACAGCTCATCTTTTTGTCCGTCTGCGGTGAACTCGCTCGGGAGTCCGCCGACATCGCCGGCCGGCTTGAAGCTCTGGCCGCCGTCCGCGCTCACTCGGAGCTGCCCGTTGCGCTCGAGGCTGTAGAGCTTGTCCTTGGCCGGCCAGGCGAGCCTGGCCCCAGAGCTGGGATCGCGCGGCCGCCAGGAGTTGCCGCCGTTGGTCGACAGGAACGTGCCCTGCTCGGTCGAGACGGCCCAGTGCTCGGGGTCGGACGGGTCGACCACGACGTCGATCGGCAACTGCGGCGGCGTGCGCTTCTCCCACGTGACGCCGCCGTCGCGGCTGACCTGGATGTCCGGCGACTCGACGCTGACGGCGATCAGCTGGTCGCCGAAGATCTCCAGCTCGTGGTAGTCGGCCTCGACGGTGTCGGGCACGACCTGCCACGTGTCGCCGTGGTCGCTGGAGGTCATCAACGGCAGGTTCTCTGACACGTCGCCCTCCTGCGGGTGGCCGGAGGCGAGCAGCTCTCCCGGACCCGTGAAGCGCACCACGAGGTTCCCTGACACCGTGGCCGGCGCGCTCAGGCCACTCAGCTGGCCGAGGATCCGCTCGCCGTCCTTGGCGCCCGGGTCGATCCGGAACAGCGCCGGGCCGGTGCCGACGATGATCGTGCCGTCGCCCGGGTCGACCGCGATCGAGTTGACCGCGGGGCTCGAGTTGTCGCCCGCGGCCGGGGGAGGCGTGGACGACAGCTGCGCGTCGCCGCCGCCGTCCGGCTCGGCCGTGGCCTCCGTGGTCGGCTCGGACGTCGGGTCTGACGGCTGCGGATCGCTCCCGCCGCACGCGGCCAGGACGAAGCAGAGCATCAGCGGAACTGGACTAAGGCGCACAGTCAAACCTCGCGCGGCCGGTGGCCATCTCGATTGCGCCCTGAAGGTGGGCAAGGAACCGCCGCTCGGAGAAGGACTCCCGCGTGTGCCCCATCGCGGTGTACACCGAGCGGCCGCCATCGTAGCGGTGACACCAGGCGATCGGGTGGTCCGCGCCCATCGTCCCGCCGCGGTAGGTGGACTCGTCGACGGTGGCGAGCACGCGCACGCGCCCGCGTGGGTTGCGATCGAACTCGTACCACTCGTCCGTGCGCGTCCACTCGGCGGGGAGGTCCTTCGTGGCCGCCGACTCGCGGTCCTCGACCCTCACGGTGGCGCGGGCGGTCCCGGGCGCGTGACGCGTGAAGCGCGCGCCGACCAGGCCCTCGTACCACGCCCATTTGCCGCGGGTGTCGGACGCGGCGTGCACGCCGAGGTAGCCGCCGCCACCCCGGATGTAGCGCTCGAACGCGCGCTGCTGGGCGCGGCGCGCGACCGGCGTGCCGGTGGCCGAGAGGAAGATCACCGCGTCGTAGCGGGCCAGTCCCTTGGTGGTGAACCGACTGGTCGAACTGGTCGTATCCACGGTAAAGCGGTGCGACTGTCCTAGCCTCTGGATGGCGCGTACGCCGGCCGGGATCGAGTCGTGGCGGTAGCCCGTCGTCTTCGTCAACACGAGAACACGCGGACGGTCGTTCATTTGTCCGGTCCTGGCCTGGCTCCCGCAAGCGGACGCTAGCGTCAGCATGAAGCTCAGGACGAGTACGCGGGTCACCATCTCGTACCTAGCCGAAAGATTTGTTTTGCCGGGCAACGAACAGACTTGGTCTTGACATGCAGCATAAAGTGGACGCGATGAAGCGAGGAGAGGCACGACGCTACGCTCGTCGTGTAGTGGAGGGTCCCAGGTCATGAGTACCGATCGCCGGGTCGGCGTGTGGCTCGTCGGTGGTCGCGGGTCGGTTGCGACCACCGCGCTGACCGGCGCGGCGGCTGTCGCTGCCGGTCTCACCGAGCCTACGGGCATGGTGACGATGCGTCCGCCGTTCACCGAGGCCGGCATGCCGGAGCTCGGGGATCTCGTCTTCGGCGGCCACGACGTCGTCGAGACGCCGCTGGCGCTGCGCGCCGCGAAGCTGGTCGACGACGGCGTGCTGCCGCACGGGCTGCCGAACGCGCTCGGCGCCGCCATCGAGGCCGCCGAGTCCGAGCAACGTCCGGGCATCACCGGCCACGAGGCGCGCACCGAGCCGCGCCCCGCGCTGGGCCGGATCGTCTCGGACCTCAGCTCGTTCAAGACGCGTCACGACCTGCAGCGCCTGGTCGTCGTCAACGTCTCCTCGACGGAGGCGCCGGTCGAGCCGCACCCCGCGCACCAGGACCCCGCGCTGCTGATGGACGCGCTGGACCGCGGCCTCGGCGTGCTGCCGCCCAGCGCGCTGTACGCGCTGGCGGCGATCGAGGTCGGCGCCGCGTTCGTGGACTTCACGCCCTCCGTCGGCGCGCGCCTGCCCGCCATCGAGGCGCTGGCCGAGGCCCACGAGGTCCCGGTCGCGGGCTCGGACGGCAAGACGGGCGAGACGTTCATGAAGTCCGTGCTGGCGCCGGCGCTCGGCACGCGCAACCTGAAGGTCCGCTCGTGGGCCGGGTACAACATCCTCGGCGGCGGCGACGGTGCCGCGCTGGCCGATCCCGAGCGCGCGCAGTCCAAGCTGGACTCCAAGGGCAAGCTGCTCGAGGACATCCTCGGCTACCCGGTCGAGGCGCCGATCCGGATCGAGGACGTCAAGGACATGGGCGAGTGGAAGACCGCCTGGGACCACATCGTCTTCGAAGGCTTCATGGGCGTCCGGATGAAGCTGCAGTTCACGTGGGAAGGCTGCGACTCGACGCTGGCCGCCCCGCTGCTGCTGGACCTCATCCGCCTGATGGGCCTCGCCCTCGAGCGCGGCGAACGCGGTCCGATGAGCTCGCTCGCGTTCTTCTTCAAGGACCCGGTCGGCACCAGCGAGCACGCCCTCCACACGCAGTACGACATGCTCGAGCGCTGGGTACTCCAGCGGGTCGTCGCTTAGGCGATGCAGCGCGGCTTTCGGCGACGGGCTCGGATTCGCCGCGCGGGTGACATCGCCGAGCTGGTCCGGCTGCCCGCGGTGCTGTCCGTGCCGGGCGACGTGCTCGTCGGCGTCGCCGCGTCCGGCCAGCTCGGCAACGTCCCGCGGACCGCGGGGCTGGTCGCGTCGTCGTCGATGATGTACCTCGCCGGCATGGCGCTCAACGACTACGCCGACCGTGAGGTCGACGCGGTCGAGCGTCCCTCACGGCCCATTCCCTCCGGGCGTGTCTCGCCCGAGTTCGCGCTGGGGTTCGCGGGCGCGCTCACCGCAGGCTCGCTCGCGCTGGCCGTGGCCGCCGACGGTCGCCGCGCGCTGCCGGTCGCGTGGCCGCTGGCCGCCGCGGTCTGGGGCTACGACCTGTTCGGCAAGGACACCCCGGTGGCGTCGCTGTCGATGGCCGCGTGCCGCGGGCTGGATGTGCTGATGGGCTCCGGGACGCGCGGCGCGGCCGCCGCCCTGCCCGCCGCCGCGGTGGTCACGGCGCACATCACCATGGTCACCGAGGTCTCGCGCCAGGAGGTCACCGGCGGCGACCCGGGCGTGTCCAAGCGCGCGCTGGCGGGCACCGCCGCCGTGGCGAGCGTGAGCGCGCTGCTGGCCCAGGGGGCGCCGAAGCTCACGCGCGGCGCGGCCTTCGGCCTGGCCGGCGCCTACGGCGCGTTCGTCGGCCGCGCGCACGTGGACGCGATCGCCGAGCCGACCCCCGCCCGCCTGCAGAAGTCCGTCGGCGCTGGGATCATGGGCCTCATGCCGCTCGAAGCCGGGCTGCTCGCCGGGTCGGGCTCGCTCGGGCCCGCCGCGGGCATCGCGGCGCTGTTCCCGCTCGCCCGGAAGATGGCCAAGAGGAGGAAAGTGACTTGAGCCTGCGCTTCGGCTACGTCTCGAACGGGTTGTCCGACCACCGCCTCGAGGACGCACTCGAGCTGCTGTCCGAGAACGGCTACGGCGGCATCGCGCTGACCCTCGACCACATCCACTTCGACCCGTTCGCCCCGCGCCTGCGCGCGCGTGCGGCGCGCGTGCGCGCGGAACTGGAAGCGCGGGGGATGACGTGCGTGGTGGAGACGGGCGCACGCTTCGTGCTGGACCCGCGCCGCAAGCACTTCCCGACGCTCGTGAGCGACGGCCGCCAGAAGCGCGTGGACCTGCTGTGCACCGCGGTCGACGTCGCGGCCGAGCTCGGCGCGCCCGTCGTCTCGATGTGGAGCGGCTCGATCGCGCCCGACGAGTCGCCCGAGAAGGCGTGGGACCTGCTGGTCGACGGCTGCGAGCGCGTGCTCACCCACGCCGAGGCGAACGGCATCACGCTCGCCTTCGAGCCCGAGCCGGGCATGCTCGTCGAGCAGCTGTCGGACTACGAGGAGCTGCAGCGGCGGCTCGGCAGCCCGCCGGCGCTCGGGCTGACGCTCGACATCGGCCACATCGTCTGCCTGGAGCCGATGTCGGTGACCGAGTGCGTGCGCCGCGGCGCACCGACGCTCGCGCACGTCCACATCGAGGACATGCGGCGCGGCGTCCACGAGCACTTGATGTTCGGCGAAGGCGAGCTCGACCTCGACGAGAGCCTGAGGGTGCTCTCCGAGATCGACTACACCGGGATGGTCGCGGTCGAGCTCTCACGACATTCCCATGCCGCGCACGAGACGGTGCCGGCGGCCAAGTCCGCGCTGCGCGCGGCTGAGCGTGAGGCGATTCGATGAAAGATCTGACTGCTGCTTTGGAGGAGCGGGCCCGGCCCGAAGGACTGGCCTGGCTGCGCGAGACGAGCGCCGCGGTGGCGGCCGACGCCGCCGCGCTGCGCACGAAGTTCGCGATGGTCGGCCGCAAGGTCGGGCGTGAGCCGCTGGACCCGTCCGCCGACCCCGCCGACGTGTGGGCGTGGACCGTCGACGACGCCGCGCGCGTCCTGCTCCTCCTCGCCGCGGGCGAGCGGGCCGAGGCCGAGCTGGCCGAGCTGTACCGCTTCGGTGACGCCGCCGAGCGGCGCGGCGTGCTGCGCGCACTCGCGTACCTGGACATCGAGGACCGTGGGCTCGGACTCGTCGACGACGCGATCCGCACGAACGACACGCGGCTCATCGCTGCGGCGCTCGGGCCGTACGCGACCAAGCACCTGTCCGACGCCCAGTTCGACCAGGCCGTGATCAAGTGCGTCTTCGTCGGCGTGCCGATCCTCGGCATCGACGGCCTGCCCGAGCGCGTGACGCCGGACGGCGCGCGCATGCTCGCCGCCTTCGTGCACGAGCGCGTGGCGGCCGGCCGTGACCTGCCGCCCGAGGTCTGGACGGTCATCGACCAGTACCCGTCCGCGGAGCACATCGCGGCCATCGAAGCTGAGCTGCAGAGCCCGTTCGAGGACCGCCGCGCGGCGGCCGAGCGTGCGCTGAGTTACCGGAACGTCCAGGAGCAGAACGCATGAGAATCTTCGACCCGCACGCGCACATGACGTCGCGCACGACCGACGACTACGAGGCGATGTACGCCTCGGGCGTGCGCGCGCTGGTGGAGCCGGCGTTCTGGCTCGGGCAGCCGCGCACCGCGGTCGGCTCGTTCATCGACTACTTCAACTCGCTGCTCGGCTGGGAGCGCTTCCGCTCGGGGCAGTTCGGCATCCGCCATCACTGCACGATCGGCCTCAACCCCAAGGAGGCCAACGACGAGGCGCTCGCGCGCGAGGTCATCGAGGTCCTCCCGCGCTTCCTGGCGAAGGACGGCGTGGTCGCGGTCGGCGAGATCGGCTTCGACGCGATGACCGCCGCCGAGGAGTGGGCGATGAAGGCCCAGCTCGAGCTCGCCGTCGAGTTCGAGCTGCCGGTGCTCGTGCACACGCCGCACCGCGACAAGGCGCACGGCACGCGCAAGACGATCGAGATGGTGATCGAGTCGGGCGTCAAGCCGGAGTTCGTGGTCATCGACCACAACAACGAGCTGACCGTCAAGGACGTGCTGGACTCCGGCTGCTGGGCCGGCTTCTCGATCTACCCGGGCACGAAGATGGACGAGTACCGGATGGTCCGCGTCGCGCAGGAGCACGGCCTGGAGCGGATCCTGGTCAACTCCGCCTGCGACTGGGGCGTCTCGGACCCGCTGAAGGTCCGCAAGACCGCCGACGCGATGGCGGAGGCCGGCTTCAGCGCCGACGACATCGATCGCCTCGTGTGGCGCAACCCGGTCGAGTTCTTCGCCCAGAGCGGGCAGCTGATCATCGACGACATCGAGGCGCCGGACCTCACCGCGACCTTCGAGGGCAGCGGCGTGCTGCGCGGGGAGCGGTAGGGCACGGATGCGTCTGCGTCACCCCGACGGCAGCCTGCTTCACCTCGCGTATTGCTCCAACGTCCACCCGGCTGACGACCTCGACGGGGTCGCGGCGCAGCTCGAGCGCTACACGGCGCGCGTGCGCGAGCGCCTCGACGTGCCGTCGCTGGGCGTCGGCCTGTGGGTCGCGGCGCCGGCGGTGGCCGACGAGGCGGCCGCGGACCGGTTGTCGGAGCAGCTGCGCAAGCTGTCGTTGGAAGTGGTGACGCTCAACGGCTTCCCGTACAAGGCGTTCCACGCCGACGTGGTGAAGACCGACGTGTACTGGCCGCACTGGGCGCAGGACGCCCGGCGCGAGTACACGAAGGGGCTGGCGCGGCTGCTCGCTCGCCTGCTGCCCGACGACGTCGAGGAGGGCTCGATCTCGACGCTGCCGCTGGGCTGGCGCGAGGGATGGGGCCCGGCGGAGCAGGAGGAGTCCCTGCGCGGGCTCGCCGACGTCGCCGCTGAGCTCGAGCGCGTGCACCGCGACACGGGCAAGCGGGTTCGGCTGGCGCTCGAGCCGGAGCCGGGCTGCACGATCGAGACGATCGCGCAGGCCTGTGAGGCGCTGCGCGGCCTCGCTCCCGACTGGATCGGCGTGTGCCTGGACGCGTGCCATCTCGCCGTGCAGTTCGAGACGGGGGAGGGCGCGGTCGCCGCGCTGGACGAGGCGGGCGTGTCGGTCGTCAAGACGCAGGTGTCTTCCGCTCTGCGGGTGGATGACCCGTCGTCCGAGGCGGGGCGCGAGCTGCTCGCGGGGTTCGTCGAGCCGAAGTTCCTGCATCAGACGCGCGAGATCGTGGACGCGCGGGTTCAGGGCACGGACGACCTGCCGGAAGCCCTGGAGGGCGCGCTGCCCGCGAAGGACCAGTGGCGCGTGCACTTCCATGTGCCCGTGCACACGCACGAGCACACGACCCAGGACGAGCTGGTCGACACGCTGGGCGAGCTCGCCGGGGGCGCGGCGCCGCGGACGCGGCACTATGAGGTCGAGACCTACACGTGGAGCGTCATGAAGGACGCGCCCACGGATGACGAAGGGCTCGTGGCCGGGCTGGCCTCCGAGCTGGAATGGACGCGCGACCGTCTGGTCGCGCTGGGAGCGGAGGTTCTGTAATGACGCTCGTGGTGGTGGACGCGGTCGGACTCACGCCGCGCGCGCTCAAGCACATGCCGCGTACGGCGAAGCTGGGCGCTACCGGCTTCCAGGCCGCGCTGGACCCGATCGTCCCGGCGGTCACCTGCTCGGTGCAGGCGTCGTTCGTGACCGGCAAGCAGCCGACCGACCACGGCATCGTCGGCAACGGCTGGTACTTCCGTGACCTCGGCGAGGTCTTCCTCTGGCGCCAGCACAACAAGCTGGTCCAGGGCGAGAAGGTCTGGGAGACGGCTCGGCGCGCGAAGTCCGACTTCCGCGTCGCGAATGTCTGCTGGTGGTACGCGATGGGCGCCTCGACCGACCTCACGGTCACCCCGCGCCCGATCTACTACGCCGACGGCGCCAAGGCACCCGACTGCTACACGTTCCCGCCGCAGCTGCACGACAACCTCGTCGGCCCGCTCGGCGAGTTCCCGCTGTTCCAGTACTGGGGACCGACCGCGAACATCAAGTCCACCAAGTGGATCGCGGACGCCACGAAGATCGTGCTGGACAACGAGAACCTCGACATGGCGCTCGTGTACCTGCCGCACCTGGACTACGACCACCAGCGCTTCGGCCCCGAGTCGCCCGAGGCGCTCACCGCCGCGCGCGAGCTGGACGAGGTGCTCGGCGACCTGATCGACCACTGCCGCACCCGCGGCGACCAGATCGTGGTCCTCAGCGAGTACGGCATCACCGAGGCCCGGCGGCCGGTCGAGATCAACCGCGCCCTGCGCCGCGCCGGCTTCCTGAACGTCTACACGCAGGCCGGCATGGAGTACCTCGATCCGTGGACCTCGCGCGCGTTCTGCGTGAGCGACCACCAGATCGGCCACGTCTACGTGCCCAACGCGGCGGACATCCCCGCGGTGCGCGAGCTGCTCACGAACCTCGAGGGCGTGGGGGAGGTGCTCGAGGGCGAGTCGCTGGCCGCGGCCGGCCTGAACCACGAGCGCTCCGGTGAGCTCGTCGTCCTCGCCGAGCGCGACGCCTGGTTCACCTACCACTACTGGCTGGACAACAAGCACGCTCCGGACTTCGGCCAGCAGGTCGAGATCCACCGCAAGCCGGGCTACGACCCCGCCGAGCTGCTCTGGGACCCGGACGACGAGAAGGGCGCCAAGATCCGCGGCGCCAAGGCCCTCGTGCGCAAGAAGACGGGTTTCCGCTACGTCCTCTCGGTCGTCGGCCTGGACGCGTCCAAGTACATCAAGGGCACGCACGGCCTCATGCCGCCCGGCGACGAGGACGGCCCGGTGTTCCTGTGCAGCGAGGGCTCGCACGCGCGGGACCGCGTGGCCGCCACGGACGTGCGCGACCTGCTGCTGGACCTGGCCGGCGTCACCGAGGCCGCACGCGCCTCTTAGGGCGCGGCGCTCAGTTCAAGTGGCGCTCCCGGGTGCGGTGTCGCGTCCGGGAGCACACCGTCGGGCGGCGCGCTCTTGCTCGGTGCATCGAGCGTCGAGTTTCTGGTCGCTGCGCCCAGAAACCCAGCGCTCGAGTGCACGTGCGCACTTGGCCCGCGCCCGGGCTCGCCGGCCCCAGCCGGCCTGACCAGCCCAGAGCGCGCCGGCCGCGTCGGGTCAAGAAACTCGTGACGACCGCCGCGCACCCCGCCGCCGTGGCGGCCACGAGTTTCTTGACGCGGCGCCCGACGGTGTGCTCCCCGGACACGGCAACACGGCGAGACGCGTCACGCGCGGAGCTCCACGGCGAGGACGCGCCACGGCGCGCGCGGGCGTGCCCGCGCGCGGGTTGCTACGCGGCCAGGCCGGCCTGGATCGCGCGGTCCACGGCCTCGGGCGCGAGCACGTGCTCGATGACCATGATCGCGGCGCCGATCGCGCCGGCGCGGTCGCCCAGACGGGAGGGCACGATGCGGAGGTCTCCCGTGGCCAGCGGCAGTGAGCGCTGGAAGATGACTTCGCGCACGCCCGCGAGCAGCTGCTGGTGGGCCTCGGAGATGTCGCCGCCGATGACGATGGCGCCCGGGTTGAAGAAGTTCACGCAGCCGGCGAGCACCTCGCCGAGATAGCGGCCCGCGTCGCGGACGGCCTGGATGGCCTGGGGCTCACCCGCGCGCACGAGCGTGACCACGTCACGCGAGGACTCGGCGTGCAGGCCGGCGGCGGTGAGGTTGGAGGCGAGCGCGCGGCCGCCGGCGACGGCCTCGAGGCAGCCGATGTTGCCGCAGCGGCAGATGACCTCGTCGTGGCCCGCGAGACGGACGTGGCCGATATCTCCCGCCGCGCCCTGGGCGCCGCGGTGGATGCGGCGGCCGGCGACGATGCCGCAGCCGATGCCCGTGCCGATCTTGACGTAGAGCAGGTGCTCGATCTCGCGCCAGTAGGTCCAGTGCTCGCCGAGCGCCATGATGTTCACGTCGTTGTCGACGAGGACCGGCGCGTCGTAGTGCGAGCTGAACCAGCCGGGGATGGAGTAGCCGTCCCAGCCGGGCATGATCGGCGGCGCGACGGGCTCGCCGCGCGAGAAGGCGACCGGGCCGGGGACGCCGACGCCGATGCCGCGGACGTCGTCCGGGCTGCGCTGGATCTCCGTGAGTAGGCCGACGAACGCCTCATTGACGTTCTCCAGCACGATCTCGGGACCGTCGGCGATGTCCATGTCGAACGTGGTCTCCGCGAGCGGGCCGCCCGCGAGATCCGACACGACGAGGCGGGAGTGCGTGGCGCCGAGATCGGCGACCAGGACGACACCCGCGCCCTGGTTGAAGGCGAGCACCGTGGGCGGACGGCCGCCGGTGGAGGCACTCCCACCGGCCTCATAGACGAGCTGATGGGCGAGCAGTGCGTCAAGCCGCTGCGCGACTGTTGAGCGCGCAAGACCGGTGCGGCGCACGAGATCCGCGCGCGTGACCGCCTCCCCGTTGCGGATCAGGCGAAGTAACGACCCCGCGCCGGTCATGGGAGTTGGTTCGCTTGAGGGTCCGCCATCGACGGAAGTAAAGCAGAGGGGGCGGCGGCTCGCCGTGCCTTCTGACGGAAAGTTTCGCTGGCGGCCGCACAAAAAGTCGAACTCCGGCCGACTTGCGCCAACCCGCTGGTCTTAAGCCGTCGCGGGGCGCTTTTTTGCCGCACCCGCCATATCGGCGGCGATCGCGCGGTCGACCGTGTCCGGCGCCAGCACGTGCTCGACGACCATGATCGCGGCGCCGATGACGCCCGCCCGGTCGCCCAGCTGCGAGCAGCCCATCCGGAGGTCTCGCGTGGCCATCGGCAGTGACCGTCCGAAGGCGATCTCGCGCACGCCCGCGAGGAGATGCTGGTGCGCGTCGGCGATGTCGCCACCGATGACGATGGCGCCCGGATTGAAGAAGTTGATGCACTCGGCCAGGACCTCGCCGAGGAAGCGGCCGGCGTCACGGACCGCGGCGACGGCGGCGGGCTCGCCCGCCTTCACCAGCCGGACGACGTCCCGCGAGGTCGTCGCGTCCAGTCCGCGGCGCGCGAGCTGCGCCGCGAGCGCGCGCCCGCCCGCGACCGCCTCCAGGCAGCCGACGTTGCCGCAGCGGCAGACGACGTCGTCGTGCCCGGCGAGCCGCACGTGCCCGATGTCCCCGGCCGCGCCCTGCGCGCCGCGGTGGATCCGCCGGTCGGTGACGATGCCGCAGCCGATGCCCGTGCCGAGCTTGACGAACAGCAGGTGATCGGTGTCGCGCCAGTGCATCCAGTGCTCGCCGAGCGCCATGATGTTCACGTCGTTGTCGACGAGCACCGGCGCGTCGTAGTGCTGGGCGAACCAGTCCGGGATCGAGTAGCCGTCCCAGCCCGGCATCATCGGCGGCGCGACGGGCTCGCCGCGAGAGAAGGCCACGGGCGCGGGCACGCCCACGCCGATCCCGCGCACGTCCTCGGCGCCCCGCCCGACCTCCGCCAGCAGCTCCTCGAACCGCTCGTTGACCCACGCGAGCACGTCCTCGGGGTCCCGCGCGATGTCGGTGTCGTACGCACGTTCGGTGAGCGGCGCACCGGACAGATCGCTGACCGCCAGGCGGGAGTGGGTCGCGCCGAGATCGGCCACGAGCACGACGCCCGCCGAGCGGTTGAACGCCAAGACCGTCGGCGGCCGGCCGCCGGTCGAGGCGCTGCCGCCGGCCTCATAGACCAGCTGGTGCGCCAGGAGTGCTTCGACGCGCTGGGCGACGGTGGAGCGGGCAAGTCCCGTACGGCGGGCGAGGTCCGCGCGCGTAACGGCCTCCCCATCGCGGATGAGCGACAAAACACGCCCCGCACCGGTCGGTGATGTGCTGCCGTTGCCCTCTCCCGCCATCAGCATGCCGTCGAGTTAACCAGACTTCTCGGGTCAAATCGACTGAAGTGTCCAACCGAAGACTTCGATTGTCTGACGAACTTGGTTATTCGTCGACAGGCTTTTGCTTGACACTCGGATGAAGTCGTACTAGCTTGGTTTGCATGTCACGAGGTGTTCGTGTTGCCATCGCAGGGACCGGGTTCATCGGTGCCGTACATGCGCGCTCCGCCCGGCTTGCGGGGGCTTCCCTCGTGGGGGTGGCCGCTTCCTCGCCAGAAAGCGCCCGGCGTGCCGCCGCGGCGCTCGGCGCTGAGCGCGCGTTCGAGTCCGCCGACGAGCTGGTTGCTGCAGACGACGTCGACGTCGTCCACATCTGCACACCTAATCATCTTCACGTCCCGCTCGCCGAGGCGGCCCTCGCCGCGGGCAAGCACGTGATCC
Source organism: Solirubrobacter phytolaccae (assembly GCF_027587195.1). GTDB lineage: Bacteria > Actinomycetota > Thermoleophilia > Solirubrobacterales > Solirubrobacteraceae > Solirubrobacter > Solirubrobacter phytolaccae. The sequence continues at coordinate 8,730 of NZ_JAPDDP010000080.1, read as the reverse complement.
TCGAGAAGCCGATCGCGATGGACGCGGACAGCGCCCAGGCCCTGGCCGACGCGGCCGCGCAGTCCGGGAAGATCGCTGCAGTCCCGTTCGTCTACCGCTTCTACCCCACAGTGCGCGAGGCGCGCGAGCGGGTGCGCAACCAGAGCACCGGTCCCGTGCGTCTCATTCACGGCACGTACCTCCAGGACTGGCTCCTGAAGGCGACCGACGACAACTGGCGCGTCGAAGAGGATCTAGGCGGCGCCTCGCGGGCGTTCGCGGACATCGGCTCGCACTGGTGCGACCTCGCCGAGTTCGTCTCCGGTCATCGCATCGTGCGCCTGTGCGCGCGCACCCTGATCGCCAACCGCGAGCGCACCAAGACCGAGGCCCACGCCGCCTTCTCGAGCGCCAACGGCGCCGGCGAGGCCCGCTCCGTGGGCACCGAGGACGCCGCGGTCGTGCAGTTCGAGACCGACCAGGGCGCCGTGGGCTCCACCGTCATCAGCCAGATCTCCGCCGGCCGCAAGAACCGCCTGTGGCTCGAGATCGACGGCGGTGAAGAGGCGCTCCAGTTCTGCCAGGAGGAGCCGGAGGAGCTGTGGGTCGGCCGGCGCGAGTCGGTCACGCTGGTCAAGCGCGACCCGGAGCACATGTCCGCCGCCGCCCAGCGCTACGCCGTGCTTCCGCCCGGTCATCCGCAGGGCTACGCCGACTGCTTCGACGCCTTCACGGCGGAGGTCTACGACGCGGTCGAGACCGGTACGGTTGCCGATGGTTTGCCGGTGTTCGCGGACGGCCTGCGCGCCGCCCGGCTCACCGACGCTGTCCTTCGGTCCGCTCGTGAGGACCGTTGGGTCGACGTTTCGATCGAATCTGCGGGGGTCGCAGGATGAGCGAGAGCACCGCTCCGCTGCTCGAGGTCCGAGGGATCACGAAGCAGTATCCGGGAGTCATGGCCCTGAAGGGCATGGACTTCGACGTACGCGCCGGCGAGGTGCACTGCCTGCTCGGCCCGAACGGCGCCGGCAAGTCGACGCTGATCAAGTGCATCTCGGGCGTGCATGCGCCGACCGAGGGCGAGATCCTGATCGAGGGCAAGCCCCTTCCGGTCGGTGAGCCGTCGCAGTCGATGGCGCTGGGCATCGGCACGATCTACCAGGAGCTCGACCTCGTCGAGGACCTGCGCGTCGCCGAGTCGATCTTCCTCGGCCACGAGCCGCGCCGGCTCGGCCTGCTGGACCGCGCGAAGATGCGCGCCGACACGACCGCGCTCCTGGAGCGCCTCGAGCACGGCGACATCAAGCCGGACATGTTCGTCCGCCAGCTGCGCCCCGCCGCGCAGCAGATCGTCTCGATCGCCCGCGCCCTGTCGCGCAACGTGAAGCTGCTGATCATGGACGAGCCGTCCGCGATCCTCGACGACGGCGAGGTCGAGATCCTCTTCGGCGTCGTCCGCAAGCTCACCGCCGACGGCGTCGGCGTCATCTACATCTCCCACCGCCTGGACGAGATCCCGCGCATCGGCGATCGCGTCACGGTCCTCTCCGACGGCCGCACGGTCGCGACCGGCCTGCCGGCCGACACGCCCCGCGCGCAGCTCGTGGAGAAGATGGTGGGCCGCAAGGTCGACCAGCTGTTCCCGGACCGCGCGAAGGTCGCCCCGGACGCCGACGTGGTGCTGGACGTCCGCGGCGTCTCGGGTCTCCCGCGCGTGAAGGAGTGCTCGTTCCAGGTGCGCGCGGGTGAGGTGCTCGGCATCGGCGGTCTCGTCGGCGCCGGTCGCTCCGAGCTGCTGCGCCTCGTCTACGGCCTCGACAAGCCGAACACCGGCGAGGTCCACCTGGACGGCAAGAAGCTCCCGGCCGGCAATCCCGCCGTCGCGATCGAGCGCGGGATGGGCCTGGCCCCCGAGGACCGCAAGTCCCAGGGCCTGCTGCTGCAGTGGAGCCTGGCCAAGAACGTGAGCGTCGCGGACATGAGCCGCTTCACCACGGCCGGCTTCATCAACCTGCGCGAGGAGCGCAAGCAGACCGGCGAGAAGCTGCGCGAGCTCAACACGGTGCCGGACAACCCGAACCGGATCACGCGCGAGCTGTCCGGCGGCAACCAGCAGAAGGTCGTCCTGGCCCGCTGGCTCCTGCGCGAGTGCCGCGTCCTGCTGCTCGACGAGCCGACGCGCGGCGTCGACGTCGGCGCCAAGGCCGAGATCTACCGGCTGATCGCCGAGCTTTCGGCGGCGGGTATCGCCGTCGTGGTGGTTTCCTCCGAGATGGAGGAGCTGATGGGGTTGAGCTCCCGAATCCTGATCATGCGCGAGGGCGAGCTGGTCGCCGAGGTCGACGGGAGCACCGCGACCGAGGTTGAGCTGCTGAGCCATGCGGTCGCGCCGACTGACACCAATGTTGTTTTGGAGGAGACACGATGAGCACGGCTGAGGCGGCGCCTCCCGCCAACAAGAAAGCGGCCGGAAGCGGCAAGAGCTTCGACATCCAGGAGTACGCCCTCGTCGGCGTGATCGCGCTCCTGGTCGTCGCGGGGACGATCCTGAAGGGGGACTCGTTCCTCTCGACGGACAACCTCTTCAACGTGCTCCGTCAGGGCTCGATCGTCGGCGTGCTGGCGATCGGCATGACGTTCGTGATCGCCACCGCCGGCATCGACCTGTCGGTGGGCTCGATGCTCGCCGCCTCGGGCGTCGCCGGTGGTCTCCTCGTCGACTCGGGCTCGTTCGCGTTCATCGTCGGCGCGATCCTGATGGGCCTTGCTCTCGGCGCGGTCAACGGCCTCGCCGTCGCGTACGGCAAGGTCGTCCCGTTCATCGCCACGCTGGCCATGCTGCTGATGGCGCGAGGCCTCGCGTTGTGGATGAGCGACAAGACCCCGATCTCCCTCTTTGACCTCGACGCGGTGCGCTGGTTCGGCACGGGCGAGGTCATCGGCATCCCGTCGTCGCTGATCGTCTTCTTGGCGGTCGCAGCGATCGGCTGGGTGTTGCTGAACCGCACCCCCTACGGCCGCTATGTCGTGGCCGTCGGCGGCAACCCTGAGGCCGCGCGGATCGCGGGCATCAAGGTGCGTTGGATCCTGTTCAGCGTGTACGCGCTGTCCGGGCTCTGCGTCGGCATCGCCGCCATCCTGCTGTGCGGCCGGCTCGCGAGCGCTTCGCCCGTGGCCGGCAACCTGAACGAGCTCGACGCGATCGCCGCCGTGGTGATCGGGGGAACGAGCCTCGCCGGCGGTCGCGCGACGATCGTCGGAACGGTGCTCGGCGTGATCACCTTCGCCATCGTGTTCAACCTGCTCACGCTCATGAACCTGGCGGTTGAGATCCAGTCGATCACCAAGGGCGGGATCATCCTCGCCGCCGTGCTGCTGCAGCGCCGCAGCAGTAGCTGAACGGATTCTCAACACAGAAGTAACCGAACGGAATCACCCTAGATCGCTCGTTGCAATGAGGAGGAGTGCCAACATGAAGTTCAAGAGTGTCGTGCCGGTGGTGTGTGCCGGCTTCGCCCTCGGTCTCGGAGTCGTCGCCTGTGGCGGCGAGGACGAGCCGGAAGGCAACGCCACCGCCACGGCCACGCAGTCGGCCACGACGGAGGAGCAGGCCGCTCAGAACGCCGACGTCAAGGTCGCGTTCTCGGCCCCGGCCGCCGACCACGGCTGGCTCAAGGCCCTGTCGGACAACGCCAAGGCCAAGGCTGAGGAGCTCGGCCTTGACATGACGGTCAACGACTCGGCCACGACGTCGGCCGAGCAGGCTGACCAGATCGAGACGCTGATCCAGGAGAAGCCGGACGTGCTCGTCGTTCTGCCGAACGAGGGTGAGCCGCTGACCCCCGTCGCGCAGAAGGCGATGGACCAGGGCATCCAGGTCATCAACATCGACCGTGAGTTCTCGGCTGCGTCCGCGTACCACACGGTCATCGGTGGCGACAACTACGGCATCGGCGTGCAGGCCGGCAACTTCTTCGCCGACCAGCTGCAGTGCAAGGGCAACGTCGTCGAGATCCAGGGCGTCGCGGGCATCTCGGTGACCGAGCAGCGCTCGAAGGGCTTCGCCGACCAGCTGAAGAAGCGCTGCAACGACGGCATCAAGATCGTTGCCTCGCAGCCGGCCGACTTCGTCCCGGACAAGGGCCTCTCGGTCATGGAGAACATCCTCCAGGCCCAGAAGCAGATCGACGCCGTCTACACGCACGACGACGACATGGGCGAGGGCGTTGCCTCGGCCATCGAGAACGCCGGCCGTCAGGACGAGATGTGGATGACGGGCGCCGGCGGCTCCAAGGCCGTCATGGAGAAGGTCAAGGAGGGTGGCCTGTGGAAGGCGACGTTCCTCTACAACCCGGCCATGTCCGCTGACGCCGTCTACCTGGCGTCGCTGCTCGGCCAGAACAAGGGGATCCCGGGCTTCGCCGCTCCGGAAATCCCCTCCCGCATCACGCTGGCCGCCACCACGGTCACGCAGGAGAACGTCGACGAGTTCATGAGCCTCGGCTTCTAAATCGCCTGCGGCTTCTTAATCGAAGCCGTCGGCATCCGCTCGCAGGCGATGCAGCGTGCGAGTGACGGCATCGAGCTCCTCCTTCGCGAGGGGCTCGGTGCCGAAGTGGATCTGATTCAAGATCTCTGTGGCTTGGGCCGCCGTCTGGCGGCCCTTGTCCGTTAAGGCGGCGAGCGTCGTGCGCCGGTCGCGCTCGTGCGGTTCTCTCGTCACGAACCCGGACCGCTCCAGGCCGTCAATGATGTTGGTGACGCTCGTGCGGTGCACCTGCAGGCGGTCGCCCATCTTGCCCAGCGGCAGCGCGCCTTTGCGGCTGTAGAACAGCAGCATCAGCGCCTCGTAACGCGGGAACGTCAGGTCGAACGGCTTGAGCGTGTCGTTCAGGCGCGCGAGCAGGATCTGCTGCACGCGCATGATGCTCGTGACCGCCGCCATCGACGGGACCGGGTCCTCGCCGAAGTGCTTGGCCCAGTTGCGGGCCGCTTCTTGTACTGGATCGAAACTCGGCAAGGCTGCCGAGCCTACTTAGAAGACCGGCGACTCCGTGTAGGCACCCCAGACGTGCTGGAGCGCGTCGACCATCTCGCCCTCGGTCGCGTGCGCGCGGGCGCAGGCGATCAGGATCGGCATCAGGTTGCTCTGCGTGGCGGCCGCGGCGCGCAGCTCGGCCAGCTGCCGTTCGACCTCGGCGCCGTCGCGACGCGCGCGGACGGCCTGCACACGGCCGATCTGCTTGCGCTCGAGATCGGGGTCGATGCGCAGGAGTGGGGTCTCGCCGTCGTCGCCCTCGGTGTAGCGGTTGACGCCGACGACGACGCGCTCACCGGCGTCGATCTTCTCCTGCAGCTCGAACGCGGCGTCCGCGATCTCCCGCTGCGGGTAGTTGCGCTTGACCGCCTCGACCATGCCGCCGAGCTCGTCGATCTTGGCGAAGTAGGCGTAGGCCTGCTCCTCGATCTTGTCCGTCAGCGCCTCGACGAAGTAGGAGCCGCCGAGCGGGTCGACCGTGTTGGTCACGCCGGTCTCGTGCGCGATCACCTGCTGCGTGCGCAGCGCGATCCGGACCGCGTCCTCGGTGGGGAGGGCGAGCGCCTCGTCGTAAGAGTTCGTGTGGAGGGACTGCGTGCCGCCCAGCACGCCCGCCATCGCCTCGATCGCGGTGCGGATGATGTTGTTCAGCGGCTGCTGGGCGGTGAGGCTCACGCCGGCCGTCTGCGTGTGGAAGCGCATCAGCCAGCTGCGCGGGTTCTTCGCGCCGTACGTGTCGCGCAGCTCGCGCGCCCAGATCCGGCGCGCGGCGCGGTACTTGGCGATCTCCTCGAAGAAGTCGATCTGCGCGTTGAAGAAGAAGGACAGGCGCGGTGCGAAGTCGTCGACGTCCATCCCGCGCGCGAGCTGCTCCTCGACGTAGGTGAAGCCGTCCTTGAGCGTGAACGCGAGCTCCTGCGCGGCGGTCGCTCCCGCCTCGCGGATGTGGTAGCCCGAGATCGACACCGGGTGCCAGCGCGGCATGTTGCGCGTGGACCACTCCATCATGTCGCCCAGCAGGCGCATCGCCGGGTCGACCGGGAAGCACCACTCCTTCTGGGCGATGTACTCCTTGAGGATGTCGGCCTGGATCGTGCCGCCGAGCTTGTCGGCGGGGACGCCCTGCTCCTCGGCCGCGACCACGTAGAAGGCCAGCATCATCGCCGCGGGTGCGTTGATGGTCATCGACACGGTGACGTCGCCGAGGTCGATGCCCTGGAAGAGCGTCTCCATGTCGTCGACCGTGTCGATCGCGACGCCCTCACGGCCCACTTCGCCGAGGCTGCGTGGAGAGTCGCTGTCGTGGCCCATGAGGGACGGCATGTCGAAGGCGGTGCTCAGGCCCGTCTGCCCGTGCTCGAGCAGGTAGCGGAACCGCTCGTTGGTCTCCTCGGCGGTGCCGAAGCCGGCGAACTGCCGCATGGTCCACAGCCGCCCGCGGTACATCGACGGGTAGACGCCGCGCGTGAACGGGAACTGGCCCGGATCACCGATGTTGGCGTCGTGCTCCCGGACGTCCTCCGGCCCGTAGAGCGCCTTGATCGGCTCGCCGGAGAGCGTCGTGCGCTCGGCCTGCTGGGGGTCGTGCTTGATCGCGCTCATGAAATGCGTGGACCTGAGATAGTTGGAAGTCCTCGTATCTTACCCCAGGCGACCCCGATTCCATACGCGCTGGCCAGGTGTGCGAGCCCGAGGGCGGATTGCTTGAGCGATTGGGCGGTCCAGATCAGCGCGACGTGGCGCGGCACGCCCTTCGCGTGCAGCAGTCGGGCGAGCGCGAACGGGCGGGGACGCGCGAGGGTGACGTGCCGGAGCCGGGTCGGGTGACGGGCCGCGAGCGGCGCGGCGGACGTGCCGTACCGGAAGGTGCGCGCGAGCGTGCGGCGCTCGTAGTGCAGGACGACGACGCTCGGGTCGTAGATCACGCGCTGGCCGTCGTCCTGCAGTCGCCAGATGAGGTCGACGTCCTCGCCGTAGCGCAGCTGTTCGTCGAAGCGCACGGGCGTGCGGACGAGCAGCGCCGCGCTCGGCACGTACGGCACGGTCCGGCGCGGACCCATGTCGAGCGGCGACCGCCGCCGGTTGGCGGCCCGGACGCGCGGCGCGACCGCCGCCACCTTGGGATCGTCGAAGTGCCCGGCGAGCCGCTCGATCCAGTCGGGCGGCGGGAGCGTGTCGGCGTCCAGGAACGCGACGAGCTCCGTGCGCGCGTGCTCGAGCCCGGTGTTGCGCGCGGCGGCCGGCCCGCCGGTGCGGTCACGGCGCACCGCTCCCGGGATCGGCACGGCCGAGCCGTCATCGACGACGATGACGCGGGGCGGCGACGGACGCGCGCCGCCGCCGGCGCGCGATGTCGCGGCGGGCGGCGATGTCGCGGTGGGCGGCAACGTCGTGGCGGGCGGCGACGTCGTGGCGGGCGGCGACGTTGCGGCGGGCGCGTCCGCGCCGCGGCCGCCGAGCGTGGCGAGGCAGCGGGCCAGGCCGGCGGCGTCGTCCTTGACGGGGATCACGATCGTGATCTCGACGTGGGTGGGGGCGGGGCGCGGGTGGGCGAAGCCGGCGTCGAGCAGGCGTTCCCCGAGGCGGCGTTGCGCGGGCGTCGCGGTGTCGGCGAGCAGTGCGCGCAGCGCGGCCGGACCGCCTTCGCTGAGCCGGATGATGCGGCCGCGCGCGGCGAGGACGCGCCCGCCGGCGTAGAGGCGGACGGCGGGGTCGAGGATGAGCCTCACGACGGCCGAGCGCCGCTCGTGGCGGCGGCAGCGCGCGCTCGCCTCATAGCGAGAGGCCGCCGTCGACGGCGTAGTCCGCGCCGGTCACCGCGCGCGCCTCCGGGGAGGCCAGGAACGCGATCACGGCCGCGACCTCCTCGGGCTCGATCAGGCGACCGAGCGGCTGCTGCGCGGCGAACGCCTCGGCTGACTCGAGGCCGTACAGTCGTGCGCTCTCGTCGAGGATCGGCGTGCGCGTGGAGCCGGGGGAGACGGCGTTGGCGGTCACGCCCGTCCCGCCGAGCTCGACGGCCAGCGCACGCACGAACCCGACGACGCCCGCTTTCGCCGCGCAGTACGCGGCCAGCTGCGGCAATCCGCGTGTCGCTGCGGCAGAGGCGACGGCGATGAACCGCCCCTCGCGTGGCTCGGTGCGCCGCAGCAGCGCCGGCACGCCGACCCGCGCGGCGGTCATTACCCCGCCGAGGTTGACCTCGAGCACCGCCGCTTCGGCCGCCGGGTCGAGCTCCCACGCGGGCACGCCACCGGCGATCACGCCGGCGGCGGCGACGACCACGTCGAGCTCGCCACCGGCCGCGTCGATCGCCGCACGCAAGGCCTCCGTGTCGGTCGCGTCCGCGCGCACGCGGGTGACGTGCCCGCGGCGCGGCGCGTCCGCCGCGAGCGACATCTCCGCGGCGGAGCGCGGTGCGCTCGGCGCGTCCGCGGCGGGCGCGAACCGACCGAGCGCGTACGGCAGCCGTGCGTCGTCCCCGTCGCGGTCGATCGCGAGCACGTCGAACCCGTCGGCGACGAGCCGCGTGACCGTCGCCGCTCCGATCCCGCGCGCGGCGCCGGTGACGAGCGCGAGCCGCGTCACGCGCAAGCCTCGGGGAAGGCACGAAGAACGCGCGGGGTCGCGCCGTGCCGGCGAGCGCACGTGGCGGCGCCGTGCCGGCGAGCGCACGTGTCGGCGCCGTGCCGGCGAGCGCACGTGGCGGCGCC
>NZ_JAPDDP010000007.1 GCF_027587195.1 Solirubrobacter phytolaccae | reverse complement strand
CGCCGCCGGCCGCCGCGTCCCCGGACGGGCCGCCGCCGCCCGACGCGTCGTCGCCCGCGCCCGCCGTGGCGGCCTACCGCGCGGCCGCCTCGCTCCTTCCTGGCGCCGGCATGCCCGGCCTCGAGCGCGGGCTGCTTCCCCTCGCGCTCTTGTCCGTCGGCGTCGTGGAGGGCGACTTCGGGCCGTACGAGCCGTGGGCGCGACCGCACGTCCACCTCGCACGCGGGGAACGTGGCCGCGCCGTTGCCGCGCTCAACGACGTGCCCGACCCGCCCGCCGACCTGCTGCAGGAAGCACTGTGGGCGCTCACAGCAGGCACGGCGGCCGCGCTGAACGACCGCCGCACGCTCGAACGCGCCCGCGCGCACCTCGCGCCCGCCGCCGAGGAGCTCGCCGGCGCGGGCAGCGGCGTGCTCAGCTTCGGGCCGGTCGCGCACTACCTCGGGGAATGAGGTCCGCGCGGGCGGCGTCTGGCGTCGCATGAACGTCGACACGCAAGCCTGCACGGTCGTTCGCTCCGGCCTCAGCTACACCGGGCGCCAGGGATACGACTACGACCATGGCATCTCGAACGCGACCTCGAACGCGAAGGCGCTGTGCCTGCACCGCGCGCCGTTGCCACCCGGCGCACGCGCCGTCGCGCACCTGCACGAGGACCACGAGTCGGCGATCTTCGTCGTCCGTGGCCGGGGCGAGTTCTGGTGGGGCGCGGAGCTCGAGCATCACGAGCTGGTCGAGGCCGGCGACTACATCCATATCCCGGCGGGTGTGCCGCACGTGCCGTACAACCCCGGCCCCGACGTGTTCGAGGTCGTGCTCGCGCGCACGGACCCGAACGAGCAGGAGAGCGTCGTGACGCTGCCGGAGCTCGACGCGCTCCCCCACTTGCCCCGACGCTAGGGGTTTCCCTGATCAACCGGCCGCGGCGCGTCCGTAGCGTCGCGGCCATGACCATCGACATGCGCAAGTGCCTGGTGCTCGCGGCGGGATTGATCGTCGCCGCGACCCCGGCCACGGCGGCCGCGACCGGCGGTGGCCCGCAGGTGATCGCGAGCGGCCTCGACAACCCGCGCGGGCTCGACTTCGGCCTCGGCGGCGAGCTGTACGTCGCCGAAGCCGGCCGCGGCGGCACCGACTGCAGCCTCGAGAGCCCTGAAGGCGGCGAGCCGGGCTGCTTCGGCAAGACCGGCGCGATCACCAAGATCGACAAGCGCGGCAACAAGAAGCGGGTCGTCGCCAACCTGCCGTCGGTCGCCTCGCAAACCGGCGGCGAGGCCAGCGGCCCGTCCGACATCTCGTTCACGCTCGGCGGCCTGCTCGGCTACTTCACCGTCGGCCTCGGCGCCAACCCGGCGCTGCGCGACCAGCACCCGCAGACCGCGGGCATGGGCAAGCTCTACCGCTTGCTGCCGACCGGCCACGTCCTGGGCACCGCGGGTGACCCGGCGGCCTACGAGGCGGCCAACAACCCGGACTCGGGCCAGCCGACGGCCGAGGTCGACTCCAACCCGAACTCGGTCGACGCGACCGGCCTGCACGTGACCGTCGCCGACGCGGGCGGCAACAGCCTCATCCGCTACGGCCTGCGCGGCCCGGAGACGCTCGGCGTGATCCCGTTCAAGATGAGCCCCGCGCCCGAGATCCCCGACTTCCCGGTCCCGCCGGGCACGCCGATCCCGACCCAGTCCGTCCCGACCTCGATCGTGCGCGGCCCGGACGGCGCCTACTACGTCGGCCAGCTCACCGGCTTCCCGTTCCCGACCGGCGGCGCGAGCGTCTGGCGGATCGTCCCCGGCCAGGCCCCGACCGAGTACGCCACCGGGTTCACGACCATCAACGACCTCGCGTTCGGCAAGGACGGCACGCTCTACGTGCTGCAGATGACGAGCGCGACGCTGATCGGCCCGCCGACGCCCGGCAAGCTGATCCGCGTCCCCAAGCGCGGCGCGCGCACCGAGATCGCGCCGGGCACGCTCACGTCCCCGACCGGCCTCGCCGTCCACGACAAGTTCGCCTACGTCTCCAACAAGGGCGACCAGGCGGGCGCGGGCGAGATCGTCAAGCTCCCGCTGCGCTAGATCCCGGCTGACGGGTACGGCAGCTGCGCCGGACGGGGGATCTGCGGATCGACCCACCGGCGCAGCGCCGTGTCGCAGATCGCGTAGCCCCAGTTGATCAGGCGCTCCTGCGTCTCGTCGGGCAGCTCCGCGAGCCGGGTCGGGACCTCCGCCAGGGCGAGCACCGCGGCGTCGGGGGGATCGACGATCGGGTCGGGCAACCCGTAGTCCCGCACCAGCGAGCGGATGCCCCAGTACGCGCCCTCGCGCTGCTGGCGCACGTAGGAGTCGACGGTCCAGCGCTTGCGCAGGTCGCGCACCTGGTTGTCGATCACCGCGAGCACGCGCAGCATCTGCGTCGGCCAGAGCGACGGCGGTGCGTCGTCGGCGGCCATCTGCCCGCCCGCGTCGGAGACGAGCACCGTGCGGCAGACCTTCCAGACGGTCTCGAGGCCCATGTTGTCGTAGACGCCGCCGTCCGTGAGCGCGATCTTGCCGCGGTAGTCGGGCGTGGCGAGGTCGTTGCCCTCGACGGTCTCCCACTGCGCGTCGCTGAGGTCGAGCGTGAACGGCGACAGCACCGGCGGGAACGCGGACGAGGCCGCGACCGCGTCCGCGAGCGACGTGTCCGGGTCGGGGATCATCCCGACGCGCCAGTCGGCGATGTACGGCCGCGAGAAGCGGAACAGCACGCCGGACTCGAGGTTCGTCGCGCAGAGCACGAACCGCGGGGCGCCGGCGTCCGGGAGCGCCTGCAGCGTCGCGTCGCCGAACAGGTGCTTGCGGTACGCCTTCGCGATCTCGCCACCGATCGTGTCGAACGGCAGCAGCCCGCTCAGGACGGACCGCACGTCGATCGTGTGCCGCGCCAGCTCGCGCACCGGCTCGACGACCTCTGCCACCAGGTTCGTCGCCACGTCGGCCTGCCAGTCCAGCTTGCTCCAGCGCAGGCCGAGCGTCCCGGCCGTGATCGACCCGCCGGACACGCTGGAGATGCGGTCCAGCCCGCGCAGCCGACCCGCTTCGTTGAGCCGCCAGAGCGTCCCGAGGTGGAACAGCATCGCGCGGTAGCCGCCGCCCGAGAGGCACAGCCCTGAGCCGGAGTCGGGATCGAGGCCGGAGTCCGTCGGGATCTCGCGGACCGGCATGGCACGTGCGGGCGCTGCGGGCATCACGCTCTCCTCTCGCCGCCTGAGGCGCCGACGCTACCGCCGACGGTGAGGACTCGTCAACCGGCGAGTGGTGAGCGCTCGCTGGGCGTCGCGGCCCAGCTGGCGAGGAGGTTCAGCCCGGTCTCTGAGGGGCTGCCCGCCGCGGCGGTGAAGATCGCCATCGGCAGCTCGTCGGCGGTGAAGGTGACCATCTCGAAGGTGAGCTCGAGCTCGCCGACGATGGGATGGCGGATCGCCTTCACGCCGGCGCGGTGCGCGTGCACGGTGTGCGCCGCCCACCAGGTGCGGAACGGCTCGCTGCGGGCCGAGAGCTCCTCGACCAGCGCGCACAGCTCGCGGTCGTACGGGTTGCGGCCCGCGTAGCTGCGCAGCGTGCCGACGATGTCCTTCGCCACCCGTTCCCAGTCGAGCCAGAACGTGCGCGCGGCAGGGTCCAGGAACGTGAAGCGGGCGCCGTTGGGCGGGCCTTCGGGACTTTCGAAGAGCGGGGCGAAGAGCGCGTGGCCGAGCGCGTTCGCGCCCAGGTAGTCGCCGCGCGCGTTCGTGATCGTCGCGGGCGCGCCGAGCGAGTCCAGGACGCGCCGGGCGGCCGGTCGGATCTGGTGCGGCTCCGCCGGCAGGCTGCGACGGGCCGACGGCCCGGACGCGTGGACGAGGTCGAACAGGTGGGTGCGCTCCGCGTCGTTCAGACGCAGCGCCTCGGCGAGCGCGGCGAGCACGCTGTCCGACGGCGCCGTCGCCTGGCCGCGCTCGAGCCGCTTGTAGTACTCGACGCTCACGCCGGCGAGCGAGGCGACCTCCTCGCGGCGCAGCCCGCGCACCTGGCGCCGGCCGTGGACCGGGAGCCCGACGTCGGCGGGGGTGACGTTCGCCCGTCGCGTGGCCAGGAACTGCGCCAGCTCATTCGACGAGACACCCATGGCTACCCACTCTAGGCGTCGCGCACGCGAAGCGGGGGTGCCCTGCGAGTACCCCTCTCGCAGGGTCCTTTTATCGCCCCGCGGCCACCCCCATAGTGCCTCGCAGACATGACTGCGACCACCACCACTTCCAAGGCCGTCGGCGCCCCCTCGGCGACCGCCGCCCTCGAGCCGCTCGCGATCGAGCGCCGGGCGATCGGCCCCGACGACGTCCGTATCGACATCAAGTTCTGCGGCATCTGCCACTCCGACATCCACTTCGCCCGCGGCGAGTGGGGCGAGATCCCCTACCCCGCGGTGCCCGGCCACGAGATCGCGGGCATCGTCGCCGCCGTCGGCGACAACGTGAGCAAGTACGCCGTCGGCGATCGCGTCGGCGTCGGCTGCATGGTCAACTCGTGCGGCGAGTGCGAGAACTGCAAGGCCGGCAACGAGCAGTACTGCATCCCCGGCAACACGCAGACCTACGGCTCCGTCGACAAGGACGGCACGCCGACGTACGGCGGCTACTCCGACCACGTCGTCGTCAACCAGCACTTCGTGCTCCGGATCCCGGACGGGATCGCGCTCGACGCCGCCGCGCCGCTCCTGTGCGCCGGCATCACGACCTACTCGCCGCTGCGCCACTGGAACGCGGGCCCCGGCAAGCAGGTCGCGGTCGTCGGCCTCGGCGGGCTCGGCCACATGGCGGTCAAGTTCGCCAAGGCGCTCGGCTCCGAGGTCACGGTGCTCAGCCAGTCGCTGCGCAAGCAGGAGGACGGCCTGCGCCTCGGCGCCGACCACTACTACGCGACCAGCGACGACGCGACCTTCGAGCAGCTCGCGCACCGCTTCGACCTGATCATCAACACGGTCAGCGCGGCGCTGGACATCGGCCGCTTCCTGAGCCTCGTCAAGACCGACGGCGCGCTCGTCAACGTCGGCGCGCCGGGTGAGCCGCTGCCCGTCCCGGTGTTCGCCCTGCTGATGCAGCGGCGCACGTTCGCCGGCTCCGGGATCGGCTCGATCGCCGAGACCCAGGAGATGCTCGACTTCTGCGCCGAGCACGGCATCACCGCCGAGATCGAGGTGATCCCGGCGGACAAGGTCAACGAGGCGTGGGAGCGCGTGCTGGCCTCCGACGTCCGCTACCGCTTCGTGATCGACAACTCCACGCTCTAGCTACGGCGTCGTCGTGGCCAGCGTGTAGGTGAGCGTCTTGGCGTAGTTGCCGGTGCGCAGCAGATCGCCCGCACCGATGTGCTGCGTGAAGCTCAGCGTGACGGCGTCCGCGCCGACGGGGCGGGCGTAGTCGAGCAGCGTCCGCGGGGTGCCGGAGAGCGCGCCGGCGCCCGTGGAGGTGCCGGCCGCGCTCGTGGCCCGGATCTGCAGCGGCGAGGCCAGCGCGTACGTCCCGTTCACGAGGTGCCCGGGGTGGTTGGTGGTCGAGTCGACGACGCTGAACGTCGCGGCCTGGGCCGTGCTCGTCACCGTCGCGGTGCCGGTCGCCGTGTAGTCGCGCGCCTGGCCGACGAGGAACGAGGCGAAGCGCGGCGCCTCGCCGAGCGAGATGTCGAGGACGAGCGGCGGGGCGGTCACGGTGTAGTCGACCGTCTTGGTGCGTTCGTTGCCGGCGGCGTCACGCGCGGTGAACTTCAGCTGCTTGTCGCCGAGGCTCGTCGTGTCGACCGTCGCGGGGCCGTCGCACGCGGCGACGGCGTTCGCGTCGGCGCACGTGAACCCGGTGGTCGCGAGCTCGCCGCGCGTGTAGGTCGCGCGGACCGAGCCGGTGTCGATCGTCGGTGCGGTGGTGTCGACGATGAACGTGCCGGCGGTCGTGCCGGTGTTGTCGACGACGTCGTTCTGGCTGGCCGTGACCGAGTAGGACCCGTCGGCCAGCGACGGCACCGCGACCGAGTAGGTGCCGTCGGAGCGGACCGTGGCCGTGAGCGTCTGGCCGCTCGAGAGCTTGAGCTTGACCGTGGTGGCGTCGCCGAAGTCGGTGCCCGCCGTGCCGGTCAGCGCGGACGGGTTGTAGGTCATCGGCGCGAGGGTCGGCTGCGGGGCCGTCGCGTCGTTGTACGTGATCTTGATTGACGCCTCCTCGTCGGGCGAGATGCCCTGGGTGACGTCGTGCATCCGCTGCGGGTCGGCGAAGCTCGCGCCACCGCCGCCGCCACCGGAGCCCTTGGTCGGCCCCGAGGTCGAGCCGCCGCCACCGCCGCCGAAGATCCCACCGCCGCCTCCGCCACCGGCGCCGGACGTGAGCGTGGGCGCCGCGCCACCGACGCCACCGGCGTTCGCGACACCGGCCGCGCCGGCCGCGCCACCGGTGGAGAGCACGCCACCGGCGCCGCCGAACGTCGCCGAGCCGGCGCCACCGCCGCCCGCGTTCTCCTGCAAGCTGGTGCCGCCTGCGCCCGCGACCCCGGCGTTCCCGCCGTCGCCGCCGTCCACGCCACCACCGCCGCCACCGCCACCGGCGGCCGCGACCAGGTATGTGTCGCCGACCAGCAGCGCCGCCATGTGCCCGCCCGCGCCGCCCTGCTGACCCGTCGCCGCGCGCGCGGCGCCGCCGTCGACGCGGAAGACCAGCGGCGTGCCGGGCGTGACGTCCAACCGGCCGCTGACGAGCGCGCCCTGACCGCCGTTCCCCGCCTCGCCGGCCACGGACTCGCCGTCACGGCCGGGAGCGCCGGAGAGGCGCACGTCGAGGCTCGTGACGCCCAGGGGCACCGGGATCGACACGTCGCCGCGGACGTCATAGGTGAACCGCACCTGCGCGGCGGACGCGGGCGTCGCGACGGCAAGGCCGGCGGCGAGGGAGAGCAGGACCGTGGTGGAGAGCTTGGACATCGGTCCAGCCACGGTGGCACGCGCTCAGGCCGTTGACGACCTGAACATTCGTTGGCCTAGACGGAAGTTCAGCCAGAAGTCCAGGTCGACAAGTGGACCGCGAAGTCAGCGAAAGCCTTCTTCATCGCGTCCGGTCGCTCGATCCATGGGAAGTGCGCCCCGCCGTCGATTCGCCGCCGTAGGACGTGGTCGCCGTCGTACTGCGGCTCGTCCCACAACCGCTGCGTGACGATCCGGTCCGCGCCGCCGCTGACGATCAGCGTCGGCAGCTCCTCCGGGAACCACGCCGCTTCGTAGGTGTGGTCGAAGTGCGCGTCCGACCACGCGACCGCCGCGCCGTTGTAGGGCATCCGGCCCAGCAGCTCCGCGCCCGCCTCGACGCCTTCGGGCGTGAAGTTCCAGGTCGCCGACTCGACCGCGATCTCGCGCAGGTTCGCGTCGCTCGGGTCCGCCTCGTAGCGCTCGGTCGCGGCCGTCACCGCCGGCAGCGGGTTGGTCTCAGTCATCGCGATGAACGCCGGCATCCAGTCGGCGGTGGGTGCGGTGCTGATCAGGACGAGCCCTTCCAGGAGCTCCTCCAGCTCGGGCGTGGCGAGCAGGTACATCCCGCCGGTCGAGTGGCCGAGGAACACCGGCCGCCTGACCGCCCGCGCGGCCTCGACGACCGCGTGCGGCCAGGCCGAGAACGGGTCCGCGGGCGCGCCGGGCGCGTCCGTGTTCGAGCCGTCGCCGGGCAGGTCCACCAGCCAGCACGTGCCGGGCACGTCGAGCGCGTCGACCAGCTCGTGCAGGCTCTCGGAGCCGATCCCGGGCCCACCGGGCAGGAACAGCCAGTCGACGTCGCCGGGCCGCCGCGTGCGTGCGCGCAGCCGGACGCCGGAGGCCGTGAACCGCGTTTCGAGATCCTGTGTCGTAGCCATGCTCTGAAGCCTGTCGGCGCGGGGCGGTGCGCGCATCCGTAGGGCGCTACTGCACTCCGGCGGTCCGCACGGCTCAGTAGCTTGACGGGCCGTGATCGTCGCAGCCGTAGCGGAGAGCGTCCGGCGGGCCGGCCGGGAGCTGGAGGGCGTCGAGCTGCGACGCCTGGACGACGAGCGCCTGGACGACGTCGAGTTCCTCGTGCCGCAGTGGGGCCAGGTGCCGGACCTGGCGGCGATGCCGGCGCTGAAGGTCGTGCAGGTGATGTCGGCCGGGACGGACTGGATCGACGACGCGGTCCCGGAGGGCGTGACGCTGTGCAACGGTCGCGGCGCGCGCGACATCCCGGTGGCCGAGTGGATCGTCGGCGCGGTCCTCGGCGCCGCGACCGGCCTGCTGGCGAGCGCGAAGGACCCGCGCTGGGAGCACCGCCCGCCCGCCGAGGTGCACGGGTCGCGGGTGCTGATCGTCGGCCACGGCTCGATCGGGCGCGCGGCCGAGGAGCGGCTCTCCGCGCTCGGCGCGACCGTGATCGGCATCGGCCGCGGGGAGATGGCGCAGCTCGCGGGCCGGGTCGCGTGGGCGGACGTCGTCGTCAACCTCGTGCCGCTCACGGAAGAGAGCCGGGAGGTGTTCGACGCGGACGCGTTCGCCGCGATGCGCGACGGCGCGCTGTTCGTCAACGCGGGCCGCGGCGGCACCGTCGACCAGGACGCGCTGCTGCAGGAGCTGACGAAGCCGCGCCTGCGCGCCGTGCTGGACGTGACCGACCCCGAGCCGCTGCCCGCCGACCACCCGCTGTGGGCGGCGCCCGGCGTGCTCGCCATCACCAGCCACCAGGCGGGCGACAGCCACGCGGCGGACGCGCGCGCCGTCGAGCTGGCGGTGGACCAGCTGCGCACGTATGTGGCGGGCGGGCCGCTGCGCAACGTGATCCGGCTAGGCTGAGAAGAGCAAGTACCGGACGAGACGCGCGCCGTACCCGGGACCGACAAGACGACGCGCACCCCCTGTTCGATCTCATCCGGAGGTGCGCATGTCCTGGGTAGTGCTGTTGGTGGCCGGGCTGTTCGAGACGGTCTGGGCCCTGGCCCTCAAGCAGTCCGACGGCTTCACGAAGCTCGGCCCGTCACTCGTGTTCGGCGCGGCGATGCTCGTGAGCATGGCCCTGCTCGCGTGGGCGCTGCGCGACCTGCCGGTCGGCACGGGCTACGCGGTGTGGACGGGCACGGGCGCCGTCGGCGCGGCGGTCGCCGGGATCGTGCTCCTCGGCGACTCCGCCGCGCTCACGCGGCTCCTGCCGATCGGCCTGATCGCCGTCGGCATCGTGTGGCTGGCGCTCGCCGAGGCCTAGGCGGCGTCCGTCCGCGCGTAGACGGGTGCCGTGCGGCGCCGGCGCGCCGGCCACAGCTTGTCGCCGAGCAGCGTCAGCGCCGCCGGGGCCATGAACAGGCGCACGAGCGTGACGTCGACGAGGACGGCGGTGGCCAGGCCGACGCCGGTCATCTTGATCACGGGGTCGGGGTCGGTGGCGAAGCCCATGAAGACCGCGATCATGATCGCGCCGGCGGCGGTGATAATGCGCTTGGTGCCGGCGCAGGCGGCGGCGATCGCCGCGCGGTGGTCGGTGTGCCGGTCCCACTCCTCACGCACGCGTGAGAGCAGGAAGACGTTGTAGTCCGTGGACAGGCCGAACAGGATCGCGAACATGAACAGCGGGACGTACGGGACGACCGGCTGCTGCTCGACGCCGAGCAGGGAGGCGCCCGTCTCGGTCTGGAACGCGAGGGCGATCACGCCGTAGGCGGCCGCGATCGAGGCCAGGTTGAAGACGGCGGACATGAGCGAGATCCGCCACGAGCGGAACGCGAGCAGCAGGAGCAGGAGCGACAGGCCGACGACCGTGCCCGCGAACACCGGGATGCGCGACGCGATCTTGGTCGCCTCGTCGCCGTAGCGGGCGGTGCGCCCGCCGACGTAGGCCTGCGCACCGGTGCCGCTGAGCGCGGCCGGAACGACCGACGACCGGATGCGCTCGACGAGCGCCCGCGTCGCGTCCTCCTGCGGGCCGTGCTTGGGGACGACGGTGATCACGGCCGTGTCGCCGGCCTCGTTCACGACGGGTTCGTCCACGCGCGCGACCTCGCGGTCGGCCTCGAGCTTGCCGGTGAGCGCCTGCAGCGGAGCCTCGTCGCCGTCCTCGGGGAGCGAGACAGCGACCGCGAGCGGCCCGTTCACGCCGGCGCCGAACCCGGCCGCGAGGCGGTCGTAGGCCTGGCGCTGGGTGGCGTCCGGGCCCAGGTTGCGGTCGTCGGGCTGGCCGAGCTGCAGGCCCGCGGCGGGAGCGGCGAGCGCGGCGGTGACGAGGCCGGCGGCGAGCAGCGCGAACACGGGGCGCTTCGTCGCCCACGGCGCCTTGACGGGCTTGGCCGGGCGCGTCTCGGTGGCCTTGCGCTCGCGCTTGGGGATCAGGCGATCGCCGGCCTTGGCGAAGCGGGCGGGGAGCAGGATCACGCAGACGACGGCGCAGACCAGGACGACCAGACCGGCGGCCACGCCCGCGCGCCCGACGAAGGGAATTCCCGTGACGAGCAGCCCGGAGATCGAGACGAGCACGATCCCGGCGGCGGTCAGCGCGGAGTGGCCGGCGTGCGCGTTGGCCCGCCGCGCCGCCTCGCGAGGCTCGTGCCCGGCCCGCAGCTCCTCCTGCTGGCGCGCGGTCATCAAAAGCGCGTAGTCGATGCCGGCGCCGAGGCCGAGCATGCCGCCGAGCGTCGGCGCCAGGCCGGGCACCTCGGTGAGCGCGGCGACCCACAGCAGCACGCCGAAGCCGGCCGCGACACCGGCGAGCGCCGTGCCGAGCGCGTTGCGCGCGGCGCGCAGGTTGCGCAGCACGGCGATCAACAGCGCGACCGCGATCAGCAGGCCCGCGAGCTCGCCGATCGGGAACCCACCGGTGGCGGCGCCGTCGATCGGCTCGCCCGCCATCGCGACCTGCACGCCGGCCTTCGGGAGCGCGGCGGTGGCCCGCTCCAGCCCCGTGCGCGCGTCGCCGCCGAGCGCGGTCGCGTCCTCGTCGTAGCTGACGGTCGCGAACGCGGTCCGGCCGTCCTCGGACACGCGGTCGGGCGTGTCGAACGGCGGCTCGACCGCCACCACGTGCGGCTGGCGCTCGATCGTCCGCAGCGCGCCCTGGAGGTCCTTGGCCTCCAGCTTGTCCCGCGCGCTGAAGACGACCACGGCGCTCGTGCCCGACTGGGCGGGAAAGCGCTTTGCGAGCAGGTCCTGCGCGGTCTGGGACTCGATGCCCGGGACCGTGAAGTCGTCCTTGAAGGCGCCGCCCGCGGCGACCCCGCCGCCGATCACGGCGACGAGCGCGAGCAGGACGGCGAGGGTGGCGGCGCGCGGACGGCGCCCCATCACGTTGGCGAGCCAGGAGAGCAGGGAGGTCATAGCTCGGCAAGGTACATAGACTCAGTCTAAAAATCAACTGCATCTAATTTTCGCCTGAGTGCTACTTTTTGCTCCAGATGTCTGGTCTTCGTGAGCGCAAGAAGCAGGCGACCCGGATCGCGATCCGCGACGCCGCGATGCGCCTGTTCGCCGAGCAGGGCTTCACGGCGACGACGATCGACCAGATCGCGAACGCCGCCACGGTCTCGCGGGCGACGGTGTTCGGCTACTTCGCGACCAAGGAGGACATCGTCTTCGGCGACGCGCCCTCCGCGGTGCCGGCGCTCGAAGCCGCGCTTGCGGAACGCCCGGAAGGCGTCGGCACGGCCGCCGCGTTCCGCGACTGGCTACTCGGCCTCGCGGAGCTCGGGGGCTGGATCGAGCCCGAGCTCGTGCTGCAGCTCCAGCTCGCCGACGAGGTGCCGACCGTCCGCGCCCACCGGCTCGCGCTCCACCGGGACTTCGAGCGGGTCGTCGCCGAGGCGCTGCAGGCGGAGCTCGGGCCCGATCAGCGGCTCGCGGCGGCGCTGGCCGCCGCGGCGCTGATGGCCGCGGTCAGCACCGCGGAGGAGACCGCCGCCCGGCGCATGCGCGACGAGCGGCGGGAGCTCGCCCCAGCGGAGTTCGCCGAGCTGCTCGGCGAAGCGGTGACCTTCGCCGAAGCGGGGATCGCGGCGGTGCGTCGCCGCTAGCGGAAGGCGCTGCCGCCGGTGGCGGTCAGCGTCTCGCCGGTGACGTACGCGGCCCCGCCGCCGCCGGCCAGGAACCACACGAGGTCGGCCATCTCCTCCGGCGTCGCGGCGCGGCCGAGCGGCACCGCCGCCAGCGCCTCCTCCATCCGCCCGGTCGTGCGGTTGCCGGGCGTGTCGACCCAGCCCGGGGCGAGCGCGTTCACGCGCACCCGCGGCGCCAGCTCCAGCGCGAGCGAGCGGGTGAGCGCGACGACCGCCGCCTTCGACGCGCAGTACAGCAACTGCCCCGGCGAGGGCACGAACGCGTCGATCGAGGCGAAGTTGACGACCGCGGCGCCGTCGGCGAAGTGCGGCGCGGCGGCCTGCGTGACGAGCAGCGTGCCGAGCACGTTGACGTCGAACGTGCGGCGGTAGAGCTCCACGGTCGCGGTCTCGAGCGTGGTCGGCGGGTAGATGCCGGCGGCGTTGACGACCGCGTCGATCGGGCCCAGCTCGGAGGCCACGTGCGCGACCGCCGCGGTCACGGCCGGCGCATCCGTGACGTCGAGCTCGATCGCGAGCGCCTCGCCGGAGTCGGCCTCCGCACGGTCGAGCGCCGCCACCTCGTACCCCTCCGCGAGGAAGCGCTCGGCGCACGCGCGGCCCATCCCGCTCGCGGCGCCGGTGACGATCGCGACGCTCATCGCCCGACCGGGACGGGTTTCGCGGCGGCGTCGAGCGCGCGGTGCGCGTCCTTCATCTGCCGGTTCCAGAGCGCGCGGACGATGTCGATCCGCGCGTCCGGGACGTCGATCTCCGCGAAGTGCGCGGCGAGTGCGCTCCGGCGCTCCGGCTCCAGTCGCAGCATCCGCGCGACCAGCTCGGTCTGCGTCGAGTACACGGGCAGCTGCGGCCCGCGCGGCGCGGCGAGCCCGATGAAGTACAGGTTCTCGACGCCGACCGGGAGGGTGAGCCCAGCCGTGCGCAGCGGCGCGCCGTCGCGCCAGCGGATCAGCTCCGCGTCCAGGAACGGCAGCGTCACGTCGAAGCCCGTCGCCCACAGGATCGTGTCGAACTCGCGGCTCGTGCCGTCGGTGAAGTGCACGGTCCTGCCGTCCAGGCGCTCGATGCCGGGCGCGACGTCGATCCGGCCGTGCTGGATCCAGTACGGGAGCAGGTTGTTGACCACCGGTGGCTGCTCGTTGAGGTTGCGCGTCGCCGGGTTGGGCAGGCCGCGGTAACCCTCGGGCGGGCCGATCACGATGTCCGACAGCAGCCGCGCGATCCGCTCGTTGACCTTCACGGGCAGCTTCGCGAGCCAGCCGATCTCCGCGCGCGGGCGGCCGAACACCGCCTTGGGCTGGAACATCTGCCCGCGCCGGATCGAGATCGTCGACTGCAAGCGCGCGTTGGCCGCGTCGACGGCGAGGTCGCAGCCCGAGTTGCCCGCGCCGACCGTGAGCACGCGCGTGCCCTCGATGTCGTCGATCGAGCGGTACGCGCCCGAGTGGATCTGACGACCGGTGAACTCGCCCGGGTAGTCGGGGACGTGCTGGTGCTGGAGGTGCCCGTTGCAGACGAGCACGCCGCTGTACTCGCGGGTCTCGCCGTCGTCGGTCTGCACGCGCCAGCCGTCCTGGCCGCCCGCGCCGAGCGGCGTGATCCGCTCCACGCGCACCCCGAAGCGCACGTGCGCCCGCACGCTGGTCTCGGTGGCGAAGCCCTCGAGGTAGTCGCGCATCTGGTCGCGGCTCGGGTAGACGGGATAGCTCGACGGCATCGGGTAGCCCGCGAAGCCCGACAGGTCACGCGAGGTGATCAGGTGCAGGGACTCGTAGTCCGTGTGCCAGTGGCCGCCGACGCGGTCCGTCGCCTCGAAGCAGTCGAACGCGATGCCCTGCCGCTGCAGGACCTCCATCGCACCCAGGCCGGCCGCGCCGGCTCCGATCACGCACACCTTCATCGCGCCAGATACCCCCCATCGATGATCAGCTCGGTGCCGGTGACGAAGCTCGCGTCGTCAGAGGCCAGGTACGTGACCGCGCCGGAGATCTCGCTCACGTGCGCGCGCCGGCCGAGCGGCGTGAGCGGCACCACGCCGCCCTCGGGCTCGTCCTCGTTCATGGGCGTCGACACGCCGCCGGGGCAGATCGCGTTGACGCGGATCTTGTCGACCGCGTGCTCGAGGGCCGCGGTCTTGGTCATGGCGATGATCGCCGCCTTGCTCGCGGTGTAGGCGACGTAGCCCTCGGAGCCGGTGACGCCGAAGATGCTCGCGACGTTGACGATCGAGCCGCCGCCCGCGCGCTGCAGCGCGGGGATCGCGGCCTGCATGCCGAGCAGCGTGCCGGTCACGTTGACCGCCAGCAGCCCGTTCCAGGCCTCGAGCGTCTCCTCGACCAGCGGGTTGACGTGGATGATGCCCGCGTTGTTGACGAGCACGTCGAGCCGGTCGGCGCTGCTGACCGCGGCGGCCCAGTCGGCGGGCTCGGTCACGTCGAGGTGGCGGTAGGTGACGTCGAGGCCCTCGCCGCGCAGCTGGGCGGCGGTCGCCTCGCCGGCGTCGTCGAGGACGTCGCCGGTGATGACCTTCGCGCCTTCGCGGGCGAGGCGCTCGGCGTGCGAGGCGCCCTGACCGCGGGCGCCGCCGGTGATGATGGCCACTCGGCCGGAGAGCCTGCTCATGCCCAGAAGCGTGCACCGTGCGCGGCCTTCTGACCATTGCCGATCTTCGCCTCCGGCTATCGGCTGCGCCTATACCGGGTCGAGTCGGAGCTGCTCCTCGACGATCGCGATCAGCGCCGCCATCGCCTTCGAGGGCGGCGCGCCGCGGCGGGTGATGAACGCGTAGCGCTCGTGCAGCGGCGGCTCCAGCGAGACCCACGCGAGCCGGTCGGTCAGCCCCAGCTCGCGGATGAGGGCGAGCGAGACGACGGAGTCGCCGACCCCGCTCAGCACGAGGTCCAGCGCCGCTTCGGGCGACTCGACCTCGGCCACCGGCGCGAGCCGCACGCCCGCGTCGTCGGCGCGCTCGCGCAGCTGCCGGCGGGTCGGGTCCGCGTCGCCGGAGAACACCTCGGGGAGCACGAGCTGCGCGGCCGCGAGCTGCTGGATCGAGCGCGGCTCACCCCGCAGCCGGCCACGGTCGGCAGTGACGTACACGGCTTCGGTCGTCCACACCCGCTCGCCGACCACGAGCCCGCGCCCGTCGACCGGCAGCGCCACGAGCGCGGCCTCCAAATCGCCACGGCGGACGGCGTCGGCGGTCTCGGTCGAGTTGCGGCTGATGACCCGCAGCCGGACGCCGGGATAGCGCTGCCGGAACGCGGCGATCGCGGCCGTCATCACGTGGTGGTGCGCGGTCGAGAACGTCCCGAAAGCGACGGTGCCGGAGACGATCGCGCCGGCCTCGCGGACCGCCTCCTCGGCGTCGCGCGCCGCGGCGACCGCGCGCTCGGCCCGGGGCACGAGCAGCCGGCCCGCGTCCGTCAGCACGAGGCCGCGGTTCGTGCGCACGAACAGCGCCACGCCCAGTCCCTGCTCGAGCCGTCGCAGCTGGTCGGACAGGCTCGGCTGGGAGACGAAGCACGCCTCGGCCGCCGCCGACACCGACCCGCGCTCCACCGCCGCCAGGAAGTACCGCAGCTGCTGGAGCGTGACGACCACGCGCCAAGCATGCCCGATACTGCGGGGATGGTCATCGAGGTCGAGAACCCGTCGCGGCGTGAAGTCATCGGCACGGTGCCGCGTCATGGCGCCGAGGACGTCGACCGTGCCGTCCGCGCCGCCGCGGCCGCCTTCGGAGCCTGGCGCGCGCTCCCGGCGCTCGAGCGTGGCGTACGTCTGCTGCGGATCGCCGAGGACCTGTCGGCGATCGGCGAGGAGCTGGCGCGGACGATCGCGGAGGAGACCGGCAACGCGATCCGCACCCAGGCGCGCGGCGAGGCCGCCACCGCCGCCGACGTGTTCCGCTACTTCGGCGGCGTCGCGAGCGAGCAGAAGGGCGAGACGCTGCCGCTCGGCGACGGCCTGTTCAGCTACACGCTGCGCGAGCCGCTCGGCGTCGTCGCCGCGATCGTGCCCTGGAACGCGCCGGTCCTGCTCGCTTCGCTGAAGGTCGCGATGGCGCTGTGCACCGGCAACACGCTCGTGCTCAAGCCCGCGGAGGACGCGCCGCTCGGCGTGCTGAAGATGGCCGAGGTCTGCTGGCGCCACCTGCCCGAGGGCGTGCTGAACGTCGTCACGGGCTACGGCGAGGAGACCGGTGGCGCGCTGCTCAACCACCCGGGGATCGCGAAGATCACGTTCACGGGCTCGACGGAGGTCGGCCGGATCGCGATGCGCGCGGCGGCCGAGCGGATCCTGCCCGTATCGCTGGAGCTCGGCGGCAAGGCACCCGCGATCGTCTACCCCGACTCGGACGACGACGCGACCGTCCAGCACGTGATCACCGCGATGCGCTTCGCCCGCCAGGGCCAGTCGTGCACGGCGGGCTCGCGGCTGTTCGTGCACGCGTCGATCTTCGAGGCGTTCACGGCGAAGCTGGCCGCGGCGCTGGAGACGCTCGTGGTGGGCGACGCGCTCGACGAGGCCTCTGACATCGGCTCGCTCATCAACGGCACGCAGGACGCGCGGGTCTGCAGGTTCGTGCAGGAAGCGCTCGACCAGGGCGCGGTGGCGTTGACGGGTGGCCTGCCGGGCTCGCGCCCCGGCTACCAGCTCCCGCCGACCGTGCTCACCGGGGTCGAGCAGTCCTGGCGCGTCGCGCGCGAGGAGGTGTTCGGCCCGGTGCTGGTCGCGATGCCGTGGGAGGACGAGGCCGAGGTGATCCGCTGGGCCAACGACACCCACTACGGGCTCGCCGCGTTCGTGTTCTGCCGTGACATCGAGCGCGCGCTGCGGGCCGCGCACGCGATCGAGGCCGGGTGGGTGCAGGTCAACCGCAGCGGTGGCCAGCTGCCCGGGATGAGCTACGGCGGCAAGAAGCTGTCCGGCCTCGGCTCGGAGTACTCGATCGAGGGCGCGCTGGAGAGCTTCACGCAGCGCAAGAGCATCACCATCGGGCTGGGCTAGAAGCTGCGCAACGTCCTGCCGTCGGCGTCCAGCCAGCTCCAGCCGTCCAGCCCTTCGGCGTCGACCGGGGCGAGCACGACGTTGGCCTGGACGGCGTGCGTCGTGCGCGTCCCGCTCTCCAGCCGCAGCTCGACCCGCGCCACGCCGTCCGGGACGACGGCCGTGAAGCGACGGCCGCCGGCGGGCAGCTCCTTGATGCCCCAGGCGGTGCCGCGCTCGATGTCCGCGAGCGGGAACGGCCCGTCGCCGACCCCGTCGCGTGCGACGACGTAGACGCCCTGGGTGCCGCCCGGCGGCTCGTGCTGACGGAGCTTCGGCGGGAGCGCGTCGAGGTCGGTACGCGCGAACGCGACGTACGCCGTGTCCCCGACCGCGCGGATGGACCCGGCGTCGACGACGAACGGGCTGCGCAGGGCGGTGAGCGCGATGCGCGCCTCGGCCGAGCGATCCTGCGGCCGGTCGAACACCGAGAGCACGGCCGTGACCTCCGCGGGCACGGAGCTGTGCACCACGCGCGCGGGCGGGATCGGGTCGGGGTTGCGCGACAGGACGCCGGTCGCGGCGGCCAGCGCGGAGCTCCCCGCCACGATCACCAGCGACAGCGTGAGCGCGTTGCGCAGCCGGCGCCGGCGCGGCTTCACGGCCCGGAGCGCGCTGATCGCGGCCGGGTCGGGGTCCAGGTCGCGCAGCGTCTGCAGGTAGTCGACCACGGGCTGGTCAGCGGTCATCGGGGCTCCCCCGCGGTCGTGAGGCGTTCCAGGTCAGGCATCGCGCGCAGTCGGGTCCGCGCGCGGGAGATCAGGGAGTTGACGGTGCCGCGGCGGCAGTCGAGCACCGCGGCGATCTGGCTGTCGGGGAGGTCGTGCACGTAGCGCAGGACCATCGCCATCCGCTCGCGCTCGCCGAGCCGCTGCAGGGCCAGCCGGGAGGCGGCGGCCGCGTCGAGCTGGCCGGCGTGGTCGGTGGCCGGCGCCGGAAGCTCCAGTGCCGTGTCGTCGAGGGTCGCCTCTGCGGCCCGGCGCCTGCGGGTTCCGCGTTGGGCGCGGAACGTCTCGCGGAGCGCGATCCGGTGCACCCACGCGTCGAACTTGTCCGGGTCGCGGAGCTGCGTCCGGCGTTCGAGGACCCGGATCGCGACCTCCTGCGCGACCTCGCGCGCCTGGTCACCGGGTCCGAGGATCGCCACCGCCGTGCGGGTGGCGAGGGTGAGGGCGCGAAGGGCCTGGGCGTCCGTGTCCGACATCTACTTCCTTAAGAGCGCGGGCCTCCCTGAATGCTTGCAAGCGCGCGGGCCAGGGCGTCGGTCAGCGTCGGGACGTGCGGCTCGTCGAGCGCGAGCGGCGGGCGGATCTTGAGCACGTTGCCCCCGCGCCCGGTGGTGCCGATGAGCACGCCGAGGCGGCGCATCTCATCGCGCACCGCCTTCGCCCGCGCTTCGGTGTCGAGCTCGACGGCGACCGCGAGGCCGACCCCGCGCACCTCGGCGATCGCGGGGTGATCGATGACTTCGAGTGCGTCGAGCAGTGCCTTCGACGTGCGCTGGACGCGGTCCAGCACGCGTTCGTCCTCGAGCACGTCCAGGACGGCGAGCGCGGCGGCGGCGCTGACCGGGTTGCCGCCGAACGTGCTGAACAGCGTCGTGCGGCCGACGAGCTGCGCAACGATCTCGCTGCGCGTGATCACCGCCGCGACCGGGTGGCCGTTGCCCATCGGCTTGCCGAGCGTGACGAAGTCCGGGACGATCCCGAACCGCTCGAAGCACCACAGGTGGCTGCCGGTGCGGCCGTGGCCGGACTGGACCTCGTCGGCGATCCACAGGCCGCCGGAAGCGCGGGTGCGCTGGACGAGGCCTCGGACGTGCGCGGGGTCGAGGTCGTGGATGCCGTCGCTGGTGACGACGCCGTCGAGGATCGCGGCGGCGGGCGCGTGGCCGCGCGCGTGCAGGGTCTCGATCGCGGCGTCGAGCGCCTCGTGCGGCGCCCAGGTCGCCACGTGGTCCGGGCCGGGCGCGCCGAACCAGCCCTCGGGCGAGAGCGCGGCGATCGCCTCGGTGATGCCGTGGTAGGCGAAGTCGGTGCACAGCCCACCGCGGTTGCCGGTCACGGCCGTCGCCATCCGCCACGCGAGGTCGTTGGCCTCCGAGCCGGAGTTGACGAGCAGCACCGTGTCGAGCTCCGGCGGGCAGGTCGCGATCAGCCGCTCGGACAGCTCGATCGCGTTCGGGTGCAGGTACCGCGTGTGCGTGTTGATGCGGCGGCTCTGGCGCGCGATCGCGGTCGTAACTCGCGGGTGCGCGTGCCCGACGCACGGCACGTTGTTGTAGGCGTCGAGGTAGGTGCGCCCGGCGGTGTCGGTGATCCACACGCCCTCGGCGCGCAGCACCTCGATCGGCTCCGCGTAGAACAGCGGGTCGACCGCGGGACCGAAGGCCTGGGCGCGGCGTGGTTGGAGCGAGGGGTCGGGCGCGCGCGCTCCCTCGCCGCCCAGCGCGCGGGTGACCGCATCCCAGCCGGTCGTCTCCAGCGTCTCGATCGCGCCGAGCGCGAGCGCGTTGTACCGCTCGGCCCACGCCTGGTCCTCCAGGCCCTGGGCGACACGCCAGGAGCTGATCGCGATCGTCAGCGCCGCGCGCGCGGCCCAGGCCACGCCGAGCACCTCAAGCTCGATGTCCTCGAGCGGGACGCGGCGCTGGTAGCCGTCGAGCACGAGCCGGGCGGCGCGCAGCAGCTCGTCGCCCTCACGGCCGCCGCACACGGAGTCGAGCACGGAGGCGAGGTCCGTGACGAGCGCGGTGTGGCTCATGTCGCCGAAGTCGATGATCCCGGTGATGAGGCCCGCGTCGTCGGTCAGCGCGTTGTCGACGGTCAGGTCCGTGTGCGCCACCTGTGCGCGCAGGAGCGGCCAGCGCGGCGTCGCGCGCTCCTCGAACGCGTCGAGCACCCGCTCCACCGTCGCCCGGGCGCGCGGGTCGCGGACGTCGCCGAGCATCGCGCGCGCCCGGAGCGCGTGCTGAACGTCCCACGGCATCACGCGGACGGCCTTCGGGTGGGTGAACCCGCGCAGCGCCTGCCCCAGCCGTGCGGTCGTCTCGCCCCAGTGCGCCAGCGCGGCGTCGGAGAGGTCGGTCGCGGCGATCCGGCTGCTCCCGGGCAGCACGTCATAGAGCCGCACCCAGTGTTCGCGCCACCGCGCGCGCAGCTGTGTCGCGTCGTCCCCCGGGTGCTGTGGCAGCGCGACGCTCAGCCCTGGATCGACCGCGGTCACGTGCAGGGCGGCCGCGGCCTCCATGTCGAGCACGTCCGGGTCCTCGGCGGCGTTGGAGACCTTGAGGATCGCCACGGGGCCGTCGGCCTCCAGCCGGAACGTGCGGTCGCGTTCGCTACCGAGGTCCTTCGCGGTGCGCGCGCGGACCCCGAACCGCGTCGCGGCGATCTCGACGGCGTCTTCGGTCGTCAGGTTCGGCGTCGCACCGGTCAGCACTCGGTCCACGAGTCGCGAGGCTACGCGACGCGGTGTTTGATCGCCGCGCCGTGGTGGAGAGCAACCGAGCGTGATCGGCTACTACGTGCACCACCAGGGCGACGGACACCTGGCACGCGCCTGCTCGATCGCCGCCCACCTCGGCGACGAGGTGGTGACGGGGCTCAGCTCCCGCCCGCGACCGGACCGCTGGCCCGGGATGTGGGTGCAGCTCGCCCGTGACGACGATCCCGCGCCGGCCGAGGACGCGCACCCGACCGCCGGCGGCACCCTGCACTGGGCGCCGACCGGACACCCGGGGCTGCGCGAGCGGATGGCGCAGCTCGCCGCGTGGATCGCGACGTACACGCCGCGGCTGCTGGTGGTCGACGTGTCGGTGGAGGTCGCCGTCCTCGCGCGCACGATGGGTGTGCCGACGATCGTGATGGGCATGCCGGGCGTGCGCGAGGACCGTGCGCACCAGCTCGGCTTCCAGCTGGCGGACGCGATCATCGCGCCCTGGCCGGAGTGGGCGGGCGTGCTGCGCGGCGCCGAGCCGTGGGCGGCGAAGGTCCACGCGGTCGGGGCGATCTCGCGCTTCGACGCGCGCTCGCGGGTCGCCGCGGGTCAGGGACCGCCGCGCGTGGTCGTCCTCTCGGGCCGCGGCGGCACCGAGCTCACGCTCGACCAGCTGACGGCCGCGGAAGCCGCGACGCCCGGCTGGACGTGGACCGCACTCGGCCCACCCTCGCACCGCTGGGTCGAGGACCCGTGGCCGCTGCTG
The DNA here is from genome assembly GCF_027587195.1 of Solirubrobacter phytolaccae. Classification (GTDB taxonomy): domain Bacteria; phylum Actinomycetota; class Thermoleophilia; order Solirubrobacterales; family Solirubrobacteraceae; genus Solirubrobacter; species Solirubrobacter phytolaccae. Next base: position 143,170 of record NZ_JAPDDP010000007.1, on the reverse strand, counting down.
TGCGCCGCGGACGTGATCGTCACGCACGCGGGGCAGAACGCGATCGCCGACGTCGCCGCGAGCGGTCGCCCGGCGGTCGTGATCCCGCAGCCGCGCCCGTACGACGAGCAGCACGCGACCGCGCGGGTGTTGGACGAGGCGCGCCTCGCCGTCGTGCGCACGCGCTGGCCGGAGCCGCACGAGTGGGACGCCGTGCTCGCCGCGGCCTTGAAGCTCGGCGGCGAAGGCTGGTCGCGCTGGCGCACCGGAACCGGCGCCGAACGCGCGGCGGCGGTGCTGCAGGAGCTGGCATGCGCGTCACGCTGACCGCGCCGGCCGCCCGGTGCCGAACGCGCGGCGGCGATGCTGCGGGAGCTGGCGTGCGCGTCACGCTGACCGCGCCTGCCGCCCGGCGCCGCCGCGCCGACGAGGAGCGCGCGTGCGCACCGCGGTGATCACGCTCGTCGCCGGGCGCCACGAGCACCTCGTCCGCCAGCGCGCGGCGCTCTCGGACGGCGTCCACCATGTCGTCGTGGCGATGGGCGACGGCGAGGCCGCACGCTGCCGGGCGCTGCTCGGCGAGGCCAGCGACGTCATCGGCGTCGACGCCGAGCCGGACGGGCTGCCACTCGCCCGAGCGCGCAACGCGGGGGCGGAGCACGCGCTGGCCGCGGGCGCGGAGCTGCTCGTCTTCCTCGACGTCGACTGCATCCCGGGCGCCGCGCTTCTCGAGCGCTACGCGGCGGTCGCCGACGACGACCCCGCGCTGCTCTGCGGGCCGGTGAGCTACCTTCCGCCCGCGCCGCCCGGCGGCTACCCGTCGACCGGGCTGGACGCGCTCGCGAAGCCGCATCCCGCGCGCCCCGTCCCGCCCGAGGACGGGGTCCAGCGCAGCGGCGACCACACCCTGTTCTGGACGCTCTCCTTCGCCGTCACCGCGCCCACCTGGCGGCGGATCGGCGGGTTCTGCGAGGCCTACGTCGGCTACGGCGGCGAGGACACCGACTTCGGGCAGCTCGCCGCGCGCGCCGGCGTCGACCTCGTCTGGGTCGGCGGCGCCTGGGCCTACCACCAGCACCACGCGACACAGTCCCCGCCGGTCCAGCACCTCGCGGACATCGTCCGCAACGGCGCGCTGTTCCACCGACGCTGGGGCTGGTGGCCGATGGGCGGCTGGCTGTCCGCGTTCGCCGAGCGCGGCCTGGTCCGCCGCGACGCCGCGGCCGACCGCTGGGTGCTCACCTGAGCACCAGAAGGAGGACACGCGCGCAACCAATGGCGTACGACACCCGGCGCGGGCGCCGGTAGCTTCGCCTCGCCATGAACCAGGACCTCTCTTCCAGCACCGCGCTCGTCACCGGCGCCACCTCCGGCATCGGCCGCGCGGTGGCGCTGCGGCTCGCGGCCGAGGGCGCGGACGTGATCGCGGTCGGCCGTGACCAGGCGCGTGGGGCCGAGACCGTCGCCGCGATCCACGCCGCGGGCGGTCGCGCGCGCTTCATCACCGCCGACGTCAGCGACCCGGACAGCGTGCGCGTGCTCGCCGAGGACGCGGGCGAGATCGACATCCTCGTCAACAACGCCGGCCTCGCGGTGTGGGGGCCGACGGCGGAGGTCACCGTCGAGGTGTTCGACGCGCTGTTCGCGACCAACGTGCGCGGCCCGTTCTTCCTCGTCGCCGCGTTCGCGCCCGGGATGGCGGTCCGCGGGCACGGCAGCATCGTCAACCTCGGCAGCATGGCCGGGAGCGTCGGCCTGCCCGGCTCGGCCGCCTACGGCGCGACCAAGGCGGCGCTGGAGTCGATGACCCGCGCGTGGGCGACCGAGTACAGCCCGTTCGGCGTGCGCGTGAACAGCGTCGCGCCCGGCCCGACCTACACCGCCGCCGCGACCCGCGAGGTCATGGACACCTACGCGCCGACGCTCCCGCTCAACCGCGTCGCCGACCCGGACGAGATCGCCGAGGCGATCGTCTTCCTCGCCTCCCCGCGCGCGAGCTACGCGACCGGCGGCACGTTCGCGGTCGACGGCGGGCGCACCGCCGCCTAAGCGGACCGGCGCCGCTCCGGAGCGGTCGGCAGCGTCCAGCCGTTGTCCGCGACGTTGAGCGTCACGCCGGGCGGGACGATCGCGTCGATCCGGTCCAGCAGCTCGTCCGACAGGGTCACGCCGTCGGCGGCCAGGTAGGACTCGAGGTGCGCCATCGTGCGCGGCCCGACGATCGCCGACGTCACCGCGGGGTGGCGTGTGACGAACGCGATCGCGAGCTGGATCAGCGTGAGGCCCGCCTCGTCGGCGAGCGCGCCGAGCGCGTCGGCCGCGTCGAGCTTGGCCGCGTTCGCCGGCGAGCTCGTGTCGTACATGGCCGCGAACCGCTGGCGCGCCGCGGCGGTCGGACCCTCGATCTCGAGCCCCTTGCGATAGCGGCCGGAGAGCCAGCCGCCGGCGAGCGGGCTGTAGACGAGCACGCCCATGCCGTAGCGCTGGGTGGTCGGCAGCACGTCGTGCTCGATGCCGCGGTTGAGCAGCGAGTACGGCGGCTGCTCGGTGCGGAAGCGCTCGCGGCCGCGACGCTCGGCCACCCACTGCGCCTCGACGATCTGCGACGCCGGCACGGTGGAGGCGCCGAAGGCCCGGATCTTGCCGGCGTGCACGAGATCCGACAGCACGCCGAGCGTCTCGTCGATGTCCGTCGTCGGGTCCAAGCGGTGCACCTGGTAGAGGTCGATCCAGTCCGTGTCGAGCCGGCGCAGCGAGTCCTCGACCGAGCGCGTGATCCAGCGCCGCGACGTGCCGCGGTGGTTGGGCTCCTCGCCGAACGGCAGGCCGACCTTCGTGGCCAGCACGACGTCGTCCCGGCGCCCCTTGAGCGCCTTGCCGACGATCTCCTCCGACTCACCCGCCGAGTAGAAGTCGGCGGTGTCGATGAAGTTGATCCCGGCGTCGAGCGCCGCGTGGATGATCCGGATCGAGTCGTCGTGATCGGCGTTGCCGAAGGCGCCGAACATCATCGCGCCAAGGGTCAGCTGGCTCACGTGGACGCCGGTGCGCCCAAGGGGTCGGTACTCCATGCGGTGCTCCAATCAAAGAAACGGAGAGGGTGTCCACAAGAGTAGCGGATACCCTGTCCGCTTACACCGGAGGCCGAGCTTTAGCCGTCGGTGTGCAGCGTGATCTGGTAGCCGTCCGGATCGGCGAAGGCGAAGGTGCGGCCGAACGGCCCATCGAAGGGCTCGGTCACGATCGCGACGCCGGCCCCGGCCAGCGCGTCGTGGATGTCCTGCGCGTCAGGCGCACGCATCCACACCGCGATCCCTTGCCCCGGCTGCTCGACGGCGCTCAGATCGACCCCGGGCAGCAGATCACGGACGGCGAAGGCCACCGGCTTGGTGTCGAAGACCACGGCGTGAGGCGGACCCGCGGGGTTGCGGACCAGCCCCAGGTACCGCTCGTAGAACGCCGCGGAGCGTTCGAGGTCACGCACTTGCAGTGAGATGAAGTCAGGTCCGACTGCGGGCATCAGAGGCTCCTCGAGAAGGGGTTCACTCGATCAAGCCTACGTCAAGACCTTGACAGTTGTCAAGGTCTTGACGTAGGCGTCACCCTTCGGCGAGCGCCGCCGTACACCGCTCCAAGTCGTCCAGCAGCCGCTGCCGCTCCGGCACCTGCAGGCCGGACAGCATCCGCTCCTCCACCGCGGCCACCGCCGCGGACGCCGCGACGATGAGCCGCTGCCCTTCCTCGGTCAGGGAGTAGCGCTGGACGCGCCCGTGGCCGTCGGCGCTGACCAGCTCGGCGTCCTGCAAGCCACCGAGGAGCTGATGCATCGCCTGGCGCGTCACGAACACGCCGCGAGCCAGATCCGCGTTCGAGATGCCGGGCTTGGCGCTGAGGATCTCCAGACAGGAGTACTGCGGCACGCTCAGCCCGAACGACCGGAGCGAGGCCTCCATCGCCGTCCGCAGGGCCGTGGCGGTCCGCTTCAGCGCGTAGCCGATCGAGGTGTCGACATCAACTCGCTGCACGTCAAGAGCTTGACATGCGCAACCGGCCTACGCCGACTCCTGAGCCAGCGGCTTGAGCTGGAGCGCGGGCGCCGCCGGTCGCTCGACGGCGGGCGGGCGCTCCCCGAGCTTGACGACGACCACGCCCGCGATGATCAGCGCGCCGCCGACGAGCTGGAGCGGGCCGGGCAGCTGGTCGAGCAGCAGCCAGGCGAAGGTGACACCCGCGACGACCTCGAGCAGCGCGACGAACGACGACAGCCGTGAGCCGAGGCGCCGGCTCGCGGCGATCCCGGTGCAGTAGGCGAACCCGGCCGTCACGACCCCGAGCCCGAGCAGCGGCAACCACCACGCGACCTCGGTGCCCGAGTAGGCGGGCGAGTCCGTGTTCGCCTCCATCGGCAGCAGGCCGACGGCGCCCAAAACGGCGAGCACGAGCGCACCGGCCGCGAGCCCGACGCCCGCGAGCGCGACGGGCGGCAGGTCGGCGTGCGGCTTGGCGGCCAGCACGAAGTAGGTAGCGGCCCCGACCATCGCGAACAGCGCCCAGAACACGCCCAGCGGTGCGAGGTCCGCGCCCGACAGCAGGTCCAGCACGAGCACGAGGCCCACGGCGGCGATGGCGGCGCCCGCCACGGTCAGCCGACCGGGACGTTCGCCGTTGCGCAGCCAGAGCCAGAGGACGACCGCGGCGGGCGCGGTGTACTCGATCAGCAGCGCGGGACCGACGTCCATCCGCTGGACGGCGGAGAAGTAGCCGAACTGCGCGCCGGCGACGGGGATCGCGCCGAACGCCAGCAGGAACTTCCAGTTCGCCCGCAGCGCGCCCCAGCGACCGCGCAGGGCCCGGATCACCAGCGGCAGGACGACGAGCGCGCCGACCGCGAGGCGCACCAGCACCACCGCGCCCGCCGACCAGCCCGCGTCGAGCAACCCACGCGCGAACGAGCCGGAGAGCCCGAACGCCGCCGCCGAGGCGATCGCGAAGGCGAACCCGACGCCAAGGTCGGAGCCCACCCGTGTGTCATTCGTCATCGCCGCCATGGGCAATGACCTTACCCGAGTTGCGTAAGATGTCAACGTGCTCTTTGCCAATGACACCGAATGGTCGCTCCGGGCCGCGGTGGCGCTGATCAACACGGCCGAGGAGCCGGACACGCTCACGAACGTCGCCGAGCTCGACGCGTGGTTCGAGCAGCACAACTTCAGCGGCCGCCACGACTCCGACGCGGCCGAGCTGGAGGCGCTGCGCGCGCTGCGCCCCGTCCTGCGCGAGCTGCTCACGTCCGACCGTGACCACGCGGCGGGGCTCGTGAACCGGCTGCTCGCGGACGCGCAGGCGCTCCCGCAGCTCAAGCGCCATGACGGCCTGGACTGGCACATCCACGCCGTCCCGCTCGACGCTCCGCTCGACCGCCGCGTCGCGGTCGAGGCGGCCATGGCGATGATCGACGTGATCCGCGCGGACGAGCTCTCGCGGCTCTCCGTGTGCGTCGACGGCCACTGCGAGTGCCTCGTGCTGGACCTCTCGCGCAACCGCTCGCGGCGCTACTGCAGCACCACCTGCGCGAACCGCAACGCGGTCGCCGCCTACCGCGCCCGCGGCAAGCGCGCGGACACCTGAGTACCTCAAAGATCGCCGCGCCGGGCCGAGTACCCCGGTATGCCCCTCCGTCGTTCCTGGCCGAGCGTCGCCGCGCTCGCAGTGGCCGCCCTGCTCCCGGTCGTCGTCTACCTCGCCGGAGCCGGCGTGATGGTGCACGTGCCGATGACGGTCCACCTCGTGGTCGTCGCCGTTGCGGGCGCGCTGGCGGGTGGCGCCGCCGTCGCCATGTCGGTGGTGGGCGTGCGGCTCAACGACGGCCGCGCGGTGCTGCTCGGGTTCGCGTTCTCGGTCATGGCGATGCTGCTCCTGCTGCACGCGCTGGCCACGCCCGGCGTGCTCGTGGACGACAACGGCCTGGTGCAGGCGGCGGGTGCGCTGAACGTGCCGATCGGCGGTTTGATCCTGTGCGCGTCGGCCCTGCCGAGCCTGCGCCGCCCGCTCAAGGCGCTCCAGCTCCTGCAGCTCCAGCTCGTGACGCTCGCCGTGCTCGCCGTGGCCGGCGGCGCCGCGCTGCTGAACCCCGGGCTCATCCCCGCCGTCCCGCGCCCGGGCACGACCGTCGCGACCCTGATCTTCCTGGCGACCGCGCCGCTGCTGGCGCTGCTCGGCCACCGCGCCGCGCGCACGTTCCTGCTCACCCGCCGGCGCTCGGACGCGGTCGTCGCGTTCGGCGTCGTGCTGCTCGCGGGCGCCGAGTTCGGCCTGCTGCGGTACGGGATGATGGACCTCGGCTGGTGGACGGCGCACGCGTTCGAGGTCGCCGGCATCGGCCTCGTCGGCATCCCCGCCGCGCTCGACCTGCGCCACGCGACCGCTTCCCGGCCGCTCGTCGGCGACCTGCGCGCCGAGCACCTCGTCGCCGACGAGGAGACGTTCCTCGGCGGCCGCGTGCACGCGCTGCTGCACCGCCTCGCGGAGAAGGACGGCTCCACCGAGGGCCACACCCGGCGCGTCGCGACGCTCGCCGTGCAGATCGGCGAGCAGCTCGGCCTGCCCGCGTCCCGCCTGCGGCTGCTGGCGCTCGGCGGGCTGCTGCACGACATGGGCAAGCTCACGATCCCCGACGCGATCCTCAACAAGCCCGGCAAGCTCACCGACGAGGAGTTCGACGTCATCAAGGGCCACCCGAGCGCCGGGCGCGAGCTGCTGACCGAGCTGGGCAGCTTCCCGCCGCTCGTGCTCGACCTCGTCGAGAGCCACCACGAGCGCCTCGACGGGCGCGGCTACCCGAACCGCGCCACCGCCGCGCGGCTGGAGCTCGAGGTGCGCATCCTGACGGTCGCGGACGTCTACGACGCGCTGACCGCCGACCGCGTGTACCGCGAGGCGTGGCCGACCGACCGCGCGCTCGCGATCCTCGACGAGGACACCGGCACCGCGTTCGACGGCTACTGCGTCGCGGCGCTGAAGGCGGTCGTCGCGCCCGAGCAGGACGTCGTCGGCTGGCGCGCGAACCTCGCCGCCGCGCTCGAGCAGTCGCAGCCCCGCGTGCCGCGCACCGTGTAGGAGGAGCAGTACGCTCCAGTGGTGCTGACCGTGGCGCTGTGCGTCGCCATCGCGGTCGCCGTGGCGGTGGGGCTCCTGGCGGTCCGGCTGCGTGCGGCGAACACGCGCATGAGCCGGGCCCTCGACGTGCGCGGCTCCGAGCTCGGGATGCAGACGGCACGGCTGCGCGGGATCCTCGAGCACACGACCGCGTCGGTCGCGGTGAAGGACGTCGAGGGCCGCTACGTGCTCGTCAACGACGTCTGGCGGTGGGCGACGGCGAACGAGGGCGTCGACCTGATCGGCCGCACCGACCGGGAGCTGTTCCCACTCGAGATCGCCGAGCCGACGGAGCGCTCCGACGCCCGCGTGCTGGCCGGCCAGCGGCTCGAGTACGAGCGTGAGGTGCCCAACGGGCAGGTCTACCAGCTCGTGAAGTTCCCCCTGCTCGGGGACGACGGGGACGTGGTCGCGATCGTGACGATGGGCAACGACGTGACCGAGCGCAACCGTGCGCTCGCGCAGGCGCTGGAGGCGTCGGCCGCCAAATCGGAGTTCCTGGCCAACATGAGCCACGAGATCCGCACGCCGCTCAACGGCGTGATCGGGATGACCGAGCTGCTGCTGCGGACCCCGCTGACCGAGGAGCAGCGCGAGTTCGCCGAGACCGCGTCCAGCGCCGGCGACGCGCTGCTGGAGGTCATCAACGACATCCTGGACTTCTCGAAGATCGAGTCGCGCCGGCTCGAGCTCGACCCGCAGGACTTCGACCTGCACGAGCTCGTCGAGGGCGTGTGCGACGTCCTCTCGGCGCACGCGCACCAGCGCGGGATCGAGCTGTCCTCGTGGATCGACGAGAGCGTTCCGCCGGCGGTCCACGCGGACCGGGGACGGCTGCGGCAGGTCCTCACGAACCTGATCAACAACGCGATCAAGTTCACCGAGGAGGGCGGCGTCAGCGTGCGCGTGCGCACGTTCGAGGACGTGATCCACGTCGCGGTCGCCGACACGGGCATCGGCATCGACCCGGAGCAGATCGACGACCTGTTCGACCCGTTCACGCAGGCCGACAGCTCGACGACCCGTCGCTACGGGGGCAGCGGGCTCGGCCTCACGATCGCCCGCCAGCTCGTCGAGCTGATGGGCGGAAGGCTGGAGGTCGTGTCCGCGCGCGGTGAGGGCTCGACGTTCTCGTTCACCGTCCCGCTGGTCGTCGCGGCGTCCGCCCCGGAGCGCGAGCCGCACGTCTTCCCCGCGTCGCTGAAGGTCCTGGCCGTCGACGACAACGCCACCAACCGCGCGGTGATCAAGGCCCACCTGGCCGGGGTCGGGACCGCGGTGGCGACGGCGCCGAGCGCGCGGCGGGCGCTCGAGCTGCTCCACGCCGCGGCCGCCGGCGGCGAGCCGTTCGCGCTCGTGCTCCTCGACGGCGACATGCCGGAGATCGACGGCTACGAGCTGGCGGAGCGGATCAGGACCGACGCCGAGCTGGCGGACACGCGCATGATCATGCTCACCTCGGCCCCGGAGCAGCGGAGCGCGGCGCGCGCGGCCGGCATCCAGCACTGCCTGCAGAAGCCGATCCGCCGCGCGCGGCTCCTGGACGTGATCGCGCAGGTCATGGGCGCGGCGGCGCCCGCGCCCGAGGCGGCGCCCGCGGCCGCACGCGAGCGCGAGGAGGTCGTGCTCGTCGTCGAGGACAACCTCGTCAACCAGCGGGTCGCGGAGCGGATGCTGCACCACCTCGGCTACCAGGTGGCGGTCGCCGGCGACGGCCGCGAGGCGCTCGCGATGCTCGAGCGCCAGCGGTACGCGCTCGTGCTGATGGACTGCCAGATGCCCGTGATGGACGGCTACGAGGCGACCACCGCGATCCGCGCGGGCGAGACCGGAGCGACCCACCTCCCGATCGTCGCGGTGACCGCCAACGTGTCCAAGGGCGACCGCGAGCGCTGCCTCGCGGTCGGGATGGACGACTACCTGACCAAGCCGCTCCGGCCGGACCGGCTCGGCGCGGCGCTCGCCCGGCTGCTCGACGACGACGCGCCCGGGCCGGCCGCCCCGGTGGCCGAGCCCGCTCCGGCCCCGGCCGAGGCCCTCGTCGACGAGGCGCGGATCGCCGCGCTGCGCACCGAGTTCGGGCCGGCGCTCGACGAGTTCGTCGAGCTCTTCCTGAGCACCACGCCGCCGCTGCTCGACGAGCTGCGCCAGGCCGTCGACCGCGGCGACGAGGAGGCGATCCGGCGGACCGCGCACAACGTCAAGGGCAGCTGCCGCAACGTCGGGGCCGAGGCGATGACCGTGATCGCCACCCGGCTCGAGCAGACGCGCGAGCCCGCGGACGTCGAAGCGCTCGTCGACGCGTTCGCGCGCACCGGGGAGGCGCTGCTGCGGGCCAGTGCGCGATGATCCGCTCGATGTCGCCATGATCGACATCGTCCGGCGCAGCAAGATCACGCCGCCGCGGCTGCCCTCGGCGCCGGTGGTCCGCCCGCGCGTGCACGCGCTGCTGGACGCGGCGGCGCGCAAGCCGCTCACGCTCGTGTCGGCGTCGGCCGGCTACGGCAAGTCGATCGCGGTCGCGACGTGGCTCGCCGAGCGGCGGATCAACACGGCGTGGGTGTCCGTCGACGCACACGACAACGACCCGCTGCACCTGTGGATGTACGTGATCGGTGCCGCCGAGCTCGCGCTGCGCGGGCTCGACGACGAGCCGAGCCGGCGCGTCAGCGACGCGGAGGGCACGGCCGAACCGGCGATCGAGGCGTTGCTGGCCGCGCTCGCGGAACAGCCCAAGCCGCTGACGATCGTGCTGGACGACCTGCACGCCCTGACCGACCGGCGGGCGCTGGAGTCGATCGACTACGCCGAGCAGCGGCTCCCGCCGAACGTGCGGCTGATCCTCGTCACGCGCGTCGACCCGCCGCTCCGGGGTCTGCCGCGGATGCGCGGCCACGGCCTGCTGGCGGAGCTGCGGGACGCGGACCTCGCGTTCACGCGCGAGGAGGCCGCCGCGCTGCTGCGCGCCGCGGATTCGCAGGAGCTGTACGAGCGCAGCGAAGGCTGGCCGGTCGCGCTCCAGCTCGGCGCGCTGCGCGGCGACGGCGCGCCGGTCACGGGCCGCCGGAAGGACGTGGCGGCGTACCTGACCGCGGAGGTCGTCGGCGCGCTCGACCCGGTCGAGCAGGACTTCCTGCTGCGCAGCTCGGTGCTGCCGCGGCTCAGCGCGGAGCTGTGCGACCACGTGCTCGAGCGCACGGACTCCGCCGCCTGGCTCGCCGAGATCGCGAGCGCGAACCTGTTCATCGTCGCGCTCGACGACGAGGGCCGCTGGTTCCGCTACCACGCGCTGTTCGCGGAGTACCTGCGCTCGCGGCTCGGGCCGGCCGAGGCGCTGCACCGCCGCGCCGCGGAGTGGTTCGAGGAGCAGGGGCTGATCGAGGACGCCGTCGAGCAGGCCGCCGCGGCCCGTGACTTCGACCTGATCGCGCGGGCGTTGGAGCGCCACCAGCTGCCGATGTCACGGTCGGGCCGCGCGGGGACGATCCGGCGCTGGCTCGAGCTGCTGCCGCGCGAGCTGATCCGCAGCCGGCCGGAGATCCTGACGGCCGCCGCGCTCACCGCGGGCGGGATCGCGTACGCCCGCGTGGACATGCGCCGCGTGCTCGCCCAGGCCGACCGCGTCCGCACGCTGGACCCGAGCTGGACGGAGTTCCACGAGACCGCGCGGCTGCTGCTCGCGGCGCTCTACGGCGACGACGACGTGGCCGCGACGCTCGCGCTCTCCCGCAGCGCGGTGGAGCTCGCGCGGGCCGACGCGCACACGCTCGAAGCCCCCGCGCTCGCGATGCTCGCCTGGTCGCACATGCTCGCGGGCGACCTCGACCCCGCGTGGCAGATCGCGCAGGACACGGTGGTCCGCGCCGACGCGGCCGCGCGGCCGTTCGGCGTCGTCGGCGCGCTGGCGGTGCAGTCGATCGTCGCATCCGAGCGCGCGAACCCGGTGATGGCGGAGCGCTACGCCGTGCAGGCGCTGCACGAGGCGGGCCGCGCCGGCGTGCTCGAGAGCACCGCGGCGGGCTGCGCGCACTTCGGCGCGGCGCTCGGCGCGCTCGGCGACGGGCGCCCAGCCGACGCCGAACGTGCGCTGCGCCGCGCCCGCAAGATGGAGCCCGCGATCGAGGGCGGCGCGCTGCACGCCTGGCAGCTGGCGACGGTCGCGCGCATCCTCGCCGCCCGCGGCCGCCTCAGCCAGGCCGAGCGCTCGCTCGTCGAGGCGCAGGCCGTGCTCGCGGTCTGTCGGGACGCGGGCGCGGTCGCGGCCCGCGTCGAGCACGCCGGGCGCGAGGTCGCGGCGCTGCGCGAAGCCGGCCCGGCGCCCGTCGAGCCGCTCTCACCGGCCGAGCTGAACGTGCTCCTGGCGTTCGGCGAGGACCGCACCGCCCGCGAGATCGGCGCCGCGCTCTATCTGTCGGTGAACACCGTCAAGACCCACATCCGCGCGATCTACCGCAAGCTCGGCGTGGCGACGCGCGAAGACGCGCTCGCCCGCGCGCACGCCCTCGGCCTGATCGTGCTCGACGAGGCGTGACGGCGGGGCGCTCCTCATCGCCCCGCCGCCGTGCACCCGCCCCCTCCGCCCCTCGTCGCCGCTCCACTCGGCGTCCCCCGAGGGGCCCTCGCCGCGTCGCGCCTAGCGCTCCGCGAGCAAGCGTTGTTGCAGCGCCGCGATCAGCCGCCGCGCGTCCGCCAGCTCGGCGGTCTCCCCCCGCCCGTGCAGTGCCCGCGCGAGCAGCTGGCCGAAGCGCTCGAGAAACGCGTGTCGCTCGAGCAGCGTGGCCGTGTGCGCCTCGGCCTGGGTCATCAGCGCCCGGGTCGCGGCGTGCACCGGCGCGTACACGCCGGTCGCGCAGGCGTGCGCGAGCGCTTCGAGCCACGCGACGAGCGTCGGCGTGGCGCCGCGGGACGCGAACCAGCCGGGAGGCCCGTCGCCGTAGACGACCCCCGCGGCGTGCGCGCACAGCGCCGGTCCCAGCTCGTCCAGCAGCCGCGCGAGCTGGGGCAACGCGACGGTCGGCGGGTCGAGCGGGCGGACCTCCGGCGCGCCCGCGGTCCGGACGAGCTCGAGGATCGTCTCCAGGACGAAGCGCCGGTGACCGCCGGACGTGCGCGTGACCGGCAACCGGCCGCTGTTCGCCGCGCGGCGCAGCTTCGACGGGGACCAGCCGAGCAGCGCGCCCGCCTCCTCCGGCGTGATCAGCTGCGGCGGCGGGGACGGGTGCCGCGCGCGGATCGCCTCGACCGCGTCGAGCCGCTCCAGGAACGCGTCGAGCACCGCGGGATCGAACTGCCGGCCGCGCTCGTGGTGCAGCGCCGCCACGGCACCTTCCGGGTGGATCGCCAGCCGGTACGGACGGTCCGTGGTGAGCGCGTCGTAGGCGTCGGCGACCGCCACGATCCGGCCGACGAGGGGAATCTGCTCGCCGCCCAGCCGCTGCGGGTAGCCGTCGCCGTCGAAGCGCTCGTGGTGCGTGAGGGCGATCACGGCCGCCAGGTCCAGCAACTCGGAGCCGCTCGCCCGCAGCAGCACCGCGCCGCGCTCGGGGTGGCGCTCCAGCGCCCGCCGCTCGAGGACGCTCAGCGGCCCGGGCCGGCGCGCGAAGTGCAGGCCCGCCATGCCGATGTCGTGCAGCCAGCTCGCCCCGCGGACGAGCTCCGGATCGAGGCCGAGCGGCTCCGCGAGCAGCGCGCAGTACCGGCTGATCCGGTGGAGATGGGCGCGCGGCTCGGGCAAGGGGCGGCGACCGTAGAAGCGCCAACCCCCGGCCCGGGACCGTTCACCCGGATGATTTGGTGATCGTCGCCTATGCGCCGCCCGTAGCGAGGCGCATCAATGGCGAGTCGAAGTCGACGTCGGCCGCGGTGCGCTCGGCGCGGCGCGCGTTGCCGCCGAACTGATGCTGGTAGCCCGACCACGCGGTGTCGGTGACCTGGGCCTCGACGCCCGCGCCGACGAGCACGGCCAGCTCCGTCGCGGCGCGTTCGATCCGCGCGCCGAGCTCGCTCGAGCCCCAGTCCTCCGGCGCGGCGTAGATCGAGGTCGGCAGCGTGAACGCGCGCATGAAGGCCAGCAGGGGCCGCAGCTGGTCGTCGATCACCAGCGCGTGGCGCGGCGAGCCGCCCGTGGCCGCGAGCAGGACCGGCTTGGCGACGAGCAGATCGTTGTCAAGCACGTCGACGAACGTCTTCAGCAGCCCGCTGATGCCGGCCTTGTAGATCGGGGTGGCGACGATCACGGCGTCGGCGGCGGCCAGCTTGTCGATCGCCGCCTGCAGTTCCGCGCCCGGGAAGCCGGCGACCGCGGCGCGTGCGGTGTCGACCGCGAGCGGCCCGAGCTCGATCACGCTCACGGTCGCGCCTTCGAGCCGGTCCAGGCTCTTCTGCGCGATCCGGTCGGCGAGCTGGCGCGTCGAGGACGGGTTGCCGGTGCCGGCGCTAACAACGACGAGACGCTTCATGTTCGGGTGCTTTCGGTCAGGGTTTCGCAGAGCGTCCGCAGCTGCTCGAGCTGCTCGACGCTGAAGGTGGAGGTCATGAGCTGGGCGACGTGGGTGCCATGACGCAGGCCGACGCGGCGCTGGGCGCTCGCGCCGGCCTCGGTCAGGCGGATGCGGGACGCGCGCCCGTCGGCCGGGTCGGCCACGCGCTCCAGCAGCCCCGTGGCTTCCAGCCGGGCCACCAGGCGGGACACGCCGCCCTGGGTGAGCAGCATGTCCCGCGTCAGCTCGGTGATCCGGAGGCCGTCCGGCGCCTTGGACAGCGTGTAGAGCACGTCGTACTCGCTCGGGCTGACGCCCTCCCACACGTCGGCGGCGGTGAGCTCGCGCATCACCGTCGACTGCGCGCGGAAGAGCGCCTCCCACGCCTCGTTGGCGACGCGAGTACGACTCGGGGACATCAGCCCACCAGCGGCAGGTCGGCGACGATCGACGGGTCGGTGTCCTGGTAGGGCGAGGTGCCGGTCACGTTGTCGCCGCGGTTGGGGTTCGGGCGCGGCTGACGCGGCTCGGCGTCGCCGTACTTCTCGCGCACGCGCGTCGCGTGGGTCGGCGCGTCCGGGACGCCCGGCGCGCGGCGCGACTCCATCTCCTTGCGCAGGACCGGCACGACCTCCGTGCCGAGCAGCTCGACCTGCTCGAGCGCCTCCTCCAGCGGCAGGCCGGCGTGGTCGACGACCCACAGCTGGCGCTGGTAGTCCCCGAAGCCCGCCTGGAACGTCAGCGTCTTCTCGATCACTTCCTGCGGGCTGCCGACGCTGAGCGGCGTGCCGTGCATGAAGTCCTCGAGCCGGTAGCTCGTGCCGTACAGCGGCGAGCCCTCGAAGTACGGCCGGAACCGACGCACGGCGTCCTGCGAGTTCTTGGCGATGAACGTCTGCCCGCCGAGCCCGACGATCGCCTGGTCGGCCGTGCCGTGCCCGTAGTGCTCGTAGCGGCGACGGTAGAGCTCGACGAGCGGCCGGAAGTGGAAGTTCGGGGCGAGGATGTTGTTGGCGAAGTAGCCGTTGCCGTAGTAGGCCGCCTGCTCGGCGATCTCGGGCGTGCGGATCGCGCCGTGCCAGACGAACGGCGGGACGTCGTCGAGCGGCCGCGGGACCGACGTGAAGCCCTGCAGCGCCGTGCGGAAGCTGCCCTCCCAGTCCACGACGTCCTCGCGCCAGAGGCGGTGCAGCAGGTTGTAGTTCTCCAGCGCGAGCTCGAGGCCCTTGTGGATGTCCTGGCCGAACCACGGATACACCGGCACGGTGTTGCCGCGGCCGAGCATCAGGTCCATCCGGCCCTTGGCCAGGTGCTGGAGCATCGCGTAGTCCTCGGCGATCTTCACCGGGTCGTTCGTGGTGATCAGCGTGATCGCCGTGCTGAGCACGATCTGCTCCGTCTGCGCGGCGATGTTGGCCAGCAGCGTCGTCGGCGAGGAGGAGAAGAACGGCGGGTTGTGGTGCTCGCCGATCGCGAACACGTCCAGCCCGACTTCATCCGCGCGCTTGGCGATCTGCACGCTCGCGTCGATGCGCTCCGCCTCGCTGGGCGTGTAGCCGGTGACCGGGTTCTTTGAGATGTCGCTGACCGAGAAGATTCCGAACTGCATGGTGTCCGCCTTAGTTCGTTGCTAGGGCAACTATAGCGCAAACTGCATGACTCGTCATGCAATTTCGGCTTGGCGTGTCGCCGCTGGTCGCCGCCACATAGAGTCGGCAGATCGATCGAGAAGTGATGACCGATGATCCGCCCGTCCTACGCGGGATCCTCGAGCGGATCAGCGAGGCCCTGCTGGTCCTGGACCACGACTTCCGCTGCGTCTACCTCAACCGCAGCGCCGCGCACCGGCTCGGCCGCCCGACCGAGACGGTGCTCAACCAGAGCCTGCTGACGCTGTTCCCGTACGCCGCCGGGACGCCGCTGCACCTCACCTGCCGACGCGCGATCGAGGAGCAGACCGCGATCACCTTCGAGGGCGAGGTCGCGCCGCTGAACGGCTGGTTCGAGGTCCGGCTGCACCCGACGCCGACCCATCTGATCGCGATCATCCAGGACGTCTCGGCCCGCAAGCGCAGCGAGCTCGAGCTCGCCCGCAGCGAACGCCGGTACCGGGTGCTCGCGCACGCGCTGGGCACCGCGGTCTGGCACTCCGACGCGACCGGCCAGCCGACCCGCGAGGTCGACTGGGCCGGGCTGACCGGCCACCCCATCGCTCCGGGCGAGGCACCCGAATGGCGGAAGGTGGTCCACGCCGAGGATGTCGACGCGCTCTCGGACGCGTGGCGCATCGCGCTGACGACCGCGACGGAGCTCGACCACACCTGCCGCTTCCGCCACGCCGACGGGCACTGGATGCACCTGCGCATGCACGGCGTGCCGGTCTGGCACGACGGCGCCGTGCAGGAGTGGATCGGCGTCGTCGACGACCTGTCGATCCAGGTGGCGGCCGAGGCGGCGCTGCGCCGCGCCGCGTCCGTGGACCCGCTGACCGCGCTGCCCAACCGCGCCGTGTTCCTGGAACGCCTGAACGCGATCCTCACCCGGCGCCGGCACTGCGCGGCGGTGCTCTACATCGACCTGGACCACTTCAAGTCCGTCAACGACCGCTTCGGGCACGACACCGGGGACGCGCTGCTGCGCGAGGTGGCCGTGCGCCTGCGCGAGACGGTCCGGCCGAGCGACGTCGTCAGCCGCCTCAGCGGTGACGAGTTCGCCGTGATCTGCGACAGCCTCGACACGGGTGAGGAAGCCGTGGACGTCGCCGTCCGGCTGTGCCACGCGCTGGAGGCGCCGCTCGCGGCCGACGAGCGCGTGCACCCGTCCGCGTCGATCGGCGTCTCGATCGTCGAGCCCGAGGACGACGAGGGGCCCGAGCAGGTCCTGCGCGCGGCCGACGCGGCCATGTACCGCGCCAAGGCCCGCGGCGGCGGAGTGGTCGAGGTCTTCGACGACGACCTGCGCGCGCGCCTGCAGCAGCGCACGCAGATCGAGGCCGAGCTGCGCGCCGGCCTGCGCGGCGACGGGCTGCACCTGCACTTCCAGCCGATCGTCGCGCTCGACGGCGGTCGCTCGTGCGTGGAGAGCCTGCTGCGCTGGCAACGCCCGGGCGGCCCGGCGATCCCCGCCCAGGACGCCATCTCCGTCGCCGAGGCCACCGGGCTGATCGCCCCGATCGGGCGCGCCGTCCTCGCGCTGGCGTGCGCGGAGTGCGCCCGTTGGGACCTCGACGTGCGCGTCGCCGTCAACGTCTCCGCGCGCCAGCTCGCCCGCCCGGACCAGCTGATCACCGACGTCTGCCACGCGCTCGACGCGAGCGGTCTCGCTCCCGACCGGCTCACCCTCGAGATCACCGAGACCGTGCTGATGGACGACATGCACCAGAGCGAAGCCGTGGCCACCCGCCTGCGCGCGCTCGGCGTGCAGCTCGAGATCGACGACTTCGGCGTCGGCTACTCCTCGCTGTCGTACCTGCACCGCCTCCCCGTGCAGGCGCTCAAGCTCGACCGCTCGTTCATCGCCGGCCTGCCCGACGACGCCGCCAGCGCGCGCATCCTCGAGGCGGTCGTCGGGCTCGCCCACGCGTTCGACATCCGCGTCGTCGCCGAGGGGATCGAGACGCCCGCCCAGCTCGCGGCGGTCCGCGACGCCGGCTGCCACGCCGCGCAGGGCTACGGGCTCGCCCGGCCGGGCCCGAGCGACTCGCTGCCCGGCCGGCTCGCGCACGCGCTCCGCGTCGGCTCGCCCGTCTAGTCTCGTTCGCACCTCATGGATCCCCTGATCGCGGTCACCGGCGCCACCGGCGCGGTCGGCACCCGCCTCACGGCGCGGCTGGACGCGGCCGGGGCGCAGCTGCGGCTGGTCGTCCGCGACCCGGCGCGCGCACCGGAGCTCGCCGGCGCAGAGGTCCGCCAGGCGTCCGGCTACGGCGCCGGCGAGGAGATGCGCGCGGCGCTGGAGGGCACCGACGTGCTGTTCCTGCTGCCGGCGTCCGAGACGCCCGACCGCGTCGAGCAGCACCTCACCGCGGTGGACGCGGCGGTCGCGGCCGGTGTGCGGCGGATCGTCTACCTCTCGTTCTTCGGCGCGTCCCCGGACACGACGTTCACGCTCGCGCGCGACCACTGGCACACCGAGCAGGCGATCCTGGCCACGGGCGTGCCGTGGACGTTCCTGCGGATGAACCTGTACATGGACTTCGTGCCGAGCATGGTCGGCGCCGACGGTGTGATCCGCGGTCCGGCGGGAGACGGGCGCTTCGCGGCGATCCTGCGCGACGACGTCGCCGCCGCGTCCGCCGCGGTGTTGATGAGCGACGGCCACGACGGCCAGAGCTACGACCTCACGGGACCGTCGGCGTTCACGCTCGCGGAAGCCGCGGCGCTCATGTCCCATGACGGCAGGCCTGTCCGCTTCCACGACGAGACCGACGAGGAGGCGTTCGCCTCGCGCGCGAGCTACGGCGCGCCCGACTTCGAGGTGCTCGGCTGGGTGAGCTCGTACTGGGCGATCCGCGACGGCAGCCTGGAGCGCGTCAGCGACGGCGTGCGCCGCCTGACGGGCCGCGACCCGGTCTCGCTCGAGGCGTACCTGCGCGACGTCTGAGCCGCGGGGCGACGAAGGTCCCATGGAAGTCCGGACCCGGGTGCGCGCACAGTGACGGGCATGAAGAAGCTGCTGCGCATCGCGCTCATCGCCACGGCCGCGTCCGGGATCGCCGCGCCGGCCGCGTCCGCCCAGACCCGCGAGTACGAGGGGACGATCGTGTCCGTCGACCGCGACGCCCGCACGTTCCGCATCAACGACTCCGAGCGCGGCACGATCCGCGTCCGCGTCACCAGCCGCACGCGCTTCGAGCGCATCGACGGGTTCGCCGGCCTGCGCGCCGGGCTGAGCAACGTCGAGACGATCGTGCGCCGCTCCAGCGGCCGCTGGGTCGCGGTCGAGGTCGAGCGCTCGGGCGGCGGCGGCAGCCACGGCGGCGGCTCCGACGACGACAGCGGCGACGACCACGGCGGCCGTGGCCGCGGGCGCGGCAGCGACGACTGACGGGCGGGTACGCTGGCGCTGGATGCCGACGCACCCCGCGCTGCACGAGCTCGAGACGAAGATCATGGGCGAGGTCTGGGCGCAGGGCGAGGCGACGGTCCGCTCGGTCACCGACGCGCTCGCCGACGACGCCGACCCGCCGCGCTCGTACACGACGATCCTCACGGTCCTGCAGCGGCTGGACCGCAAGGGCTTCGTCAGCCGCCGGCGCGAGGGCAAGAAGGACATCTACGTCGCGGCGGTCCCGCGCGAGGAGTACATGCAGGCGCGTTCGGAGGCCGAGGTGGACGCGCTGGTCGACGCCTACGGCGACCTGGCGCTGACTGAGTTCGCGCGCCGCTTCTCGCAGCTCGACCCGGCGCACCGGCGAGCGCTCCAGCGCCGCGCGCGCCGGTGACCGCGCGCCGGCACCTGCTCGGCCTCGAGCTCGCGGTCTGCGCCCTGGGCGCGACCGTGCTCGCCGCGATGGTGCTGATCGGCGTCGACGCGCTCCGGTTCCACGGCTCGGGCCTTGCGGCCACCGTGCTGGCGGTCGAGGCGCTCGTGCTCGCGGCGATGGCGGGCTCGCTCGCGCGCCAGGTGCTGCGCCGGCGCGCGTTCGCGGCGCGGCTGCCGAGCACGCCGCGGACGCTGCTCGGCACGGACGTGCGGGTCATCGCGAGCCGCCGCGCGCACGCGTTCACGCTCGGCTTCCTGCGCCCGCGGATCTTCGTCAGCGAGGGCCTGCTCGAGCTCCTCAGCGAGCCCGAGCTCGAGTGCGTCCTCGCCCACGAGCGCCACCACGCGCGCCGGCGCGACCCGCTCCGCCGCGCGCTCGTGCAGGCGATCGCCGACGGCCTGTGGTTCATCCCCGCGCTGCGCAAGACCGCGCGCACACACGCGACCGTCTCCGAGCTCGCCGCCGACGCGTTCGCCATGCGCCGCACGGGCGCGCAGCCGTTGGCCTCCGCGCTGCTGGCGTTCGAGGCGCACGGCACCGCGGGCGCGGGAGCGAGCACCGAGCGCGTCCGCTTCCTGCTCGGCGAGATCGAGCGGCCGGCGCACGCGCTGTCGCTGCTCGTCACCGGCGCGATCCTGCTCGCGCTCGCGGGTGCGACCGTCTACCTGCTGCGCCCCGTGCCGACGGAGCTGTGCCTGCCGCTGTCGACGGCGCTCGGCGCGCCGCTCGCGCTGCTCGTCCTCGCCGCGGCGTGCGTCCCGGCGGGCCTGCTCGGGCGCGCGGCCGAGCGGCGCCTGCGCGAGGGTTAACCCTCAGCCGCTCGGAGAGCAGCCACAGCGCGATCAGGCCGCTTGCGCCAGCAGCCAGAGGGCGAGCGAGGTGAACCCGACCATCACGCCGAGCATCCAGTACTGCGAGCGGGCCGCGAGCGTGCGGTCCTTGTAGAGCGTGAGCGCCCGGTCGTGCGCGAGCACGAGGCCGGCCACGTGGCCGAGCACGACGACCGCGACCTGCACGTACCAGGTGTCCTCCTGCGGGAAGATCGTGTAGTCGATGCCGCCGTCGACGGTGCCGAACAGGTCCCAGCCGCGCCCGAACGGGTCCGACGCCAGGTACGTCACCGACTGGCCTTCGAAGAGCAGGAACGTGAGGTAGTGCGCGGCGACGTAGACCGCCGCGATCGGCACCAGCGAGTGCACGAAGGCGTTCGCGAGGCGGTCGACCGAGAAGCCCCCGCCGACCGAGCGCGCACCCTCGATCCCGAGCCGGTAGAAGCCGGCGATCAGCAGCACGCCGAGCGCCAGCCCGAGCGTGCCCGCGACCTTCGCCGCCGTCAGCGTGCCGAGGAAGTCCAGCGCGTCGACGATGCTCGTCGACACGTCCCGCCACAGCGGCCCCTGACTCAGCCCGTCGAAGCTGACCGTGCCGATCATCACGGCCAGCAGCGCCACCGTCCCGGGCGCGCGGTCGAGCGTGGTGAGCCCGGTCAGCGGGCGGCGGACGCCGAGCACGCCGTCGCGCGTCTCGAAGATCGACAGCCGCGCGAACAGGCCGAAGTAGACGGCGAACGCCTCCCCGCGGGTCGTCCACGTCTCGACGCCGTAGACGACCTGGGCCGCGAGCGTGACGACCGTGTAGCCGATGATCGCGGTCGCCAGCATCGGCGGGTCCTCGCTCCAACCCGACACCAGCTCGATCCACACGAACGCGAACAGCCCGACCGCGGCCGGCCAGCGCCCGAGCCGCGCCGGGTAGGGACGGTCCAGCGACGGCAGCACGCGGCCAAGCGCCCGCCACGGGCTGAACGCGCGGAAGAGGTCGCCGAGCAGGATCGAGGCGAACACCAGCCCGACCCAGAAGATGATCATCACGAACGTCGGCGCGAAGTTGTCCAGCGCCGACTCGCTGCCCGCGTAGCCGGCGACGATGGTCACGAGCAGCAGCGCCACGCCGACCGCGCCGCACACGACCTGCACCGCGCGACCCGCAAGCACGCGCCCACCCGGCAGCGGCCGCCAGCCCGTGTGCTCAAGCCGCGGCTGCGGCCACAGCACCGCGAGCGCGAAGAACGAGATCACCAGCACGGCCGCCGCCGACCATGCGAACAGCCACTGCGGGATCGGCAGCTGCTGGCGCTGGACGAGCCCGTGCGCCTCCGCGACCGCCGGGACCGCCAGCGCGGTGACGAGGCCCGCGACCAGCGCGGGCCTGAGCAGACGCAGGGGCGACATCGGCGCGCAGCCTAGTCGATCTACGACGCGTGTAGTCGGTCTATGGCCGAAGGTGCTCCCGCGCCCAGTCCTCCAGGCGCGTCAGCGGAATCCCCAGCTCGCGAGCGAACTCCGGCCGGGCGGGCTGGCCGGCGTTG
Organism: Solirubrobacter phytolaccae; assembly: GCF_027587195.1. Taxonomy (GTDB): domain Bacteria; phylum Actinomycetota; class Thermoleophilia; order Solirubrobacterales; family Solirubrobacteraceae; genus Solirubrobacter; species Solirubrobacter phytolaccae. The sequence continues at coordinate 121,704 of NZ_JAPDDP010000007.1, read as the reverse complement.
AGGAAGTCGTGGCCGGTGCCCATCAGCGGCATCCCGGCCGCGAGCGCCTCCTCGGTGCTCATGTCCGGCGCGGAGAGCGGCGCCTCCAGCACCTCGGAGAGCACCGCGGCGATCTCGGTCATCGACCGGTAGTCGCTCGCGAGCTCGAGCTCGAGCCGGTCGAAGCGCTCCGGCTCCGCGATCGCCGCCGCGGCCGCGACGCCGACGTCGTGCGCGGCGACCAGCGACATCATCGTCGCCGGCTTGAGCAGGCTGACCAGCCCGCCCTCGACGCCACGCGGGAACAGGAACGCCATCCCCGGATCGAGGTTCTCCATGAAGAAGCTCGGCTTGAGCAGCGTCCAGTGCCGGAAGCCGGTCGCGCGCAGCCGCTCTTCGATCGCCTGCTTGGCGCCCAGCGACGCCTCGATCAGCGGCCAGCGACCGTCCTGCCAGTCGGGATGCTCGGTCTGCCGGCCGACGCCCGACGCCGAAGTCTGCACGAACTGCGGCACGCCGGCCGCCTCGGCGGTCTCCATCAGGTTGACGGCCTGCCGGACCTCGCCGTCGTAGTCGAATCCGTCGCCGGTGAACCGTGGCATCTGCACCGAGAAGACGGCACGAGTTCCGGTCGCGGCGCGGGTGAGCGAGTCGCGGTCGTCGAAGTCGCCGACCACCAGCTCGGCGCCGAGCGCCTCGACGGCGCGGGCGCGGTCGGGGTCCCGGACCAGGGCGCGAACCGGAACGCCCGCGGCGAGCAGCGCGCGGGCGGTGGCGCCGCCCTGCCGGCCGGTGGCGCCGGTGACCAGCACGGGTGCGGATGACGTGGACATTGGAGCTCCTTGAGCGTCGAGTCGGAGATAAACGGCGGGGCCCGCCGTTTTCTCGACGGTACTATATGGCGGGGTCCGCCACTTAGCCATGACCGCACCGCAACGCGCCGACGCCCGGCGGAACTACGCCCGCATCCTCACCGTCGCCGAGGAGGAGGTCGCCGTGCACGGCGCCGGCGCCTCGCTCGAGCAGATCGCCCGCGTCGCCGGGGTCGGGTCGGCCACCGTGCGCCGCCACTTCCCGACGCGCCGCGCGCTCCTCGACGCGGTCGCCAAGGAGCGGATCGAGGTGCTGTGCGCCCGCGCCGAGGTGCTGGCCGGCGAGGCCGAGTCCAGCCGCGCCGCGCTGCTGGACTGGCTCGGCGAGGTCATCGCCTCCTCCGCACGCTCCCGCGGGCTGGCGGCGGCGCTGGCCTACGAGGGCGCGCCGCCGGACGACCTGTACGAGAACTCGGACTCGTGCGCGACGGCGCTGGAGACCGCGGGCACCCCGCTGCTGCGCCGCGCCATCGAGGACGGCGCGGTTGCGGGCGACGTCACGTTCGCCGACCTCGTGACGCTGCTGGTCGGCATCGTCCTCGCCACGGAGCAGCACGCCGATCCGGCCCGCGAGGCGGACCGGCTCTTCCGGCTGACCGTGGCGGGACTGAGCCCCAGCTAGTCCGCGAGCTTGTAGGTGCGGATGTTCGTGAACTCGCGCGCGCCGACCGCGGCGAGCTCGCGGCCGTAGCCCGAGCGCTTGATGCCGCCGAACGGGAGCCGCGGGTCGGACGCGACCAGCGTGTTGACGGAGACCGCGCCGGACTCGATCCGGCGCGCGACCGCGTGCGCACGCTCGGTGTCCGTGCTCCACACGGTCGCGCCGAGGCCGTAGCGGGTGTCGTTGGCGAGCGCGACCGCCTCGTCCTCGTCCGCGAACGGGGTGATCGCCACGACCGGGCCGAAGGTCTCGTCCGTGAACGCGGTCATCCCGGGCCGGACGCCGGTGAGGACGGTCGGCGGGAAGTAGTAGCCGGGCCGATCCAGCCGGCGGCCGCCGGTCCTGAGCACGGCGCCCTGCTCGACGGTCTCGGCGACCTGGCGCTCGAGCGTCTCGAGGATGTCCAGGCGCGCGAGCGGGCCGAGCTGCGTCCCCTCCTCGCGCGGGTCGCCGACGCGCACCATCTCGAGCGCGTCGACCATCCGGCACTCGAACTCGCGGACGATCGTCGCGTCGACCAGGAAGCGCTTGGGCGCGATGCAGGTCTGGCCCGCGCACATCAGCCGGCCCTTGACGGCGTTGTGGACCGCGACGTCGAGGTCGGCGTCGGCGAGCACGACGAACGGGTCCGAGCCGCCGAGCTCGAGCACGCTCTTCTTGAGCGCGCGACCGGCCTCGGCCGCGACGAAGGCGCCCGCGCGGTCGGAGCCGGTCAGCGTCACGGCCGCCACGCGCGGGTCGGCGATCAGGTCCGCGGACACCCGCGGCACGTTGGGCGGCGCGACGATCAGGCTCGTGAGCACGCCCGCGGGCGCACCGGCAGCACGGAACACGTCCTCGAGCGCGAGCGCCGTGCCGGACACGTTGGGCGCGTGCTTGAGCAGCGCCGTGTTGCCCGCGAGGATCGCCGGGCCGGCGAAGCGGATGACCTGCCAGAGCGGGAAGTTCCAGGGCATCACGGCGAAGATCACGCCGAGCGGCTCGTAGGTGACGATCGAGCGGCCCGGGCCGGCGTCGATCGTCTCGTCGGCGAGGGCGGCCGGGCCGGCCTCCGCGAAGTACGCGCACGCCGACGCGCACTTCTCCACCTCGAACCGCGCCTCCGCCAGCGGCTTGCCCATCTCCGCCGTGATCCGCCGCGCGAGGTTGTCGGCGCGCTCGCGCAGCACGCGCGCGACCGCGTCGAGCAGCTGCGCGCGCTCGGCCACGGGCCGTGACCGCCACGCGCGGAACGCCGCGTCGGCAGCGGCCAGCGCGGCCTCGATCTCCGCCGGCCCGTGCTCGGGGTAGGCGGCCAGCTCCTCCCCGGTCGCGGGATCGACGACGGTGACGGTGGACCACTCGACGCTCATAGGCTCCTCCAGCGCGGCAAACGTTTGCCGAAGGAGCCTATAGAACGCGACGGTCCGGATCTAGCCGACGCGGATCATCTTCTTGTTGACGAACTCGTCCGCGCCGAAGCGACCGAGCTCACGACCGAAGCCGGACGCCTTCACGCCACCGAACGGCAGCTCGACGCCCTCGGCGCCGACCGCGTTGATGAAGACCATGCCGGCCTCGATCTGGTCGGCGACGCGCAGCGCCTGCTCGTCGTCGGTGGTGAACACGTACGAGCCGAGGCCGTACGGCGTGTCGTTGGCCAGGGCGATCGCCTCGGCCTCCGAGCCGACCTTGTAGACCTGCGCGACCGGCCCGAAGAACTCCTCGGTGTAGGCCGGGTTGTCCTTGGTGATGCCGGTCAGCACGGCGGTCTTGAAGAAGTTGCCGTCGCGACCGCCGCCCGCGGCCAGCTCGGCGCCGTTGTCGAGCGCCTCCTTGACCTGCGACTCCAGCCGGTCCGCGGCGGCCGTCGAGGACAGCGGGCCGACCGTGGTGTCCTTCGAGGTCGGGTCGCCGGGCTGAACGCCCGTCAGCGCGGCCGTGAACTTCTCGACGAACCCGTCGTAGAGGTCCTCGAGCACGATGAAGCGCTTGGCGGCGTTGCAGGCCTGGCCGCTGTTCTCCAGCCGCCCGCCGACCGCCTGCTCGACGACCGCGTCGAGGTCGTCGGCCTTGAGCACGATGAACGGGTCGGAGCCGCCGAGCTCTAGCACGACCTTCTTCAGGTTGCGGCCGGCGATCTCCGCCACCGCGGCGCCCGCGCGACCGGAGCCGGTGAGCGAGACGCCCTGCACGCGCCGATCGCCGATCACCCACTCGATCTGCTCGTTGGTCGCGTAGACGTTGATGTAGGCGTCCTTGGGCACGCCCGCGGCGTGGAAGATCTCCTCCATCACGGCGGCCGACTCGGGGCACTGCGGCGCGTGCTTGAGCAGGATCGTGTTGCCGGTCACCAGGTTCGGGCCGGCGAAGCGGGCCACCTGGTAGTAGGGGTAATTCCATGGCATGATCCCGAGCAGCAGGCCGACGGACGAGCGGCGGATGAACGCCGAGCCGTCGCCCTCGAGCAGCTCGATCGGCTCGTCGGCGAGCAGCTTGGGCCCGTTGTCGGCGTAGTACTGGTAGATCGCGGCGCTGAACTCGACCTCGCCGCGCGCCTGCTCGATCGGCTTGCCCATCTCACGGACGATGATCTCGGCGAGCTCGTCCTGGCGCTCGTTGTGCAGCTCGGCGACGCGGGCGATGATCTTCGCGCGCTCCTCGACGCTCGTCCCGCGGCCCCAACCCTCGTGCGCGTCGTGCGCGCGCCCGATCGCGTCCTTCAGGGCGTCGTCGCTGATCGTCTCGTAGGTCTTGACCGTCTCGCCCGTGGCGGGGTTGACGACCGCGTAGGTAGTGGCGCTCATGGTCTCCTCGGGTTGTGCTTTCAGCGATCCTCTCTACCCATCATGCCTGAGATGTTCGAGAACCAGGCCATGGCCGACGCGGTGCGGCGGCTCGTGGACGACACCGTCCTGCCGAACGTCGAGCAGTGGGATCGGGACGACGTGCTGCCGCAGGGCGTCCTTGACGAGCTGGGCCGGCTCGGCGTGCCCGGCGCGCTCGTCCCGGCGGCCTACGGCGGGCGTGAGCTGCCCGTGAGCGCGATGGTCGACGTCTGGCGCACGCTCGCCCAGGGCTGGATCTCGATCACCGGCGCCGTCAACACCACGGCGCTCGCCACCCAGCTGCTCGTCCGCTACGGCACCGACGCGCAGAAGGAGCGCTGGCTGCCGGGGATCGCGACGGGCGCGATCTGGTCCTCGTTCTCGATCACCGAGCCGGGTGCGGGCAGCGACCTGCGGCGGTTGGAGACCGTGGTCGAGCCGGTGGACGCGGGTTTCGTGATCACGGGCCGCAAGCGCTGGATCGCCGGCGGGTTCTCGTTCCCGCTCGCGGCCGTCCTCGCCACGGTCAAGGGCCAGTCGCGGCCGTCGTGCCTCCTGCTGCCCGCCGAGGGCCGTGGCAGCGCGACGTGGACGACCGGGCCGCTGGACAAGCTCGGCTACCGCGGGGTGGAGTCGGCCACGTGGACGTTCGACGGCCACCACGCGCCCGGCGCGGAGATCCTCGGCGGCAAGGCCGGCGTGGGGCAGGGCGCGCGGCAGATGGTCGACGTGCTCGCGGTCGGACGGGTGAACGTCGCGTGCCGCGGGCTGGGGATCATCGACCGCGCGCTGGAGTGCGCGCTCGACGAGGCGACCGAGCGGCCGATCGGGCCCGGGATGCTCGGCGACCACAGCCACACGCAGCTGCGGATCGGCGAGCTGCGCAGTCGCCAGCTGGTGATCGAGGCGACGATCCGCGCGGCGGCGGAGGCGGTCGACGCGGGCGCCAGTGATGCGGCCGAACGCGCGACGGCCGCGAAGACGATGGCGTCCGAGAGCGCGGTGTGGGCGGTCGAGCAGGCCTCCCGGCTCGCCGCCAGCCGCTCCTACACGGGCGACAAGGAGCTCACGCGCCTGCGCCGCGACGCGCCGCAGACGCAGATCGGCGAGGGCGCCAACGACGCGCTGCTGATCGCCGTCGGCAAGACCGTGATCAAGCGCCGCGCAACGTAGCCGCGAGCGCGCGCCCGGCCGTGCGCCCGCTGAACAGGCAGCCGCCGAGGAACGTCCCCTCGAGCGAGCGGTAGCCGTGCATCCCACCGCCACCGAAGCCGGCCGCCTCGCCGACGGCGTACAGGCCGGGCAGCGGCTCGCCGTCCGCGCGCAGCACGCGCGCCTCGAGGTCGGTGTGCAGCCCGCCGAGCGACTTGCGGGTGAGGATGTGCAGCTTGACGGCGATCAGCGGGCCCGCCGCCGGGTCCAGCAGCTTGTGCGGCGCGGCGACCCGCGTGATGCGGTCGGAGAGGTAGCGGCGCGCGCCGTGGATGGCGGTGACCTGCAGGTCCTTGGTGAACGGGTTGTCCATCTCGCGATCGCGCGCGACGACCTCGCGCTCGACCTGCTCGAAGTCCAGGTGCGGCGTGTCCGTGAGCCGGTTCATGCCCTCGACGAGGCGGCGCAGGTCCGTCTCCACCACGAAGTCCGCGCCGTGTTGTTTGAAGGCTTCCACCGGCCCGGGCGCGCCCGACGCGACGCGCGTCTTGAGCAGCTCGCGGATCGACTTGCCGGTGATGTCGGGGTTCTGCTCGGAGCCCGAGAGCGCGAACTCCTTCTCGATGATCTTCTGCGTGAGCACGAACCACGTGTGGTCGTGGCCGGTGCCCATGATGTGCGCGAGCGTCCCGAGCGTGTCGAAGCCCGGGAACAGTGGGACGGGCAGGCGCTGGCCGGTCGCGTCGAGCCACAGTGAGGAAGGGCCGGGCAGGATCCGGATGCCGTGCATCGGCCAGATCGGCGCCCAGTTCTGGATGCCCTCCGTGTAGTGCCACATGCGGTCCGGGTTGATCACCTCGCCGCCGGCGGCCTGCGCGAGCTCGATGCCGCGGCCGTCGACGTGCTCGGGCACGCCGCTGACCATGTGCTTGGGCGGGGTGCCGAGCCGCGTGGGCCAGTTGCGGCGCACGAGCTCATGGTTGCCGCCGATGCCGCCGCTCGCGATCACGACCGCGGACGCGCGCAGCTCGAACTCTGTAGTCACTTCGCGGTTGGACGACACGCCGCGCGCGCAGGGGTCCGGCGCGAGCACGGCGCCGCGCACGCCGTCGACGGCGCCGTCGGTGAGCGTGAGCCCGTCGACGCGGTGCCGGAACCGCAGCTGCACCCGGCCGGTGGCCGCCGCGGCCCGCACGCGCCGGATGAACGGCTCGACCACGCCCGGCCCGGTGCCCCACGTGACGTGGAAGCGCGGCACGGAGTTCCCGTGCCCGATCGCCCCGTACCCGCCGCGCTCGGCCCAGCCGACGTTCGGGATCAGCTTGATGCCCTGCTGCGCGAGCCACGCGCGCTTCTCGCCCGCCGCGAACGCGACGTAGGCCTCGGCCCAGCGGCGCGGCCAGAGGTCCTCGTCGCGATCGAACCCGGCCGTGCCGAGCCAGTCCTGCCACGCGAGCTCGTGCGAGTCCTTGATCCGCACCCGCCGCTGCTCCGGGCTGTTGACCAGGAACAGGCCGCCGAACGACCAGAACGCCTGCCCGCCCAGCGACGCCTCGGGCTCCTGATCGAGCAGGAGCACACGCCGGCCCGCGTCGGCCAGCTCGGCGGTGGCGACGAGCCCAGCGAGCCCGCCGCCGACGACGATGACGTCCGCGTCGCTCATCGCTCCAGGCGCTCGAGCGTCGCGGGGTCCTCGGCACCGGCGAAGTACTGGTCCAGCACAGCGCGGAAGACCGGCTCGTCCGGTGCCGCATGCGCGAACAAGGTCATCGAGGAGCGGAGCTTGATGGCGTCGATGCCGCCGAAGACGGCTTCAGCGTCACCGCCATCGAGGCCGAGCAGGACGGTCGCGCATTCCACGAGGCGTGGACCCAGCACCGGGTGCGCGAGGTACGCGCGCGCCTCGTCCAGCGACTCGATCGCGTACGTCTGCGCCATCGCGCTGCGGCCGAGCCCGGCGATCTGCGGGAACACGAACCACATCCAGTGCGACGTCTTGCGGCCGGCGCGCAGCTCAGCGAGCGCTGAGTCGTAGACGCCGCGCTGCGCGTCGACGAACCGGCTGAGGGAAGCGGCGTCGGCCATCCGCTGATCCTAAGCGCCATCGCGCCCCGGCGGCGTCAGCGCGAGCCGTCCGAACACGCCGCCGGCGTCCAGGAGCGCGTGCGCCCGCACGGCGTGGTCGAGCGGCAGTACCGCGTGGACGACCGCCTCCAGGTCGCCGGCGAGCACGTCGGCGGTGGCGGCGAACCGGTCGGCGTCGGGGACCGTGTCGAGGCTGAAGGTCGCGAACGAGCGCGACTGCTGGAAGGCGGCGAACAGGCGCAGGCCGAAGTCGGCGGGCGGCGGTCCGCCCATCAGGCCGATGGCCACGAGCCGGCCGTTCGGGTTGAGCTTGTCCAGGAACGCCGGCAGGTCCGGGCCGGCGACGATGTCGATGATCACGTCGAAGCCTTCTGGCGCGTCCTCGGCCTCGCCGGCGCGGTCCAGCACGTGGGTCGCGCCCAGTGCCCGCAACCGCTCGCCGCGCTCGGCCAACGACGTGGTCACCGCGATCGCGCTCGCACCGCCGCGCGCCGCGAGCTGGACCGCCATTGTCCCGAGGCCCCCGGCCGCGCCACGCACGAGCACCGACTCGCCGGGTGCGAAGTGCGCGTGGCGGAGCGCGAAGTGCGCGACCGCGCCGGAGCTGCCGAGCGTCACCGCGTCGACCGCCGAGCGGCCGTCGGGGAGCGGCACGGTCGCGGTCACCGGCGCGACCGCGCGTTCCGCGTAGCCGCCCTGCAGGCCGACGAACGCCCACACGCGCCGCCCGAACCAGCCCGGATCCACGCCGTCGCCGACGGCGGACACCGTGCCCGCGACCTCACTCCCGAGGATGTGTCCGGGCTTGAACCCGTAGGCGCCGAGCACACCGCTGCGGATGAGCTGGTCGACCCCGCCGACGCCGCTCGCCTCGGTCTCGATCAGCACCTGCCCGTCGCCCGGCACCGGGTCCGGCACCTCGATGACCGCGAGGCCCTCGGGGCCTCCGAACGCCTGGATCGCAATCGCCTTCATGCCGACGACGGTGACCCAGATCGTCGCCCGTGCAACTAAAGTGAGAGCCGTGGCCGGGCAATTGCCTCACACCCTGCGCGCCGACGCGCAGGACAACCGCGAGCGCATCCTCGACGCGGCCCGCGCCGCCTTCGCCGCCGACGGCCTCAACGCGCCGATACGCGAGATCGCGCGCCGGGCCGGCGTCAGCCCCGCCACCGTCTACCGCCGCTTCCCGACCAAGACGGACCTCGCCCACGCGGTCTACCTCGACCAGTCGCGCACCTGCCAGGCGATCGTCCACGAAGGCCTCGCCGACCCCGACCCGTGGGCCGGCTTCCGCCTCGTGATCGAGAAGGTGTTCGACCTGCACGCCCGCGACCGCGGCTTCCCGGCGGCGTTCATGTCCGCCTTCCCGGACGCGATGGACTTCGCCGCCGACCGCCGCGCGTCGCTGGAGGCCGTCGCCGAGCTCGCGCGCCGCGCGCAGGCGACCGGCGAGCTGCGGTCCGACTTCACCCTGAACGACCTCGTCCTGGTGATGGTCGCCCACCGCGGCCTGCGCGCCGGCACGACGGACGCCCGCCTCGCCGCCTCACGGCGCTTCGCGACGCTCGCGATCCAAGCCTTCCAGTCGACTTAGACGGGCCGGCACGCCTTGGAGGCCGAGCGGCAGGTACCGCTGGTCGGTGGTTGACCCGGTTCGTTGATCTTGAGTCGATGTCCAACACCGAGATCGGGGGTGGCTCGGATCCGTTGTGCGCTGCGCGATGGCGCGGCCGGACGACGGACTGCGCGAAGGAGCGTAAGCCGCGCCCGCGTCGCCGCGTCTTGGAATGGACCGGGGCTGCGCCGCAGCCCATCCCCGTTACGACAGAGATCGGCGCCGTCACATGGAACCTTGTTCTTCAGCGCATGAGACACGAGCCGCTCGCGGCCTCGACCGGACGGGTCAGCGCCGCCTGCTCGGCCTTGCGGCCGGCGTGGCAGCGATCGCGTGCCTGACCGGCGCGCAGGAAGCCCGCGCGCTCGTCGTCTCCTCGGATGCGAACGGCCTGCAGATGCGCGAGCCCGACAACATCCTCAACCGCGTAAAGCTCTCCCTCGTCGACTCCGGCGGACTGAAGTACCGCGTCGAGATGGCTCAGTTCGGCGGCCGAGGGATCGGCTTCGGGCCCGGCTGCACCCAGCTCTCCACGCTGCAGGGCGTCGACGTCGCCCTGTGCGACCGGATCAACCCCGTGGTCAGCCACGTGAGCTTCGGCCCGATGCGCGACACGCTCGTGACCGACCCGAATTTCCCGGACCCGATCCACGTCCAGGACGGCGGCATCGGTCCCGACGTCTTCACGCTCGGCGCGGGCGCGGACGTCGCGCGCGCGGACCGGCTCGACACCGTGCTCGGCCAGTCCGGTGACGATGACCTCTCGAGCACCGGCGGACGGATCGATGGCGGAACGGGGAACGACCGGCTGCATGCCTTAGGCGGCACCACCGGCCCGCTGGTCGGAGGCCCGGGCAACGACACACTGACCGCCGACCCCGATGCCTCCACCACGATGACGGGCGGCGACGGCACGGACTCCTTCGCCGCCAACGGTGCGCGGGTCCTGATCGACGCACGCGACGGCATCGGCGAGCAGGTGAGCTGCGGCGACGGCACCAGCCGGCGCGGGAGCACCGCAATCGTCGACCTGCTCGACACACCCGACGACGCCACGCTGATCGCCCAGGGCTGCCAGACCGTCGACCGTGCACCCAAGGGCGAGCGGACCGCCGCGCGCCTCGTCAGCCGGTCACTGCTGCTACGACGAGGCACGACCGGCGTGAAGGTGCGCTGCACGACGCGGACGCGCTGCGCCGGGACGGTCTCGCTGACCGTGAAGGGCCGTCCTCGCTCGAAGACGTTCTCGATCAAGGCCAGGCGCACGGCGACCGTCCGCCTCGCAGCGCGCCCGGGCACTGCGACCGTGCGCATCCGCGAGCGCGGCGAGCAGGGGGCGCGGACCGTCCGCTCGATCCTGAAGGTCGCGCGCTGACGCGGTGGCACAGCGGGGTGTTGACAGTCCTTTGGTCTCTTTGAACGGATTTCTCCGGCGTCAGCCCACGGGTGCTCTGAGCGCTGACGGGGACGCGTGAGCCCGCGGTGCACTACCAGGAGCGCGACGAGCAACAGTGCGAACGAGACGTACACGAGCAGCGCCGGCACGGCGACCGACACGCTCAGCACGACGATTCCAAGCCCAATGGCGAACAAGCCCCAGTCGCGCTGCATCGTTCGAGCTCCAAATCGGAAGTGGAGCTAGAGGAGCCAGAGCTTGGACTGCACGGCTCGCAGGACGAGGATGGCGGCCTCCTCGTTGATGCCGGTCACGGTCTCCCAGTCCCACGCACCGCCCAACTCGTAGCTGGCGAAGGCCAGTTCGGCGGCCAGGAGAACTCGGCGCCAATCTCCGCGGCTGGCGGGGAGTGCGCCGGCTACGCAGTGCTCAAGTCGTTCCTGGTCCTGATTGAAGGCCGCCTTGTCCTCGTAACCCAGCAGCGCGGCGACTTCGTCGGTCATCTTCGCCGGACCACCCCAGATGCACCCGATCGCCTGGCGCAGGAAGATCACCTCGGCCTGCGCAAGCTCTGGCGTGACAACCTCGTTCTCGGGCCGACGGCGACCGACCTCGCCCGCTTCGCCTCGACTCCGAACCCGCGCGAGCGCGCCCCTATATGCCGCCTCGCGTGCAGTCCTCAGGCCCTCGACGTTCCAAAGGGCTTCCCACTCCTTCTGCGCATCTGAAGACAAGCGAACTGATCTTCCCACACCGTGAGAGCGACGCTCTCGCACACTGCCGCACTCGCCTGAACGGAGCGGCGAGCACTCAGTCCATCGGCCGCCCGTCGAACGAGCGAGAGCGTCGAACAGGACCACAGCGGGTCGCGTCCCGGATCGCGTAGCGTGAACCTCGCCTTTGACGTCACAGGCCACGTTGTCCTCGTGCCGTGGATCGGAGACCTCACGGACGCGGTACCTCAAGGAACCTTTCCTGAGCTCCTCTCGCGACTACTCGACGACCGGCTCTTCGATTGAGATCCATCTCGCGGCGAACTCGGGCAGGGCATTGATCTCGTCCACGCTGAGATCGGCCGGCTGGTCAGCCAGCCACGTGCTGCCTACCTCGAGAACGTCGTCAGCGAAGTGCAACCGCCCGTCGGCGTACTCATCGACCTTCCCAGCCGTCGGAGTCGCCGCGACTGGTCACGACTGTTCTGCAGCAAGGCGAGCGTCGAGTCGGCAGCCGACTGACGTGGCGCATCGTCGAAGAGGAACACTCTCGGCGGGACCACGGCTGAGGACGTTCGGGCGTGCGATCGCGGCGTTCGACGAAGCGGACTGGCGCGTCGCGGAAGAGCGCGACTCCGACTCCGATCGAAGGAGCGTTTCCGTGGATAAGCGCTCTTGTAGACGGCTGTCGAACTTCGCCGGGCTGGGCGCGACGCGCGACGACGCCCGAGCCAGCCAAGGCCGCCGCGCACGCCGAGCGCGCTCGCCCGGAGCGCTAGACCGGCTGCAGCAGCCGGTGCGGCTCGCGCAAAGCGACGCTGATCGGGTCCGTGCGGCGCACGCTCGGCGTGCCCGGGCCGGGGCGCGTCTCGACGTCCGCGGGGAGCGGGACGATGGCGCACGTCGGGCAGCCGCCGTCGAGCGCGAGGTCGGTGCCGCAGCTCGCGTGCGCGAAGAGGCGCACCGGGCCGGAGTCGACGAGGTGGCGTTCGCCCCAGCCCATCAGCTGGTGCACGATCGGCCACAGCTCGAGGCCCGCGTCGGTGAGGACGTGCTCGAAGCGGCCCGGCGCGTAGGGGCGGCGCTCGACGATGCCCGCGTCCACGAGCAGCGCGAGGCGCGCGGTCAGCACCGCGCGCGGGACGTCGAGGTGCGCCTGGATGTCCGTGAAGCGGGTCACGCCGAAGAACAGGTCGCGCACGATCAGCAGCGTCCAGCGCTCGCCGACCACCTCCAGGGCGCGGGCCAGCGCGCAGGCCTGGGTCTCGTACTCGCGGGGCAGCGCCATCGAGGCCAACGGTACCAGAGTCAGTTCACTGAATGAACCAAGTCTGGTACCGTCGTCGCCCATGTCTGCGCGCCGTCCTTGGTGGCGCAGCCCGACGGTCATCGTCGTCGCGGGCTGCCTGATCGCGATCCTCACGTTCGGCGTCCGGACGACGTTCGGCCTGTTCACGGCGCCGCTGACGGACCTGCGCGGTTGGGACCGTGAGGCGTTCGCGCTCGCGATCGCCGTCCAGAACCTGCTGTGGGGCCTCGGGCAGCCGTTCGCGGGCGCGGTCGCCGATCGCTTCGGCGCGGGCCGGGTGCTCGCGCTCGGCGGGCTCGTCTACGCGGCGGGCGTCGCGCTGATGTCGGTGAGCACCTCTACGGCGGCGCTGACGCTGACCGGCGGCGTGATCGTCGGGCTCGGCGTCGCGGGCGGCTCGTTCACGATCGTGATCGCGGCCTTCGCGCGGCTCGTCGAGCCGGCCAAGCGCTCGTGGGCGATGGGCCTCGCGACCGCCGCGGGCTCGATGGGCCAGTTCCTGTTCGCGCCGCTCGGCCAGGGCTTCATCGACCAGTACGGCGCGGAGACCGCGCTCTTCCTGCTCGCGACCGTGCTGCTGTTGGTCCCGATCCTGGCGCGCTCGCTGTCCGGCAAGGGCGACGACGTCGACGACCCCGACGTCGAGCCCGTGTCCGCCCGCGAGGCGCTGCGCGCCGCGGTCCACCACCCGAGCTACCTGCTGCTGACGAGCGGGTTCTTCGTCTGCGGCTTCCACATCGCGTTCATCACCACGCACCTGCCGCCGTACCTCACCGACCAGGGCCTGAGCAAGGGCCTGGCCGCGTGGTCGCTGTCGCTGATCGGCCTCTTCAACGTGATCGGCGCGTACGCGTCGGGCATCCTCGGCGGGCGCCATCCGCGCCGGCTGCTGCTGAGCGGGATCTACGCGGGCCGCGCCGTCGCCTTCGCGATCTTCCTGCTGCTGCCGGTGACCGTCGGCAGCGTGCTCGTGTTCTCCGCGCTGATCGGCCTGCTGTGGCTCTCGACCGTGCCCCTCACCTCCGGGCTCGTCGCCTTGATGTTCGGGACGCGCCACGTGGGCATGCTGTTCGGCGTGGTCTTCCTCTCGCATCAGGTCGGCGCGTTCGTCGGCGCCCTGCTCGGCGGGACGGTCTACGAGGCAACCGGGAGCTACGACCTGATGTGGATCCTCTGCATCGTCCTGAGCGTCGCCGCGGCGCTCGTGCACCTCCCGATCCGCGAGCGCGCCGCGGGCAGCGTCGCGCCGAGCACGGCATGACCCGCCAGGGCGTGATCTACCTGCTCGTCGGGCTGCTGATCACGGGCGTGAGCTTCCTCGGCGTGCTCTACCAGGTGAACGAGGCGATGGCCGAGGACGCCGATGGCTCAGTCCCGCAGCTCATCTGCCCGCTGCACTGAGCCGGGCGCGACGAGCCCGGTCTCGTAGGCGAAGATCACGGCCTGGACGCGGCTGGCGAGGTCGAGCTTGGCCAGCATCCGCCGCACGTGGCCCTTGACCGTGCTCTCCTCGAGGTGCAGTCGCGCGGCGATGTCCGCGTTGCTGCGCCCGGCGGCGATCTCGAGCAGCACGTCGTGCTCGCGCGGGGTGAGCTGGGCGAGGCGCGGGTCCCCGGCGCGCGCGGGCATCGTGGAGACGAAGCGGCCGAGCAGGCGGCGGGTGACCTCCGGCGCGATCAGCGCGTCGCCACGCGCGACGGCGCGGACCGCGTCGATGATCCGCTCGGGCGGCGAGTCCTTGACGAGGAAGCCGACGGCACCGGCGCGCAGCGCCTCGATCACGTACTCGTCGAGGTCGAAGGTCGTGATGATGATCACCTCGACCGGCGACTCGCGCAGCCGGCGGGTGGCCTCGATGCCGTCCATCCGCGGCATCCGGATGTCCATCAGCACGACGTCGGGACTGCGCCGCTCCGCCTGGCCGACCGCGTCCAGGCCGTCGATCGCCTCGCCGACCACCTCGATGTCGCCGGCGCTCTCGAGGATCATCCGCATGCCCTGGCGGGAGATCGCCTGATCGTCGGCGATGACGACGCGGATGCTCACGCGGAGTCCTTGAGCGGCAGCGTCGCCCGGACCGTCCACCCGTGGCCGTTCGTCGTGCCCGCTGTGAGCGAGCCGCCGACCAGCGCGACCCGCTCGCGCATCCCTTCGATGCCACTGCCGGTCCGCGCCGACGGACCACCGCGGCCGTCGTCGGCGACCGTGATCGTCACCACGGCCGAGCCGTAGACGACCGCGATCCGCACCGCGTCGGCGCCGGCGTGGCGGATGACGTTGGTGACCGACTCCTGGACGACGCGGTACGCGGACATCTCCGCGGTCTCCGACAACGCGCGCACGTCGCCCTCGATCGCGAGCTGGACGTCCAGCCCCGCGGCCCGCACGGGTGCGAGGAGCTGCTCGAGGTGCTCGAGGCGCGGCGGCGGCGCGAGCTCCGCGGGCTCGGACGCGCGCAGTACGCCGAGCGAGCGCCGCGTCTGCCCCAGCGCCTCGACCGTCAGACCGTGGATGCGCTCGAACGCCTCCCGCGCGCCGGGGTCCTTGGTCATCCGCCCCGCGCCCGCCGACTGCAGGGCGATCGCGCTCAAGTGATGGCCGGTGATGTCGTGCACGTCGCGCGCGATCCGCAACCGCTCCTCGGCCACGGCCCGCTGCACGTCTCCGTCGCGCAGCTCCTCGACCCGCCGCGCGAGCTCCTGCGCGGTGCGCGCGCGGAGCCGCTCCGCGCGCAGTTGCTCACCGACCAGGGCAGGCACCATCCCGATGGCGAACCCGCCGATGGCCGCGAGCACCGACTCCAGGTCGGACTTGACGAACATCACCACCGCGAACGTGACGCCGGCGAACAGGCCGAGCGACCACGTCGTCGACGACTCGGCGCGGCATGCCGCCCACCCGACCAACGCGATGGCAAGGACGATCGGGCCGACGAACATGTAGCCGATCGCGGTGCCCACGAGCAGCAGGACGAGCGCGGCGATCGCCGGGACCATCGGTCGGGTCCGCCAGAGCACGGTCGGGGCGAAGCCGACGACGATGAGCGCGACCGCGAGCGCGTCGACGTCGCGCCGCGTGTCGTCCACGTCCCCGCGCACGAGCAGCGTGACGACGATGCAGGCGGCCGTGGCGAGGACGGTCGTGATGACGTCGCCGGCGGTCGGCCGCTCCCGGGTCATGTGGCAGAGGTTAGGAAGCCGTGCGCGCGGCCACCTGCTCCTAAAGGCGCAGATCGATCGCGTCCTGGGGTGCTCGGCAACGCGGCGCTCACGCCCGACGCTCTGGGTATGGCTTCAGCGCTCTACAGACTCGGCCGCACCGCATACCGCCGCCGTCGACTCGTCCTCGCCGTCTGGCTCGCCCTCTTCGGCGCGATCTTCCTCGGGGCGGCGACGCTCAGCGGCCCGACCGAAGGTTCCTTCACGATCCCCGGCACCGAGTCTCAGGAGGCGATCGACCGGCTCGCGCAGCGGTTCCCGGAGGCGAACGGCGGCTCGGGCCGGATCGTCTTCGCCGCGCCTGAGGGGGAAGCGCTCACCGGCGAGCGCAAGGCGGCCGTCGACGCGGCGCTCGCGCAGGTCGCCAAGGCGCCCGACGTCGCCGACGCGAGCGCTCCCCAGCTCTCCGAGGACCGCCGGATCGGGCTCGCGCAGGTGAGCTTCGACCGGCCCGCCGACGACCTGGAGGTCGGCTCGCTCGAAGCCGTGCAGCGCGCCGCGCAGCAGGCCGAGCGGGCCGGCGTGCAGGTCGAGTTCGGCGGCGACGCCGTGATCGAGGCGAGCGGGTCCGGGATCGGCGAGTTCCTCGGGTTCGGCGTCGCCGCGCTCGTGCTCGCGTTCACGTTCGGCACCCTGCTCGCCGCGGGCCTGCCCTTGCTGACCGCGGCCCTCGGCGTCGGGATCGGCCTCGCCGGCATCACCGCCGCGACGGGCTTCGTCGACCTCAGCGACGCGGTCCCGACCCTCGCGCTGATGCTCGGCCTCGCCGTCGGCATCGACTACGCGCTGTTCATCCTCTCCCGCCACCGCACGCAGCTGTTCGAAGGGATGGACCCGGAGGAGTCCGCCGGCCGCGCGGTCGGGACGGCGGGCAGCGCGGTCGTGTTCGCGGGCGCGACCGTCGTGATCGCGCTGGCCGCGCTGTCGGTCGTCGGCATTCCGTTCCTGACCGCGATGGGCGTCGCCGCCGCCGCGACGGTCGCGGTCGCGGTGCTCGTCGCGCTGACGCTCGTCCCGGCGCTGTTCGGGTTCGCGGGGACGCGGCTGGCGAAGGGCAAGAACTTCGAGACGGGTCCACGGGCGGCGCGACCGACGGTCGGCTCGCGCTGGGTGAGCACCGTGCTCCGGCACCGCATCCCCGCCGTGGCGCTGACCGTCGTCGCGCTCGGCGCCTGCGCGCTGCCGATGCTCGACATGCGCCTCGGCATGCCCGACGACTCGACCGCGGCGCCGGACGCCACCAACCGCCAGGCCTACGAGCTGCTGAGCGACGGGTTCGGGCCGGGCTTCAACGGGCCGCTGATGATCGTCGTCGACGACCCCGCGGACGCCACGACGGTGGCGCGTGAGCTGCGCGCCGACCGGGACGTCGCCAGCGTCGGCGAGCCCACGCTCAACCCCGCCGGCGACACCGCGATCCTCTCGCTGATCGCCCGCAGCGGGCCCTCGACCCAGGAGACGAAGGACCTCGTGGAGCGCATCCGCGTGCGCGACGACGTGCTCGTGACCGGGCAGACCGCGGTCAACATCGACGTCGCCGACCGGCTCGGCGCCGCGCTGATCCCGTTCCTCGCCGTGATCGTCGGGATCGCGTTCGTGCTGCTGGCCGTCGCCTTCCGCTCCGTGCTCGTCCCGCTCACCGCGATCGCCGGGTTCCTGCTGACGATCGGCGCGACGTTCGGCGCGCTGGTCGCGGTCTTCCAGGAGGGCTTCGGCGCGGACCTGCTCGGCGTCGCGCAGGCCGCGCCGATCATCTCGATGTTGCCGATCCTCGTCATCGGCATCCTCTTCGGGCTCGCGATGGACTACCAGGTGTTCCTGGTCTCACGGATGCGCGAGGAGCACGTCCACGGCGCCGCCCCGACGCGCGCCGTGACCGAGGGCTTCCGCCACGGCGCGCGCGTCGTCACCGCGGCGGCGCTGATCATGGGCGCCGTGTTCTCCGGCTTCATCCTCGAGCAGGACGCGATCATCAAGTCGGTCGGGTTCGCGCTCGCGTTCGGGATCCTCGTCGACGCGTTCCTGGTCCGGATGACGTTGATCCCCGCGGTGATGGCGCTGCTCGGCGAGCGCGCGTGGTGGCTGCCGGGCTGGCTGGACCGGCTACTGCCCGACGTCGACATCGAAGGCTCGTCACTGCGGCCCGTCGCACAGCCGGCCTAGTGCGCCACGCGAGATCCGGCGCCCCGGCGCCGGGTCTCGTGCGACGCGGCGAGGCGGGCGCGCTGGCGGAGCGCCGCGATCTCTCCCCGGAGCGCCTCGACGTCCTCACCCTGGACGCGGGACTTCTCGTAGAGCGCCTCGATCGCCGACCAGACGTCGTCCATCGGCACCGGCGGCTCGTCCGCGAACGCCAGCTCCGGCTCGGGGGCCGGGAACAGGCGGCGCCGCTGGCGGATCGCTCCGTCGGTCGCGAGGCCGGCGGTCGGGCGCGACCCCGGATCGAGCAGCCACGCCCCGTCGGGCCGGCGGGAGACGCGGCCGGTCCGGGCCAGGCTCGCGAGCGCCGTCGAGACGGTCGGTCGGCGAGCGCCGATGAGCTGGCCCAGCGCCCGGTGCGAGAGCGTGAGGTCGACCACGATGCCCGCGGACGTCACGCGGCCCCAGCGCTCGGCGAGCAGCCACAACACCGCCTCGACGCGCGCGTCCACGCGGTTCAGGTGCGCGATCGCCTGCATCATCGCGAGCCGCCGCGCCCGCTCGTTCAGGCGATCGACGAGCACGGCGTTGAGCTCCGGGAACGAGCTCAGCCGCGCCGCGACCGCCTGGTCGATGACCGCCACCCGCAGCGACGCCAGCGTGTTCCAGCACGTCGCCGACTCCAGCAGCCGGGTGGAGTCGTCGAGCGCCCACGGACGCACCAGATCACCCGGACCGAACAGCTCGGTGCTGACGACGCCCTCGAACGTGAGCTCGCGCGCGATCACCCCGTCGATGACCAGCAGCCCGACGTTGGCCGGGCTCACCTCGTCGAGCGCGCGGATGTCCCACGCGCCGAGGGGCAGCGCCGCCACGCGCACGCGGATCGCGTGCCGCGCGAGCTCCCAGCGCTCCCGATCGAGCAGTCGACCCAAATCCTGGTCAAGGTCCAACAAGCACATCAACGACATCGAGTCCGCCCAGCCGAACTGAACCGGCGACCGGTGATAGCCCTGTTGGGAAGGCACCACGTGCCGCCTCTGTCGTGCTTGCCCGCCTCTCCCGCTGGAGTCGACGCGAGCCCGCCTGCGCAGCGTACTACGGACGCGACAGGGCGTCGATGGCGGCTTGCCGCGCCTGCGGGTCGAGCTCGGCGACGAGCCGCTTGCCCAGCTCGTCCGCCCGCGCGAGCGCCGTCGCACCCGCTTCGGTGAGCGAGACCACGGAGCGCCGGCGATCCGTCTCGGAGCGCTGGCGCTCAGCGAGGCCGCGCCGCTCGAGCTCGTCGACGACGATCACGACCTGCGCGGGCAGCAGCCCACAGAGGCCCGCGAGCTCCTGCTGCGACGGCGGCGTGTCCGCGCTCAGCACCCCGAGGACCATGTACTGGCGACCGCTCAGGCCCAGCTCGGCGAGCGCGTCCTCGCCACGCGCCGCGACGTCGTGGCCGATCTTGACCAGCAGCAGGGCAGGGCGATCGAGCGTTCCGCGGGGCAGCACCGGAGCGGAGGGTAGTGCTTCACAAGAATTATTCATGACTTGAATGATTCACAGGATACACCTACAGTGCCCGACATGACCGTTCACCGCATGAATGATTCACGATCGAGATGGCTGGCGCTGGCGGTGCTCGCGCTGGCCCAGTTCATGGTCGTCCTCGACGTCACGATCGTGAACGTCGCGCTCCCGGCCATCCAGACCGACCTCGGCTTCAGCGCCGAGGGCCTGCAGTGGGTGGTCAACAGCTACACGCTCACGTTCGGCGGCCTGTTGCTGCTGGGCGGCCGGATGAGCGACATCCTCGGCCGCCGGCGCCTGTTCCTGATCGGCCTCGGGCTGTTCGCCGCCGCTTCACTCGCCGGCGGGTTCGCCACGTCCGAGGGCTCGCTGATCGCGATCCGCGCGATCCAGGGCATCGGCGGCGCCCTGCTCTCCCCCGCCGCGCTCGCGCTGCTGACCGTCATCTTCCCCGCCGGGCGTGACCGCAACATCGCGCTCGGCGTCTGGGGCGCGCTCGCCGGCATCGGCGGCACGCTCGGCGTCGTCGCCGGCGGCGTGCTCGTCGACGGCCTCGGCTGGGAGTGGATCTTCTTCGTCAACGTGCCCTTCGCCGTGGTCGCGATCCTCGCCGCGCCCGCGTTCATCACCGAGAGCCGCCGCGTCCAGGGGGAGCACTCCAACTTCGACGTGGCGGGCGCCATCCTCGGCACCGCCGGCTTGTTCGCCCTCGTCGGCGCCGTGATCCGCACCGAAGCGGCGGGCTGGGGCTCGACCCAGGTGCTCGCGCTCTTCGGCTCCGCCGTCGTGTTGATCGGCGCGTTCCTCTTCGTCGAGGCCCGCGCCAAGGACCCGCTCGTCCCGCTCCGCCTGTTCCGCGTGCGCGGCCTGAGCGTCTCCGCGATCGCCCTCGCCCTCAACGGCGGCGCGTTCCTGGGCATGTTCTTCCTCACCGCCCTCTACCTGCAGCAGGTGCACGGCGACAGCGCGCTGGAGGCCGGCACGCACTTCCTGCCGATGGGCGGTGCGGCGATCCTGTCGGCGGTCATCGGCGCGCAGCTCGTGACGCGCTTCGGGACGCGTGCCGCGTACCTGGGTGGCAGCGCGGTCGGGGCCGTCGGCCTGTTGCTGCTGAGCCAGGCGGGCGCGGACGCCACGTTCGCCGGCGGCCTACTGCCGGGCCTGATCGTCTTCGGCCTCGGGCTGCCTTTGGTGGGCGTCGCGAACCAGATCGCCGCGGTCGCGGAGGTCCCGCACGAGGACGCGGGCGCGGCCTCGGGTGTGATCACGACCGCCTTCCAGGTCGGCGGCGCGTTGGGACTCGCGTTGATCTCGACGACGGCGACGACGCGGACGGGGGATCTCTTGGCCGCCGGCGCGGTTCAGACGGACGCCTTGGCCGGGGGCTTCGAGCGGGGGATGCTGATCGCCGCGGGGCTGGCGGTGGCGAACCTGGTCATCGGGGCGGTGCGCGCGCCGCGCATCCGTCCGGACGCGGCGATGGTCGCTGAAGCAAGCGCGGCGTAGATCTCAACCACGGTCGCGCACGACCGCGCTCTGAACAAAGGGGGGTGCCGTCGCTAACTATCGCTATGCGAAAGGTTCCGACGGCACCCCCTCTCCGCGCCCGTTCGTCGACCGGAAATCGATCACAACGAGCCCAAGCGGGACGGCCGAGGGACGATCTTCGATGACCGTAACTTGACGGTAGGCCTGCACGGCGCCGCTTCACCGCCGCGCGGAGCCCGGGAGGCGCTGAGCCCGGGCGCGCGGGTGGCACCAGAGCTCCCTTCCCCCTCGGTGGCCGCAGTACCCGCCGCGCACCCGGGCCCACAAAGACGGAAGACCGGTTACCCCACCACCGCGTCGTGGTTCACCGCGACCTGATCCCGCCGCGCGCCCCGTTCCACATCGCGCACGATGAAGAGACACAAAGACACGCACGGCCGCCCGTGGAAGTGCGCGTCCCACGCCGCGTCGTACTCGACGGACCGGTCGATGATCTCCGCGTCCGGACCGATCGGGAACCGCGCCCACCAGACGGCGTCGAAGCCTCGCGCGAGCGCACCCTCGAACTCGGGCTCCCACGCGTGGACGTAGTCCTCGACGGTGATGCCGATCGAGATCTCGCTGAAGACCATGCGGCCCGCGGCTTCCAACCCGGCGACGTCCAGACCGGCCGCGCTCAGCGCGGTGCGGTCGGCGTCCGCCTCACCTTCGAGAGACCGGTGGAACAGCCAGCCGTTGCGCTTGGCGCCGAGGGCGTAGAAGGAGGCGAGGGTGGGTGCGACCTCCTGTGGCGAGGCGAGCAACATCGCGACGTGGGGACAGGCGCCCGGTTCGATCGCGCCCTCTAGAGCGGAAGCCACAACTGCACCTCCGTGCCGGTTCCGGGGGTCGAGGTCACGGTGCACTCGCCACCGTAGCCGCGGGCGCGCTCGCGCATCACGGTGAGGCCGAGGTGGCCGTCGCCGACGCCGAGCACGTGCGCGGGGTCGAAGCCGCAGCCGTCGTCGCGGACGGTCAGCTCGAGCGCGTCGTCGTCGGCGGTGTAGACGATCTCGGCGCGTTGCGCCCGTGCGTGTGCGTCGGCGTTGGCCAGGGCCTCGCTGACGACGCGCGCGGCGAGCGTGATGGCTTCGGCGCCGGCGTCGCCGGTGCCGGACAGGTGCACGGGCGTGCGCGCGCGCCGCGCGGCGGACTCCAAGGCGGCCCGCAGGCTCGTCGGCGTGTCGTCGGCGAGGGTGCGCAGCCGCTCGCGCACCAGCCGGTGCGCGGACGCGACGGCCTCGGTCAGCCGTGCGCGGTCGGGCTCGGGCAGCGCGAGCTCCCGCTGCGCGACCGCGAGGTACTGCGCGAGCCCGTCGTGGACCTCGGCCGCGAGCGTCCGCCGCTCGCGTTCGATCGCCGCGGCCTGCAGCTCCCGCCGCAGGCGCGCGGTGGTGATGCCGGCGCTGAGCTGCGAGCACAGCAGGCTGAGAACGGTGCTGGAGAGCGGGTCGAGCGCGATCGGCGCGGGCGAGGAGGCGATCACGACGCCTTCGACGAGCGGGAGGATCACCCAGTCGGTCGCGGGCGGGTCGAACGGGTTCGCGACGAGCCACCCGGCGGGCTCGCGAAGCACGATCGGCGCGCCCGTGGCGAGCCGCCAGGCCTCGTCGTCGAAGCTCAGCTCCGGCGCGGCCTCGTCACCGACCAGGCGCCGGAGCACGGGCAGGCCGTCGGCGTCGGGTAAGTAGAGGACGGCGCGGTCGAGCGCGAGCGCCTCACGCATCTCCCGCAACGCGGCCGCGGCGAGCACCGGCAACTCGCTCGGGGCGACGAGCGCGCGCGACACGCGCGAGACGGCCGCGAGGCCGGAGAGGACCGCCGGCTCGATCACAGCGCGATACTAAAGCGGTGCGCGTCATCATCGCCGACGACCATCGGCTCATGCGCGAAGGGACCGCGGCGCTGCTCGCCGCCGAGCCCCGGATCGAAGTCGTGGGCCTGGCCGCGGGCGGGCGGGAAGCGGTCGAGCTGGCCGCGCGCGTGCGCCCGGACGTGGCGCTGCTCGATGTCGAGATGCCGGACATCGGCGGCGTCGAGGCGTGCGCGGCGATCCGCGCCCGCACCCCCGACGTGCGGGTCCTCATGCTGACCGTGTCCGAGGACGCGCTCGACGTCCGCGCGGCGCTCAAGGTCGGGGCGAGCGGCTACCTGCTCAAGGACATGCCGCCGCGCGCGCTCGTCGCCGCGGTGCTGTCGGACGCCCCCGTGGTGATGGCGTCGGCCGAGGTCCCGCCGGACGCGCTGAGCGTGCGCGAGCGCGAAGTGCTCGAGCTGCTCGGCCAGGGCCTGCGCAACCGGGAGATCGCGGAGCGGCTCGTCGTGAGCGAGGCGACCGTCAAGACCCATGTGCGGCACGTGCTGGAGAAGCTGCGCTTGCGTAATCGGGCCGAGGCAGCAGCGTTCGCAGCCCGCGCGCGACTCGGGACCTGACGTCCGCCTGGGTGGTGTTGAGCTGGCCGGCGATCCGGTCGGTCGTCCAGCCCAGCGCCCGTGCGAGCACGATCGCGTCACGCGCGTCGGCATCCATCGGGCGGTAGACCGCGACGCGCGCTGCGGCGAGCAGCGCGGCGCGGGCGGCTAAGGAGTCGGGGGCGCCGTCCGGGTCCGCGACGAGCACCCTGCGGGTGGCCTCGGCCGCGGCCTCGTGATCGGCGCAGGCCGCGAAGGCGGCCGCGAAGACGATGTCGATGCGTGCTGCGAGCACCGCCGGACCGTATGAAGCATCAGGACCCGTGCCATCGCCCAAACGGATGATTGAAGGCGCGACCGGTCACCCGGTCGCGCCCTCGCACTAGCGGTAGCGGACGCTGATCTCGACGCGCCGGTTCAGGGCGCGGCCCTTGTCCGTCGCGTTGGTCGCGCGCGGGCGGCTCTCGCCCGCCGACTCGACCACGAGCTTGCCGCGGGCGCCGTGCTGCTTGAGCGCGGCGCAGACGGCCTTCGCGCGGGCGACGCCGAGCTGCTGGTTGGCAGCGTCGGAGCCGACCGAGTCGGTGTGCCCGACGCACGTGACGGTCTTGACCTTGCCGAGGCGGTCACCGAGCGACTTGACGAGCTTGGTGCCGGACTTGGCGATCTTGGCGCTGCCCGAGGCGAACAGGCCGCTCTCGGGAACGATCAGCTGCGTCTGCGGGACGAGCTTGGCGGTCGTGCGGGTGTTGAGCTTGGGACCCTCGATCGTGCGGGCCTCGATCTTCAGCACCACGTTGATGCCGGTGATCTGCTCGGCGACCAGCCGGCGGCCGACCGCGTTGAGCTCGATGTCGACGGCGAGGCGCTTGGCGCTGTCGCCGGCGTCGGCCTTCACGTGGCCACGGCCGATCAGGACGAGCTTGGCCTTCTTGGCCGCGGCGGCGCTCGCCTTGGCCTTGTCGGAGACGCTCACGCCGGCCTCGTCCGCCTTGTCGTACGCGTACACGTCGACGTAGCAGGAGGACAGCGTGCCGCCGCTGACGCGGCAGCCGACGGAGGCGGTGTCGCCCTGGACGGCGACCGAGGCGCTCGTGCCGGTGATGGCCTCGACCTTGGCCGGCGCGGGCGCGGGCGTCGTCGGCGTGGTCGGGGTCTTGGGCGCGTCGGTCTTGGGGTCCTCGGCCTTCGGCTTGTCGTCGGTCGGCTTGGTCGCGTCCTTGACGGTCCACTCGATCGAGCGGTTGGCGCCGACGTTGCCGGCGGCGTCGATCTGGCGCACGAGGAACGTGTGCTTGCCATTGGCGACGCTGGTCAGCGCGAGCGGCGAAGCGCACGACGTGAAGGCGGCGCCGTCGAGCGAGCACTCGAACGAGCCGCCGTTCTCGCCCGTCCAGGTGAACTGGGCGGTCTTGGCGGTGATCGTGCCCTCGGGCGCGCCGATCAGCGCCGGCGGGGCCGGAGCGGCGGTGTCGAGCGTCCAGCTCGCCTCGGCGGGCTGCGAGTGGTTGCCGGCACCGTCGACCATGCGCAGCTTGAACGCGTGCGGGCCGTCGGCGAGCCCGGCGGGCACGAACGGCGAGGCGCACGCGGTCCAGGCGCCGCCGTCAACCTGGCACTCGGCGGTCTCGCCGCCGGGCGTGGTGAACGTGAACGTGGAGCTCTGCGCCAGCGCGCTCGGGGCGGAGGCGATCACCGGGGTGGCGGGAGCGGTCGTGTCGACCGTCCACGTGTAGCTGTCCGGGGAGGCGTCGGTCTGGTTGGCGGCGTCGGTCGCGCGCACCTGGAAGGTGTGCGCGCCTTCGGCGAGGTTGGTGTACGCCTTCGGCGAGACGCAGCTCGCCCAGGCGCCGGCGTCGAGCTTGCACTCGTAGGTGACGCCGCCCTCGTCGGAGGAGAACGTGAAGTTCGCGGCGTTCGCGCTCGTGACCGCGCTCGGCTTGGTGCCGACCGTCGTGTTCGGGACCGCGTTGGTCACGGTGACCGCGACCGGCTCGGACGCGAACAGCGTGACCGACGGGTGCGAGTCGACGCCGTCGATGTTGAACGCGTAGGTCCCGGCCGGGACGTTGCCCGGCGGGTTGACCGTCAGCGTCGCGTTCGCCGGGTTGCCGGCGGGCGCGGTGAGCGAGACCCAGGCGGGGGCGCCGGCGGCGACCGCGAGGCTGACCGTCTGGCCGACGTTCGGGTCGGTGGCGGTGAAGTTCGTGTTCTGCGCGCCCGCGCCGGCGGTCGCGGCGATCGCGGAGCCCGGGAGGCCCTGGATCGACGGCGGCGCGTTGTTGCCGGTCACGGTGAGCAGCACGTCGCGCTCGGAGTAGTCACCCGCGGCGTCGGTGACGCGCGCGGTGTAGGAGAAGAAGTCACCGTCGTTGAACGCGTTCGTCTGCGGCGCGGTCATCGACACGACGCCGTTGGCGCCGATCGTGACCACGTCGTACTTCGGGCCGGTCGGGTCGGTCGCGCGCGACGAGTAGGTCACGGCGCTGCCGTCGGGGTCGACGCCGTTGAGGTTCTGCTTGAAGGCGTAGTTCTTGGCCACGGCGTTCGCCACCGCGGAGTTGATGCGCGGAGCGGAGGAGGGCGTGGTGCCTGTCTTCGTGACGCGGCTGCTGAAGATCGCCTCGCCGCCGTTCATCGGGTCCCACGCGTTGATGATCCCGTTCACGCGCGCGCTCGCGGTGCCCTTGAGGGTGTAGACGCCGTTCGCCGCGGAGCCGAACTCGGCCACGAGGTCGACGTCGATCGTGCCGGTCGCCGTCGAGACGCTGGGCAGGCAGCGCGTGAGCGCGCCGTCGGGATAGATGTCGGCGGTCTGCCCGCTCGGGTTGGTGATCTGGATGTTCGGCATCTCGTCCGCGGGCTCACCGGGGATGCAGGCCGAGCCGTAGGCACTCGTGAGGAACGTGACCAAGCCCTTGAGATGACCGTTTGCGGTGATCTCGGAGTTGATCGAACCGCCCTGGATGTGCGAAGCGCTTGCGGCGGAGGGGGCGAAAAGGCAGGCCGCGGCAAGCGCGACGAGCACCCCGGGAAGGCGGAGACGTCGGTTCATAGGTCCCCCCGTACTCGACCGCCGCGTCCGTTTAGGGATCGTTGCCTCACCCAACTGGGGGGTCGTGGCGCGCCGACGCTGTCCGCGTGAGCTTCGGCGCGCCGCCCGTGAGCTTCGGGCCTACGACGGCAACTGCCAGCGCTGGTTGGCGCCCCCGTGGCAGTCGTAGATGATCAGCCGCGTGCCGTTGGCGGAGCCGCCGCCCGCGGCGTCCAGGCAGCGCCCGGACTGCGGGTTGCGCAGTGTCCCGTTCGCCTGCGCGACCCACTGCTGCGCGCCGGACCCGTTGCACTCGAAGAGCTGCGCCACGGTCCCGTTGGCCGTGCCGCCGCCGGCGACGTCCAGGCACTTGCCCAGCGCCTCGACGGTCCCGTCCTCGGTCACGCTCCAGCGTTGCGCGGCGGTGCCGTTGCAGTCGAAGAGCTGGACCGCCGCCCCGTTGACGCTGCTCGCGCCCGCGATGTCGACGCACTTGCCGCCGACCCCCACGATCGGCCCGCGCGGCGACACGACCTCGCGCGCGGCCGGCACGGTGACCGTGCCCGTGAGCTGGACGTCACGCGAGGAGCGCCCGACATAGATCGGGACGCGCCCGCCCGGGGTGACCCACGCGCCGGTGGCCTCGTCGAAGTACGAGAAGGCCCGACGCTCGAGCGTCACCGTCACGCGCTCGCGGCCGTCGGGATCGAGCGTCACCTTCGCGTAGCCGGCGAGCTGCTTCGGCGGCGTCGGCACCGTCGTCGGCAGCTGGCCGACGTAGACCTGCGCGGTCTCGGCGCCCGTCCGCGCGCCCGTGTTGCGCAGCGTGAACTGCACCTGCACGTTCGCGCCCTGGCGGGTCACCGCGAGGTTGCGGTAGGTGAAGCTCGTGTACGAGAGCCCGTGCCCGAACGGGAACAGCGGGTCCAGGCCGGCACGGTCATAGCCGCGATAGCCGACGAAGATCCCCTCGTCGTGCTCCACGGTGAGGTCGTCGAGCGTGTCCCACGGGTTGCGGATCCCCAGCTGCTTGGGCTGGTTCTCGCTGCGCGGGAACGTGATCGGCAGCCGGCCCGACGGGTTCACGTCGCCGAACAGCACGCTCGCGATCGCGTTGCCCTGCTCCTGCCCGCCGAAGTAGGAGTCCACGACGCCGTCGACCCGCGACAGCCACGGCATCAGCACCGGCCCGGCGGCGCCGAGCACGACCACCGTGTTGGGGTTGACCCCGGACACGGCGCGGATCAGCTGGTCCTGGTCGTTGGGCAATGTCATCGAGTAGCGGTCGCGCTGCTCGCTCTCGAACGTCGCCGCGAACACCACCGCGACGTCCGCCTCGCGCGCCGCTTCCACGGCGTCGCGGACGTCGGGCGCGTACGCGTTGGCGGGATGCGTCCAACCGAGCTGCAGCGACGCCGGCTCCAGCCCGACGAACGGCCGCGTGGCGCGGTACTCGACCACGACCTCGTGCTCCTCGCCGGCCTGCAGGTTCAGCGTCGCGGTGCTCTCCGTCGCCCACTCGCCCGCCTCGGTCGCGAGGTCGATGACGGGCGCGCCGTCGAAGAACATCCGCGCCTCGCCCCAGCCCGTGAGCGCGAACGTGTACGCGCCGGTCGTGGGCACCGTGAACGTGCCGGTGAAGCGCCCCGAGCCGGCGGTATCCGGGGTCGGTGTGAGCTGCGAGCCGTAGAGGCTCGCGAAGGCGGACCCGCCGCCGATGAAGCCCTGGTCCCAGCGCACGCCCGGATCGGTGCGCGTGACGAGCGGCGCGCCGGTCAGGTCCGTGGAGGTGAAGTACGTGGCCTGCAGGCCCACGGCGCCGGTCGGCGTCGTGAAGACCGACGACGGCGCGGCGGCCGGGCCGCCGAGCATCGACGTCGGGCCGACGGGATCCGAGCCCGGGGCGTACCGGACGTCCACGCCACCCGGCGCGCGGTCCTGGATGCCCTGCAGCAGCGACACCTCGTAGGTCGGCGTGACGTGCGACGCGCCGCCCTGGGCGCGAGCGCGGTTGGCGTCGCCGCCGATGACGGCGACCGAGCCCAGTCGCCGGCCGTTGAGCGGCAGCACCGCGTCGCTGTTCTTGAGCAGCGTGATGCCCGCCTCGGCGATCTCGCGCGTCGCCGCGCCGTGCTCCTCCACCGAGAGCGCCGACGGCTCCGGGTCGTCCTCGAACAGGCCGTGCTCGAACATGGTGCGCAGGATCCGGTGCACGTGCTCGTCGACCGTGGCGACGGTCACCTGGCCGGACTGGACCGCGGCGATGATCGTCTCGGGCGTGTAGAACTGCCGGTTGCCGGTCTCCATGTCGAGGCCGTTGTTGAGCGACTGCACGGTCGAGTGCGCGGCGCCGAAGTCCGTGATCACGAAGCCGTCGAAGCCCAGCTGGCGCTTGAGGATGTCCACCAGCAGCAGCCGGTTCTGGCACGCGTACTCGCCGTTGAGCTGGTTGAACGAGCACATCGTCGAGCCCAGGCCGTTGTCCACGGCCGCCTCCCACGGCGGCGTGTAGATCTCCTGGACCGTGCGCTCGTCCGCGACGGCGTCATAGGGCGCGCCGCGGTTGATCTCCTGCGTGTAGACGTTGTAGTGCTTGAGGTCCGCGATCACGCCGAGGTCCTTGACCGCGCGCACGTACGGGCCGACGAGGCTCGCGGTGAGGAACGGGTCCTCGCCCTCGGT
Source organism: Solirubrobacter phytolaccae (assembly GCF_027587195.1). Taxonomy (GTDB): domain Bacteria; phylum Actinomycetota; class Thermoleophilia; order Solirubrobacterales; family Solirubrobacteraceae; genus Solirubrobacter; species Solirubrobacter phytolaccae. Next base: position 92,582 of record NZ_JAPDDP010000007.1, on the reverse strand, counting down.
CTCGTTCGCGCGCCCCCACCAGGGGGTCCGGATCATGTCGCCGTTCGGGCCGAGCAGGACGTTGCCGCCGACCTGCCGGACCTCCTCGGCCACCGTGCGCCCGTAGCGGGCGGCCAGCCCCGGGTCGAACGTCGCCCCGAGCAGCAGCGGCGACGGCATCGCGGTCGCCCGGTTCTCGGTCTCCGGCAGCGTGACCCCGCCCAGCCGCAGGCCCGCGCCCGCGTCCAGCATGCGCAGCGACGGTACCCCCAGCCGCTCGATGCCCGCGTTGAAGTACGCCCAGCTCGTGCCCGTGTTGGTGGACATCAGCTCGGCCTTCTCCTCCAGGGTCATGGCGGCGATCACCAGATCCGCCCTTCGGTCCGGGCCGAGCGCCGGATCGTCCCATGGCTGCTGCGCAGTTGCCGCAGCCGGAAGCACCAACGCTCCGATCAGAGCGCCACACACCAGCTTGCCCCGCATTCCTACCGCCCTTCTGGACGCCCTCCCCTGGGCTGGTCCCTGACCGCGAACATCACAATCGCGGCGACTGCTCGCGGGCAGTCGATCACCGCGCGGCGGGCGGCGCGGACGGGATGGTCAGAGCGCCGACAGCGGCCGCTGGAACCGCGGCGTCACCGCGGGCTCCGCCTGCGGCTCGGCGATCGTGTAGCCCTGCGCGAAGTCGCAGCCGAGGCCGCGGAGCGTCGCGAGCTGCTCGGCCGTCTCGACCCCCTCGGCGATGCTGGTCATGCCCAGCGTCGGGGCCAGCTGGACGACCGCGCTGATGATCGCGTGGGCGGTCGGATCGGTGGCGGTCGCGGCGAAGCTCCGGTCGAGCTTGAGCACGTCCAGCGGGAGCTGCTGGAGCCACGTGAGCGCGGTGTTGCCGGCCCCGAAGTCGTCGAGGGCGAGGCCGAAGCCGCGGTCGCGCAACACGAGCAGCTGCGCGCGGATCGCGGCCACGTCGACCGCGAGGACGCGCTCGCTGACCTCGAAGCAGACGCCGTCGGGCCGCACGCCATGCACGCCCGCGAGCCGGCTCACCGCGTCCGGGAGCAGCGGGTCGCGCAGCTGCTCGGCGGCGAGGTTGACGAACACCCGCGGCGGGTGCTCCAGGCGCTGCCAGGCGACGGCCTGCTCCAGCGCCCGCTCGATCGCCCACGCGCCGACGCGGTGCATCAGCCCGGCCTCCTCGGCGACCGGCAGGAACGCGGCCGGCACGAGCAGGCCCCGGTCGGGGTGCTGCCAGCGCAGCAGGGCCTCCGCGCCGGCGAAGACCCCATCGCTCGTGCGGACGATCGGCTGCCAGTGCAGGACGAGCTCGTCCCCGTCCAGCGCCCGGCGCAGCTCCTGCTCGGTCCGCGTCCGGTCGACCAGCGCGCGCCGCAGCTCGGGGTCGAACACCTCGATGCGGTTGCGTCCCGCGCGCTTGGCCTTGTACAGGGCGGCGTCGGCGTGCGCGATCAGCGTGTCCGCGTCCGCGCCGCCCTCGTCGGTGGAGACGCCGATCGACAGCGTGACGCGCGCCTCGAGCCCCGGCCCGAGCTCGTAGCTGCCCGTCGCGGCCGCGGCGATGCGGTGCGCGATCTGCCAGGCGTCCTGCTCGGAGCGCAGGTCCTCGCTGAGGATCGCGAACTCGTCGCCGCCGAGCCGCGCGACGGTGTCCGAAGGCCGCAGGGCGCTCGCCATCCGCCGGACGAGCTCGATCAGCAGCCGGTCCCCCGCGGGGTGGCCCATCGTGTCGTTGATCTGCTTGAAGTGGTCGACGTCGACGAGCACGACGCCGACCGGGTGCCCCGTCCGCGCCGACCGCGCGGTCGCGCTCTTGGCGGCCTCGACGAACCAGCGCCGGTTCGGGGTCGCGGTCAGCACGTCCTCCAGCGCCTGCTGCTGGAGCAGGCGCTCGACCTGGCGCTGCTCGGTCACGTCGCGCACGTTGAGGACGACCCCGTTGATCGCCTCGTCCGCGCGATGGTTGGTGGCGCGCACCTCGGTGAAGCGCACCGAGCCGTCGGCCCGGACGACCCGGAGCTGGCCCGAGACCGTCTCCCCGCGCGCCACCGCCTCCACGGCGTCGAGCAGCTCGAGCGCCGCCGGCAGGTCCTCGGGATGGATGAACGTGTCCCAGCGGAAGTCGTCGAGCTCGGCGATCCGCCGGCCGATGAACCGGCTCGTCGCGGGGCTGGCGTAGGTCACCTCGCGCTCGAGGCCGATCACCAGGATCGCGTCCATGGCGTGCTCGACGAGCGACCGCAGCCGGCGCTCGCTGCGTTCGCGCTCACGCCGCGCGCGCTGCGTGGCGGTGACGTCCTCCACGCAGTTCTTGATCAGGACGACCCGCCCGTCGGCGCCGAGCACCGGCGTGTTGTTCGGGCGCCACCAGCGCTCCTCGAACACCATGCCGTCGGCCGTCGGCTGCGCGAGGTCGTAACGCAGGGTCGGCATGGTGTCCGCGCGCCCGGTCCGCAACACGCGCTGCAGCGACGCGCGCAGGTCGCGCTGCCCCTTGGCCTCCGGATCGTCCGGGTTGCCGGGGAACGCGTCGAAGAGGTTGATCCCGAGCAGATCCTCGCGCCGGCGGCGGGTCATCGCGAGGTACGTGTCGTTGACCTCGCAGATGCAGAAGTCCGCGTCGAGGACCAGGCACGGCGTCGGCCCCGCCGAGAACAGCGCGGCGTAGTCGATGGGCGACTCGCGAAGGATCTGCGGGTCATACCGGATTCGTTACAGGTGTACGCGGGCTGACAGAACGCGAACGCGTCAACTATTGACATCACCGTGGTGTTGCAATGACACCAGAGTGGTGTCATACTGACGCCCATGCAGATCGGCCAGTACGTCGAGGAGCTCCAGCGCCAGCTCCTCTCCGCCGCCGCGGCGGGAGATCCCGAGACCCAGGCCACCGCCGACCGGCTGGCCGTCGCGCTGGACGCGGCCGCCCGCCTGGCGATCATGGAAGCGCTGTCGGATGCGGCGGGCGAGATCACGCGGGAACTCGCTCCCGGGTCCGTGGACCTGCGCCTCCGTGGCCGCGACGTCGAGTTCGTCGTCGCCAAGCCCACCGGCGAACCGGTGGTGTCATCCGTGACGTCACCTGCGAGCGACCCACCCGCGCCCGCGCCTGAGGACACCGACGACGAATCGACCAGCCGCACCACGCTCCGGCTGCCGGATTCGCTCAAGGCCCGCGCCGAGGCCGCGGCGAACGCGGACGGCATCTCGCTCAACGCGTGGTTCGTCCGCGCGGTCGGCGCGGCGCTGGAGCCGCGTCGCAGCACCCCGCAGACGCACGGCAGCTCGTTCACGGGGTGGGTGCGATGAGCGCGTACTCCGTCGACGGCACGGCTTCGGTCCGGGTCGAGATCGAGGTCGGCAGCGTCCGGGTCATCGCGCGTGCACGCGAGGACGTGGCCGTCGACGTCTCGCCCAGCAACCCCAACCGCGGCGGCGACCGCGCGGCCGCCGAGGCGGTCCGCGTCGACCAGACGGGCGGGGAGATCGTCGTCCGCGGGCCGCACAAGCCCAGGATCTTCGGCGCCGGCAAGGACTCCGTCGAGTTGGTCGTCGAGGTGCCCGAGGCGTCCGACGTCGCGGCGGTCGTCAAGTTCGGCTCCGCCCGGCTCGCGGGGCGCTTCGGCGCCGTCCGCGCCGAGGTGCCGTTCGGCGAGCTCTCCGTCGACTCGGCCGAACGGCTGGAGCTCAAGGGCGGGCACGGCGACTACCGCGTCACCCACGTCGCCGGCGACGCCGACCTCCGCTTCAAGTCCGGCATGATGCGCGTCGGCCACGTCGGCGGCCGGCTGCAGCTGACGGGCGCCGACGGGCCGATCACGGTCGACCGCGTCGACGGGCCGGCCGAGGTCAAGACCTCCAGCGGCTCGTTGGAGATCGGCACCACCGCCGCCAACGCCACCATCCGCGCCGCGTACGGCGGCATCCACGTCCGCGAGGCGATCCGCGGCGTCGTCCGCATCGACGGCTCCTACGGCAGCGTCGACGTCGGTGTGCGCTCCGGCACCGCGGTCTGGCTCGACGCCACCTCCCAGCACGGCGTCGTGCGCACCGACCTCGCCGCCGACTCCGGTCCCGGCTCGGGCGAAGACACGCTCGAGCTCCACATCCGCACGGGCTACGGCTCGATCGACGTCCACCGCTCCGAAGGGTCCTGATGACTTCCGCCATCCAGCTCGAAGGACTGACCAAGTCCTTCGGCGAGAAGGTCGTGCTCGACCAGCTCGACCTCGACGTCGCCGCCGGCCGCGTGTTCGCCCTGCTCGGGCCGAACGGCGCGGGCAAGACGACGACCGTCCACATCCTCTCCACGCTCATGCGCCCGGACGCCGGCGTCGCCCGCGTCGGCGGCCACGACGTCGTCGCCTCGCCGGAGGCGGTCCGCGCCCTGATCGGCGTCACCGGCCAGTTCTCGGCCGTCGACAACCTGCTCACGGGCGAGGAGAACCTCCGGCTCATGGCCGACCTGCGCCACCTCGGCCGCAAGGAGGGTGCCCGCCGCACGGCGGAGCTGCTCGAGCGGTTCGACCTGGCGGAGGCGGCGCGCAAGCCGCTGTCCACCTACTCGGGCGGCATGCGCCGCCGGCTGGACCTCGCGATGACGCTCGTCTCGCGCCCGCAGATCGTGTTCCTCGACGAGCCGACCACGGGCCTGGACCCGCGCAGCCGCGCGGAGATGTGGGACATCGTGCGCGAGCTCGTCGCGGCCGGCACCACCATCTTCCTCACCACCCAGTACCTGGAGGAGGCCGACCAGCTCGCGCACCGCGTGGCCGTGCTCGACCACGGCGTCATCGTCGCCGACGGCACGCCCTCCGAGCTCAAGCGGCTCGTGCCGGGCGGGCGGATCCACCTCGAGTTCGAGGACCAGCCGGCGTTCGACGGTGCCCTCGCCGTGCTCGAGGACGCCACCCGCGACGACGCCGCGCTGGCGCTCGACGTCCCCAGCGACGGCAGCTTCGCCTCCATCCGCACCGTGATGGACCGCCTGGAAGCCGGCCGCGTGGAAGCGCGCGCCCTGACCATCCACACTCCCGACCTGGACGACGTGTTCCTCGCGCTGACCGGTCACGACGCCCCGAAGGAGGTCGCTCAATGAGCACCCTCGCCCACACCGTCGCGGACTCCAGGACGATGCTGCGCCGCAGCCTCCTGCACGCGGTCCGCTACCCCGTCATCACCTACCTGGTCCTGACGCCGCTGATCTTCCTGCTGCTGTTCGTCTACGTCTTCGGCGACACGCTCGGCGCGGGCATCGGCGGCGAGGGCACGGACGCGTACCTGCAGTACGTCGTGCCGGGCGTCCTGCTGCTCACCATCGCCGGCGGCGTCACCGGCCCCGCGTTGTCGGTCTCCAAGGACCTGACGGAGGGCATCATCGCCCGCTTCCGCACGATGGACATCTCCCGCTCGGCCGTGCTCACGGGCCACGTCCTCGGCAACCTCGTGCAGGTGCTGCTCGCCACGGCGATCGTCACCGCCGTCGCGCTGCTGATGGGCTTCCGCGCGCCCGCGTCCGTGCTGGACGTGCTGGCCGCCGCGGCCCTGCTCGCGGCGATCGGCTTCGTGCTGTGCTGGCTGGGCGCGGCGTTCGGCGTGTTCGCGAAGGGCGTCGAGAGCGCGAGCAACCTGCCGATGCCGCTGATGATCCTGCCGTTCCTGGGCAGCGGCTTCGTGCCGACCGAGTCGATGCCCGGCTGGCTGCAGTGGTTCGCGGAGCACCAGCCGTTCACGCCGTTCATCGAGACGCTCCGCGCGCTGCTGTTCGACACCGAGCTCGGCTCGAACGGGTGGCTCAGCCTGGTCTGGATCCTCGTGCTCGGCCTGATCGGCTGGCTCTGGGCGCGCTTCCTCTACGAGCGCAAGACCGTGCGCTAGGCGTCGCGCCCGGACTTCTGCTGGGCGGCGAGCACCACGCCGGCGCGGTTCTTGTGGGCCCGCTCGTACGCGAGCACCACGACGAACCGCTCGCGGGCCGCGCCGTCGAGGCCGAACCGCACGCCGTCCACGTCCAGCGCGTCGTAGCCCGGCCACGGCTCGTGGCCCAGCCACGCGTCGATCCCGGCGAGCACCTTGGTCCGGTTCTGGTGCGTGCGCTCGTGGTGGCCGAGCTTGGCGAGGTCGTTCGGCTTGAGGTCGCTCAGCGCCGCGAGCACCTCGTCGGCGCTCAGCTTGTCGTAGCGGGGGAGCGGGAGCGTGACCGGCGAGACGTCCTGCTCGCGCGAGACCACCTGCTCGCGCGTGGGGGCCTCGGGTCGACCGCCGCCCAGGTCTCGCAGCATCTTCCGTGGGGACTTCATGGTGCCTCGCTTCCATACCCCTTCGAAGAGGAAGACGCCGAGGAAGAAGAGGTGAGCCCGAGCGCTTGTGCCCTTTGCAGCGTACCGCCTCGACCCCCTCCGATCGTGAGGACTGACAGCATGCGCGTGTGGACGTCTCCTTTCTCGCGTGGGCCCTCACCGTCGTCGGCATCGCCGGCCTGCTGGCGTTCGACTTCATCTTCCACGTGCGAAAAGCGCACGTGCCGACGCTGCGGGAGGCCGCGACGTGGTCGGCGCTCTACATCGGGATCGCGATCGCGTTCGGCGTCGGCGTCATGGTCCTCGGCGGCACGACGATGGGCACGGAGTACTTCGCGGGCTACGTGACCGAGAAGGCGCTGTCGGTCGACAACCTGTTCGTCTTCCTGATCATCATGACCAGCTTCGCCGTGCCGCGGGCGGACCAGCAGAAGGTCCTGCTGTTCGGGATCGTGTTCTCGCTGATCGCCCGGACCGGGTTCATCTTCCTCGGCGCGGCGCTGCTGAACACGTTCGCGTGGGTCTTCTACCTGTTCGGGCTGATCCTGCTGATCACCGCCGGCAACATGCTGCGCCCGCACGGCTCGGACAGCCAGTCGGGCGACAACATCGTCGTGCGGATCGCGCGCCGGCTCTTCCCCACCACCAACCACTACGACGGCGACAAGCTGTTCACGATCGAGAACGGCAAGCGCGTCCTGACGCCGATGCTGCTCGTGATGGTCGCGATCGGCGGCACCGACATCCTGTTCGCGCTGGACTCGATCCCCGCGATCTTCGGGCTCACGCAGAACACGTTCATCGTCTTCACGGCCACGGCCTTCTCGCTGCTCGGCCTGCGCCAGCTGTACTTCCTCATCGACGGCCTGCTCGACCGCCTCGTGTACCTCGGCTACGGGCTCGCCGCGATCCTCGGCTTCATCGGCGTCAAGCTCGTCCTGCACGCCCTGCACGAGAACAACGTGCCGTTCATCAACGACGGCGAGCACGTCGACGTCACCGAGATCAGCACCGGCCTCTCGCTCAGCGTGATCCTCGGCGTGCTGATCATCACCGTCGTGGCTTCGCTGCTGAGTCGCTGGGGCCGCGCGCAGAACACGATCGCGGCCGCCCGCCGCCACGCCAAGGAGTACCTGGAGGTCGTCGAGAACGACCTGCCGCACCGCGAGAAGATCTTCGCCGCGCTGTGCGCCGAGGAGAACGAGCTCAAGACGCTGCCCGAGAAGTACCGCAAGCGCATCCGCGAGGAGGAGCAGCTCATGGACCTGCTGCGTCAGGCGCACGCGGTGCACGCCGAGCAGCACGCCGCCGCCTAGCGTTTCGTCAGGAGCCCGAACCGCAGCTGGAGCGCCGGGTCGAACGTCTTCTCGGCGCCCTCCACCCCGGCCCGGACGACGACGACCTGCTTGCGCTCCCAGAGCGGGAGCACCGGCACGTCGCGGGCGAGGATGTCCTGGAGCTGGCCGAAGAGCGCGGCCCGCTCGCTCGACGTGCGCGACGCGAGCTGCCGGTCGAGCAGCCCGTTGACGGCGGCGTTCGCGTAGCCGTTGACCATGAACCCGCCGTCGCGCAGGAACGGCGAGAGGTAGTTGTCGCCGTCGACATAGTCGCCGAACCAGCCGAGACCGTAGAGCGGGAACTGGTGCGCGGAGAACGCCGACTCCTTGTAGGGCTCCCACGCCTCTGCGCCCACCTTGACCGTGAACAGCCCGCTCGCCTCGAGCTGGCGGCGGAGCTCCTCGAACGCGGCCGCTTCCTCAGGGCCGTACTGCGCCGGCGTGTACCAGGCGTCGAGCGCCACCGGGGTCGTGACTCCGGCGGCCGCGAGGATCGCCTGCGCCTTCGCGACGTCCGGCGCCCCGTACGCCGTCTGGAACACCGGCTTGGCTCCGTGGAGCGCCGCCGGCAGCAGCGAGTACAGCGGCGTCACCGTGTCGGCGTAGACCGTGCTCGCGAGCGCGGCGCGATCGACGACCTGCGCGATCGCCTGGCGCACGGCGAGGGTGTTCGTCGGAGCCTTGTCCGTCTGGAACACGAGGTAGTGGATCTCAGAGCCCGGCCCTTCGAGCACCCGCACACCCGCCGCCGTCTGCGTGCGCAGCTGGGCGATCTCGGCCGCGGAGAAGCCGCGGAAGGCGACGTCGACGTCGCCCTGCTCGATGGCGATCTTCAACGACGTGCTCTGCTCGAAGTACTGCACGTCGACCCGCTTGGTCTTCGCCTTCGTCCCCGAGTACCGCGCGTTGCGCGAGAGCACGGCCTGTTGGTGCGCGACGTACCGGTCGAGCTTGTAGGCCCCGGAGCCGATCACCTTGCGGTCGGCCAGCAGGCGCTTGGCCGGGAAGACCCGCCTCGGAACGATCGCGCCGACCGTGTGGGTGAGCACCGCCGGCCACGTGCCGTCCGCGCTCTTCAAGTGCATCGTCACCGTCCTCGTGCCGGTCACCTCGACGCGGTCGAGGTTGCGCAGCAGCGTGTACGGCCCCATGGAGTCGGCGATCCTCCGCACGCGGTCGAGCGAGAACTTCACGTCGGCCGCGGTCAGCGGGTCGCCGTTGGAGAACTTCAGCCCGCTGCGCAGCGTGCACACGTACGTCTTCGCGGTCTTGAACGCGCAGCGCTCGGCGGCGTCCGGCCGGGGCTGGTTGCCACCCGCCGGGATCTTCAGGAGGTTCTGGAAGAGGTTGCCGATCAGCTGCTGCGAGCCGAGGTCGTACACCCCCGCGGGATCGAGTGACACCACCTGATCGGTCGTGCCGACGGTGATTGAGCCCGCCGCGGCGTGCGCCACGCCGGGCGTGATGGACAATGTGGCGAGCACGAGCCCCGCGAGCACTTTGACGTTCCTCATCAGTGCCCGCGAGTCTACGACTGAGCGGGAACCTCCATGCGCGACCATCCCCAGAGCACCGCGACGCTCCTGTCCGTCAACGTCGGCCTGCCGAAGGACGTCGCCTGGCAGGGCAAGACGGTGTTCACCGGCGTCTTCAAGGAGCCGGTGAGCGGGCCGCGGCGCGTGCGGCGGCTGAACATCGACGGCGACGGCCAGGGCGACCTCGGCGGCCACGGCGGCGAGATGCGGGCCGTGTTCGTCTACCAGGCCGAGTCCTACCGCTACTGGGAGCACGAGCTCGGCCGCGACGACTTCTCCCACGGGCAGTTCGGCGAGAACTTCACGGTCGACGGGCTCGCCGACGCGGAGGTCTGCATCGGCGACCGGTACCGGATCGGCACCGCCGTCTTCGAGGTCACGCAGCCGCGCGTCACGTGTTACCGCGTCGGCCTCCGGATGAACGACCCGCGCGTGCCGGCGCTGCTGGTCTCCCATCACCGGCCCGGGTTCTACTTCCGCGTGCTGGAGGAGGGCGAGGTCGAGGCCGGGGACGCGATCGTCAAGCTCGCGTCGGGTCCGGAGCAGATGACGGTCGCCGAGGTCGACGCGCTCCTCTACCTGCCCGGCCACCCGCGCCAGCAGCTGCTCCGCGCCCTGCGCATCCCGGCGCTCAGCCCCGGCTGGCAGGGTTCGTTCAAGGCGATGCTCGAGGGCGAGGCGGGCGGCGGCAATGCCGGTCTCGTCGAGGTGAGCCCGCCGCCCGCGTGGCCCGGGTTCCGTCCGCTGACGGTCACCGCGATCGAGCCCGAGAGCGACTCCGTGGTCTCGATCCGGTTCGCGGACCCCGACGGCGCGGCCTTGCCGCCCGCGCGGCCCGGCCAGTACCTGACGCTGCGGCTGCCGTCGGCGCTGCGCAACTACTCGCTCTCCAGCGCGCCGGGCGCGGCCGAGTACCGGATCACCGTCAAGCGCGAGCCGCAGGGTGTCGGCAGCGGGTACCTGCACACGCGGCTCGCGGTCGGCGACGCGGTGGAGGTCGCCGCGCCGCGCGGCACGTTCATCCTCGACGAGACCGAAGCGCCGGTGCTGCTGATCAGCGCCGGCATCGGCGCCACCCCGGTCCTCGCGATGCTGCACGCGCTCGCGGCCGAGCACTCCGAGCGCGAGGTCTGGTGGCTCCACGGCGCGCGCGACGACGCCTTCGCCGCCGAGGCGCGCGAGCTGCTCGCGGCCCTTCCTCACGCGCACGCGCACGTGTTCCGCAGCCGTCCCGACCACGGCGGCCGGCTCACCGCCGCCGCGCTCGCCGCGCTCGACCCGCCGCGCGACGCCCAGGCCTACCTGTGTGGCCCGGGCCCGTTCATGGACGAGCTGAGCGCCGGGCTGGCCGCGCTGGGGTTCGCCGCCGCCCACATCCACACCGAGCCGTTCGGGCCGGCCGCCGGGTTCACGCCCGGCATCGTGGCAACGCCCACCCGCGCGCCCCACGTCCCGTCGGGCGAGCCCGGTACCGGCCCGACGATCGAGTTCGCGCGCAGCAACCTGTCCGTCCCGTGGAGCGACGACTACGCGAGCCTGCTCGAGCTCGCCGAGGCGTGCGACGTGCCCGTCCGCTGGTCCTGCCGCACCGGCGTCTGCCACAGCTGCGAGACGGCGGTGATCGCCGGCGCCGTCGACTACGACCCGGTTCCGGTCGAGCCGCCGGGCGACGGCCGCGCGCTCATCTGCTGCGCCCGTCCGCGGGACGGCGTCGTGCTCGACCTCTGAGCGAACGGAATAGCCCGCCGCGAGAAGCGTCTTCGCTGGCGACGCCACCGAGGAGGAACCATGCGCTTCATCCGCATCAGCACGCTGGCCGTGATCGCCGCGGCCGCCGTTCCCGCCGCCGCCGCGGCCGCTGAACGCCCGCCCGCCACCGGCTCGGACACGGCGATCATCGCCATCCTGATCGGGCAGGTCCACGCGCAGCCGTTCACGCCACCGATCGGCACGAACCACGGGTCGTAGCGCTCCCTCGCCCGCACCGAGGAGTACGGTGCGGGCGATGATCTACGTGGCCGCGGTGCTGGTCGTCGTGACGCTCGTCGCGATGGCCTCGGGCCGGGTCGATCCGCTCGTGGCGCTGGTCGCGGCGTTGGTGCTCGCGGGGGTGCTCGACCTCGCGTCCCCGGAGGCGCTGGCCGCCGGGCTGAGCAACGCGGGCGTGATCACCGTGGCGGCGATGCTCGTGATCGCGCGCGGGATCGTCCAGACGGGGGTCGTGGCGCGCGTGACGTGGGCGCTGCTGTCCTCGACGCACAGCGCGCGCGGCGCTCTCGGCCGGCTGTCCCTGCCGATCGGCGTCGCCTCCGCGTTGATGAACACGACGCCGCTGGTGGCGATGCTGATCCCGGCGGCGCGGCAGCTCGAGCAGACGCGGCGAATCCCGGCGCGCGAGGTGCTGCTGCCGATCGCGCACATCACCACCCTGGCCGGGTCGGTGACGCTGATCGGCACGAGCTCGAACCTCGTCATCGCGGGCCTCGCCGGCGAGCGCGGCGTCGACGTGAGCATGTTCTCGTTCGCGGTGGTCGCGTTGCCCGTGGCGCTCGTGGGCGCCGTGATCATCTTCCTCACGGCCGGGCGCGCGCTGCGCGGCGCGTCGGTCGACGCCGTCGAGGCCAAGCACTGGCGGGTGGAGATCCCGATCAGCGCGTCCGCGCTGGCCGTCGAGCGCCGGGCGTCCGACCTCGGCCTCACGCACACCCGTGACTACGAGCTAACCGCGATCCAGCGCTGGGGCACGACCGTCGCTCCGGACACGCCGATCGAGCCCGACGACGTGCTCGTGTTCGCCGCGACCGAGACCGGCGTCTCCGCGCTCTGGCAGGTGCCGCTGTTCGGCCTCTCGTCGCACCGGCTGTACGCGGCCAGCGTCAGCGCGGGTGAGGGGGCGACGCTCCACGACTTCGAGCGCGACGGGGCAGTGCGGATCATCGCCGCCCGCACCGAGGACCCGCTCCACGAGACCCACCTCAGCGCGGGCGAGACGTGCTTCGTCGCGGCCGACGATCCCGGCGCGATCACCCGCAACCCGGTCGTCGCGCTGTGGCAGGACGCCGCCAACCGCGCCCCGCAGCCCGGCAAGACCGGCGTCGCGCTCGCGATCCTGGCGGGCGTCATCGTCGCCGCGTCGTTCGGGCTGACCCCGGCGGAGCTGGCCGCGTCCGGCGGCGCGATCCTGATGGTCCTGACCGGCGTGCTGAGCCCGCGGACGGCGGCGCACGCGCTGCAGCCGAAGGTCCTGGCGCTGCTCGCCGGGTCGATCGGCCTCGGCGCGATCGTGGTCGGGAGCGGGCTCGCCGACACCATCGCCGACGCGATCTCCGACGCCGGAGGCGGCCGCCTCACGACGCTGATCGTGCTCGCCGTGACCACGACGGTGATGACCAACCTCGTCACGAACGCCGCCACGGCCTCGATCCTCACGCCGGTCGCGATCACCGTCGCCGCCGACCTGGGCGTGGACCCGGTGACCGTGCTCGCCCTCGTCGGCACGTGCGTCTCGCTGACGCTGCTGAACCCGCTCAGCCACCAGTCCAACGTGATGGTGATGCGGCCGGGGAACTACACGGGCGCGGTGTTCGCCCGGTTCGGCGCGCCGATCCTGGTCGGCTGCCTGATCACGGGCTGCGCCGTCGCCTACGCCGCTTGACCAGTCTCGAGCGGCGGGTTGCGCGCGGCGCGCTCGAAGCGCCACCGGAGCGGCGCCGCCCGGTCGAGTCGCACGACCGCGTCGACGCGCAGCTCGACCGCGCGCGCCTCGTCCCAGAGGATCGACGCCCGGCCGGTCACGTAGAGCGTCGTGCCGTCCTCGGGGTCGACGACCGTGAGCCCCAACCGACCGTCGGCCGCGAGGTTGCCGAGCGTGTTGAACATGCGGTTGCCGGGATAGTCGGGCCAGACGATCGTGCGCTCGTCGCGGACCTGGAGGAAGCCGGGACGCCCGCCGCGGTGGGAGACGTCGAGGCCGTCGGGGCCGCGCGTGGCGACGAACGCGGTGTCCGCGGCCGCGAGGAGCTGCCGCGCGCGTGCGTCGATCGCGCCGCTCGCCGCGGGTGGCGCGGGCGTGGCCTCGACGACGGCTTCGACGTCGCGCGCGGTGATGTACTTCGGACAGTTCCCGTAGACCTGCTCGAGCGCGATCGTGACCTCGCCGTCCGCGCTCGTGGCGCGCCCGTTGAGCCGGAGGCGGCGGCGCGTGCTCGGCTCGATCGCGAGCCCGCCCACGGGACCGTCGAGCGCTCCGGTGAGCGGATCGCCCGGCAGCGGCTCGGAGGCGATGACGAGGCTGTGCGGCTCCGGGCTAGAGATGAAGCCGGGCCAGCCGTAGAGCACGCTCGCCCACACACGACCCTCGGCGTCCTCGGCGCCGAGCACGAGCCACAGCTGCTCCTCGAGGAAGTCGCGCGCGACCTCCGGCAGCTCGGTCTCCGCACCGAAGGGGACGCCCGTGACGCCCGCCCGCCGCTGCACGGCAAGTTCTCCCGCGTGATAGCCCATGCCTTCCAGCTTACACGTGGTCACCAGTATAAGTGAATTTACCGGTGACGCACGCGGCCGTGACGAACTGCCTTGTCGCGATTGCCGCACGCCGCCATCGAGCACCAGCGGCGTGTTCCCGGCCGTGACGTGTCGAGGAACCAGAGGACGCAGTCCGGGTTCGCGCACGGCCGCACCCGCTCGCCGTGGGCCTCGAGCAGCGCGACGAGCTGCGCGGCGCACGTCCACGGCACCCGCCACTGCGGCTCCGCGTCCACCTCCGTCTCGACGTGACCCGCGCGGAGCACCGGCCGCTGGCCACCCCGCGCGAGCACCGCGTTGACGCCCGCGACCGCGTCGCGGTCCAGCAGGAGCGAGCGCAACGCCTCCCGCGTCTCCCGCAGCGGGCCGGCCTCGGCAGGCGCGTCCCGCAGGCCGTGGTGGTCGAGCCACCGGCGCGTGCCGGCCGCGTCGGCGAGCAGGTCCCGCAGCCCGGCTTCGGTCATCCACGTAGTGTTCAGCAGGTCCAGCGGCAGCGGCTCGCCGAGTAGCGGGCGAGGATCTTCGAGCGTCACCTCACCAGCATAGGCGCTGATACCGGTTACGGACGAGCGAACCGCGTGTGCTCGACGTCGGCGCCCGTGGCGACCACGACGTCGCTGACCAGGCCCGGCTCGAACAGGCCATGGCCGACCACACCCGGGTCCGCGTCCAGCCGGCGCGCGAGCTCCGCGGGATCGTCGAACGCGCCCGTCCAGTCCGCGATGATGCCGCCGTCGGGGCTCAGCACGCCACCGCGGACCGTCGCCTGCCCGAGGCGCATCAGCGTCGACTCGAGCCCGAATGCGAGCAGCTCGAGCGGCACGGGCGGCGTGAGCCGCGGCACCGGCTTCTCGTGCGAGGCGATGACCACGAACCGCGCGGCCGCCACGGCCACGAGCTTCTCCCGCGTATGCGCGCGCCCGCCGCCCTTGATCAGCCACGGTCCCGGCGCGATCTGGTCCGCCCCGTCGATCGCGATGTCGAGCTCGGGAAGCGCGTCGAACGACTCGACGACCAGCCCGGCGGCGACTGCGGCTTCCGCCGTCGCCACCGACGTCGCGACGCACCGCAGGTTGAGCCCGCGCGCCGCGAGCACCGGGATCAACGGCGCGACCGTCGAGCCCGTCCCGAGCCCGACGCGCATCCCGTCCTCCACCAGGCCGGCGGCGTACGTCGCGGCTGCGTGCTTCTCCGCCTCGCTGGTCGTCACGCTCACCCCCACAATGTCGCACGCCTCAGGGCTGGGCGACCGCCTCGCAACGCGGCCGCGCGCGCGTCGTCCTGCCGCGGACGGGACGGTGCGGGCGTCCAGCGGCTCGGTGGCCTCGTGGCCGAGTGTGGCTCCCGGCCCGGCGCCGCCGCGCCGAAGCGGTGCTGTTCGACGGCCGCGCTCGGCATGCTCGCGGACGGCCTGCCGGTCGAGACCGTCGCGCGCCGTGTCGGCTACCGCAACCCGAGCGCGTTCACATCCGCGTTCCGGCGCGTGACCGGACAGCCGCCCGGTCACGTGACCGGCCGCTGAACGCGCGGTCCCGCGGCATCGCCAGGCTCGCCGTGAACGCCGCGGCGTAGGCGAGCACCGTCGCCGCGCCGTAGCCCATCACCGGCACCGGGACGTCCAGCCCGAGTGGCGCGAGCAGCTGCACGACGACGTACGCGCACAGCGCCGCCTGCGCCGCGCCGACCACCGGCTCACGCGCGCTGCGGCCGTGCAGCGCCGCGCGCACGAACGGCACGGCGAGCAGCGCGCAGGCGACGACGGCGGCCACCCCCAGCCACGGCGCGGCATCCCGCGCGAGCCCGACGATCCCCTCGACCTCCGGCACGGGCGCCAGTGGGTCGCGGCGCGAGAACGTGCCGAGCGCCATCGCCACCACGGCGGCGACGCCGGTGAGGACGACGCCAGACCGCTCCGCGCTCATCAGCAACAGCACCACCGCGCCCGCCGCGAACGCGGACCCCTGCGCGGCGTCGGGCTGCAGCAGGAGCGCGAGCTGCACGAGCACGGCGAGGGCGACCGCCCCGGCCACGCGCCCGCGCGCGAGCAGGTGCGCCATCACCGCCAGCACCCACGGCGCGACGAGCATCGAGACGTCGAGCGAGAGCGGGCCGGCGTCGATCCAGCGGTGCACGCCGTCGTTGCCACCGCCCAGGAAGGTCGCGAGCAGGACGAGGCACAGCACGCCGCCGGTGAACGCTCCCGGCTTGACCGTCGCGCGACGCATCAACAGCACGGCGCCGAACCCGAGCAGGAAGAACGCGACGTTCGCCGCCGGGCGGGAGCTCGCGACGTCTCCCTGGATCATCGCCACCACGCCGACCAGCAGCGCGGGCAGGCCCCACCAATACTCACGAATCCCCGGCACGGCGCGAGAACCTAGGCGCTCCAGGCGAGCGCGACAACGCCTGCAGCGGATCTATCAGGCTTCGCAGCGCGGCGCGGTCACGCGGACCGCGGACGGGACGATCGGGAAGTCGTTGATCAGCCACGTGCCGTCACGCCGGACGAGCCGCCAGGTGCGGCAATCCGGGAACGTGATCGTCGCGCTGGTGCCGGTCTCGTCGACGCGGACGCTCCGGTACTCGCGCGCCGCGGCATGGCGGACCGCGGGCGGCTCCGAACCGGCGTACAGCTCACTCCCGAACGCTTGCAGGCAGGACGGCGCCTTCAGCAACGCCGCCAGGTTCGCCTGGGTCTCCGGCGTCATCAGCGCGCAGACGCGCTCGTAGTCGCCACGCCGCCAGTGGCGGTCGAACGCCCGGACCACGCGCTTGATCTCCACGCTCCGCTGCGGGCCGGCGTCGCCGACCGTCTCGATGCGCCAGCTGGTGGTCTGCGGCTTCGGTTCGGCCACGGTCTCGCCGCACCCGGCGAGCAGCCCTGAGGCGATGAGGACGGCGATCCACCGCATGGTCTGCTTATCGGCAGCCGCCGGGAGGTCTAGAGCGACTACCCCTCAGGCGCGAGCGCCGCGATGACCGCCTCGAGGTAGCCCTGCACGACCTGCTGCTGATCCGCGTCGAGCGAGCGGGAGACCTCGTCGATGGCCGCGATCGCCGGCGCCCACAGGGCGAGGTTCTCGGCCAGCGCCTCCGGCACCGCGACGACGGTCACCCGGCGCCGGTCGCCGGGGTCGCGCCGCCGCTCGACCAGGCCCGCGCGCTCGAGGCGGTCGATGAGGATCGTCGCCGACGCGGCGCGGATGCCGATGCTGCGCGCCAGCTCGGCCGCGCCGAGCGGGCCGCGCCGGTCGAGGACCTCGAGCGCCATCGAGTCCGTGAGGTTGAAGTTCCGCTCCCGCGCCAGCCGGTAGGCCGACTCGTTGGACGCTGCCACGAGCTCCCGCAGCGTCTGGGTGACGGCGGAGAGATCGAGCGAGGGGTCGGGCACGCGCCAAGTCTATCTGGCTGATATTTAGACTATCTAACTACTTGATAGCCTGATCACAATGCAAACTAAGGATCGCGGCGGCGAGCACCTCACCGCCCTGTTGGTGGTCATGTGCCTGGCGCTCGCCCTCGTGGTCGGCGCGACCTCGTCCCTCGCCATCGCGCTCCCCGACCTGGCCGCGGACCTCGGCGCGACGCAAACCCAGCTGACGTGGATCCTCAACGCGTACTCGATCGTCTTCGCCGCCGTCCTGCTGCCCGTGGGGCTGGCCGCGGACCGGTACGGCCGCCGGCCGGCGCTCGTCATCGGGCTCACCGTCTTCGGCGGCGCTTCACTGGCTTCCGCGCTCGCCGACGACGCCACGCTCGTCGCCGTCCTGCGCGCGGTCGCCGGACTCGGGGCCGCGGGCGTGTTCCCCGCCACGCTGTCCGTGCTCATCGACGCGTTCCCGCCCGAGCGACGCGCCCGGGCCGTGTCGGTGTGGGCGGGCGTCACCGGCGCGGCGGCGACGCTGGGGACGTTCATCGGCGGAGGCATGCTGGAGATCTCGGGCTGGGCCGGCATCCAGGTCGTGTTCGGCGTGCTCGCGCTGGCGCTGGTGCCGGGCGTCCTGCGCTTCGTCGGGCCCAGCGGCGACCGCACCATCCGGATCGACCCCGTCGGCGGCGCGCTGGCGGTCGTGGGGCTCGGCGCGCTCGTGTTCGGCGTCATCCGCGCCGGCGACGCTTCGCTCAGCGACGCCCAGGCCCTCGCCGGGATCGTGGTCGGGCTGGTCGCGCTCGGCGGCTTCCTGGCGTGGGAGCTCGCCGCGGACGAGCCGATGCTCGACGTGCGCCTGTTCCGCAACGGCGGGCTGGCGGCCGGGAGCCTGCTGCTCACGCTCCAGTTCTTCGCGGCCTTCGGCTTCTTCCTGCTCACGCCGCAGTACCTGCAGGTCGTGCAGGGCTACTCGGCGATCGAGACCGCGCTGTGCTTCCTGCCGCTGCCGATCGGGGTCGCCTTCGTCACGCCGTTCGTCCCGCGGCTGATGAGCGCGTTCGGCGCCCGCTGGGTCGGCGCGATCGGCATGGCGGTGTTCGCCGCCGCCTTCGTCGTGTTCGTCCTGGTCACCCCCGACGCCGGGTTCTGGGGCTTCGCCGTCGGCCTGGTCCTGCTCGGCGCCGGGTCCGGGCTGGCGCTGACGCCCGGCACCACGCTCGTCGTCAGCGGCCTGCCCGCGGACCGCCGCACGGTCTCCTCGGCCGTCAACGACCTCACGCGCGAAGTCGGCGGCGCGCTCGGCGGCGCCGTGCTCGGCGCGGTCCTGATCGCCGCCTACCAGTCCGACCTGGCCGGCGCGCTCCGGGGCCTCCCCGCGCGCGTCGCCGACCAGGCGTCCGCCGGGATCGCCGGCGCCGGCAGCGCGGCCGGTCAGCTCGGGCCGGCCGGCCCGGACCTGCTTGCCGCCGCTCGCGACGCCTACATCGGCGGCTTCCACGTCGCGCTGCTGGTCGGCGCCGTCGCCGGCCTGCTCGGCGCCGTGGCGTGCGCGCTGCTTGCCCCATCGGGCGCGACCGAGATCACCGACACCGTCTACGCCGACGCCGTTCCGGCTACCTGATCAGTGATGCCCAGCATCCTCATCTCCGGCGCGAGCGTCGCCGGCCCCGCCCTTGCGTACTGGATGGCCACCTCCGGCTGGGACGTCACGGTCGTCGAGCGCGCCGACGCCCTGCGCGAGGAGGGCCAGAACATCGACGTCCGCGGCGCCGGCCGTGACGTCCTGCGCTGGATGGGCCTGGAGGACGAGGTCCGCGCGGCGAACACCGGCGAGCGGGGCACCGAGTTCGTCGACTCGGGCGGCGAGGTCGTGGCCGCGCTCGGCGTCCAGGACGGCGAGCAGGACGGGCCGACCGCCGAGCTCGAGGTCCTGCGCGGCGAGCTCGCGCGCGTGCTCTACGAGCTCACGCCGGACATCGTCGAGTGGCGGTTCGGCGACACCATCGAGGCGCTCAAGCGCCGGCCGGACGGCGTCGACGTGCGCTTCGCGGGTGGGGACGAGCGGACGTTCGACGTCGTCGCCATCGCCGAGGGCCAGCGCTCCGCGACCCGTGACCTCGTGTTCAGCGACGTCACGCTCGAGCCGCTCGGCGTGTACATCGCCTACGCCACGATCCCTCGCGCCGAGCACGACCGCAGGACGTGGCGCTGGTACCACGCCCCCGGCGGCCGCCAGGTCTCGCTGCGGCCGGACAACCTCGGCACCACCCGCGCGATGCTCGGGTTCCTGTCCGACGAGCGCGGCCACGACGAGCGGTCGCGCGAGGAGCAGATCGCGCTGCTGCGCGACGTCTTCGGCGACGCCGGCTGGGAGACCCCGCGGATCCTCGCCGCGCTCGAGGGCGCGGACTTCTACTTCGAGGACCTCGCGATGGTGCACGCGCCGTCCTGGAGCCAGGGGCGCGTCGTCCTGCTCGGCGACGCGGCGCACTGCGTCACGCCGCTGGGCGGCGGTGGCACGAGCCTGGCGCTGATCGACGCGTACGTGCTCGCGCGGGAGCTGTCCGAGCACGCCGAGCCCGCTCGCGCGTTCGCGGCCTACGAGGCGTTCATGCGCCCGGCGGTCGAGGCGGCGCAGCAGCTCCCGCCCGGCGTGCCGCGCGTCGCGTTCCCGGAGAGCCGGCTCGGCGTCCGGTTGCTGCGCGCCGGCGAGAAGCTCGCGCACCTCGCGCAGCGCCTGATCGGCAGTCCCACGCCCGCGATCGACGAGCTCGAGCTGCCGCCGCCCCGCTGAGCGTCAGTCCGAGCTGGTCGACGGGTCGCCGTCGAGCGCCGCGTCGAAGCGCGGGGTGAGCAGCTTCAGCGCCACGGGGACGCTGAGCACGGACGTCTTCGACAGCGCGTCGTAGAGCGGGGAGCTCTCCTGCTCGAACACCTCGCGGCCCTGCTCGTGCACGGCCAGGTCGGCATAGACGGGCGTCTTGCCGATCGCGGCGCGGTCCTTGGCGTCGTGGTGGTCCCAGAGGATCAGGTCGACGTCGAGGAGGTCGGCGCGCTCGTTGGAGACGGTGCCGCCGAAGTCGTCGCCGCCGCCCACGTCGCGCAGCGCGGGCGGGAACGCGAAGCCGAGCTGCGCGAAGAGCTGCGTGTTGGCCGTCTTGGGGCCATAGACGTAGAAGGACCCGTCGCTGAGCGTCGCGTTGATCGCCGTCTTGCCCTTCCACTGGGGATGCTCGGCGGCGGTCTGCTCGATCTGGTCCTCGACCTGCGCCTGGAGCTTGTCGGCCTCCGCGCGCTTGCCGAGCGCGTCGCCGACCAGCTGCAGGTCCTGCTGCCACGAGGCGCCGTAGTCCACGGTGCCGGCGGGCGGCGCGATCGTCGGCGCGAGGCGCGAGAGCTGCGCGTACTCCTTGTCGGTCATCGCCGTGTCGATGCCGACGATCAGGTCGGGGCGCTGCGCGGCGACGCGCTCGATCTCGATGCCGTCCGAGCTGGGCAGGACGGTCGGCAGCGGCGCGGAGCCGAGCTTGGCCTTCGCCCACGACTCGAGCGCGCCGGGGTCCTCGCCGTACCACTCGGTCGTGGCCACCGGGGCGGTGCCGAGCGCGAGCAGCGCGTCCTGCTCACGGATGCCGACGACCACGACGCGTTGGGGCGCCTGCTTGACCGTGGTCGTGCCGTACTTGTGCTCGACGGTGGCCGGGAACGTGCCGGACGGCGTGGCCGTGGCGGCGCTCGCGGTCGGGCGCTCAGCGTCCGAGCCGCAGGCGCTGAAGGTGATGAGGGCCGCGAGCGACAACGCGGCGACGGCCAGGCGGGCGACGGATGAGGGCACGAGTTAGGGTCACCTTATAGCGGCGGTCCAGAGCGTTCCCATGAGCGCCATGTCCGCGGCGTCGTGCAGCTCTCGCGCCGTCAGGACCACGATCGCCGTGCCCTCCTCGCGCCGGACGTGCAGCGAGGTGCCGGTCACGCCGATCCAGCCGTAGCGGCCCGGCGCGTGCCAGGGCTCGGTCGGCTCGACGTCGACCGAACCGCCGTAGCCCCAGCTCTGCCCGGCGAGGTAGGCGCCACCCGCGCGGCGCTGCGCGGGCGCGAGCTGGTCCGAGGTCATCGCCTCGACCGAAGCGGCGGCCAGCACTCCGTCGCCGCCATTGACGAGCATGTGCGCGAAGCGCGAGAGGTCCTCGACCGTGCCGAAGAGCCCGCCGGCGCCGGACGGGAACCGCGGCAGCCGGCGCACGTCCTCGTCGTATCCCGCCGGGACGAGCTCGCCGCCCTGCGCGCGGACCTCCTCCACCAGCGCCCCGCTCGCCGCGAAGCCGGTGCCGCGCATCCCCAGCGGCTCGAGCAGGCGGGCGTGCAACGCCTCCGGGAGCGGCTGACCGGCCGCGCGCGCGAGCACCACGCCGAGCAGGTCGTACGACGTGTCGTAGAGCCACTGCTCACCTGGCTCGAACAGCAGCGGCGTTCTCGCGAGCGCCGCCACCCACACGTCCGGGACGGGCATCCGGTGGCGGTGCCGCCCGTCGCCGACCGCGGCGAGCATCCGCTCGAAGCCCGCCGTCAGCTCGCCCGGGAAGCCCCAGCCGCAGGTTGCGTCGAGCAGGTGCCGGACCCGCACGGGCCCGGCCGCCGGCACGACGGCGTCCCCACGCAGCACGGTCGGCGCCGCGAGCTCCGGCAGCCACCGCCCGATCGGGTCCTCGAGCCCGAGGCCCCCATCCTCGATCAGCCCGAGCGCCAGCGCGCTGACGATCGGCTTGCTGAGCGACGCGAGCCGGAACCGGGTGTCGGGTCCCAGCGGCACACTGCGTGCCAGATCGGCGAACCCGACCGTGACGACCTCGCGGTCGCCGCCGCGGATGACGGCGACGGCCGCGCCCGGGAGCGAGCCGTCCGCGACGAGGCCTTCCAGCACGTCCCGCACCCCGCCGACTCTAGTGTCGCGATTCAGAAGTTCACGACTCTAGATCGACTTGAGCACCCGGACGCGGTCGGCGATCGCGCGCCGGGCGACGTCGGAGTCGAAGGCGATCGAGTCGAACTCGTGCGGGACGCCGGGGTGCAGGTGGAACTCGACCGGCACGCCGGCACGGCTGAGCTTGGTCGCGTAGGCGAGGTCCTCGTCGCGGAAGACGTCGAGCTGGCCGACCTCGATGTACGCGGGTGGCAGGCCGGTCGCGTCCTCGAGCCGGGCGGGCGCCGCCGTGGCCGGGACGTCGGGCCCGCCGGCCGCGTCGCCGAGCAGGGCCGGCCACGCGGTCGCGCTGTCTTCGTAGGACCACAGCGCGTAGGGCGCGATCTGCGGATCGGGGGTCCGCGTGCGGTCGTCGAGCATCGGCATCAGCAGGAGCTGCCGGGCGAGCATCGGGCCGCCGCGCTCGCGCGTGAGGATCGTCAGCGCCGCCGCCAGGCCGCCGCCGGCGCTGTCGCCCATCACGCCGATCCGGTCGGGATCGACGCCCAGCTCGGCGGCGTGCTCGTGCAGCCACAGGAGCGCCGCGTACGCGTCCTCGAGCGGCGTCGGGAACGGGTGCTCGGGCGCGCGGCGGTACTCGACCGAGAGCATCGGCACGCCGCTGGCGGACACGTACCGGGACACGGGACCGTCGAACAGGTCGATGTGCCCGAAGATGTAGCCGCCACCGTGGAAGAACAGCGCGGCCGGTCCCGGCGTCGCGCCGTCCTTGACGTACCAGCGCAGCTTGATCGGCGTGCCGTCCGCGGCGGTGGCGAAGTGCTCGCTCGTGGTCACGTCGGCCGGGATCGGCTGGGCCGTGCCGGCGGCGCCGATGATCGGCTCCCACACGGTCCGGCGGGCGGCGATGTCGCCGACCGGCGGAGGGGTGAAGCCGGCCATCGGGGCCAGGGCCGCGGCGACTTCGGGATCGAGGGTGAAAGCCATGACGTCAGGCCCCGGCCGGGACGACGATGACCTTGCCGCCCGGCAGCTCGCCCGCCGCGGCCCGCGCGTGGAGCGCCGGCAGCTCGGCCAGCGGCACGCGCTCGGCGACCTCGACGCGCAGCTCGCCGCCGTCGACCAGCGCCACCAGGCGCGCGAGCTGCTCGGCGTCGCTGCGGACGAAGACGGTGGAGGCGCGCACGCCGCGGGACTCGTCGCCGGGCGTCGGCATCCACGCGGTCGTGCTGACCACGGCGCCGCCGTCGCGGACGAGCGGGACCAGCGCGGCGAACGCCTCGGGGTCGAGCGGGGCGAGGTTGAGCAGGACGTCGATCGGCTCGGCCGTGGTCAGCGCGCTGGTGGTGTGGTCGATGACCTCGTCCGCGCCCGCCGCCTTGACGCGCTCGGCGCTGCGGGGGCTGGCCGTGGCGATCACGTGCACGCCGGCCTGCTTGGCCAGCTGCACCGCGTAGCTGCCGACCGCGCCGCCCGCGCCGGTGATCAGCACGCGCTGGCCGGCCTTCAGCTCGCCGAGCTCGAACAGCGCCTGGTCGGCGGTGAGCGCCACCGACGGCAGCGCTGCCGCGTCGGCCAGCGGCAGGCTCGTGGGCGCCGCGGTCAGGCTCTCGGCGGGAGCGACGACGTACTCGGCGGAGGCGCCGTCGGCCGTCATCGGCAGGAAGCCGACGACCGCGTCGCCGACCGCCACGGCGTCGACGCCGTCACCCAGCGCCTCGACCGTGCCCGACACGTCGTAGCCCGGCGTGTGCGGCAGCGTCGTCGGGATCGGGCCCTGCATGAAGCCGGCGCGGATGTTCGCGTCGACCGGGTTGAACGCCGTCGCCGCGACGCGGACCAGCACCTCGCCGGCGCCGGGGACAAGGGTCTCGACGTCCTCGTAACGGAGGACGTCGGCGTCGCCGTACTCGTGGAATCGCACTGCCTTCATGGGGAGCCTCATTTCGGTGGAGTTTCGATGTGCTTCAAATTCGAAGCATCTTTCGGTCAAGGTAGCACTGCTTCAAATTTGAAGCAAGTACACTTCTCGTCATGGCCGACTCGCCGTCCCTCGACCCCGCCCAGCTCGGCGCCTACTTCGCGCTGATCGAGGTGACGAGCCTGCTGCGCCACGCGGTCGAGCAGCAGCTGCGCGAAGCGGGCGACCTCAGCTACGTGCAGTTCCAGCTGCTGGCCACGCTCGGGGACGCGCCGACGGGCAGCCGGCGCATGACCGACCTGGCCGACGGCGTCGTCTACAGCCGCAGCGCGCTGACCTACCAAGCCGGCCTGCTCGAGAAGTCGGGCCTGATCACGCGCGCCCCCGACCCGGACGACGAGCGCGGCACGATGGTCACGATCACCGACGCCGGCCGCGAACGGCTGACGCAGGTGTTCCCCGGCCACATCGAGATCGTCAAGGGCCTGCTGTTCGAGCCGCTCTCCGCCGACGACGTGCAGACGCTCGCCGGCCTGCTGACGCCGGTGCGCGACCACATGCGCGCGACGCCGCCGCGGTCGGCCGCTCCGCGTCGGCGCAAACGGACCTAGGACGGCGGCAACAGCTCCATGCCGTAGTCGGGCGCCCGCTCGATCGCGCGCCGCAGCCGTGCCTGGCGCTCCTCGTCGGTGAGCTCGGGCGCCGGTGACGTGCGTGAGTCCACGCGATCGCCGAACTCCGCGAAGAACCGCTCGAGCCCGGCCGGGACCGCGGTGCACAGCATCCGCGCCGGGACGTCGCCGCCGTTGCGGAACGCGTGCGGCGCGTTGGCCGGGATGTTCACGGTCCCGCCGGCCTCGAGGCGCACCGGCGGGCCGTCGCGGAGCGTGACCTCGACCGCGCCCTCCAGCACGTGGAAGCACTCCTCGAAGTCGTGCCGGTGCGGCGGCGGCCCGGCGCCGACGGGGATCAGCATGTCGATCAGCGCGAAGCGCCCCGCGGTCTGCTCGCCGCTCAACAGCACGGTGTAGGTGTCGCCGACCACGGCAAGGTGCAGCAGGTCGGGGTCGTCGGGACGGGCGACCGCCAGGCCGCGCGTCGGATCGTCGTCAGGCAGGGCGCTCATGCAGGTCCTCGGTCGTATTGCGGATGATTTCGTCCGCTTCCGTTCCGGACGATACCATCCGTTTAGGGTCGCTGCGAGAATCGCCGACGTGCCACCGGGCGCCGCACGCCAGCCACGCAAGGACGCCGCCGCCAACCGCGAGCGGGTGCTCGACGCCGCGACCGAGCTGGTCCGGCGCGAGGGCGAGAAGGTGCCGATGGCCGACATCGCCGGCCACGCCGGCGTGGGCATCGGGACCGTCTACCGGCACTTCGCCACCCGCGAGGACCTGCTGCACGCGCTGGTGCACCGGTCGTTCGAGCTGGCGCTCGCCAACGCGCGTGCGGCCGCCGCCCACTCCGGCCCGGCGCTCGACGGGGTCCGCGCGTTCCTCGCCGCCACCCTGCGCGACCGCGACCGCTTCGTCCTCCCGCTGCACGGCGGCCCGGTGCGGTTCGACCCCGCCATCCGCGCGCTGCAGGCCGAGGTGCGCGTCCACCTCCAGGGTCTGCTCGACCGGGGTCAGGCGGCGGGCGACCTCCGCGCCGACCTCACCCCTGAGGACCTGATCGTCAGCGCCTCGCTGCTCTCACGCCCGCTCCCCGCCGTGGACGACTGGGACCGGCGCGCGGGCCGCCACATCGACCTGCTGCTCAGTGGACTCGCTGCGCGGAGGCCGTGAGCGCGGCGAGGATGGACTGCACGGCGGTGGTCCCGGTCAGCGCTGAGCGCGTGACGGCGTAGACGTCGCGGCGCGGCTCGTTGTCGGGCGTGAGCGGGCGCACGACGACGTCCGCGCGCAGGACGCCGAGCGCGAGCGACGGAAGCAGCGCGAGGCCCAGGCCGGCGGCGACGAAGCCCTGCGCCGGTGAGTAGTCGTCGGCCTCGGCGACCCAGTGCGGCGTGAACCCGGCCCGCTCGAACGCCGCGTGCGCCTCGACGCGGCAGCAGCCCTTGTGCAGCCGCAGGTCGACCCAGGTCTCCTCGCGCGCGTCCGCGAGCCGCACGACGTCCCGCGTGGCGAGCCGATGGCCTTTGGGGAGCAGCAAGCGGTATGGGTCGGGCAGCAGGAAGTGGTAGGCGAGGCCGTCCTCGTGCTCGTCCGGCGGCCCGTGCAGCTCGATCAGCGCGACGTCGACGAGCCCGCGGCGCAGCAACGCGAGCGCGTCCTCGGGGTCCGCGTTGCGCAGCGTGACCTCCAGCGCGGGCAGCTCGGCGCGCACCTGCGCCAGCGCGGGCGGGACGAGCGCCGCGCCCGCGGACGCGAAGGAGGCCAGCCGGAGGCTGCCGAGCTGGCCGGCGTTGAGCGCGATCAGCTCGGACTCCGCCTGGGCGAGCTGCTCGAAGATCCGCTCGGCGTGCTGTGAGAGCAGCTCGCCGGCGGGCGTCGGCCGCACGCCGCGGCCGGCCGGCTCGAGCAGCACGGAGCTCGTCTCCCGCTCCAGCGCGGAGATCTGCTGGCTGATCGCCGAGGACGAATAGCCGAGCGCCGCCGCCGCTTCCTTCACCGACCCGGTGGTGGCGACCGCGTGCAGGGCTTGCAACCGGCGAGGATCGAGCACGACTTGCACTGTACGCCCCTGCTTAAGAGTCGTCCAGATACCTTTGCTTGAACTTCACGCTAACCGCGCCCACGATGGAGGTGTGCAGAGCAACCAACGAACCATCCTGCGGCGCGTGTACTTCGCGCAGGGGCTCGGCTCGACGATCGAGGGCGTCGGGCTCTCGGCCGCGGTCCTGTACTTCAGCGTGCATGTCGGGCTCGCGCCCGCCGCGATCGGCGTCGTGCTGACCGTGGCCACACTCCTGGCCCTCGCGCTCGTCGTGCCGATCGGGATCCTCGCCGACGTGATCGGCCTGAAGGTCGCGGCGGTCGCCCTGAGCACGCTCGTGGTCGCCGCGTTCGCCACCTACGCGGTCGCCCACGGGCTGTGGCTGTACGCCGTCGGCGCCTGCCTGTTCATGGTCTCCCAGGCCGGGCTCGGCGCGATCCGCCAGGCGATCGTCGCCGACAACGTGGACGCGCACGCGCGCGTGCGAGGCCGCGCGGTGATGCAGACGCTGATCAACGCCGGCATGGGCCTCGGAACGGTCCTCGGCACGATCGCCGCGGTCGCGGGCGGCGACACGCTGTTCGTGGTCGCGTTCGCGTTCGCGGCCGGGCTCGCGCTGATCTGCACCGCGATCCTCGCCCGCCTGCCGATCGCGGCGCGCACCAAGGGCGCGCCGCGCCAGCGCCCTGGTCTGATCGCGCTGCGCGACCGCCGCTTCGTCGGCATCTGCGGGCTCGCCTCGATCGTGCTGCTGACGATGCCGATCGTCGCCGTCCTGCTCCCGCTGTGGATCACGGACCGCCTCGACGCGCCCGACTGGATGGCGCCGGTCACGCTCGGCCTCAACGCGCTGCTGGTGATCTGCACCCAGACGCGCTGGACCGCGCGCGTCTCGTCCGACACGCGCGCCGCCGGCTCGCTCGCGCTCGGCGCCACGACGCTGCTCGCCGGCTGCGCCCTGATCGGCGCCGCCGCGCTGACCACCGGCGCGGTCACCGCCACGCTGCTCGCCGGCACCACGCTGCTGACCGTGGGGGAGATCACGGCCGGCGCGGGCATGTGGCACCTCGCCTTCACCCGCATCCCGACCACGGCGCCGGGCCAGTACCAGGCCGTCTACGGCATGTCCTCGTCCGTCGCGCGCGTGCTCGGCCCGCTGGCCGCGCTGCCGCTCATCCTCGCCGCCGGCGCGACCGGCTGGATCGTGCTCGGGCTCGTCATCGCCGGCGCCACGACGAGCCTGTGCGTGCTCGCCCTGCGCGACGCGCGCTCAGCCGACGTCGCGGCCGGTGCCCGACGGGTGGTACAGCCGCGTGCCGCGTAGCGCGTCGGGCATGAACGACACCTGCTCGCCGCCCGGCTGGGAGGCGTGGACGTAGCCCTTGCCGTGACCGAGCTCCGAGTCCACCGAGGTGCTCGCGTTGCGCAGGTGCGGCGGGACGGGGTAGGCGGGCGAGGCCTCGATCAGCGCCTCGGCGGCCTTGAGCCCGTGGTACGCCGCCCAGCTCTTCGGCGACTGCGCCAGGTAGCTCGTGACCGCGGCGAGCGGGATCCAGCACTCCGGCGCGCCGACGCGCTCCACGGCGTCGAAGGCCGAGTTCGCCACCGCGAGCGCGCCGGGCGCGGCGGTGCCGATCTCCTCGCCGGCGGCGACGATCAAGCGGCGCGCCACCACCTTCGGGTCGGCCCCGCCGTGCTTGAGCCGGGCCAGCCAGTACAGCGACGCGTCGGTGCTCGACCCGCGGATGCTCTTGATCAGCGCGCTGATGATCGCGTAGTACTCGTCCTTGGCGCTGTAGGTGCCGGGCCGCGCGCCCAGCGCCGCGAGGAGGTGTGACTCGTCGATCTCGCCACCGTCGGGCAGCGTGGTCGCGGCGTCCTGCAGCGCGTTGAGCGTGGAGCGGGCGTCGCCGTCGGCGTGCAGCAGCAGGCGCGTGACCGCCGCCTCGGTGAGCGTGTACGAGCCGGCCAGCCCGCGCTCACGGTCGGCCAGCGCCCGCGTGATCACCGCGCGCAGGTCTTCGTCCGACAGCGGCGTGAGCGGATAGATCTTCAGCCGCGACCGCAGCGCGCGCACGATCTCGTGCCCCGGATGCTCCGTGGTCGCGCCGATCAGCGTGATCGTCCCGTCCTCGACGTGCGGGAGCAGCGCGTCCTGCTGGGACTTTGACCAGCGCGCGATCTCGTCGATGAACAGCAGCGTCCGCTGCCCCATCGCACGCCGCTCGGTCGCGCGGGCGACGATCTTGCGCAGCTCGCCGATGCCGTCCGTGACCGCGTTCAGCGACTCGAACGCCGCCGAGCTCTCGCTCGCGATCGCCTTCGCGATCGTGGTCTTCCCGCAGCCCGGCGGGCCCCAGAGGATCATCGAGTGCGGTTGGCCGTCGGCCAGCGCGCGCCGCAGCGTCCCGCGCGGATCGGTCACCTCGCGCTGCCCGACGACCTCCTCGAGGGATCGCGGGCGCATCCGCTCCGCGAGCGGGGCGAACGGACCCGCTCGCTCGATGTCGTCGAACAGCATCACGCCGCGCACGTTAGGAGGCGTCGCGGACGCCTCAGCCGGCCAGCCGCCGCAACTTGTCTATGTCGGCTTCGACACCCGCCCGGAGCACCTCGGCCTGCCGGCGCAGGTTGTCGAGATCCTCGCCCTGGCGAATGTGCTTGCTCACTGGCATCTCCGGACCTCGGGCGTCCGGCGCGAACGAGATGTCCGCCTCGTCGAGGACGACGAGCCTGCGGTGATCGAGCGCGACCTCGGTGATCACGGGCCGCTGGAATGCGACGATGTCCCCCTCGCGCAGTCGCGAGGCCGGGTCGCCGGTCGACACCACTCGGCCACGACCGGGCGACTCGAACTCGTTGTCGCCGAGTACCTCGAGGACGACCTGATTCCCGTATGTCTCGATGTTCATGTCGATCCGACCTATGACTCGTCGTTGCCACGTTCGCTGGGTGACCGGATGCCGAGCGCTTCCTCGAGCTGGTCGATCCGCCGATTGAGCTTCTCGATCGCGTCCGCGGTCACACCCACGGCCTCTTTGGCGAACTCGATCGGTCCCACCTTGAGCGGCAGACGCTCATGTGAGGTGTGCCAGAACACAAAGCCGACCAACCCGACGGCGCCTAGGAGCGCACCTGCGCGCTGGACGTGAAAGAGCGGTACCCAATTGAGCGCGGCACCCGGGAGCTTCTCGGTGCCGTCCTTGTCCACCGGGACACCCGCTTTCACACTCGCCCACGTGACGCCGGCGAACGCGACGGCGCTCACGACCAGCCGCACGGAGGGTCGGCGCAACCAAGACCGCACACGCCTCCGATCGCGGCGCGGTTCGATGTCAGACGGCGGACGGTCACGACTTCGCTCCGGTGGCACCGCCGCCGCGAGATCCGGATGGAACATCACGCCGCCCTGACCCAACCCTGTGCCGTGATCACCGCGAGATGACGAGGAAGCGGAAAGGACTGCAGCGCGATCAGGACCTTCGAGTCGTGCCGTCGTGCAGTCGCCTCATCGCCGAGAAGGTTCGCCTGCGTCCCTTCCACCAGGGACAT
Source organism: Solirubrobacter phytolaccae (assembly GCF_027587195.1). GTDB lineage: Bacteria > Actinomycetota > Thermoleophilia > Solirubrobacterales > Solirubrobacteraceae > Solirubrobacter > Solirubrobacter phytolaccae. The sequence goes on along the minus strand of NZ_JAPDDP010000007.1, from coordinate 62,471 downwards.
CGTCGCTTGGCTGCGCGCCGTCCGCGGGCGCGTCTCGCAGTCCAACCGGTACGCCGCGTCGGTGTTCTCGTCCCGGCACCCGGACTGCGCGAGCATGAAGAACGCCTGTGCGGCGAGCGAGTCGCTGCGCGGGTAGCGCACCGGCTGACGGTACGCAAAGGTTCCGGGCTTGCGCGTCGCCGCGTTCCACTCCGCCACCGCTGCCCCACGCAGCTCCGGGGGCGGTGCGTCACCGAACGCGTACGCGCGAAACAGCCGCCGGCACTCCTCGGCGAGCACCGCGCGGGTGTGCTCGTCGTAGTCCGCCCGACGCATGGCCGCCATGAACACGCCGGCGTGACGGACGGCGCATTCAGCGAGCGCGTTGCTCTCCGGACTGGCCAAGGCTCGCCGCAGCGCGTCGACCCCACCGGCCTTCCTTTCGACGTACATCAGCATCGAGTAGGCCGACGCCGCCGCCGAACGGGCGTAGCCCAGCCGGTGATTGAGCATCGCCTCCGTCTCGACGAGCTCAGCACGAAGGGTGAGCCGCCCGAGCGGATCGACGATGGAGACCTCCTCTTCGCGGGCCGCGAGCTTGCGCATCCGCATCGCGTTCACCGCGAGCCACAGCTCGCCACCCGGCCCGTCGATCACCGCATCCAGAGCTAGAGCGATGAACCGAGCGCTCGGATACCGCTCGCCTCGCACCACCGCCCCGAGATAGGGGTTGGCCTGCCCCACGGCTCGCTCCGTGTCCTCCCCGTAGAGCCAGTCACGTGCAAGGTCGTCCTCGTCGTAGGTGCGCACACCGACCCCTCTCAGTTCAGAGTGTCCTTATTTGGGAGCTTATACGATCCTTTTTGCGACCGCAATGCACAGGAGCCTATACAGATGTCCTGCAATCCGGCAGCACGTTCAGGCTGGTGCTACGGTCTTCACGCGCTTAGGGACGTTCCGAGGACGATATCTGGGGCGTACTTCCGTCCGGTCTGGTTCATAGCCTTCAGCCCAGTTCGCACCACAAGCGCCGTCTCATCGAAACCGACCCACCCGTAGGAGGCCCTTTTATGGCGATGGCCAATGCTCTTCGGCAGGGGAAGATCTCCGGCCAGGAGCTTCAGAAGATGCTCAGCGTCGAGGCGACCACCAGCGACCGCGTCAAGGGCCTCCTCGCGCTCGGGCTCCCGCCCGACAAGCTCGCGGACGCCGTCGGCGCCAAGCTCAGCACGTTGCGGAACTGGTCCTCCGGCCAGGCGGAGCCTCGCGCGGACGCGGCGATCACGCTCGACGATCTGCGCTATGTCGCGCTGCTGTTGCTGGTCGACGGCGAGTGGCCGTCAGACCGAGTCGCACGCTGGTTCACGAGCCGAGATTTCGCGACGGGTCAACGCCCTCTCGATCAGATCGCCGAGACGCCCACCGACGTCATCGCGGCCGCGACGGACCTGATCGTCGCGATCCGCGCGGCGAAGACCGCCACCCCGGCCGCCTCGGAAGGCGGCTCGGACACGGGTTCCTTCGAGGCCGTCTCCGGGTGAGCTAATCCGACGGAAGCCGGTCCGCGGACGCGAGGTTGCGGTTGCGATAGCGCCGGTCGTCGGTCACTTCGCGTCCAAAGAAATAGGGGTGCTCGAACGCCTCGGCCTCTTTGCGTGTCTCGAACTCCACCTCGATCATCTGCAATCCGGACAAGCGTCCACCGAAGGTGTCGACGGCGACGGCGAGCATCTTGTCGTTGGGCAGCCAGAATCCGTAGCTGACGCGACGCTTTTCAAGGCTGCTGCCCGCGGTCAACGGCCAGGACTTCTCGAAGTCCTCGCCCGTCATCCGGCCTTCCAACTCCTGGCGCTCGCCGCTCCATGAGGAGCCCGGCAGGTCGTACTTGACCGCGAGCTTGTAGACCGGAGGTGCCAGAGGGAGCTCCGCGTCTTCGACTCCTCCGGGCGCCGGTACCTCGCAGATCCGGCGCAACCGGATCTCCGTCTCGCCGTCGGGTGCCGTCACATAGCCTTGCAGGATGTCCGCAGCCGACGCGGCGAGAAGCTCCACCGGCCACGCAGCCGGCTCGAGGTCCACCAGGAACTTTCGCTCGATCTCGATCGGCATGGTCGCGGAGCCTACAGTGGTCAGACACCTAAGTGGTGCATTGTGTTACGGCGTGTAGTCGATCACGGCCGCCGCGATCGGGGAGTCGAGGTCCACGCCGTCGGTCGCCCACGCCTGCAGGCGGTAGCGCGCGGCCTTGTCCCGCAGCCGCTTCGGCAGCGCCACCGCGACGTTCGCCTTGCCCGGCTCGACCGCCGCGCGCTTGGTGGCGAGGACCTTGCGGCCCTTGAGCAGGCGCACCGTCACCGTGACCGCCTCGGCGACCTCGACCCGGGCCTTGGCGCCCTTCGCGGTCGGCGTGGCCTTCAGCAGCTCCAGCTCGGGCGGCGTGTTGTCGCCCTCCTCGTAGAACGGGGGCCGCAGCGTGTCGTTGATCAGCGCGTTCGGGTCCGGCGGCTCCTCGCCCGTCTCCCACGGCTTGCCCGGGTCCAAGGGCGCGCCCGGATCGGCGGCGCCGACGTTGATCACGCCGTTCATGCCGCCCGGCGTGAGGCCACCGTGGATCGAGCAGTAGAACTGGTACGCGCCCGCCGCCGCGACGACGGTGCTGGCCGTCGCGGTCTCCCACGACGCGCCGAGGCGCTCCGGGGCGGTGCTGCCCGGCGGGACGAGCCAGACGTCGTGCACCGCGGCGTTCGTGTTGCCGGGCTGCGTCAGCCGCCAGGTGACGGTGTCGCCGGTCTGGGCCGGCAGCGCCGCCGGCCACCAGACGGTCTTGAACGTCGGCGTGTCGTAGGCCTGCACGAAGCGGGTGACGGCGGCGTCGGCGGTCGCCGGCACGAGGGCCAGCGCCCCGCAGAGCGCGAGAAGGACGCGTGCACCGCGGGAACGAGCCGCCCGGCGAGCTCCCGCCGAAGCATGCGAGCGCGAAGCGCGAGTCATGCGACGACCTCCATCTGCCCCATCATCGACATGTCGCCGTGCTCGGCGGCGTGGCAGTGGAACACGTACAGGCCGCCGAAGTAGTCGAAGTACGGCCGCACGACCACGGTCTCGTTCGGATACACCGCGACCGTGTCCTTCCAGCCGCGGTCGCCCGGATGCGGCGGCTTGCCGTTCACGCTCACCACGCGGAAGTGGTAGCCATGCATGTGCATCGGGTGCGTGCGCTGGGAGAGGTTGCGCCACGTCCACAGCTCGGTCGAGCCGAGCCGCGGGCGGCAGTCGATCCGCATCTCGTTGAACCCGCCGCCGCCGATCTGCCACATCGACGCGCCGCCCGCGAGGCCCTGGAAGGTCAGCGGCCACGAGCGCTCCGCGTTGACCTCCGGCAGCTCCTCCTCCTCGCGCAGCAGCTGCGGGATCTTCGCGTCCTCGGAGCCGGTGGCGCGGACGACGTCGAAGCGCATCACGGCGTCCGTCGACGGCTCGCCGCCCTCGTTGTGGAGGATGACCTTGGACCCGACGCCGAACTGGCGGAAGTCGACGATCACGTCGACGCGCTCCGCCGGCTCCATCGGGATCTCCTTGCGCCGCACCGGCGCGGGGAGCAGCCCGCCGTCGGAGCCGATCTGGATCATCTCGCGCCCGTTGCCGAGCTTGAGCGTGTACGCCCGCGCGTTGGAGGCGTTCAGGAACCGCAGGCGGTACAGCCGCCGCTCCACCTTCATCCGCGGCGCGACCGCGCCGTTGACGAGGATCGTGTCGCCGCGGAACCCGCGGTCCAGGTCGAAGCGGTAGCGGAACGAGCCGTCCTGGTTGAACGACCGGTCCGTGATCATCAGCGGGACGTCGTAGTCGCCCTGCGGCAGGTCCAGGTGCTTGTCGTCGGGGTCGTCGAGGATGTAGAAGCCCGCGAGCCCGGCGAACAGCGTCTGCGCCGTCTCGCCGTGCGCGTGGTCGTGGTACCAGAGGGTCGCCGAGTGGGCGACGTTCGGGTACTTGTAGAGCCGCTCCGCGCCCGTCGGGATCGCGTCGTGCGGATGCCCGTCGAACTGCGGCTCGGTCACGCCGCCGTGCAGGTGGACGTTCAGAGACCGCCCGCTCTGGTTGCGCTGCGTGACGTGCACGGCGCGCCCACGGCGCGCGCGGATCGTCGGCCCCGGGAACAGGCCGTTGTAGCCGAGCACCGGCGTCTGGAGCCCGGGCAGGATGTCCGCCGTCCCGGGCTTCATGTCGATGACGTACTCCTCGAGCTTCTTGCTCGCCCGCACCGGCTTGGCCAGCGGCGGCAGCGGCAGGTCCCGCTGGAACGGCTCGAACGGGCTCGCGAGCTGCGAGCGCACGGCGGCGCTCGTCTTCCCGCGCGCGGCCTTCGCGCGCTTGTCGAAGTCGAACGAGCACACCAGCGCCAAGCTCGAGACGCCGTAGTACAGCGCCGAGCGGCGGGTCATGCCGTCGCGTTCCCAATCGGTCACGAGCGCCCCTTGCCCTTCAGCGTGATCGTCCGCACTGCGGTGGTCGTCCCGAGCGGGCCGGCGAGCCTCAACGTCAACGTCACCGGTACCGCGCGGGCATAGTCCTCGAGCGCGTCACGCGCCTTCTTGTTCGGTTTGAGCTTGACCGTGAAGCGGCCGTACTGGTTGCACGTCGCGTTTGCAGTCGCCAGCACGACCGCCGAGCCCTGGCGCTTCTTCAACCGCAGGCGTTTGGCGGCGAGCTGGGTGCCGATCGTCATCGTCAGCGTCCCCGTGCCGGCCGACACGCAGCGCGAGTCGATCGTGAGCTTGTTCGCGAGGAACTTGGCCACGGTCATCTGGGCCGTCTTGGGCTTGTCGATCGCCGCCCACGGCTTCGGGACCTTCGCGGGGACGATGTCCCGTGGCGGCTCCGGCGTCGCGGTCGGCGTGGGCGTCGGGGTCGGCTCGTCGCCGACGACGACCTTGCCCTCCATCTCGACGGGATGCGCCTGGCAGACGAACGTGTAGACGCCGGGGGAGGCGAACGTGCACTCGCCCGTCCAGCCCGGCGGCTGGGAGTACTGCGGCAGCGGCGGCGCGGGCGTGATCGCGACGCCGGACTTCTGCACGCACGACGTCGGGTTGTCCACGAACACGACGTTGTGCACGCTCGCGCCCGACGGGTAGCCGAAGTCGACGGTCCCGCCGGGGGCGATGTTCACCGTGGCGTCGGACTCGTCGCCGCTCGCGGCGTCCTGGAACCAGTTCTTCGCGGTCGGCGTCATCCGGTCACGCGCGACGATCCCGGGGCGACCGGGCACCACCGTCGGCGTCGCGGTCGGCGTGGCCGTCGGGGTCTGCGTCGGCGTCGCGGTGGGCGTCGGCGTCGGCGTCGGCTCGCCCGTGCCCTCGACGATCACCGTGCCGGTCATCTCCGTCGGGTGCGCGGGGCACAGGAAGCTGTACGTGCCGGGCGCCGGGAACGTGCACTCGCCTTCCCACCCGGGCGGCTGCGCGAAGTCGGGCATCGGCGCGAGCTGGTCGGTGTCCGCGATCGGCAGCGTCGGGGACAGCTTGGTCTTGACGCAGCTGCTCGGCTTGGACGCCGTCCGGAAGTCCACGTTGTGGTAGTTCGCGCCGGTCGGATAGTCGAAGGAGACCTTCCCGCCGGCCTGGATCGTCACCGTGGTGCCCGAGCCCCCGGCGACCTGGAAGAAGTTGTCGTGGGCGGAGATCCGGGCCGTGGTCGGCGTGACCGTGGCCGTCGGCGTGGCGGTCACGGTCGGCGTCGCCGTGACGGTCGGTGTCGCCGTGACGGTCGGTGTCGCCGTGGGCGTGGCGGTCGGCGTCGCCGTCGCGTGGACCACGACCGTGCCCTTGAACCCGTTGGGATCGATGCCGGAGTGGAACGTGTACGTGCCCGGCAGCGTGAACGTGCAGTAGCCGGCCCAGCCGGGGCCCTGCGTCCACCACGGCAGCGTGGTCCCGGTGCCCCAGACGGGCCCGGCGGTCTGCTCGCAGGACGCGGGCTCCAGGCTTCCGCGATCCCACACGACGTTGTACTCGCCGGTGCCCGACGGGTAGCTGAAGGTGACCCGGCCACCGGCGAAGATGTCCACCGTGCGGTCGGCGGGGTTCGTCGACGTGGCGTCGCGGAACCCGCTGTCGGAGACGACCATGCTTGCCGCGGGCAGCGGGTCGTCCTGCTGGGAGACCGCGAACGCGGGGGCGCAGACGAGCGCGATCAACACGCAGACGATCCAGGGCAGCGAGCGCTTCATGGCGTGGTCGTCCCGAGCTCGAACGTCAGGGTCTTCGCGTATCGGCCTTCGAGGAGGCGGTCCGTCGACGCGACCGGCTGCTGGAAGCCCACCGTGAGCGTCTCCACCGCCGCCTCGGTCCACGATCGCAACAGCAGCGGTATGCCGGAGACGGTGCCGTGCGCCGCGTCGCCGGCGCGCGCCTGGAGCGGCTGCGGCATCACCGCGCTGCCGTTCACCAGGTGCCCGGGTCCGACGGCGCTGTGGTCGACGATGCTGAGCGCGGCGGTGCCCGTCGTGGCGCGCACGCTGGCGGTCATCGTCGCGCTGTAGGTCGCGGCGACGCCCGGCGTGATCGGCGCGAACGTGGCGGGCGCCCCGAGCGTGAGCCCGAGCATGCGCGGCACGACCGCGGTGATCTCCACGTTCGCCTCGGCGTCGGACACGGGCGGGATCTGGACGCTGAACGTCCGGCTGACCCGCTCGCCGTCGGCGTAGATCACGGTGAGCGTCGCCTGCCGGGTCCCGTCGCCGCCGAACGCGTGCGTCACGTTGGCGCCGGTCGCGGTCCCGCCGCCGGAGAACGTCCACTCGTAGCGCACGCCGCCGGAGCGGCCGACGCTGAAGTCGACGATCGACGTGCCCACCCGGACCGCGTAGTGCGGGTCCGGACCGGGCGTGTCGTCACCGCCCGTGTAGCCGATCCGCCAGACGCCGGACGCCGTCGTCGTGTAGAGCGCGCCGTCGCGACCGAAGCCGAGGCCGCGCAGGTCGGCCGGGAGGATCGCGGCCAGCGAGTCGGCCGCGATCGGCACGCCGCCGGAGGCCTCGGTGGCCGGGTCCATCAGCAGCGCGTGGTGCACGCTCGCGCCGGCCGCGTCGGCGACGAACCAGCGGCCGTCCCAGTAGGCGGGCCAGGCGCTGGCCGCGGCCTGCGCGGGGCGCCGGTAGGTGCCGCCGGTCACGACGGACTGCTCACCGCCGAGCGCCCACGGGCAGCTGCGCGTCGTGTCGATGCCCGTGGAGGTGTTGCTGTCGTTGTAGAGCGCGACGCCGTTGGCGTTGCGCGGGAAGTCGTAACAGCCGCCCTGCGGGCCGTACCAGACGGTGGCCGGCTTGGGCGCGGGGAGGTCCGTGAGGCCGGTGTTGAACGGCGAGTCGTTCGGCAGCGACTTCGAGCAGTCCCAGAAGGCGCCCGCGTCACCGCTCGCGCCGCCGCCGACCGTGCCGCGCGGCGTGTCGGGCCAGCCGAGGTTGGCCGCGCCGCCACCACCGATGGCGGGCAGCGTGGCGCGGTAGCCGAAGCGGTTGCCGGCTCCGCAGTAGGGCCAGCCGTAGTTGCCGGCGGCCGTGACGCGAGTCGCGCTCTCGGTCTTCGCCGGGCCCCAGGTGACCGCGTTCGCCGTCTGCCCGGTGCCGGCCCAGGCGATCGAGACCGTGTCCGTCTTGGGGTCGACGTCGAGCGAGCGCACGTCGGAGAGGCCCATCGCGAACACCTCGGGCTTCGCGAGCCGGTTCGCCGGCGCGAACAGGTTGGGGCCGTTGGGCGCGTCCGCGCCGGGGATCGAGTACGTGCGACCGACGCCGGGAACCGTGCCCGGGTCCGCGAGCGGCGTGATCCGCAGGACCTTGCCCTCGTAGGCGTTCGTGTTGGCCGCGGTCCCGCGCGCGTCGCCGAACGTGATCGCGCCGCCGCTGTTCGGGAGCGTGTGCTCGGCGTGGGCGTTGGTGTAGCCGCCGCGGTACGCGTTGGCCGCCCCGTCGATCGTGTCGCCGGAGGCGAAGTAGAGGTTGCCCGCGGAGTCGAAGTCCATCGCGCCGCCCACCCGGCCCGCGCGGTAGACGGGCGTCATCCAGTGGAAGAGCACACGCTCGGAGCCGGGCACGAGCGTCTGGCTCACCGCGTCGTAGGTGAAGCGCGAGACGCGTCGCTCACCCATGTTCGTGAGCTGGTCCACGCCCGGGCCGAGCTGCTTGGCCGGGTCCGACGTGGCCGTGCCCCCTTCGCCCTTGCCGAACGGGAAGTACTGCACGTACAGGTACGGCCGCCCGCGCATGAACGCGGGGTCCAGCGCGAGCCCGAGGAGGCCCTGCTCGCCGTACACGGAGAGCTGCGCGACCTTCGCGTCGCCGACCCGGATCGCGCCGCGCGCGCCGGTGAACACGCGACCGTCGTCCGCCGTGGCGAGCGCGGCGAGATCGACCGTCTGCGTGAGGCGGACGGCGGTGTAGTTGGCGTCGATCGCGGCCTTGCAGTTGCCGCGCACCATGCCCGCGGCCCACTGGAGCGCGCCGAGCAGCTGCTGCTTGACGGCGGCCTGCTCGTAGGCCGCGGCCGTGCCGCCGAGCGCGGTGTAGAACGACCGCCCCTGGCCGACGTCCCGGCACCATGAGACCGGGCGCTCGTTCTGGGGCTGCATGCGATCGCCGGCGCCGTCGTGGCGCGAGACCGCGTCGTTGGTGATCGTCGTGCCGCCGGGCAGCGCGCCGAAGCGCACGCGCGCGACGGTGTGCACCTTGCCCGTCGGGTTGGCGGTCCACTTCAAGTACGTGTCCGTGTGGCCCTTCACCAGCAGCGGGTTCGCGCGGGTAGCGGGGTGCACGCGGTCCAGGAACTCGACGTCCTGGGGCGTCGTCGCCCCGCCCGTCGTGCGGCTCGCGCCGGTGAGGCCGAGCAGCGTGTCGAAGAAGGGCTGGCCCTCCTCGAGCTTGGCGGTCTCACCGATGCCGACGAAGCCGCCGCCGCCGCTGACGTAGGCCTCCAGCGCGGTCTGCTGGTTCGCGTCGAGGACGTCGCCGGCGGCGTGCACGAACGCGACGGCGCGGTAGCGCCCGAGGTCGCTGATCGCGCTCGCTTCGGCCGTCACGTCGACCGTGAAGTCGTTGGCGGCGCCGAGCGCCTGGATGGCGGAGACCGCCGCCGGCGTGCTCGGGTGAGCGGCGCCGGTGAACACGAGCACCCGGCCCGCGTCCGCCGCCGCGGGTGCGGCCGCGATCAGGCTCGCCGTCGCCGCGGCGCAGAGCGCGAGGCGTATCCGATGCAGAGTCATGGCTGGGTGGGTCGATCCAAAGTTGGGAAGACGAAGCCCCCGGCCCCGCGGCACGCCGCGGGGCCGGGGACGGGACTGCGTGCTACGGCGTGGTCGCCGACAGCGTCAGCGTCACGCGCTTGCTGTAGTTGCCCTCGAGCAGGCGGTCGCCCTCGGCGACCGACTGCCGGAACTTCAGCTCCACTGCCTCATTGGCCAGCGGATGGGCCCAGGTGCCGAGCACCGTCGGGTTCGCCGAGCCGCCGAGCGGAGCGAACGCCGAGCCCACGGCGACCTTGACGGCCTGCGGCATCGCGAACGCGCCGTTGACCAGATGGCCGGTGGCCGTCGAGCTGGGATCGAAGATCGTCAGCTTCGACGAGGCGACGCTGGACGTGGCGCGGACGATCGTGCCCGCGTCGTAGTCCTTGGCGACGCCGGGCTGGATCGCCCCGAACGTCACCGTGCCGCCGATCGAGATGCCCATGGCCCGCGGCACCTGCGCGTTGAGGTCGGTGTCGACCGAGGTCGAGTCGCTCGGCTTCTTGATCTCGAAGCTGACCGACTTCGTGGCCTCGGTGTTGCCGGCCTTGTCCGCCGAGCGGTACTCCACCGCGTACGCGCCCTCGGCTTCCGCCTTGAACGTCGTCACGAACGGCGAGGCGTTGCTCGTGTTGGTCTTCTTGGTCCACGCACCGCCGTTGACGCGGTACTCGGTGAAGTCGACGCCGGAGCCCGGGACGGTGGTGCCGCCCGAGGTCACGGCGATCGTGCCGGTCATGTTCGCGTGGATCTTGCACAGGAACGAGTACGTGCCGACCTCGGACACCGTCTGGGTGATCGAGGGATCGCCCGGCAGCGCGATGCCGCCGTTGTTGTTGGTGAGACGCGTGCCCGTGTAGCCCTGCGGATCGCTGGGCTTGATCAGCCACAGGTCGTGGACCGTGCCCGCCGTCGCCGTCGGGAAGTTCCAGCGCACCGTGTCGCCGACCGTCGCGGTCAGCGCGTTGGGCTCCCAGTGATCCGGGAACGCGTTGACGTCGAGCGTCTTCGCGGCACCGCCGCCGCCCGTGCTGGTCTCAGCCGGGTCGGTCGCCGACAGCGTCACGTCGACCGGACCGGTGTAGGTCCCGCCCGCGCCCGGCGAGGCCGGGTTGAGCGAGGAGGTCGTCACCGGCGGGGTCTTCTCGCCCGCGGGCTGGCTGCCGATCGTGAAGTCGACCGACTTGGCCGTCTCCACGTTGCCGGCCACGTCGGTCGAGCGGAACTCGACCTTGTGCGCGCCGTTGCCCGTGACCGTGAACCCGCTCTTGACGGAGCCCGAGTCCAGCGGCTCCACGCGAATGTTGCGGTAGTCGATGACGTCGCTCGCGCCGTGGTTCTGAAGGCCGATGTAGCCCTTCGAGAACTGACGGTCGGTCGTCGAGGGGTCGCCCGAGCGCGACGACGTCTTGCCCGGGGTGTTCTCGAACGTCTGCAGCACCTCGCCGTTGCGGGTGATCGTGTACGTCTGGCCGACGACCTTGATCTCGTAGTCGACCCACGTCCCGCGCGGCTGAACCTTCGCCTGGGTGGCGTTCAGCGCCGAGAAGTTGTACACGGAGCCCGTCTTCTGCGGCTCGGACGGCTGGTTGTCGTTGATCTGGATCTCGTGGCCGCAGTAGATCGCGACCCAGGCCGGATCGTTCTGACCCGAGCCGACCTGGCACGGGTAGCGGTTGGCCGCCGTGCGGGTGATGGCCTCGGCCGGGTTCGGGAAGCGCACGAAGACGCCGCCGTTGCCGCTCGTGCCGGTGCTCGAGTCACGCCACTGGAGCTTGACGACGAAGTCGCCGTACTCCTTGACCGGGTACCACGGCATGCCGAAGCCCGAGAAGGTGCGGGCGTAGCCGCCGTCCTCCGTGGACCACGTCATGCCGCCGGCGCCGGCCTGCGCCCACTTGGCGAGGTCGGCCGCGGAGTTGAGGATCGTCTCCTCCTCCACGTACGGCTTCCACTCGCCGCCGTCGACGCGGACCTCGGTCTTGCTGATGCCGGAGCCCGTGCCGTCCGTGGCGTCCAGGTCGACCGCGACCGGACCCTCGTAGGTGGCCTTCGGCGCCGCGCCGTCGAGCTTGACGCTCGTCGTCGGGGTGGCCTTGTCGATCTTGAAGCTCACCGAGCGGGTGCCCTCGGTGTTGCCCTTCTTGTCGACCGAGCGGTACTCGATCGTCGTGCTGCCGGCGTCCTCGATCGTGAACGCCGCGCTGTAGCGCGTCCACGTCGCGGTGCCCTGCTTGCGGTACTCGGTGTAGTCCACGCCCGAGCCGCCGTCGTTGTCGGTCGCGGCGAGCGTGACCTTGACGTTGTTCTTGTACCAACCCGCGGACCCGTCGGCCGTGGCCGGATCGAGCGTGTGGGTGGTGCGCGGCGCGGACGTGTCGCCACCGCCACAGCTGTCGGCCGTGACGTTGAACGAGTCGAAGCGGATCGGCGCGGCCGCTCCACCCGAGTCGTGCTTGACGAACAGGCCGACCTTCGTGATGCCGTTGGCACCGAAGGTCGCGGCCGTGACCGGGACATCCGGAGCGATCTTCGCGAACGTCGTCCCGTCCAGCGAGTACTCGCTGATCAGGTTCGTGCCGTCGAAGCTCGCCCGCAGCCACAGGTCGTTGCTCGGCGGGGTCAGCTTGCCCGTGTTCGGGTACTGGCCGCCGAAGCCGCTGTTGATCGTGTTGTTGGACGTCAGGACGCGCTCGGCCCAGATGCCGTTCATCGGCTGGCCCGAGAGGTCCGTGGTCTTGTACTGCACGCCGAGCTTGGCGAGGTAGTTCGGGCCGTTGGACCCGTAGACCAGCATGCCGCCGGCACGGCCGTTGGCGCTGATCGTCGAGTGGTCCATCTTCGTGGTCACCGACCACGGACCCGTCGGCACCGCCTGCATGACGATGTTGCGCGCGGTGAAGTTCGCGCCCGACACGTCACCCTGCGCGGTCGTCAGCGCGAGCTTGCCATCGGCGACGGCCACGTTCTCGGGCGTCGGGTTGGCGATCTCCCACTTCGGATCGAGCGAGGTGCCGTTGAACTCGTCGACCTGCGGGCACCCCTTCGCGCCGCCGCAGTCGTCACCCGGCGTCTGCGGGTCAGCGCCCGAGACGACGTTGAACGCGTCGAAGTCGACCGTGCTGTCGGCCGAGCCGTCGTGCTTGGCGAACACGCCCACCCGCAGGCCACCGGCCTGGGACAGGTACTGCGTGACCGAGATCGGAGCGCCGAACGACGCGAACGTCGTGCCGTTGGCGGAGCTCCAGGTCGTGACCTGCTTGGTCGCGTCGTCGTAGACGAACCGCACGTACACGTACTCGCCGCTCAGGTTCAGCGCGCCCGAGTTGGGCCACGGCACCGTCGCGGGCGGCAGGATGACCGACGCGTTGTTGGACGTCAGCACCCGCTCCGCCCACTTGCCCGGCTGGCTGCCGGTGGTGTTCGGATCGGCGTCGCTCTTGTACTGGAGCGTCGTCTTGAGCAGGTGGTTCGGGCTGATGCTGTTGATCAGCGTGAGACCCGCTGCCCTGCCGTCGGCGTTGATGTTCGCGTGCTTGAACTTCGCCGTCGCGACCCACGAGCCCGAGGGCACGGTCTGCAGCAGCGCCTGCGACGTCGCCGTCGTCGTGTACAGGTCGCCGCGCAGCATCGGCATCGTCAGGTGGCCGTCGGCCACCGTCGGCGCCTTGCCCGCGACGGGGTTGAGGGTCTGCCACTTCGAGTCCAGCGTGGTGCCGGTGAACTGATCCGACAGCGGGCCGCAGCCCGTGCCGCCGCAGTTGTCGGCCGGCGTCTGCGGTTCGGCCGTCGCGACGACGTTGAACGCGTCGAACGTGACGCTGTCGTCGGCCGAGCCGTCGTGCTTGCCGAACACGCCGACCCGCAGGCCGCCCGCGCCGGACAGGTACTGCGTCACCGAGATCGGCGCGCCGAACGACGTGAACGTCGTGCCGTTCGTCGAGGACCAGGTGGTGACCGTCTTGGCCACGTCGTCGTAGACGAAGCGGACCCAGACGTAGTCGCCGGCCAGCGTCAGGCCGCCCGAGTTGGGCCACGGCACCGTCGCCGGCGGGAGCGTGATCGCCGCGTTGTTGGACGTCAGCACCCGCTCCGCCCACTTGCCCGGCTGGTTGCCGGTCGTGTTCGGATCGACGTCGCCCTTGTACTGGATCGTCGTCTTGAGCAGGTGGTTCGGGTTCAGGCTGTTGATCAGCGCGAGCCCGGCCGCCTCGCCGTCGGTGTTGATGTTCGCGTGGGCGATCTTCGCCGTCGCGACCCACGAGCCCGAAGGCGCGGCCTGCACGAGCGTCTGGGCGGTGCCCTGGTCCTCGTACAGGTCGCCGCGCAGCAGCGGCATCGTCAGGTGGCCGTTGGCCACCGTGGGCTCCTTGCCCGCGACGCCGTTGAGCAGCTGCCACTTCGGATCGACGGACGTGCCGTTGAACTGATCCGACAGCGGGTTGCAGGAGCCGCCACCGGCCGAGTCGATCGCGAACGTGACCGAGCCCACCGGGTCGGTGACGTTGCCCGCCTTGTCACGGGCGCGGTACTCGACCGTGTGCGTGCCGGCGCCGCTGACCGTGAACTTGGTCTCGAACGGCTCCGCGTTGCCCGAGTTGGTCGCACGGGTCCACGCGCCGCCGTCGACGCGACGCTCGATCCACTCGACGCCGGACGCGCCGGTGCCGTCGGTCGCGCGCACGGTGACCTCCACCGGCGCGGTGTAGCGGCCGGCCGGGGTCTGGCCGTTGAGCTGGACGGTCAGCGTCGGCGCGGAGCTGTCGCTGCCGACCGTGACGCTGGTCGTCTTGGTCGCCTTCTCGCCGTCGGCGTAGGTCACCGTCAGCTTGGCGGTGTAGGTGCCGGGCTCCGCGTACACGTGACGCGGGGTCGCGGCGCTCGAGACGGGCGTGCCGTCACCGAAGTCCCACTCGTAGCCGACGCCACCGGTGGCGCCGAGCGCGAAGTCGACCTCACGTGCCGTCGTGGTCGCCTTCCACTGCGGGTCGGGACCCGGAGTGTCGGCGCCACCCGTGTAGGTGATCTTGTAGAGGCCCGCGTTGTTGCCGGTCGAGAAGAAGCCCTCGTAGACCTGCACGTACAGCGCGCCGTCCGGACCGAACTTGGAGTCCATGTAGTTCGCGCCCCACGGCAGACCGCCGCGGAAGCTGTCCGCGTAGATCGGCTGCGAGCCGCTCGCCGCCGTGGCGGGATCGAGCAGCAGCGCGTGCTTGACCGAGCTGTTGCCGTAGTCGTTGAGGAACCAGCGGCCGTCCCAGTACTCGGGCCAGCGGACCGCGTTGTCGGTCGCCTTGTCGTCGTAGCGGTAGACCGGGCCGTCGAACACGGTCGCGCCCGAGGCGGTGATGTACGGGCACTTCGACGTCGGCGCGGAGCCGTAGTCCGGAGCGTTGTCGGCCCCGGTCGGGCGGGCGAAGTCCGGGCAGCCGTTGGCGCCGTTCGTGTTGCCGCGGCTGTACCAGACGTTGTGGGCGCGAGCGGTGCCCGCGTCCTTGCCCGTGCCGGTCGTGTGCGGCAGCGTCGTCAGACCCGTGTTGTTGGTCGAGTCGTTGACGAGGTTCTTGCAGTCGTACCAGCCGTTGGTCGGCGCGCTCGCCGGGCCGCCGGTCACGTAGCCCGCGGCGTTGGTCGTGCGCAGGTTGCCGTCCGACGTGCGGTCGCGGTAGGCCTGCTGGTTGCCCATGCAGTAGGGCCAGCCGTAGTTGCCGGCGGACGGGAGCTGCGTGGCGCTCTCGTAGGTCGACGGGCCCTGGGTCGCCGAGGGGTTCTGGGCGTCCGGCCCGACCCACGCGGCGTACGGGATGTCCGTCTTCGGGTCGATCGACATGCGCGACGGGTTGCGCAGGCCCATGGCGTAGATCTCGGGCTTGGTCTTGCCGCCGCCGCCCTCGTTGCCGTCGAACAGGTTGGGCCCGTTCGGCGACGCGGTGGTCGGGAGCGAGTACGTCGTGCCCACGCCGACCGTCGGCTTCGCCCCGTCCGCGATCTGCTCGATCGGGTTGAAGCGGAGCATCTTGCCGTTGTAGTCGTTGGTGTTGCCCGCCGTGCGGCGCGCGTCGCGGTAGGAGAAGTTCGCCGTGCCGCAGTGGTTGTTGGAGACCTCGTTCGCGGGGCCGACCGGGCAGCGCAGGGGCTGGAAGTTGCCCGAGTAGCCGTTCGTGCTCTGCGACGAGTTCGAGTCGCCGGTCGTGACGTACAGGTTGCCCTGCGAGTCGAAGGCCATGCCGCCGCCGCGGTGGCAGCAGCTGTAGACCTGCGCGTCGTACTTGAAGATCGGGACCTCGGAGTTCAGCTTGAGCTGCTTGGTCGCGAGGTCGATCGTGAAGCGCGAGACGCGCGCCTGGGAGATCTTCGTGACGCGGCGCGCGTCACCGTCGGCCAGGCCCGGGAGCACCGGGTTGTCCGGGTTGAACGTCGGGTAGTACTGCAGGTAGATGTGGCCGGTCGTCGCGAAGTCCGGGGACGGCACGACGCCGAGCAGACCGGTCTCGATCTTGCCGTTGACCTCGTCTCCTGAGCCACGGTCGCCGTAGACCGGGATCACGCCGGCCTTGGTGACACCGCTGTTGACGGTGCCGTTGGCGGCCTTCGGGTCGAAGATGTGGACTGTGCCGCAGCCCACGCCGACGTTGCGGTTGGCGAAGTCGAGGATCTTCGGGCTCGAGGCCTGGCCGATCATCGCGCCGCGCTCGGCGTCCGTGCGGCAGTCCGCGCGGCCGATGTAGAACACCCAGCCGTTGGAGGCCGGGGCGACGCCGTGCGACTCGCCGGTGTTGTTCAGATTGCCGCTGGCGGCGTTGACGACCCGGTCGGTCGAGTAGTTGGACAGGATCGTGGCCTTGCAGCCGCCGCGGACGAGGCCGCCGGCCCACTGGATCGCGCCCAGCAGGTGCTTCTTCAGGTTGTCCTGGCCGTACGCGGCCGCGGTCCGGCCGAGGCCGGTGTAGACGGAGCGGCCGCCCTGGTAGTCACGGCACCAGGCGATCGGCCAGTCCGTGCCGCCGGTCGTCGTGCCGTCGCCGGCCGCCGCGCCCGGAGCGCGGTAGCGCGCGAGCGTGTGCACCTGGCCGGTCGGACGCGTGGTCCAGCGGTACCAGATGTCGTTGACCGTCGACTGGAGCGGCAAATCGCGCGACGCGGGATGCACCCGGTCGCCGGCGACGAGCACCTGGTCGCTGGCCGTCGTCGGGCTCGCGCCGTCGGGACGCGCGCCGATCAGGCCGGTGATGAAGGTGTTGGCGGTCTCGGCCTCGGCCGCGCCGCCGATGCCGACGAAGCCGCCGCCACCCTGGATGTAGCTCTGCAGCGCGGTCTCCTGCCCCGCGTTGAGCAGGTCGCCCTTGTTGTCGAGGAAGACGACCGCGCGGTAGTTCGCGAGGTTCGTCGTGGTGAACGCGGTCGCGTTCGCGGTGTCCTCGACCAGGAAGTCGTTCGCGGTGCCGAGCGCCTTGAGCGCGTCGACGCCGGCCGTGTTGGTCGCGTCGGTGGCGCCGCGGAACACGAGCACCTTCGGCGGCACCTGCGCGCCGGCGATCAGCACGCGCTCGACGGCGTCGTCGCTGTTGGAGTCGATCACCAGGCGGGCGACCGACGTGTAGTTGCTGCGGGTCGGCTTGAAGCCGACGTTGACCGTGCAGGTCGCGTTCGGGGCGAGCGTCTTGCCGGCGCAGTCGTCGCTGACCACCGCGAAGTCACCGGCCGTGGTGGCGCCACCGTCGGCGTCGTCGGCCTCGATCTTGATCGCGTTGGCCCCGGAGGCGATCACGAGCGGCGCGTCGCCGTCGTTGGTCACCTTGATCGGCGCCTGGTTGGCGGACGCCGGCGTGCCCTTGGGCACCGACGGGAAGAGCTTGGGGCTGGCCTTCAGCGACGGCTTGGGATCGGCGCGCAGCGCCTTCGCGCCATCACCGGCGTTGGTGAACGGGTTGAAGTTCGTCGGCCCGCCCAGCCCGACCGGGTCGCGCTCGGAGAAGTAGTAGCGCGTCTTGTTCTTGCCGGACGAGAACAGCGGCGCGAAGTTGATCGCGCCCTGGCCGAGCACGCGCTGATCGTTGTCACCGCAGCTCGGGCTGATGCCGCCGGCCGCCATGTCCTTGACGTGGAACGAGATCACGCGGCGACCGAACTTCTGGATCATCTGGTCGACGTACGTGGCACCGACGCCCGGATCGACCGGGGTCGCGTGGCCTGAAGCGCCGCAGACGGCCCAGCCGATGTCGATCTGCGCGACGACCCAGCGCGGGTCGGTGCGCTCCATGACGATCTCCCACGCGCTCTTGTTCCGGCCGTCACCGCTGGTGTCGACGAACCGCGTGGAGAACTCGCCCGCGTGGTTGTGGAAGTACGCGGGGCCGACGCCGGCTTCAACCGAGCGCTTGCCCAGCTTGTTGAGCTGCGTCGCGGTCGTGAGCGTCTGGTTGTAGCTGCCCAGACCACCGGCGCCACCGGAGCTGCCCTCGCCGAGGTGGTCCTGGCCGAGGATCTTCGCGTGCGCGATCTCGGCGTCCCAGCGGCTCTCGTTCAGGCTGCCGTGACGACCCGGGAAGCGGATCCCGTACTTGTCGCCCAGCGCCCGCAGATCCATGCTGCCCTGCAGGTTCCCCTGCGGGCTCGAGTCGCTCGGGAACGGATTTCCCGGGTACCCGTACAGCTCGACGTTCTTGATGTCGTTCGCCTTCAGGAACGCGAACAGCCGCTCCATGCGCGCCAGCACGTTGTTGGCCGGCAGCGTCGGCGTGCAGTAGGGCGTGGCGGGCGCCGGCGACGCCGGGCACACGATCTCGCCGGAACCACTGCTGAGGTAGTCCCTGAAGTTGTAAAGCTGGATGCCACTCTGGCCCACGGGGGCGCCTTCACCCATGGACGGTGCCCGCTGTGCCTGCGCGGACCCTGGTGCCAGCAGCGCGCTCGCCGTCAGCGCGGCCGCGACGGCCTTCCACACCCTCCGGTGTTTCATCCCTCTCCTCTCAATGGGTGCCGACCCCTCAGTCGGCATCCGTGTCCGAACTGGCGAACCTTGGACGTTTCGCTAGCTACCAGACGGAACTCTATGCGAATGGACTGAAGGAGCGCAAGCTTCTGTCGTGGAACCGGTTACAAGTGACGGTACCTACGGACGAGTAGGTCGCTCTTTAGTCCCGAACGCCAGCACAAGGCCCCCAAACATCACCCAGTCAGCCCATCGCGGCGGCGAGCCGGCGCAACGCCAGCCGGCTCCGGCCCTTCACGGTGCCGAGCGCGACGGACTGGCGTGCGGCGATCTCGGGCTGCGTCAGCCCACCCGCGTACGCCAGGAGGATCACCTCGCGCTGGGGGCCGGGCAGCCCGGTGACCGCGGCGCGCAGCCGTGCGTGCTCCTCGCGCGCGAGGACCGCTCCCTCGGGCGAGCGCAACTCGACCCCGGTGTCCTCGGCGTGGACGAAGCGGCGTTCGCGGACGTCTGCCTGGCGCCGCAGGTCGACGGCCCGGTTGCGCACGATCGTGTGCAGGAAGCCGGCGGCGCCGCCGGGCCGCGCGCGAAAGCTGCCGGCGTCACGCCAGAGCGCGAAGAACGCCTCCTGGAGCGCGTCGTCCGCGAGCTCTCGGCACGCACGCCGCGCGGTCGTCCGCGCCGCGTGGATGTGGCGTTCATAGAGCAGGGCGAAGGCGCGCTCGTCGCGGTCGGCGATGCGGCTGAGCAACTCGTCGTCCGTGAGCACGCGGCGACCGTAGCCCCGACCCTGGTGAACATTCTCTGAACTCGCTCCTGGACCCGCTGCGCGATGGGAGAATGGATCGAGTGCACGTGCGCGGTTCCATCCTGGTCGTCGACGACGAGCCGACGATCGGCGAGGTCGTCTCGGCGTACCTGCAACGGGCGGGCTACGAGACCCGCGTCGCGAGCGACGGTGACGCGGCCCTCGCGGCCGTCGCGGAACGTTCACCCGACCTGATCGTTCTGGACCTGATGCTGCCCGGCACCGACGGCCTGGAGGTCATGCGCCGGATCCGCGAGCGCCCGGATCGCAGCAGCGCGATCATCCTGCTCACGGCCAAGGGCGGGGAGTCCGACCGCGTGACCGGCCTGCGCCTCGGCGCCGACGACTACGTCGTCAAGCCGTTCTCGCCCAACGAGCTGGTGGCGCGCGTCGACGCGGTGCTGCGTCGGATCGACACGGTGCGCGCGGACGAGCCGGTGCTCACCTTCGGCGCGCTCGAGATCGACCCGACGGCGCGCCGGGTGCGCTGCGGCGCCCGCGAGATCGCGCTGACCTCGCGCGAGTTCGACCTGCTGCTGTTCCTCGCCCGCCATCCGGGCCGCGCGTTCACGCGCGAGGAGCTGATGGACCATGTGTGGCAGTACGCGTTCTACTCGGACACCTCCACGGTGACCGTGCACATCCGGCGGCTGCGGGCCAAGCTCGAGCCGGACCCGGAGCAGCCGCACTGGATCGAGACGGTATGGGGCGTCGGCTACCGCTTCGCGGCCTAGCGCTCGCGGCCGCGCTGTCCGCCGCGATCCCGGGCGTCGTCTGGGTGTGTTACGGCGCGCACGCCGCCTGGGTGACGGTGCAGATCGTCGCGCCGCTCGCGATCGCCACGGTGCTGGTCGGGGAGTGGATCGTCCGCCGCCGGCCGGGCGGGCTGCGGCGCCAGTTCGCGCTGGTCGCGGCGCTCGGCGTCGTGGCCCTCACGGCGGGCGTCGCGTTGTTCATCTCGCAGATGTTCCTGTCCAACCACGACGGCCTGATGACCGTGCTGCTGGCGATCTACGCCGGAGTGCTCGTGCTGTGGGTGGCGGGCCGGGTCGCCGCGCGCGCGTTCGCCGACCTCGACGCGGTGCGGGTCACGCTCGCCGCTGTCGGCGAGGGCCGCCGGGACGTGCGCGTCGCGGCGCGCGGCGACGACGAGATCGCGCGGCTCGGCCACGAGGTCGACGAGATGATCGTGCGCCTGGAGCGCGAGGAGCGCATGCGCCGTGAGCTGTTCGCGGCGGTCTCGCACGACCTGCGCACGCCGATCACCTCGCTCGGCCTGCTCGCCGCCGCGATCGACGACTCGATCGTCGACGAGGCCAAGCGCCGCGAGTACGCCAGCCGCATGAACACCCACGTGCGGCAGGTCGCCGCGCTGATCGACGACCTGTTCGACCTCACGCGGCTGGAGGCGAAGGAGCTCGAGTGGACCACGGAGCGCCTCGTCGTCACCGAGCTCGTCCACGACGCCGTCGACGCGATGCGCCCCGCCGCGGACGCCGGCTCGGTCACGGTGCGCGCCGACGTCAACGGGTCCACCGTCTGGTCCCACGGCAACCGCGAGCAGCTCAGCCGCGTCCTGTTCAACCTGATCCAGAACGCGATCCACCACACCCCGCCCGACGGCAGCGTGACCGTCCAGGTCGAGGACGGTGTGGACGGCGTGGAGATCGAGGTCGCCGACACCGGCGCGGGCATCGCCGCCTCCCAGCGCGACCGCATCTTCGAGCCGTTCTTCCGCGGCGACGCCGCTCGCCAGGCCCCGGGCGCCGGGCTCGGCCTGGCGATCTCGCGCGCGATCGTCGAGGCCCATGGCGGCTCGATCTGGCTCGAGGACGCCGCGGTCGGCACGCGCGTGCGCTTCCGCCTGCCGGCGACGGTAGGCTGATTCCAGCTAGTGGTTGCGCCTAGGGTTCCGCGCCGGGTCCGTGCCGAGAGGCCAAGGAAAATGAGGATCTGGCGGCCTGGACCGAGCGGCGCCAGGGCCGGCTGATTTGGCCCCACACCTCACGGGATAAAAACCCCGAGGGCTTCTATTACCCCTGCCCGCCGCGTGCGGGCGACGGAAGGAGCCTTCATGTCCCACCCCCTCCAGAGCGCGCTCTTGGTCCTTGCCGGCCTGGTCGCGGGGCTCGTCGGCAGCGCGGGCGGGATCACGTCGCTGGTCTCCTATCCCGCCCTGCTGGCCCTCGGCCTGCCGGCGCTGGACGCGACCGTCGCGAACAACGTCGCGCTCGTCGCCTGCTGGCCCGGCTCGGCGCTCGCCTCCCGGCCGGAGCTCGAGGGCCGCGCCGGTTGGGTGGCGCGCTGGTGCGCGGTCGCCGCGGTGGCGGGAGGCGCGGGCGCCGTGCTGCTGCTCGTGACCCCGTCCGACGCGTTCGATCGGATCGTGCCGTGGCTGGTGCTGGCCGGCGCCCTAGCGCTGCTGCTCGAGCCCCGGATGACCGCCTGGCGGGAGCGCCGGGACCGTCGAGCGACCGCCGCGGCCCTCGTGCTCCCAGTGCTCGCCGTCTCGCTCTACAACGGCTACTTCGGCGCCGGCGCGGGCGTGATGACCCTGACGCTGATGCTGGTGCTCGTCGACCGCCGGCTCGCGACCGCGAACGCGCTGAAGAACATGCTGATCGGCGCGTCGTCGGTCGCCTCGGCCACGGTGCTCGTGCTGTCCACCGCGGTGGCCTGGTCCTCCGTCGCGGCGCTCGCGGTCGGCATGGCGGCCGGCGCCAACCTCGGCCCGCGGATCGCCCGGCGGATGCCGACCCGCGTGCTGCGCCTGTTGATCGTCGCGCTGGGCGTGGCGCTTGCCGTCCGGCTGTGGCTCAGCTGAGCGACTCGGCCAGCCCGAGGACGATGCCCTCGGGGCCACGGAGGAAGCAGAGCCGGTAGCTGTCCTCGTACTGCGCGATCTCGCCGACCAGCTCGCCGCCGTGGCGACGGAGACGCTCGACGACGTCGTCGAGGTCTTTGACCGCGAACATGATCCGGCGCAGGCCCAGCGTGTTCGACGGCGCGTGCTCGGGCTCGGACTTGACCGCCTTCGGCGTGTGGAACTGCGACAGCTCCACCCGCCCGTGGCCGTCCGGGGTCCGCAGCATCGCGATGTCGGCGCGGACGTCCTCGAGCCCGATGACCTTGCCCGCCCACGGCCCCTCGACCGTCGTCTCGCCCTCCAGCACCATGCCGAGCTCGATGAAGAACGCCTTGGCGGCCGCGAGGTCCTCGACCACGATGAGCGTGTTGTCCATTCGTAGAAGCGTCATGTCCAAGGGACGGAACGGGTCCGCGGTTCTCGACATCCTAAGCGGGGACCGGCTCCTCGACCGTGCGCGAGTCGGTCAGCGTGAGGGCGCCGAAGCCGGCCACGACGCCGACGACGATCGCCAGCACGCCGTAGGTGATCTGCTCGCCGTGGAAGAA
Source organism: Solirubrobacter phytolaccae (assembly GCF_027587195.1). Classification (GTDB taxonomy): domain Bacteria; phylum Actinomycetota; class Thermoleophilia; order Solirubrobacterales; family Solirubrobacteraceae; genus Solirubrobacter; species Solirubrobacter phytolaccae. Next base: position 40,059 of record NZ_JAPDDP010000007.1, on the reverse strand, counting down.
CGAGTCCACGAGCGCGGAGCTCCACGTGCCGACCGGCAGCTGGGTCGTGACCAGCACGGCGATCAGCGTGCCGACCACGGCGGTCCCGATGCTCGTGCCGACCTCCTGCGCGGTGTCGTTGAGCGCCGCGCCGATCGACGTGCGGTTGGCCGGCATCGCGTCGACCAGCGCCACGGCGCAGATGGTCATGACCGTGCGCAGGCCGATCGTCATCAGCACCATCGAGATCGCGATCGGCAGGTAGCCGTGGGCGACGCCCAGCGAGAGGCCGGCCAGCCCGCCGGCGAGGAACCCGGCGCCGATCACGCAGGCGATCCGGTGGCCGTAGCGCTTGGCGAGGCCCTCGGACAGCGGCGTCGCGACGAGCATGGTGACGATGATCGGGAGGTTCGCCAGGCCGGCCTTGACCGGGCTCCAGCCGTAGGCGTACTGGAAGTGCAGGATCAGCCCGAACATCACGCTGGCCATCGCGATCGACGTCCCCATCTGCGCGATGGTGGCGCCGCGGACGGTGCCGTTCGAGAAGAGCTTGAGGTCGAGCATCGGCGACGCGGTGCGGCGCTCATGGCGCACGAAGGCGACCGCGGCCGCGACGGCGCCGAGGATCGAGCCGAGCGTGAGCGCGGACAGCCAGCCGTGCTCGACGCCGCTGGTCAGCGAGAAGCAGGCCAGCCCGATCGCGGTGACGCTGAGCAGCGCGCCCGGCAGGTCCAGCCGGTCGTTCGTGAGGTCCTCCTTGCGGTCGGCGGCGACGCCGAGCCGGACGCCGATGGCGGCGATCAGCGCGATCGGGGCGTTGACGACCAGCAGCCACTCCCAGCGGACATGGGCGAGCGCGGTGCCGCCGAGCAGCGGGCCGAGGATGAACCCGGACATGCCGACCACGATCATCACGGTCATCGCGCGCATGCGCAGCGCCTTGTCGTCGAACAGCCGGAACACGAGCGAGTTGGTGATCGGCGCCATGGCCGCGGCCGCGATGCCGAGTGCCGCGCGCAACGCGATCAGCTCACCGCTCGTGGTGACGAACACGACGCTCAGGCTGAGCGTGCCGAACACGGCGAGCCCGACGAGAAGTACGCGCCGGCGTCCGAGCCGGTCCGCGATCGATCCCGCGGTGAGCAGCAGCCCGCCGAACGTCAGTGAATACGCGCCGGTGACCCACTGCAGCGCGGTCGTACCGCTGCCGAGGTCCCGGCCGATCGTGGGCAGGGCGATCGACAACAGCGTGTTGTCGACCATCTCGACGAAGAACGCCAGGCAGAGGGCGGCGAGTGGGATCCAGGCCGCGCGCAGCGAGGTGTACGTGCGCGAGGTCGATTCGGTCAGGGCGGGAGCGGTCATGGGACCACCATCGGCGCGACCGCTCGCAGCACGGGCACACGCCGCTCACACCGCGCTCGCAGCCTGTGAGTGGGCCTGCGAGCGACGCCGGACTACGGTCCGAGCAACGCGAGCGGCACCACGTGGATCCCATCGGCCCGGCGATAGGCGTGCGGACCGGTGGTGATGACGATCGCCGCGCGCAGGTCGTCCTCGAGCTCGCGGCGGAGCCAGCGCAGATGCCGGACATCGTCGTCGTCGACGGTGGCCGAGAGCTTGACCTCGACGCCGACGACCTCACCGGCGCGCCCTTGCACGATGAGATCGACCTCCCGGTCGCCGCTGCGCGTGCGCAGGTGCCGGACCTGCGCCTCGGCGACCTGGGCGAACACGCGGATCGACAGGGTGGCCAGGGACTCGAACAACGCCCCGAGGAAGCTCCCGTCGCGTGGGATCGTGGCCAGGCCGCCCTTCCCTTCGAGAAGCGTGTCCTCGGTGACGCCGAGCAGCGCGGCGGCCAACGCCGGGTCGGCGAGGTGATGCTTCGGGCTCTGCGTGAGTCGCTTGAGCTGACTGCCGGTGGGCAGCCAGCCGTCGACCGGATCGAGGATGAACAGCCGCACGAGCGCGTCCCGGTAGGCCAGCGCGGTGGTCTTGGCGGGTGTCGCCTCGTTGTGCGTCGCGGCGTTGCGGATCTTCTCCAGGCTCGTCACGGTCGAGGTCGCGGCCGCATAGGCCACCATCCACCTGCGCAGCGTGTCGGGGCGGCGTACCGGCTGGCCCAGCTCGTCGGCGAAGTCGCGGTCGACGATGCGGCTGAGGTAGCCGTCCAGGCGCACCCGCCGCGATCGTCCCGACAACGCGCGGACGCCCGGGAACCCCGACCGGACGATCTCGTCGGCGTAGTCCGAGAGGCCGAGCTCGCTCGTGCCACCCACCTCCGCGTCGTCACCACGCAGGAGCGCGCGCAGGCTGACCGTGGGCTCCAGGCCGAGACGTTCAGGAAGCGTCATCGGCCGCATCCTCAGCACGTCGATCCGGCCGGCACCGGAGTGCCGCTGGGGGTCGTGCTCGTCGTCGGCCGGAGCCGCTGAGCCCGTCAGGAGGACGGCCCGCGCGGAGCGCCGTCGTCGACGGCGCGCCGGACCGCGTCCCAGAGCGTCGGAACGCGCCATGCACATTACCGAAAGGCAGCCATGAACGCTACCGCTAGTCACGCGTCTGCACTACCGTATGGCGTCGATCTGAACTACCGAACGGCCAGCAGCGAACCGACGCCCGCAGCGCTCTACGGCACCTACACGTACCCGACGCTCACGAAGGTCGGCTGACGACGCGCTTGAGCAGCTCGCGCAGCTGGGCGGCCTCGCGGTCGTCCAGCTCCCCGAGCAGCTCCCGCTCGGCCGTGTCGCTGGCGATCGTGGCCGCCTCGAGTGTCGCGCGGCCCGTGTCGGTGAGCACGACGACGTTGCGGCGCCGGTCCGCGGCGTCCGGGCGGCGCGCGACCAGCGCCTTGTCCTCGAGCGAGTCGAGCAGGCCGACCATCGTCGTGCGGTCGATTCCCATGCGCGCGGCGGTCTGCTGCTGGGACTCGGGCTCGCGGCCGTCCAGGAACAGGAGCACCCCGAGCTCACGGGCGCTGATGCCGGACGACTCGAGGTGCTGCTCGTGCAGGGCGTCGAGGTCCACCAGCGCGCGCTTGAGCAGGTAGGTGAGGCGGCCGGCGAGCCGCGGCCCCAGGTCGTCCTCTCTGGCCATGCGGCAATTCTACTGCTAGGCTGATCGTCAGCTGTACTGACGATCACTACTGGAGATGATCATGACGACTGTTCTACTCACCGGGGCCACCGGCCTCGTCGGCTCCCGCCTGCTGCCGCGCCTCGCCGAGGCCGGCTTCGACGCCCGCGCACTCGTCCGCCGCGACGTGGACCTTCCGGCGGGCACGACCGGCGTGCGCGGCGACCTCGCCGACCCCGGCTCGCTGCCGGAGGCGGTGGAGGGCGTCGAGGCCGTCGTCCACCTGGCGGCGCTCTTCCGGACCGACGACGAGGACGCCGTCTGGCGCGCGAACCGCGACGGCACGCGCCACCTGATCGAAGCCGTGAAGGCGCACGCGCCGCGGGCCCGCTTCGTCATGACCAGCACCAGCAACGTCTACGACGCCGACACGCCGCGCCCGAGCCGCGAGGACGACCCGGCCACGCAGACCGGCGCCTACCCGGCGAGCAAGCTGGCCGCTGAGGCGCTGCTGCGCGACAGCGGCCTGACCTGGGCGATCCTGCGCCTGCCGTTCGTCTACGGCGAGGGCGACGGGCACCTGGAGTCGATGCCCGCCCTGGCCACGCGCTTCGGGCTCCACCCCGCCCACACCTACTCCGTCGCGCATCACCGCGACGTCGCCGGCGCCGTCCGCCTCGCGCTCACCGGAGCGACGGACGGGCGCATCGTCAACGTCACCGACGACGCCCCCGTGACCGTCTACGAGATGGCCCAGCTCGCGGGCACGCCGATCGAGGGATCGACCGAGCCGCTGGCCAACCCCTGGTCGGGTCGCATGGACGGATCGCTCGCGCGCGAGCTGGGCTTCGCGCCGACGGTGCCGACGATCCACGCGGCCGCGCGCGAAGGGCTCCTCTAGAGCTGGATGCGCCGTCCGGTGGCGGCGGAGCGCTGGATCGCGTCCAGGAGCCGGTGGCGCCGGACAGCGTGGGCGAAGTCCGGCGCGACCGCGGTGCCGCGGGAGAGGTCGTCGCGGATCGCGGCGTAGGCGTGCGCCAGCGTGTGGCGTGGTGTGCCGGCCGCCTGCGGGTCCTCGTCGTAGCGTTCGGGCAGCGTGAGCTCGGCGAGCGGCTCGGTGCCGGGCGCCCCGCGCACTGTCACGCGGGCGAGGTGCGGATGGCTGGGCGCGGTCACCTCGAGCGTGCCTTCGGTGCCGTCGACGACCATCGAGAACCCGGGGCCCGCCAGCGTCCCGCCGCGGTAGTGGGCGGAGAGGACCGCGCCGCCCGGCAACGTGCCGGAGATGGCGATCTGGTCCTCGGCGGTCATGGGAAGCAGCTCGTCCGTGCCCACGAGCGAGACCCGCGGACGCCGGGTGGCCGTGGTCGCCGTCACGTCCTCCAGCTCGCCGACGACCATCGACACGGCATCGATCGCGTGCCCGAACGCGATGGTCAGCATCGTCGCTCCGGACGCGCGATCCAGCGTGTACCGCATGCGCTCGGACGTCTCCGCGCCCCAGCCGGCGGTCGACGCGACGACGGTGGTCGACAGCACCTCGCCCACGTAGCCTTCGGACACGAGGTCGGCCAGCCAGCGGAAGGTCGGCGACGTCCGCCCCTGAAGCCCGACGAACGACCGCGTCCCGGCCGCGGCGCGCTCCAGCTCCTCGGCCTCGCGGAGGTCGACGGCCAGCGGCCATTCGCTGAGCACCGCCGTGCCCGCCGCCAGCGCGGGGAGCACGAGCTCGCGGTGCCGCGGCACCTTCACCGCGACGACGACGAGGTCGACCTCGCTCGCGAGCGCTTCCACAGACGCGTGCGCGGGAACGCCGAAGGCCTCACTCGCGGCGCGCGCCGACTCGGCGCTGCTCCCCACCAGGCCGCGCAGCTCGATCCCGTCGAGGCCCGCCAGCGCGGGGACGTGGGACTTGCCCGCCCAGCCTCCGCGCGCGCTGAGGCCGACGATGCCGACGCGGATCATGCGGCGGGCGGCCAGCCCTGCACCGCGGCGTCAGCGACCTTGCGCAGCTCATCGCCGCCGGCACCGCTCGCGGCCTCGACGGCGATCCCGTGGGCCACGGTCATGACGTAGCGGGCGAGCAGGCCGGCGTCCGCTCCGGAAGGCAGATCACCCTCCTCGCGGGCCCGCTCGAACCGGTCCCGAAGCCGGCCGCGCATGTCGTCGCGCAGGCCGATCGCGGCGTCGCGGGCGGCGTGCGCCGGCGGGCTCGCGGCCAGGCTGCCCTGCACCATCAGGCAGCCCGACGGACGATCGCACCGCGTCGTCGCCTGGACCGCGCCGCGCAGGAAGGCGGCGGCCACGTCGCGCGCGGTCGCCTGCTGGAGCGCGCCCTCCCCGTAGCCGCCCGGCCCTTCGACGTACCGCTGCAGCGCCTGCTTGTAGAGCGCCTCCTTGTTGCCGAAGGCGGCGTACAGGCTCGTGCGCGTGATGCCCATGGCCTCCGTCAGGTCCGTGAGGCTCGTCGCCTCGTAGCCCTGCTCCCAGAAGACGAGCAGGGCGCGTTCGAGCGCGTCATCCGCGTCGAATCCGCGCGGCCGGCCGGCCCGGGCCTTCGTCTCGCTGGGCATGACGGCCAGCATAGCCAATTCGGTATCGCTCGGTACAGAAGTGGTACGGTGCGACATCTGTACCGATCGGAACTGAAAGGCGGGAACGATGCAGACGGTCTCACTCGGCGGGCTCGAGGTCTCGCGCATGGGCTTCGGCGCCATGGGCATGTCGGCGTACTACACGGGCGCCAATGGCGACGAGGCGGACGCGATCCGCACGATCCACCGCGCGTTGGCGCTGGGGGTCACGCACATCGACACCGCCGAGGCGTACGGCCCGTACACGAACGAGGAGCTGGTGGGCCGGGCCATCAAGGGGCGGCGTGACCAAGTCGTCCTCGCGACCAAGTTCGGCCTGATCTCGCACACCGGGCGCCCCGGCCTGGACAGCTCGCCCGCGAGCGTCCGCATCGCCGTCGACGGGTCGCTGCGGCGCCTCGGGACCGACTACATCGACCTCTACTACCAGCACCGCGTGGACCCCGACACGCCGATCGAGGAGACCGTCGGCACGCTGGCCGAGCTGGTGGCCGAGGGCAAGGTGCGGCACATCGGCCTTTCGGAGGCCGGTGTCGCCACGATCCGCCGGGCGCACGCGATCCACCCGCTCGCCGCGCTGCAGAACGAGTACTCGCTGTGGACCCGCGACCCCGAGGCGGAGGTCCTGCCGGTGCTGCGCGAGCTGGGGATCGGCCTGGTGCCGTTCTCTCCGCTCGGCCACGGCTTCCTCACCGGCAACATCCGCTCCCTGGACGACCTGGACGCCGACGACTGGCGGCAGACCAACCCGCGCTTCACCGGCGGCAACCTCGAACGCAACCTGCGCATCGTCGACGAGGTCCGCGCCGTCGCCGACGCACTCGAGGCGACACCCGCTCAGGTCGCCCTCGCCTGGCTGCTCACCCGCGGCGACGACATCGCCCCCATCCCGGGGACGACGCGAGTGGACCGCGTGGAGGAGAACACGGCCGCCGAAGGCCTCCTGCTCCCCGCCGACCACCTCGCCCGGCTCAACGATCTGCAGCCACCCTCCGGCGACCGCTTCGACGAGGCGAGCATGGCCGCCCTCAACCGCTAACCCACGCCGAGCGCCGCCTTGACGATCGACCCGCGCGCTTCCTTGACGGCGACGATCGCCTGGTACTCGAGCACGTTGGCCGCCAGCTTGGCGGACTCGTTGTCGATGTCGATCGTGCTGCCGTCGGCGCGCACCGTCCCCGCCGCGGGATCCCGGCTCGGCGTGAAGACCGTGTCGCGAGGGCTGCGACCGGCGCCGAGCGCGGCCTGCAGCGTCGCGTGGAAGTCGACGTCCTGGCGGACGTAGCCGGGAGTGGTGGCGTTGGCGATGTTGCCGGCGAGGGCCTGGTGGCGCGCCTGCGCCCCGCGCAGGGCGGCGCCGAGGGCCTGCTGTGTCACGTCTGAGAGCTCCACACCCAGACCTTCGGCGCTCACGTGATGAGACCTGAATGAGAATCTTCTTAGAGTCCGCTGATCACCACCATGTGTGCATGAAGCCAGAGACCTGGGCCATCGTCGGCGGCCGGCCGGAGCGCGTGCCCGGCGCGCCCTTGAACACGCCACTCGTTCCCGCATCGAACTTCGTCCTCGGCACCGAGCGCCTGTACAGCCGGACCGAGGCGACCGAGACCTGGCAGGCCTTCGAGGAGGTCCTGGGCGGGCTCGAGGGTGGGCACGCCGTGTCGTTCTCGTCCGGCATGGCGGCGTGCGCCGCCGTGCTGGGTCAGCTGCCGACCGGCGCGCACCTCGTCATCCCCGACGACTGCTACCAGGGCGTCGCCGGGATCGCGGAAGCCGGCGCGCGCGACCATGGGTGGCGGGTCGAGCGCGTGCCCGCTCCGGACACGGAGACGTGGATCGCCAAGCTGCTCGAGGCCGATCTCGTGTGGCTCGAGTCGCCGACGAACCCGCTGCTCGACGTCTCCGACGTGGCCGCGATCTGCGGCGCGCCGCGCAAAGACGGCGTGCGCGTGGTGGTCGACAACACGTTCGCGACGCCGCTCCTGCAACAGCCGCTGGCGCTGGGCGCGGACGTGGTCATCCACGCCGCGACCAAGTTCCTCGGCGGTCACTCGGACCTGCTGATGGGCGCCGCGGTGGCCAAGGACGAGGCGCAGCGCGACCTGCTGGTCACGGCGCGCAAGCTCTACGGCGCCACGCCGGGCACGCTGGAGGCGTTCCTGGCCACGCGCGGCGTGCGGACGCTGCCGGTGCGGCTGAAGACGGCGGTCGCGAGCGCCGTTGAGCTGGTGGCCCGCCTCGAGGCGCACCCGGCGGTGCACCGCGTGCGCTATCCGGGCTTCGGGGCGGTCGTGAGCTTCGAGCTCGCCGACGCGCCGACCGTCGACCGCGCGTGCGCCGCGGTCAAGATCATCTACAACGCCACGAGTCTCGGGGGCGTCGAGACGACGATGGAGCGCCGCAGCGTCCACCCGGGCCAGGAGCACATCCCGGACGGGCTGATCCGCATGAGCGTCGGCTGCGAGGACGTCGAGGACCTCTGGGCCGACCTCGAGCAGGCGCTCGCCGCCGCCTGAGCCTGGTAGGTCTCCGCACCGCGCGGGTATGGCCGTGTTGGTCAGGGACTCCAGGGAGGCGCCATGCATCGCCGTAGCCGGTTCGCAGCACTCGCGGTCGTCGTCATATCGCTCGCGGGTTTCGCGGCTCCCGCCCGCGCCCAGAACAGCGAGGTCGTGACGATCCTCGGCGACCTGGTCCGGATCAACACGTCCAACCCGCCCGGCAACGAGGCGCTCGTCGCGGAGTATCTGCGCACGCGCCTCGAGCCGCTTGGGTTCCAGGTCGACATCGTGCCGACCCCGACGGTGGGCAAGGCGCACCTGATCGCCCGCCTGCCCGCGACCGCGCCGGACGGTCGCAAGCCGCTGCTGCTCGCCGGGCACGAGGACGTCGTCGGCGTCGAGCGCCCGCTGTGGACCGTGGACCCGTTCGCGGGCGTGATCCGCGGCGACCGCCTCTACGGGCGCGGCGCGCTGGACTTCAAGGGCGGCCTGGCCGCGTTCACGGTCGCGGCGATGCGACTCGCGCGGGAGGGCGCACCGCGCACCCGCGACCTGATCCTGCTCGCGGAGGCCGACGAGGAGGGCGGCTCGTACGGCACCACGTGGCTCGCGGAGAACCACTGGCCGAAGATCGACGCGAGCGAGTCCCTCAACGAGGGCGGCTGGATCTTCGCCGGCGGGAGCGGCGGGGCCCGGCTGATGGGCATCACGACGATCGACAAGAACTCGCTGTCGGTGACCTTCCGCACGCGCGGGACCTCGACCCACTCGTCCCGCCCGCTGGCCGACAGCGCGCTGCGCCGGCTCGTGCGCGCGCTCGACCGGGTCGAGCACTACGACACCGCGCCGCGGATCACGCCCACCGCGCGCCGCTATCTGCGCGCCTGGGCGCGCACCGCCGACGCCCCGACCGCGCGCCGGCTGCGCGCGATCACCACCACGCGGCGCCCTGCGGTCCGGCGCCGGCTCGCCGACCAGTTGCGCGACGGCCAGTGGGGCGAGCTGTTCGACGGGCTGGTGCGCAACATCTTCGTGCCGACGATCGTCGACAGCGGCATCCGCGCGAACGTCCTGCCCGGCACCGCCGAGGCGACGGTGAACATGCGCATGCTGCCCGGGCAGAAGCCGCGGCCGCTGATCCGGGAGCTGCGGCGTGTCGTCGCCGACCCGAAGGTGGAGATCACGCCGATCGTCAGCGGCGACGCCACGGTCACCGAGACGCTCGACGCCTTCGACAAGCGCGCGCGGCAGGCGCCCACGACCACGGACACCGACCTGTACCGCACGCTCAGCCAGGAAGGGCGGCGGCAATGGCCCGGCACCGTCGTGACCCCGGCGCTGTTCGAAGCGGGCACGGACGCCACGCCGTGGCGGCAGCGCGGCATCCCTGTCTACGGCATCTACCCGTACCCGATCAACCACGCCGACCTGCTGGCCATGCACGGCAACGACGAGCGGGTGCCGATCAAGGGCCTCGAGCAGGGCACGGACATGCTCACGCGGGTGCTGCGACGGGCGATCGGCGGAACCTAGGTCGCCTGGATCGCCTCGAGCACGTCGAGCCGGGTCGAGCGGCGCGCGGGGATGAGCGCGGCGAGCAGCCCGAGGCCGAGGCCGAGCACGAGGACGAGCAGCGTCTGGCCGATCGGCAGGCTGAAGCCGATGTCGGCCTCGGCGATGCGGTCGATCGAGAAGATCAGCGCCCACGCCGAGAAGAGGCCGAGGGCGATGCCGGCGAACGTTCCGAGCCCGGCGATGACGAGCGACTCGAGGCGGACCATGCGCTGCACGCGTCCGTCGAGCATGCCCACGACGCGCAGCAGCCCGAGCTCCCGACGGCGTTCGAGGATCGAGAGCGAGAGCGTGTTGATGATGCCGATGAGCGCGACGATCACGCTCATGCCGAGCAGGCCGTTGACGGCGTTGATGACGAAGTCGAAGATCGAGCTGACGAGCTGCCCGGTGACGTTGCCCTCCTCGGCGGTGATGTCCGGGCGCTGATCCGCGCGGGCCTCGATCGCGTCCTTGGTCTTGGTCTGCGCGCCCGAGTCGACGTCGAGGAACGCGACGGTCGGCGCGGTCCGGCCGACGAGGCCCGCGAACGTCGGCTCGGCGGTCAGCGCACCGATCTGCTGGGCGTCGATCGTCGGCGCGAGCAGCGCGGAGACGCGAAGGGTCTGGGACTTGCCGGTGCTGTCGGTGACGCGCACGCGGGCACCGAGCCGCGGACCACCGTCGGCCTCGGTGACGGCGATCGTCCCCGGCTGGAGGTCGGCGGCCGAGCCGCGTGCGAACTCGAGGTCGGCGACCTTCTGGATCGCCGGGATGTCCCCGCTGGAGAGGCGCGCGACCTTGCCGTCGATCGTCACGGTCTCGCGCCGGAAGGGCGTGATGGCCTTCACGCCGTCGATGCGCTTGAAGTCGGCCTGGAGCTGCGGGTCGATCGAGCCGCCTTCGCTCGTGATGATGAAGTCCGCGCTCTGGAGCTTCTTGAGCTCGCCCACCGCGAAGTCCTTCACGCTCGTGCCGGCGGCCGTGACCAGCGTCACCAGGAACACGCCGATCAGCAGCGCGTTGGCCGTCGTGGCCGTGCGGCCCGGGTTGCGGGCCACGTTGTCGACCGCGAGGCGGCCCTCGAGGCCGAACGGCTTCATGAGCGGGCGAGCGAGCCGGGCGCCGCCGAGCGCGATGAACGGTCCGGCCACGATCACGCCGACGAACAGCAGCAGCGCGCCGAACCCGATCGCCGCCCATGAGCCACCGGCGACGAGCCCGCCCGCGCCGAGCACGACCAGCACCGCGGCCGTGATCTTCCGTCGCCGCGAGAACGAGGTCGCGTCGACGGCGGAGATCCGCAACGCCTCGATCGGCTCCGTCTTCGCCGCCCGCCGCGCCGGGATGTTGACCGAGAGGAACGTGATGACGGTGCCGAGCAGGATGCCCTGCACGACCGGGGCGAGCCCGACCTTGATCCCGCTGCCCGGGAGCTCGACGCCGACCGCCTTGAGCACGGCGATCAGCACGAACGTCAGCACCAGCCCGGCGACCACGCCCAGGGCCGACCCGAGCAGGCCGATGATCAGGCCTTCCAGGCGCAGCGAGCGCTTGATCTGCTTCGGGGTCGCGCCGATCGCCGCCAGCACGGCGAGCTCACGCAGCCGCTGCGCGACGATCACGCTGAAGGTGTTGTAGATCACGAACGCGCCGACGAAGAGCGCCAGCAGCGCGAACGCCTGCAGCGCCTGCTTGAGGTAGCGGCCGATCGCGCCCGTCGACTCGCGCTGGTCGGTGAGGAACTGCTCGCCCGTCTGCGCCGTGTAGCCCTCCGGCGTCAACGGCTTGATCTCGCGCTCGAGCTGCGCCTGGTCGACGGAGCCGCGCAGGTACAGCGCCTGGTACTCGCGCTGGCCGGAGTTCAGCCAGTCGAACGCCGCCGCGGCGGGCACCGACACCGTGCCGTCCTGGTCGAGCGCGTCCGCGCTGCCGAACTTCGTGACGCCGACCACGGTGGCGTCGAACGCCCCGGCGAGCGTCGCCACCTTCACGCGGGAGCCGACCTTCAGGTCCACGCTCTCGGCGAGCCCGCGATCGACCGCGACCTCCCCGGCGCCCTTCGGCGCGCGTCCGGAGGTGAGCTCGAGCGGGTTGAGCTCGGCGTCGTCGATCCACAGCCGTCCCGTCGCCGCCTTCGCGCTCGGATGACCGCGACGCGGCGGGAACGCGACCGGCGCGGTGAGCAGCCCGGCGCTGCCGTCCACGCCGGGCACGCTCGTGATCCGGTCGGCCTGCCGCGCGGAGAGCTTGAGGTCCTTGCCCGGATCGCCGGACAGGTCGGCCGTGCTGTCGGCGAGCACGACCGCCGCGTCGACGTTGCCGTACTGCTGGTCGACGTCGCCTTCCAGGCTCGAGATGACGCGGTCGGACACGAACGTCGTCGCCGTGAAGAACCCGACGCCGGTGATGATCGCGACCAGCGTCGCGACGTAGCGGCCGAGGTTGTTGCGGACGCCTCGCCAGGCGAGTGTGCGCACGGCTCAGACCTCGAAGCGCTTCATCCGGTCCAGCACCCGGTCCGTCGTCGGCTCGGGCATCTCATCCACGATCTGCCCGTCGGCGAGGAACAACACGTTGTCGGCGTACGACGCGGCGTGCGGGTCGTGCGTGACCATCACGATCGTCTGGCCGGAGTCGTCGACCGCGCGCCGCATGAACGTCAGGATCTCCGCCCCCGAGCGCGAGTCGAGCGCGCCCGTCGGCTCGTCCGCGAACACGATGTCCGGCCGCGGCACCAACGCCCGCGCCACCGCCACCCGCTGCTGCTGACCGCCCGAGAGCTGGCTCGGCAGGTTCTTGAGCCGCTCGCCCAGGCCGACGGTCGCGATGATCTCGTCGAACCACGCCTGCTCGGGCTCGCGGCCGGCGAGGGTCAGCGGCAGCAGCGCGTTCTCGCGCGCGTTCAGCGACGGGATCAGGTTGTACTGCTGGAAGATGAACCCGAGCCGATCGCGTCGCAGCAGCGCCAGGTCGGTCTTCGACAACGTGCTGATGTCGGTGTCGCCGATGAACGCCGACCCCGACGTCAACCGGTCCAGGCCGGCGACGCACTGCATCAGCGTGCTCTTGCCCGACCCCGACGGTCCCATGATCGCGGTGAAGCGACCGACGGGGAAGCTCACGGTCACGCCGGCGAGCGCGTGCACCACCGCGTCGCCCTCCCCGTAGGTCTTGCGGGCGTCGACGGCCCGCGCCGCCGCGGTCGACACGGCCTGGCTCACCATCCGCGCATCTAATACTGCGACGCGCGCGATGTCGATGGCATCAAGAGCGCTGTCGCGCCACCCGCGCCCACCGAGCCTGAGAATTGTCCGACTTGGGACCGACAGGCGGCGGGAATAGCGCGAGCCCCGCCGACGTTGGGGCGGGTATGCCACGACGTCCTTCCCCCGCGCTCGTCATCTCCGTCCTCGCCCGTCTCCGTGACCAACCGCGAGCTCAGCAACCCGATCTTCACCGCCGCCGTGGAATCCGACGGCACCGTGTCCAGCGCGCAGTCGGTCGGCGTCGATCAGTCCCGCACGCGGAGGATCGATCAGGTCGGCGGCGGCGTGGTCTACGACGTGGGCTTCCAGCAGGACGTCTCCCAGTGCGTCTACAGCGCCACGCCCGGGCGGACCCGCAACGGCGGCACGCTCGCCCCGGTCATCCTCAACCCGCAGTCCCGGGCGAGCGACCGCAACGTCGTCATGGTCTTCGTCCGCGACCTCGAGGGCTCGTTCTTCCAGCCCTTGAAGCCGTCGTTCCACCTGATCGTCGTCTGCTGAGGCGTCCGCCCCGGGGGCTGCCGAGCGGCAGCCCCCGAGACGGTGGGCGCTACGGGTTGGTGGTGGACAGCGTGAAGGTCACGGCCTTGCTGTAGGTGCCGGTGCGCAAGGGGTCCGTGGACTTCACGAGCTGGCTGAACTCGAGCGTCAGGGCGTCGTTGGACACCGGGCCGCTCCACGTCAGCAGGTTCAGCGGCGAGGCCGACGAGCCGACGTTGTTGTAGGCCGTGCCGGTGTTGGCGGCGTTGCGGGCCCGGGCCTGAAGCGGCTCGGGCAGCACGAACGTGCCGTTGACCAGGTGGCCGGTCCCGAACGCGCTCGGGTCGGAGACGCTGAGCAGCGCGTCACCCGCGGTCGAGATCACGTTCGCCTTCGTCGAGGCGAAGTACGTCCGGGTGGTGCCGGGCGTGAACGCGCCGAACTGCGCCGGCGCTTCGAGTGAGAGCGAGAGCGTCGCCGGGACGGTGCCGCCGACCGTGCCCTCCTCGCTGTCGGTGTAGGTCGCCGGCGGCGGCCCGGGCACCGGCGGTGTCGCCGGCTTGGAACGGGTCAGGTAGGTGATCGCGTCCTTGAGCGCCGCCGAGCGCTCGGCCCGGGTCGTGATGCCCTCCAGGCCGAAGCCCCACAGCAGCGTGTCGTCGGTCGCGATGCCGGGACCGTCGACGAAGCCGACGCTCTCGCGCGCGACCCACGCCGCGTCGTTCTCCGTGCCGGCCGGCGGCGGTCCCGCCTCCCACGGCGAGAGCCCGGCCTCGAACCCGTTGGACTCGCTGACCGCGCCGTTCTTGAGCACCTGCAGGGCATCCAGGAACACGCCGAGCCCGGCGGCCGAGAAGTCCTGCGCGTAGGTGATCGAGACCTCGACCTGCTTGCCCGCGTAGGCCGACAGGTCGATCTCCCAGTCCTGGAAGCCGTCGGAGTTGCCGGTGGCCGCGTTCCAGGCGCCGGTCGTGCCGGTGTTGGTGCAGTCCGCGCCCGCCGTGGGGTTGGTCTGGTAGTGGTCGAGGAACGGGTGGATCGTGTCCCAGTCGATGTCGCAGGACGCGCCCACCGACGTGGTCGTGTGCCCGTTCTTGTCGGGGAGCGTCGTCCAGTCGTCCTGGCCGACCGTGTGCGCCTCGACGAACACGTAGTCGTACTCGGTCTCGACGTCGTGCGAGATCTTGAACTTCAGCGCCCCGGACGTGGCGCCGGTCAGGTCGATGGTGCGCCGCAGGCGCTGGTAGCCCTCGTCGCTGGACTCGGCGTAGGCGTACTTCGTGCCCTCCGGCGGGTCGTACGCGGGCGGCCGGTCGAAGCCGATCGCGCGCGTGGACGCGAACTGCGGGAACTCGGCCTGCGGCAGGATCGTCGACGTCGTCACGAACGTCTGCGCGAGCAGCTGGTTGTCAGCCGAGTCGCCGCCGTTGAGCGTGAACGCGGTCGTGCCGAACGGCCCGCCGGCGCCCTTGAACGGCAGCGTGGCGACCGCGTCCTCCTCCGCGGCGATCGTGGCCGTCCACGCGCCGAGGTAGTACTGGACGAAGTCGTTGGAGACGATGATGCAGTTCGTCGTCTGCCCGACGGGATCGTCGACGCTGCCCTGCCCCTGCGAGTTGTTGGACTTGCAGAACGGGTTCGGGGGCGCGCCGAGCGGGTTGTAGAGGAACTGGTCCCACACGCCCTGCAGCGCCTGCTGACCCGTCACGAGCAGCGACCCGCCCTCGTTGAGGTAGTCGCGGACCGCGATCACCTCGTCGTCCATCAGCTTCGAGTTGCCGGTCGCGCCCGGCTGGGTCGGCTCACGCACGTAGAGGTCGTTGCCCGTGTACCAGATGACGGCCTTGTAGTGCCCGAGCACGCCGAGCGGATCGGGCGCGGTGCGGGCGTGCGCGTCGACGTCGTAGACGTCGTAGGAGATGCCCGCGTCCTGCAGCGCCGTCGTGTAGTAGCTGAGGAACTCGGGTCCGGGACGCGGCCCCTCGCCGAGGATGTTGCTGTTGCCCGAGTAGTCCTCGGCGGCCATGACGAGCACGTCCTTGGCCACGGACTTCTCGGCCGTGAACGTGAACGACGAGGACCTCTTGGCGCCCGCGCTGAACCACACCTCGACCTGATCTCCGGCCGTGAAGCCGGTCACCGCGGCGCGCAGCTTGTGGTAGTAGACGCCCGGCGGGTCGTAGCGCTCACCGCCGAGGAACTCGCTCGTGCGCGCGGTCTGGATCGAGCCGTTGCCGACGCGCCAGTGCACGTCGACCGGACCGAGGTCGCGGTTGGCGTTGACCTCGACGGTCTGCGGCGAGCCGTAGGAGACCGTGAAGGCGCTCGGCTCGAAGTCCGGCGCCGTGTTGCCGATGTGCGAGACCGGGCGGCCCGGGTTCTTGGCCGACCGCGCGAGGTCCAGCGCGAACTCGAGGTTGCGCTGGAACTGATCCTCGACCGCCGTCTCGGAGTCCTGGAAGACGAACCCGCCGGGGTCGAAGGCGTTCGGACCCTCGACGGTGCCGCCGACGCCCGGACCGCTGCCGCCCTCGAGCTCGACGGTGTAGGCCAGCGAGCCGTAGCGCTGGTAGACGTGACCGGTGACGTCGCCGTTGGTCGTGTAGAGCTCGCCGGACACGTCCGGGTCGAAGCGCGTGATCGCCGGATGGTCGTCATCCAGCCCCGCCAGCGCCTTCGTCGCCGGGGTGTCGGTGCTCTCCGTCTCGACCTGCCAGCCCTCGGGGTAGAGGATCAGCGGACCGTAGGAGTGGTAGTCGAGCAGGAACTTGGGCTTGAGCTTCTTGAACATCGCGTCGAGCTGCGCGACCTCGGGCTCGGACTGCGGCGTCGGCCCGCGGTAGGTGTCGTCGTTGAAGACGTCGACCGCGCCCTCCTGGTCGTAGCGCCACTTCTCCGCCCAGTTGCGGTTCGGGTCCACGCCGTCGTTGCCGTCGATCACGTCGTTGCCGTCGTTGTCGGCGAGCGTCTTGCGCCACAGGCGCGTGTTCTTGCTCTGGAACGTCCAGTCGTAGCCGTCGACGTTGACGACCGGGACGAACCACAGCTCGTTCTCGCGCAGGAGCTTCGGGATGTCGGTCGCGGTGTCGGTCGCGTGCGCGAGCACGTGCCCGAACAGGCGCCGCCCGACCTCGGTCGCGATCCACTCCCGCGCGTGCTGCGTGGTCTCGTACCAGACCACGGGCTTGGCGCCGTCAGCGAGGGTGTGCGCGTTCAGGCTGACCTTGTAGGCGACGAGATCCTGCCCGTAGCGCGACTTGCCGTAGACGACCTTCTTGACGATGTCGGGGTGCGCCGCGCGCTCACGCTCGTACCACGTCTGCAGGTTGATCGGTTGGCCCGCGCCGTCGACCGCGCCCGAGCAGGTCCCGGGACACGGCGCCGGCTTCAGGTGCCACGGACGGAACACGTCGTAGCCGTAGGTCGGGTCCGTCGCGAACGGGTCCGGCGGAGCGGCCCGCGAGGTCTTCGCCTCGCCGTACGGCGCCGTCACCGTGTAGCCCTTCGCGCGCAGCTCGTCGGCTTCCGCCGGGGTCGCCACGACCCCCTGCCCGCGAGCGCTCCCGCCCTCGGTCAAGTCGTAGCCGAGTTGCCCCAGCTGCGCCAGATCGCCGCCGGTGACGACGTACTGGTTCAGTGGCTCCAGCCGTTTCGTCGCCCCGGAAGCGGGCGTCGCCAGACCTGACGCCAACACCAGCACGGCCGCCGCCGTGCCCCACCCCATCACCCTCATTGCACAACCTCCTGGTCGCGGCGAAAGCTACATGAGGCGCGTGCGCACGCCAACTGGGAACCGACATCACGTGGGAGTCCGATGAGAAGGCGGAATCCGCGCCATCGGCGCGGCCGGTCGTGACCTCAGACGTGCCGTAGGACCACCCACCTGCATGGTTTCCTTCCAGCATGCACCTCGAGCAGCTCGCGATCATCGTCGACGACTACGACGACGGCATCCGGTTCTTCGTCGACGTCCTCGGCTTCGAGCTCGTCGAAGACACGCCCTCGCTGACCAACGACGGACGGCCGAAGCGCTGGGTCGTCGTGCGCCCGCCCGGGGCGACGACCGCCCTGCTTCTCGCCCAGGCCGACGGTGAGCGCCAGGCACGCGCGGTCGGCGACCAGTTCGCCGGGCGCGTCGGGCTGTTCCTGCGCGTCGACGACTTCGACGCCACGTACCGCCGGATGCGCGAGGCGAACGTCGAGTTCGTCACCGAGCCCCGACAGGAGCCGTACGGGCGAGTCGTCGTCTTCGTGGACGTCGCCGGCAACCGCTGGGACCTGCTCGGGCCGCGCGAAGGGTGATCGGCGATCCATGGTCCAGCCGAGCGGCTGGACCATGGACCACGGGGCGCTACGGGTTGGTGGTGGACAGCGTGAAGGTCAGCGTCCTGCTGTAGGTGCCGGTGCGCAGCGCGTCGTTGGCGCCGATCGACTGCTTGAACGTGACCGTCACGTCGTCGTTGGACACCGGGGCTGTCCACGCCGACTTCGAGAACGCGACCTGCAGCGGCTGCGGGAGGGAGAACGCCCCGTTGGTGAGGTGCCCGGGCTCGGACACGCTCAGCGTCGCGTCACCCGCGGTCGAGGTCACCTTGGCCGACGTGGTCGCCGTGTAGTCACGGGCCACGCCCGGGAGGAACGGCGGGAACGAGGCCGGCGCGCCCAGGCTCAGCGCGAGCGTCGCGGGCACGGTGCCGCCGACCGTCGACTGCTCCTCGTCGCTGATCCAGTTGGCAGCGGTCACGTAGACCGCGCCGGGTGAGGAGAACTCCGCGTTCTTCGTCCCGTCGCCGAGCACGAAGAAGCCCCGCTGCTGCTTGGCGCCGCGCCCGGGGAACGGGTCCGGGTTCGCGGCCAGGTACGCCGGATTGACGGTGTACAGGTCCGTCTTGGAATCGGCGAGGACGGGCTTGACCCCGTCGTACGGGCCGTCGGTGATCGCGAGGTTGACCGACAGGTAGAGGGCGTCGGGGTTGGTCGCCGAGACGCGTGAGGAGAAGTACTTGTCCGCGCTCTGCCCGGCGGGCACGGCCAGCGGCACGACCGTGTCGCCGACGAGGACGTTGAACTTGAAGTCGCCGTAGCTGCGGGCGACGAACTTCGCCCAGTCCGCGTCCCGCAGGTACTCGGGGCGCTCCACCTTGAACTCGAGCCGCATCGGCGCGACGTACATGCTGCTCAGGTACTCGGGGTCGTTCAGGGGCAGGTAGACGCCGCCCGTGGCGTGGCCGAGCGCGAACGCCGCCGCCGTCGGGGCGGAGTTGCCGCGGCCGTTCCACATCGGGATGTTGAACGCGGTGGCGCCGAGCAGGGCCTGCGAGCCCAGCCGGCTCTTGTCGACCGCAGCCGACGCGTCCTTGAAGGTGCCGATCGTGACGTCGAGCAGGTCGAGGTCCGCCCGGTCGGCGTTGAGCCCCGGCATGTCGGCCCACATGAACTTGGCGCCGGCGGGCCCGGAGTAGCGGGCCATCTCCAGCATGCCGTCGGCCATCATCTTGGTCATCTGCACGGCCGAGTCGATCTTCATGCGCTCGTTCGCCGTGTGCCACCAGCGCTCGTTGCCCGGGATGACGGCGCCGAAGGCGGTCATCTTGTTGCGGAAGTTGCTGGCGAGGGTGCCGCCGGTCGTGCCCTGCGGGAAGACCACGTCGCTGAGGGCGTACGGATCCGCGAACTGCTGCGGGTTGCGGTTGATCGTGGCCTGGTAGCTCCCGAACTGCAGCGCCGTCAGCGGGTTGTCGTGCGTGACGTACAACCCGGCGCCGATCGGCGAGCCGAGGGCGCCGAGGGTGAAGCCCTTCGCCTGGAAGGCGGCCGTGACCGCCGCCGTGGCCTGGGTGGAGTCGGCCGCGGTGACGTGCATGCTGCGCACGAACAGCGGGATGCTGAGGCTGCCGGTCGCGTCCGTGTAGAAGCTGGTCGGCGTCTCCGAGTTGATGCCGCCCATGAGGGCGAAGGTCAGGTTCGGCGTGCCGTTGCTCGGGTTGCGCAACAGGGCCGCCGGGATGCCCATGTACTTGCCGATGTAGGCCTCGCCCTCGACGCCGTCGCGGAAGAACAGGTCGGCGATGCCGGCGGCGGCCGTCTTCAGCTGCAGGTCTCCGTCGAGCGCCTTCGAGAGGAGGAACATCCCCCACACGACGGCGTTCTTGCCGTACTGCGGCGTCGGCATCTCCATCGCGACGTCGGTGTTGACCTCCAGCGTGAGCGCGTCGCCGGCGATCGTGGTCTGCACCTTGGGTGTGGTGCCGGGAGCCGCTGGGAGCCAGCCCTTCGAGGTTGCGGCCGCGGTGACCGCCGACACGAACCGGTCGCGCTCGGCGGCCGCGACGCCCGCCACGTCGAGCGTGAAGATGGCCCGCGAGGCGATCTGCGTGGTGCTGCCGTAGGTGATGTCCTTCAGCGTCGGGTCACCGGCGCGCAGCGTGACGCCGGCCCGCGCATCGGTCAGCCGGAAGGCCTTGCCGGCGTCCGCGGACAGGCTCATCGACACCGCCGGCGTCACCGCTCCGGAGTTGCCGACGATGACCGGGAAGCGCGAGTCGGAGGTGTAGGCCGCGACCGGCGTCTCCTCCCGGTTGAGGTTCTTGTAGGCCCAGTTGTCGTAGAAGCTCGGGTTCGCGTTGTACGGGAGCGACTGGAAGGCGGCGGTGTTCGCCGCCGTGGGCGTGCCGGGCCCTCCGTCCTCGTAGATGCCCATCACGATGCGGACGCGTCGATCCATCGGAAGCCCCGCTTCAAGCATCGCCTTGGCCGCGAGCAGCGTCGCCAGCGTCGGCCCGCTGTCGTCCTGGATGCCCGCCCCGTAGACCCAGCTGTCCTTGATGTAGGACGAGTGGTAGGCGCCCGGCGTCCCGAGGTTGCCGAACGGGTCGCGCCAGCGCGCCAGCTGGGCGGCGGAGACGGAGGCGGTCGGCGAGTCCAGGTGGCTCAACGCCATGACCATCTCCGGAGCCTCCGGATCACCGATCTCCGCGTAGACGTACTTGTCGGGCTGGCGCTGGACGACCACCGGGAACCCGAGGTCCTTGGCCAGCTTGACCACCCACGCGAGCTTGGCGACCTTGCGGTCGTACTCGTTCTGGTTGGCCGCGGTGTTGCTGACCGGGAACGGGTACGTCGTCGCGGCCGTGCCGCCGCGGGAGATGGAGTCGTAGGTCGCCCCGTCCAGCATCGCCCCGACCAGCGTGAGCGGGTCGTACGTGCCGTCGCCCGCCCGCGCGTCGCTGACCCGTCCGGCGAGCGCCTCGACCTCCGCGTGGATCGCGTCGCGCTCGGCGTCCGTGACCGACAGGTCGTACGTGACGCTCGGCTGGAACCGCTCGGCCGCTCCGGCCGCCCCGCCCATCGACAGCAACGCTGACACGCCGATCGTCAGCGCAAGAGACTTCCTCCGCATCACCCTGATCCCCCCCGGAATCGTCAGGCCCCCAAGTACGCAGGACCCTTTCAGGCTCCCCTGACCTTGTCAACGACGATGCGTAGGACTACGCCATACGGGCCAGTCGCCGGCCGACGAAGAACCGGACGTCGGCCTCGCCGACCGTGTGCGGCTCACCGCCGATCGACTCCAGGGCACGGTCCACGGACGGCTGCGCACCGACGACCACGATCACCGGAGCCTCGTGATCGGACGGGAGCCCGCGCCACGCGCCGAGGTCCTCCGCGGAGTCCATCAGCGGCCCCAGCGCGTCGTACTGGCCGCGCGCGGCCTCGAGCGTCGGGAACGTCCGCGCACGAGCGAGCCACCCGATCGGCACCGCGCCGCCATGGAGCGTGATGACGAAGCCGTCCGCGTCGAGCTCCACGACCACGCGGCCGGGCTCGTTCCACGACTCCGTGGCGAGCGTGCGCGGCTGCGCCGGGCTCTCCCGCAGCGCGGCCCGCAGCGGCTCGAGCAGCTCCGCCTCACCGTAGAACGACTGCGCCTCGAGGCCGAGCAGGCGGCGATCGGCGTGCTCACCGAAGTCCTCCCACTGTCCGAGCGTCGGCGGCGCGATCGCGGTCCGTCCCACGCGCGCCACCCACGTCTCCACCGTCTCGGCGTCCATCGCGTTCACGATCACCGACTCCCGCCGGTCGGGATGGTCGGCAATCCCGGACGCCATCAGCCGGCGAATCGCCTCATTGGCCTCCGCCTCGCTCTTGCCCTCCAGATCGAGCGTGAAGACCGTCCCGACCCACGCGATCCGCTTCGCGCCGGTCTCGACGATCAGCGGACGCACCAACCCCTGCACGACGTCGGCCTTCCCGGCGGCCTCGCCCGTCAGCAACTCGTTCGGCAGATCCACCAGACGCGGCTGAGACCCATCACCGGGCACCGCGACGATGAACGGACCGAAGTCGTCGAACGGCCCTTGCAGCGAGCGCATCGCCTTGTCGACGACGCCCCTGGCCTGCTCGGCCAGCTGACGAACCGGAGATCCCGTGGACATGGGCTTCAGCCTATGAAGAGCCTGGATCGCTCGCAGCCGCCGCTCCTTGAATCCCGGAGGTGGAGTCACGACATTGGTCCGCTTGCCCGTCGGTGGCGACCGGCTTGCCTACGTTTTGCCGTATGCGAGCGGTTGTTGCTCTCGGTCTGATCGCATTCCTGGCGGGGTGTGGTGGCTCGGAACAGGAGCGCGTCGCGGCGGCGATTCGCGCTTCGGACGCCGCCTGGGACCGTGGCGATCTGGACGCCGGCTGCTCGTGGATGACCAAGCGCTCCCGGGAGCGCTTCATGGCTGACGCCATCAACCCCCGCGCCCGCACCTGCTCTGAGGCATACGAGTCCCCGCCCCCGAGGCGGACGGCACGACCGCGGGCTTCACGACCCTCTCCGTGGTGGAGCCCGAGACTCCGCGGGTGACCAACATCCGCGTCGACGGCGATCGCGCGACCGTGGATTACTCGAACGGCGCACACAAGCAACTTCGCAAGGTCGACGGCCGTTGGCTGAACGATTCCTACTGAATCCCTCGATCCGGAACGACGAAAGCCCCGCCGAGGCGAGGCTTTCAGAGGTGGTGGGAGAAGGTTCGACCCGCCGGACATCCCTGGAAATCGGCCACTTCACAACCCGCGTCCCATTAAATTCCCCCGCCTCAAGCCCCAGGGACGCTTGCTCGTCCCCTTAACGCCGATCCGTCGGCGAGACGTCGAGAGCTGTTGGGTCGGGTGCATCGCGTGATGTTGGCGTGCGCCGCGGCGGAACGCGCAGCAGAACAGCCTGCAACGTGAGCCCGATGAGCCGCCAGCGGGCTCAAGCAAAGTTCTCAGGTCCCGGTTCGGCGAGTGGACATCTCGGGTCGCATCACCCGCGCCCTCCGACGACCGTAAGCTCTCGGGTGCGAGGGTACGCCTCGCGCCCGCCACGGCCAGATGTGCGCTACACGCCGCCCGAGGGGTTGAGCTGGGCCGCGCGCTCGGCGTCGCGGAGCTTGATGAGCTTGTAGCGCCAATCCGAGAAGGCGGCTTTGCCGGGAATCAGGCCGCGCTCGGTGGTGCCGTCGAAGACCATCCAGAAATCCTCAGAGCCAGGCCGCTCAACGTCCCAAGCGGAGTGGAAGGTGGTATCGGCGTGCTCGGCGATCGGCCACCAACCCTCGCGCACGTCGAGGTCGTAGCCGAGGTGCCCGAGAACGATCGCAGCACCGGTCTCGGCAGCCAGCCGACGCAGCGACGGCATCTGCGCCTCCAGCTCTTCGCGGTAGTCGTGCCCCGGGCGGCCGAGGTCGACCGGGCCGTCGTCGTCGAAGTCCTGCAACCACAGCACCGCGGACTGCCCGGCGTCCCCACGCCGTGACAGGCGCGCGGCCAGCTCACGGTAAGGCAGCCGGCCTTGGAGCCGCTCGGTCCGGCCTTCCAGCGACGCGATCTGCTCCCAGACAGGGTGCCGCTTGTCGCGCGTGGAGAACGCGTCGAGGAGGTCGTGCTCGTCGACGATGGCGAGCGCAATCTTGCGGTAGGGATCCTTAGGAAGAAGCTGCCGCCCCGTAGTCCGGGCACGCGTCGCAAGGTGGCGATCCTCGGTCCCAAGGGCGAGATCCTCCGCAGTGTCGACGTTGACGACGACACGGTCGAGCCGCAGTAGAGCGAGCGTCATGCGGTCACGGCCTCTCGGGTGCACGAGGCGTTGGCGCACAGCAGGACACGGCGACCATCGACGGTGGCCCACACGAGGGGGCGGCGGCAGCCGCTGCACTTCTCGCGGCTCATCGGGTGGCCTCCGTGTCCGCCGTGAACACGTGAACACCGGAAAACACACCTATGCGCGTAGAAGACAGGGGGTCTTCCGCGCGCGTAATACATACCTTTCGTGTGTTCACGTGTTCACCGGTTCGTCGTTGGGGAGGTGTCCGCGGTAGACGTCGACCCGGGTGTGCGGACCGTTGCGGCGTCCTTCGCGACCGGTGAGCGCGTAGCCCTGGAGGCGTGCGCGAGTCCATCCGAGGTTCTGCATGCGCGCGTCGACCCAGCCGCGTGCGAGGCTGCCGCCGATGAACCTTCGGCCGGCCTCGTGGAGGTCGCTGACGCGGATGACGTATTCACCGGTCTCGGCGTCCAGCAGGAACCGTGGAGCTCCGGTCACGAATCCAGTGACTGGGTCCATGTCGCGCTGCAGCGCAGCGGTCGCTTCGTAGCGCTGCGCGGCCGTTCCGTAGATCGTCATGCCCTCGACGAGCACGGCGCCGCTGATGAACGCGGCGACGAGACTCGCGGTCTCCTCCGCGTCGGTTAGGGCCTCGGTGGTGCCGCAGAGCATCCGGATCGCGTGCGCGATCTGGCGGGCATGTTCGGACTTGAACGGCGGGATGGCGCTATCGGTCGGCAGCGCCTGCCACGAGAGGTCTTCCACGAGCCGTGCGGGGGTGTTGATCCGTGCGGCCGGCTCGAACCTGAAGGGGTCCGTTCCACGTCGCTCCAGCACGACGTGACCGGCGGGTCCCCGGACCCCTTCTCGTCGCCCACCGGTGATCGGGTGGCTGCGATCGAGCGCGAGGGACGCCGTTAGCCATGCGCAAAGCCCGGCGGTGTTGTCGTGCCCGGGGAGCGGCGCGAGGGCCATGCGACCCTTGTCGTCGAACTCGGGCGCGTACGACGGCTGGTTGCCATTGACCGGCTGGGCGGCTGGAGGCGTGTGTAGCGCGCGGAGGTTGTTGCTGAGGGCGCTCACGCGACACCCTCCGCGATGTGCTCTGCGACGTCCTGCGGCGTCCCGCGCTCGCGCGCGGTGAGCAGAAGCTCAAGCGCTCCGAGGATCGTCTCGAACGAGCAACCGTTGAAGCACGTGAGCTTGACCCGGCCGTGAGGGCGCCGGCATGACGCGCAATGCGACGCTCCCGCAGGGTCGTGCGAGATCCACAGCGCTCCGGGGCGACGTTCGTCGCACCCCGGGCACCGGTCGGCGATGAACAGTCGCGGGTCGAGCGTGAGATGGATCGGGATGCCCGCAGCCATGAGGCCGGCCAGCACCTCGACGACGGGTTGTCCCGTCTCGGCCGGTGGCTGTGGCGCTTTCGCGCGCGAGCCAGCGTGCCGGTGGTTGTCGGGGAACAGGTCGGCCCAGCTCAAGCCGAGCGCCGCGACGATCGCCCTTGGCTCACAGCCCGCGAAGCAGTGCAGCAGCGCGCGACGGTCGTCGCCCTCGCTCAACGCGAACGACGGCGATCGGTCTTCGTGCGCAGGGCACTTCGCCTTCGCCTTGTAGATCGGACCCGTTGGCGCGCAGCCGTGGACCTCGAGCGCGTCGTAGACGACCTGGCAGGGATCGTGTCCGCTCACGCGGCACCACCACCGCTGCGCTCGAACTCCTCGATCACGTCGAGGCGGTAGCGGTAGTAACGGCCGACCTTGACGGCCGGGACGGTGCCAGAGCGCGTGAGGCGGTACACCTGCGAGACGGGCACGGCCCACCGCTCGGCCAGATGCTCGGCGGTGAGGAGCTGACCCGCCGTCATGCCGCCACCGTGAGTCGGGTGCGTCGGAACCGCAGCGCTTCGAACTCGCCCGGGTCCTCGCCCTCGATCAGCTGGTGCTTCCAAAGGAAGCTGAGCGAGTGTTCGCCGGGACCCGCGAATGCGGTGGGCCCGACCATCCCCGCTCGCCGCGCCCGCTCCAGCGCATGGCGCCGTTCGTGCTCGACGAGGTCAAGTGCGTCGGCGCGGCTCTTGCGCTGCCGCTCCTCGGCGCGGGCACGATCGCAGTGAAGCGTCCCGCAGTAGCGCTTTTGGCCGGAGCCGTAGACCGGGTGGTCGCACCACGCCGCTGCGCACCGCCGAACGGTGTCGTGAGGTTCTGCGGGGGGTTCGCCGGGGTCTGCGCTCGACGTGGTCGACG
Source organism: Solirubrobacter phytolaccae (assembly GCF_027587195.1). Classification (GTDB taxonomy): domain Bacteria; phylum Actinomycetota; class Thermoleophilia; order Solirubrobacterales; family Solirubrobacteraceae; genus Solirubrobacter; species Solirubrobacter phytolaccae. The sequence continues at coordinate 14,283 of NZ_JAPDDP010000007.1, read as the reverse complement.
AGCTGCTTGAGCGACGTCGCGGCCGACGTTCGCGAGCCTGAGCGCGGGGCGCGCGAGCAACAGAAGTGTTCGCGTCGATCTCGCGCCGCTTGATCTCGTGGGCCTGGCGGAGGCCACGGCGGGCAGTGGCGAGCGTCCAGTTGCGAGCGGACCCGGCGGGCATGCGGCGCGCGTGCGCGGCCATGCGAGCGGCGCCGCTCCGGATAGCGCGGGCCTTCTCCACGGCCGACGTGCCCTCGTCGAACTCCCAGTCGTCGCGCTCAGCCTCGGTCCGGGTCGGCCCCGTCGGCTTGCGGAACAGGATCGGCTTACCGGACTCGTCGCGTCCTTGGAACGTGTACGTCTCGCCGCAGAAGATCAGCTCGGCGCCGATCGGCGGGTCGGAGGTTCCGGCGTGTGAGCTTGGTGCGCTCACGGTGCTACTCCTTCGGTTGTGCGGATGGGCCTGGTCGTGGGCGATCCTACGCCTCGGGTCGGAGGTCTTCGGGTGTAGCGCCGACCCTCGAAGAGGGCCGGCGCTCACCACAGACCAGACGACCGAGGCACCAACTCGGACCGCACTTCCCCATTGTCCCCCTGGGTCTGTCACAAGTTCCCGGCGTCACACTCCGCGCATGAACAGCGAAGATCGAGACGCCGTCGTGGAAGCGGTCGAGCGCGCCCTGCGCCAGGTGTTCGCATACTCGGCGCCGGTGACGGACGAGGAGTGGCGGCGGGACGCGGAAACGGTCGCGAACGCGGCATCAAAGGTGGCGCAGTCACCACGGCTGAGGGGCGAGCTTCCTCCGTCACGCCCTAACACAAGCGACCGGCTAGCGAAGCACCTGATCAGCCGGGGCGGGCGCGACAGGGCGGAACGGAACTCCGCCCGGCCCCCGCCGCGTTGCGTCGACGCGCGTCCACCCTGGTCCGACTTCGCCGGACCGCACGCGCCGCTGGCGCTACCAGGAGCGCGAGCGAACGCGTGGTGACGAAAGCTTCGGGACGTGGTAGTACGGCGAGCCGATGTTGTATGTCGACCGCGCCACTCCGCCCGCACGGAGTTCGCGAAGGACCTCCTGTACCTCGTGCACCTGCCCGAGGTCGACCTTGGGGTTGATGGCCGCGACCTCGTCGAGGTTGATTCGGCGGCCCGTCTGTGCGTCAGAATCCGACATAGCTCTCCTTGGTGTGTAGCACGAAGCCTTCGTCGTGTGTCCGGCGCATCGCGTAGTCCTTGAGGAGCCGGTAGTAGTCGTGAACAGGCCCACGCAGGGCGTCGTTTGCCCCGAAGTCCTCGATCAGAAGCTTGAGATCACGGCGTAGGACCTCCATCGGGATCCCGCGGTTGTGAGAGTGCCAACGCCCCGTCTCATTGAGCTTCCGTCCGACCTCTTGTGCGCGCTCCCGTCGCATTTCTTCCGTCACCTCCACGCCGGCGCCCTCGGTCGTGGTCCAGTTCTTGAACTTGAAGTTGACGAGCCAGTCCTCGAGCAGCGCGATCGACAGTTCGCGCTCCTGCTCGTACCGGTAGAGCTCCGCTGGGTCGAAGTTCTGCAGCAAGTACGCCAGCTCAGCGGTCGTCAGGTTGCCTTCCTCTGACTTTTTGATGAGACGCTCGAACTGCTCGAGGTAGCCGAGCGCCGGGACTAGATTGCCGTTCTTTGGGATCTGGGGATCGATCGGACCCAACACCGATGCGTAGTCCATGTGAATCGCGTCCCCCGACATCACGAGCACCGTGCCCGCCGACATCGCGTGGCTTGGGACGATGAACTCGACACGCTCGTAGTGGTGCCTGAAGATCCGCGCGACCCGCTCGGACACGCTGACGAACCCACCGCCGGTCTCGAGCAAGATGAGCAGCGACGGCCGACGGGGCGAAACAGCTTCGACGACGTCCTTGATCTGGTCGTCGGCGGGGGGGAACATCGGGCCGAGATACGCGATGAAGTCAGCGTTCGACGCCTTTTCGATCAACTCTGCGCGCTCAGAGAGCTGCAGTTCGATGATCCGGTTGGAGTCGCGCTCGGCGACTGCAACTTCCGTAGCGGACACGCTGCCCCTAGCGTTCGTGGACGTCGCTCATTGCGCAACACTACAGAACCAAGCAGCGGTTGCGTCCCGGGTGTTGAGCGATCTCCGCGCCCGCAGAAATTCCTGCACCTGGCGCGAACTGCGAGCGCCCGTCCAGCACACGCTGGCGCGGGTCACACGGGCGCGCCTGCGAGCGCCCGTAAAGCGCGCTTTCTAGCTCCGGCGCGTGTTCGCCTGAATATGCGCGGCACGACGCTGCACGTCGGCCTCGCTCGGGGCGCTCAGCGAGCGTCCTTCGTGGCGCGCCAGGTAACCCTCTGCTGCGCCGAGTCGAATCGCGCTCGGGCGCGACACCCCTTCCGGTGTCCGACGGTGCTCGGAGATGTAGCGGACGTAGCGGTCGAAGCGCATATACCCATCCTAGTCGTTTTCCGCGCGAGAGACTTGACGTCCTCGAGCCTTCCACCACGCGACGGCAAACAGCGCCGACAGCAGCGATGCGACGCCGGCTGCGCTGCTCCACACGATGTCAACCACGCATGCTGAAGCGCCGAGGGCGAGTACCGACGCTGCTACCAGCGCTACCAGCGCGGCAAGCCCGAGGAGGCCTCGCAGCGGAGCGAAGAACGCGCTGACGAGGCGGTGCTCGCCGCGCTGCGTTAGGGCGCCCGAGACGAGCGCCGAGCTCGCGAAGAGGATGGCAACGGACGGCGCCGCCTGTGTCGGGTCAGGTGGTAGCAGGGTTGCGCCCGCCCACAGGGCTAGCGTGATCGCGCCGGTGACGCAGGCCGCCACCGTGATGAAACCTGCTCTCTCTGCGCCGATCGCGACGAGCAGTTCAGGTTGCGCGAGTACGTCGACGTCGGGCGCGTGCAACGCCCCGCGGTCGCTGTCGATGTCGCCATCGGCAAGCGCTTCTCCGCTTCGCCCATCTACGAGTTCTGCATACGACAGACGCAGTTCCTCCGGGATGACGACCTCAGCGTGATAGCTCCGACAGCCGGCAGCCACAGGGACGTCGATCTGGAAGGCGAGCGGTGCGAGTCCCAACCCCTGAACCAGTCTCAGCCGCTGAGATCGCTGGTCCGCCAGGGGCTCGTCGTAGCCGTACTTGAGAACTCGTCGCCGCTCGGCTGACTCCACCACTGCGAAGAGGATGAAGTCGGTGGCGAGTATTGACAGCAGGAGCGCGAAGATTTCGTCGGCCAACACCAAGCTGCATTCCGGATCGCCGCTGTCAGCCGCTTGGTAGAGACCTGACAGAGCGGCCTCGGCGGGCGACCGCCTGGCCGTCGCGATCGTCCGCAAGTCAGCTCGGAGACGGTCTCCCGGCGAAGGCATCTCCGCATCCTCTAGCGCCAATGTTGCTAGCTCGACGAGCGCATGCGTCGCGATCTCCCCGTTGGCGCGCTGCTCAAGGCAGGGAACAACTCCCCCGCGCTCGTCTCGAAGGTCGAAGTGCCGCAGCGGCGCCTTCTCCAACGTCGCGATCGGGACCAGCACCTCGCCCTTTGCCACCTGGAGCGGACTGCGGAGCGTCGGCGGGACGGTGAAATCGACCGAGACGGTGCGACGCGATAGTTCGGTGCTCAGGATGTCGATCGTTTCGACGCGTCGGTGGACCCAGTTCGCGTCGGAAACCACCAGCAGACCCGCAGCCAGGCCGGCGAACGCATCATCGGGCTCGTTGTCCTCGGCAGCCTCGATGATCTCCTCGGTCACGTCGCGTGAACTTCGCTCCGTTGGCCCACGGTCCTTCATTCGCCGTCTGCGCCGCCCGTGCACAAGAACGACCGACGGCCCCTCCGGTGCACATCAGGTGCACGCTGCGCACGCAACCAGGGTCCTCGAACGACGAAAGCCCCGCCGGAGCAGGGCTTTCTGAAGATGGTGGGAGAAGGATTCGAACCTTCGAAGGCTAAGCCAACGGGTTTACAGCCCGTCCCCTTTGACCGCTCGGGAATCCCACCGGGCGGCGTGCCAGTTTAGCGACCGATCACGCGCTCCGAGGATGGATCGAAGAGATGGACGCGATCGGGGTCGACTCGCAAGCGGACCAGCGAGCCCGGATCCGGCCGTAGGGAGGGCGGGACGCGGGCCACGAAACGGGTCGTGTCGTCCGGCAGCTCGTCGTCGGCGGTGTCCAGCATGTCGCCGGTGAGGACCGAGGAGGTGGGCGCCTCCAGGTGCAGGAGGACGTCCGAGCCGAGCATCTCCGACAGCACTACGCGGAGCTCGAGCACGCCCGGGCCCGACTCGGAGACCGGCTCCATCGCCTCGGGGCGGATGCCGACGATCACGTCGCCGCGGTGGGACGTGCGGATCGGGAGCCGCTGGTCGCCGAGGCGGACGCCGTCCTCGAAGGCGGAGCCGCGCAGGAGGTTCATCGCCGGGGAGCCGATGAAGCCCGCCACGAACAGGTTGGCCGGGCGCTCGTACAGGGCCTCGGGCGTGTCGACCTGCTCGAGCTTGCCGTCGCGCATGACCGCGACGCGGTCGCCCATGGTCATGGCCTCGGTCTGGTCGTGCGTGACGTACAGCGTGGTCGTGCCGAGCTCCTGGTGCAGCTTGGCGATGTAGGCGCGCATCTCCACGCGGAGCTTCGCGTCCAGGTTCGACAACGGCTCGTCCATGAGGAACGCCTCGGGCGAGCGCACGATCGCGCGGCCCAGGGCGACCCGCTGGCGCTGGCCGCCCGAGAGCGCCTTCGGCCGCCGTTCGAGCAGCTCGCCGATGCCGAGCCGCCCCGCGGCCGACTTCACGCGCGTCTGGATCTCCGCCTTGCCCACCTTCTGCAGCTTCAGAGCGAAGCCCATGTTCTCGGCCACGCTCATGTGCGGGTACAGCGCGTAGCTCTGGAAGACCATCGCGATGTCGCGGTCCTTGGGGGCGACATCGTTGACCACTCGTGATCCGATCGAGATCGAGCCGCCGCTCGCCTCCTCCAGCCCCGCGACCATCCGCAGCGCCGTCGACTTCCCGGACCCGGACGGCCCCACCAGGATCGTGAACTCCCCATCGGCGATCTCCAGGTCGAGCCCGTCGACGGCACGGGTGCCGTCGTCGAACACCTTGGACACGTCCTCGAAGGCGATCGACGCCATCACGCACCACCTCCCCGCACCGCCGCGATGTGATCTCGATACCAGAGCGCGCTCCGCTTGGGAATCCGCTCCTGCGTGTCGTAGTCGACGCGCACGATGCCGAAGCGCTTGTCGTAGCCGTGCTCCCACTCGAAGTTGTCGAGCAGGGACCAGGCGTGGTAGCGCTTGACGTTGACGCCGGCGCCCACGGCACGCCGCAGCGCGTCCAGGTGCGTCGACAGGTATACGACGCGCGAGGGATCCTCGACGACGCCGTTCACGAGCCGCTCGTCGTCGAACGCGGCGCCGTTCTCGGTGATCCAGATCTCCAGGTCCCCGTAGTCGGCGCGCAGCCGGGTGAGCATGTCGTAGAGCCCGGTGGCGTCGACCGGCCAGCCCATGGCGGTGGTCGCGCCGCGCGGCACCACGGTCGACACGCCGAGCGGCCCTTCCGACGAGGCCCGCACATAGGTCGGGTTGTAGTAGTTGACGCCGAGGAAGTCGATCGGCCGCGAGATCACGTCCATGTCCTCGGGGTTGAGCACCGGCAGCGGCCCGAAGACCTTCTCGTAGTAGGCGAGCATCTCGGCCGGGTACTCGCCGCGCAGCACGGGATCGAGGAACCAGCGGTTCTGGTGGGCGTCCATCATCCCCACCGCCCACGGCTCCTCGCCGCGCATCGGGTTGAGGTTCAGCGTGATGCCGACCGGAGCCGAGCCCGCCGCGCGCAGCGCGTCGACGGCGAGCCCGTGCGAGAGCAGCAGGTTGTGGGACACCGCCAGCGCCGTCGGCCAGTCGCGGATGCCGGGTGCCTTGCGCCCGTGCGCGTGCCCGAGGAACGCGACGACCCACGGCTCGTTGTGCGTGATCCAGCCCTGCACGACGTCACCGAGCGCGGCGGCCATCTCCGCCGCGTAGTCGGCGAAGCGCAGCGCCGTGTCGCGCACCGCCCAGCCGCCGACCTCCTGCCGCGCCTGCGGCAGGTCCCAGTGGTAGAGCGTCGCGACCGGCTCGATCCCGCGCTCGAGCAGCCCTTCCGCGAGCCGCCGGTACCACGCGACGCCACGCGCGTTCAACGGCCCGCGCCCGTCCGGCTGCACGCGCGGCCAGGCGATCGAGAACCGGTAGGACTCGAGCCCCAGCGCCACCATCAGGTCCAGGTCGGAAGCCCAGCGGTGGTAGTGGTCGCACGCGACGTCGCCGGTGTCGCCATTGACGACGTTGCCGGGCGAATGGCTGAAGCGATCCCAGATCGACTCGCCGCGCCCGTCCTCGCGCGCGGCGCCCTCGACCTGGTAGGACGCGGTGGCCGCGCCGAAGCGGAAGCCGGCCGGGAGCTCGTCGGCCACCGCCGCGGCGGCGGGCTTGGGCGCCGTGGCCGTCATCCCTTCACCGCCCCGGCCGTGATGCCCTTCACGAGCCAACGCTGGGTCGCGAAGAAGGCGATGAGCACGGGAAGTGTGGAGACCACGCCGGCCGCCATCAGCTGCGCCGTCCTTTCCTGGTAGTTGCCGATGAAGTTGCGGATGCCGATCGGGATCGTCTCGGCGTTCTCCTGCGTCAGGGCGGCCACGAACAGCAGCTCGTCCCACGCGAACAGGAACGCGTAGACGAAGGTCGCGACCAGGCCCGGCGCCGCGGCCGGCAGGACGATCTTCACGAACGCGCCGAAGCGGGTGCAGCCGTCGACCATCGCGGCCTCCTCGAGGTCCCGCGGGATCGCGGCGAAGAAGTACCGCATGAAGTAGATCGCCACGGGCGTGAAGAACGCCGTGTAGACGAGGATCATCCCGAGGTGCGTGTCGAACAGCGCGACCGGCGTGTTCTGCTTGAGCCACACGAAGCCCATGAACACGGGCAGCAGGAACAGCGAGCCGGGGATGAGCTGGGTGCCGACGACGCCGAGGGACAGCCCCGTCGCGCCCCGGAACTTGAAGCGCGCGAGCGCGTAGCCCGCGCACGACGCGAACGCCGTCGCGCACAGCGCCGCCGCCGTGCAGATGATCAGCGAGTTGAGCAGGTAGCGCTCGAAGTCGACCGTCTGCCACATGCGGCTGAACGCGGTGAACGTCGGCTCGAGCAGGTTGTAGGCGCCGCGCGAAAGCTGGCCGTCCGTCTGCAACGAGGCGGCGACGAGCCAGAGGATCGGCGACAGCATCACGAGCAGGACGAGCCAGGTCAGCGCGTCCAGCCCTCGGTTGACGAGCCGGGCGTTCATTTGACCTCCAGATCACGCTTGAACGCGCGGTACCAGACCGCCACCCACACGCACATGGCGAGCGTGAGCAGGACGGACGCCGCGGCGCCGAAGCCGAACAGGTTGTTGGAGAACGACTGCCTGACGATCAACGTCATCATCAGGTCGGCGTCCGGGCCCGGGTTGCTCCCGAGCATGATGTACGGGATCGCGAACTGGTAGGTCGCGTAGATCACGCAGAACAGCAGCTGCACCGCGATCAGCGGCCGCAGCAACGGCAGCGTGATGTAGCGGAAGCGGCGGAGCGGACCCGCGCCGTCGATCGCCGCCGCCTCGTGGAGCTCAGGCGGCATCGCCTGCAGCCCGGCGAGGAAGAAGATCATCGCGAACGGCAGCCCGCGCCAGATGCTCGGGATGACGATCGCCCACATCGAGTTCTCGCCCAGCAGCCAGATCGGCCGCTCGCTCAGCAGGTGCGTGTAGTCGACGAGGACCTTGTTGATGATCCCGACGTCGCTCTGCCACATGAACTGCCACAGCACGGCGACGACGAAGCTCGGCACGATCCACGGCGCGAGCATCAGCGTCCGCACGAGCCGCTGGCCGCGCATCGGCCGGTTGAGCAGCAGCGCGATCGCGAGACCGCCCGCCAACGTCCCGCCGACCGTCCAGAACGTGTAGACCGCCGTGTTCTGGACGGCGCCGAAGAACCCGGAGTGCAGCGGGTTCGCCGTGTCGAAGAGGATGCCGCGGTAGTTCTCGAGCCCGGCCCACGGTGCGTCGAACAGGCGCGCGAAGGTGAAGGTGTTGAGCCGCTTGAAGCTCAGCACCACGCCACCCGCCGTGGGGATCAGGTGCACGAGCACCATGAACGCCAGGGCGGGCGCGATCAGCCCGTACGCGAACCAGTTCCGCCGGCGGCGGCGGCGAGGCCGCCCCGCGCGCAAGGGGAGGGAGCGCGCGGGACGGGCCTCGGGGGGCGGCTGAAGGGTCGTCTGTGCCACTACCCCGCCGACTGGGCCAAGAGCCCGTCGGCCTCCTTCGCCGCGGCGTCGAGCTGGGACTTCACGGTCGCCGCGTTGTAGTCCTTGCCGACGCCTGCCGCGCTGTCGAGGATGTTCCCGAAGCGCGTCTTGTACGCGTTCTCGATCTGGCCCCACTGCGGGATCGGCGCGTAGGTCCGGCCCGTCTGGATGGCTTCGAAGAACGCCTTGTGGTTCTCGGAGGAGTCGCCGACCTGCTGCTGGGGATCCAGCCGGGCCGGGAACATCCCGAGGAGCTTCGCGTAGTCGACCTGGGTCTGGTCCTCGGAGAGGAACTTCACCAGCGCCCACGCCTCATTGGGGTGCTCGGAGTTCTTGAACACCATCAGGTCCGAGCCGCCGACGAACGTGTACGCCTTGCCGGACGGGCCGGTCGGCATCGGGGCGACGCCGACGTTCTCGCGCGCCTCGTCGCTCCACGTGTCGTCCTCGGCGCGATCGATCGAGCCGAGCACCCACGGGCCGCCGATCCAGACCGCGAGCCGGCCGCCCTTGAACTGGTTCTCGACCTGCGTGCCGTCGCGCTCGAGCTGGCTCTTGTCGAACAGCCCGTCGGTGATCAGGCCGGCCATGAACTCGACGCCCGCCTGGGACTCGGGCGAGTTGATCGTGGACTGCGTGGCGTCGGCGTTGAGCTCCGCGCCGCCCTGGTCCCACACGAACGGCATGACCTGGTGGACGAGGTCGTAGGCCTTCTTGCCGGGCGCGCCGAACGGCTGGACGTCCGGCACCTTGTCCTTGATCGCCTGCAGCGTGGCCTTGAACGAGTCGAGGTCCTTGAAGGCCGTGGCGGGATCGACGCCCGCCTTCTCGAGCACGTCCTTGCGGTAGTAGAGCGAGCGCGCCTCGGTGAACCACGGGATCGCCCACGTGCCGTCCTGGCCCTGGACCTGCGTGGTGTTCCAGATGCCCTCGGCGTAGGCGCCCTTGCCGCCGATCTCCTCGACCTTGTCGGTCAGGTCCTGGAAGCCGCCGAGCGCGGCGAAGAACGGCACCTGCGTGGTGCCGGCCTGCGTGATGTCCGGGCCCTCGCCCGCGACGGCGGCGTTGCGGATGCGGTCGAACTGGACGTCCCAGCCGACCTCCTGGACGTCCACGTTCACGCCGGTCTTGGCCGTGAACGGGGCGACCATCTTCTGCAGGTCCTCCTTGGGCTGGGGCGAGTTCGGCATCGTCCAGAGCGTCAAGGTCACGCCCTTCTCGAGCGTCTCGCCCTGCGCGGCGTTGCTGGCACCGCTCGGCTTGGCCGCTGAATCACTGCTGTCGTCGCCGCCACAGGCCACGAAGGCCGCGGGGGCGAGCACGAGCGCGATCGCCGACGTGACGATCGCAAGCCTCTTCGGCATGGGGTTCTCCCTCCTCCATTGCAAAGCTGACAAAAACGGTTTTGGTACAGCGCGAACGAACTGGCCGGTGGGTCCGGCCGGGCGAAACGGGACCTCCTAGGGAGCTGCGGTCGAGCCGCGTACGACGAGCTCTACGGGGAGCGTCCGCAACTGCGGACGCTCGGGGTCGCCGGCGATGCGCGCCACGAGGGCGTCGCCGGCCGCCGCGCCCAGGCCGAGCTTGTCCTGGCGCAGCGTGGTGAGGGGCGGGTTGACGTGGGGGGCGAGCTGGATGTCGTCGAAGCCGACGACGCTCAAGTCGGCCGGCACGCTCAGGCCGGCCTCCGCCGCGGCGCGCACGGCGCCGATCGCCATCAGGTCGGCGGCGGCGAAGATCGCGGTCGGCGGTTCGGGCAGCGCGAGCAGCTTCTCGGTCGCTTCCCGCGCGGACTCGGCGTAGAAGTCGCCGTAGCGCACGTACTCGTCGCGATAGGCGAGCCCGAGCTCCTGGATCGCGTTGCGGTACCCGCGCAGGCGGTCGACGCCCGGACGGGAGTCGATCATGCCCGTGATCGTGGCGATGCGCCGGTGCCCGAGCCCGTGCAGATGCCGCACGGCTTCGGCGGCGCCGGCCTCGTTGTCGCTCATCACGACCTCGGTGTTCGGGCCCTCGAGCTGCATGTCGATGGCCACGCACGGGATCTCCCCGCGCACGAGCCGGCGGACCTCGGAGTCGTCCGGGTCCAGGCCGATCAGCGCGCAGCCGTCGACGCTGTGGTGGCGAGCGCGCTTGAGGTAGGAGTGCGGGCCGTACCCGCCCCCGGGCCGCTCGGAGGCGAACAGCAGCAGGTCGAACCCTTCACGGCCGACACGCTGCTTGAGCCCCCCGAGGACCTCGTGGAAGAACGGGTGCTGCAGGTCCGGATGCCCCTCGCCCGTCTCCATGAACACGCCGATGACGTGGGAGCGCTGGGTGACGAGCGAACGGGCCGCGGCGGCGGGCGTGTAGTCGAGCTCCGACGCGAGGCGCATGATGCGCTCGCGCGTCTCGGGACGCACGTCGGCGTAGCCGTTGAGGGCTCGGCTGACGGTGCCGACAGACACGCCGGACCGCCGCGCGAGCTCGCGGATTGTGACTCGTTCTTCCATCTCTCCAAAAACGGTTTCGGAAACCGTGGGCGGCAGTATGCACGGACTCTGGCAGAACGTCAAGAAGAAAGTTGCCGGGGGCGCCGGAGCACCCCCGGCGAGGTGCGTCAGCGGCGGCCGCGGCTGACCTTGATGCCGATCCTCGTGCCCGCCGGAAGCCGCTTGCCGGCGCCGCGGGCGAGCGCGATCACGCGGCCCTTCTTGACCTTGGCCGAGCGGGCCTTGCGCGTCGCGCCGACCGCGCAGCTCGCCTGCTTGAGCGCCACCCGCGCCGCGCTCACCGTCGCCCCGGCCTTCACGCGCGGGACGACGCACCGCTTGGTCGGCTGTGGCTGCGGGTCCGGCTGCGGATGCTCCGGATGCGGGTCGCCCGGCTGCTCCGGCGCGCCGGGCGGCGGCGGTTGCGGCTCGTCCTCGATCACCTGGTCCCCGACCGAGAACGTGCGCTGCACGGTCGCGGGCGTGGTCAGCGTGAGCGTCTCCGTGGCGCGGTCCGGCGTCGCGAAGGCCAGCGCCGCGGGCGCCGGGTCGAGCGTCAGCGCGCCCGGGGCCTGCGCCGTCGTCCCGTCGTGGACGAGCAGCGTGCCGGCCCTGGGCTCGGTCGCCGCGGGCGTGCGGAAGACCGGCGAGCCGGGGAAGCGCCAGCGTGTGGCCTGCGCCCGGTGCGCGTACTCGACGCGCACCCGGTGCGGCTGCTCGTCCGTGCTCACCCAGCGGTCGAGCACGCGCGCGACGGCGTGCTCGCCGTCGAGCGTGACGGTGCGCTGGAGCCGCACGCCGGTGTCGGTCACGGCCACGCACTTCGCGTCGCAGCGCAGCGCCCGCGCGGTCTCGGCCACGACGACGGTCCCCGTGACGGGATCGACCTCCACCTTCGTCTGGACTCCGTCGAAACCGCGGGGCGCGGCCGGACGGCCTTCGACATCGAGGAGCGGGATCGCGGCGCCGACGTAGGCGGGCGTGCCGTCGACGGCGAGCGCCTCGATCCGCGCGCCGCCGACCCAGGTCGGCGTGCCGTAGCGCTCGAGCGCGGGCCGGACGCCGTACTGCGCCTTCAGGCCCGCGCCCGCGGCCGACGTGACGGTCGCGTGGCCGTGCCGGTGCCCGCTCTCGAGCTCGTAGTCGAGCGCCACCGCCGCCTCCTCCCCGAGCACGGGGATGGACCGCGTGCGCGCGAGGTAGGTGACCGCGACGAGCGGGCCGGTGAACGGCCCGAGGTCCTTGGGCGTGGATTTGTACGGGACCGCGCGCAACGTGCAGGCGGCGGGCTTGAACTTCCCGAACGCCACGGTCGTCTGGAAGCTCCCGTCCTTGCCGACCGCGACGTTCGCCGCGACGCGCTGGTACCCGTCCGCGCCACGCGTGCACAGCAGGTCGACCAGGTCGCCGTTCGCGCCGTCGGTCGTGCCGGCGACGCGCAGCCCGACGTCCTTGACCTCCGGCTCGTAGAGGTGGAACACGGGCGTGGACGGCGTGGTGACCGCGGTCTTCGTGAGGTCCGCCGCGGCCGCCAGGCGCGGGACCTGCTTGGGCTTGATGATGATCGGGCCGAGGAACTCGGTCGTCTGCGCGGCGGCCGGGCCGGCGAGCACGAGCGCGCCGGTGGCGATCACGGCGCCGAGCCCGAGCGTGAGCACGCGGCCGTAGAGCGTCGCGGCGACGACGCCCGCGCCGAGCGCCCACAGCGTGCTGACCAGGTACGCGTCCTCGGCCGCCGCCAGCGTGACCGGCGCGCCGACCGCGAAGAGCAGCGCCGTGCCGAGCACGCCGCCGAGCTGGCGGGTCGCGTTGGTCACGGCGCTCGCGGTGCCGAAGTGCTCGGGCGGGACGTCGCGCAGCGCCGCCGCGGCGAACGCCGGGAACGCGAGCCCGAGGCCGGCGCCGTTGAGCAGCAGGGCCGGGAGCCAGGTCTCCAGGAACGCGGGCTCGGAGCCGGCGCCACGCACGATCGTCATGCCGGCGACGTAGAGCAGGCAGCCCGGGATGATCACCGCGCGCTGGCCGTGGCGCTCGGCGAACCGGCTCGCCGGCACCGCGACCGCGGCGGTCGCGAGCGCGCCCGGCACGGCCGCCAGCCCGGCGCCGAGGAGGCTGTAGCCCCACACGCCGACCAGGAACAGGACGTTGGCGAGGATGGTCGAGAAGAACGCCATCCCGAGCAGCAGGATGCCGACGTTCGCGCGGCTGAAGGACGCGATCCGCAGCAGCGCGGGATCGAGCACCGGACGTGGATGGACGCGGCAGCGATGCGCGGTCGCGGCGAGCGCCAGCGCGGCGACGACGAACGCGCCGACGATGCGCGGGCTCGTCCAGCCCCACGCGCCGCCCTCCAGGATCGCCAGGGAGAGCGTCCCGAGGCCGGCCATGATCAGGCCGACGCCGAGCAGGTCCGGCAGCCCGGTGAGCCGGGCGTCGCGCTGCTCGGCGAACGCGGCGCGGGCGGCGACGAGCACGACCGCGCCCAGCGGGAGGTTGAGGAGGAAGACCCAGCGCCAGTCGAGCTCGACGAGGGCGCCGCCGAGCGGCGGGCCGGAAGCGGCGGCCAGCGCGGCCGACGCGCCCCACAGCGCGACGGCGGACGCGCGTTGCGCGACCGGGTACAGCGGGAGGATCAAGGCGAGCGAGACGGCCATCATCACCGCCGCGCCGGCGCCCTGCACCGCGCGGGCGGCGATCAGCACCTCCAGCCCAGGGGCGGCGGCACACGCCGCCGAGGCGGCGGTGAACAGCGCGACGCCGGCGAGGAAGGTCCGCTTGCGGCCGACGCGGTCGGCGATCCCGCCGGCAGGGACGAGCAGCGCGGCGATGACGATGAAGTACGCGTCGAGAACCCACGCGAGGTCCTGCGCGGATGCGCCCGTGAACGAGCCGGCGATCGCGGGGAACGCCGTGTTCACGATCGTGGTGTCCAGGAACGCCAGGAAGCCGCCGGCGCACGCGGTCGCGATCGCGAGTCCGCGCCGCGTCATGCGGTCCGGTAGGGAGTCGGGGAGGACATCCGGCGACCGTACGGGCGTGACCGGGCCGGCGATATTCCCCGGATCCCTAGTGTTTAGAGCTGCGCGGCGAGCTCCGTGCGCGAGCGGACGCCGAGCTTCGCGTACACCTTCGTCAGGTGCGCCTCGACGGTGTGCGTCGTCACGAACAGGGCGTGCGCGATCTCCTTGTTGGTCTGCCCGGCGGCGGCGAGCTCGGCGACCTGGCGCTCGGTCTGCGTCAGCTCGTGCGCGTCGGCGAGGGGCTTGCGACCGCCGACGCGGGCCAGCTCCGCGCTGGCCTGCTCCGCCCAGCCCGGGGAGCCGAGCGCGTCGAACGCCGCGGCCGCTGCCTCGAGCGCTTCGCGAGCGACGCGCCACTGCCGCGCGCGGCGCGCCGCGCGCCCGTGGGCGAGGTGCGTGCGCGCGGCGTCGAACCGCAGGCCGAGCCGCTCGTAGGCGGCCGCCGCAGCCTCGGCCTCGCCGAAGTCGGAG
>NZ_JAPDDP010000079.1 GCF_027587195.1 Solirubrobacter phytolaccae | reverse complement strand
GCCGCCGCCGGCGACGGCCGGGGAAGCCGCGCGGGGCGGCGACGGGTCGGCCGCGCGGCGGCCGCCCCCCCGCGTGGGCGCGCTCCTGCTGCCCAACGAGCCGTGGGCGGACTGGCCCACGTTCTACGCCACGCGCCGACTGCTCCCGCTGCTCGAAGACGCGAACCTCTCCGCGCGCGGTGTTCGTGGCGTGGAGTCGGTGTGCGAGCGGATCGCGGACCTCGCCGGCCCGCCGGAGCCGCCCGCCCGGCTGCACGGCGACCTGTGGAGCGGCAACGTGCACTGGGATCGGCAGGGCCGCGCGTGGCTCATCGACCCCGCCGCCTACGGCGGGCACCGCGAAGTCGACCTCGCGATGCTCCAGCTGTTCGGCGCTCCCGGGCCGGCGTTCTTCGCCGCCTACGAGGAACGGCACCCGCTCGCGACGGGCTGGCGCGACCGGGTCGGGCTCTATCAGCTGTTCCCGCTGCTCGTTCACGCGGTGCTGTTTGGTGGTGGCTATCCCGCTTCGGTCGAGCGGATCGCGACCAAACTCTGAACAAAGGTGCAGTAGCTCTCATAAAGGGATCTCGTCAGTGTCGGAACCATGTCCAGGTTCCGGTTCCTGATCGCTCTGGCGACCCTGCTCGCCGCCCTCTCGACCGCTACGGCGACGGCGGCGGTGTTGCCTGCGGGCTTCACGGAATCGACGGTGTGGAGTGGCCTGGGCAACCCGACCGTGATCCGCTTCGCGCCCGACGGCCGCGTCTTCGTGGCCGCCAAGAGCGGCATCATCAACGTCTTCGACAACACGGGCGACACGTCGGCGACCCAGTTCGTCGACCTGCGCTCGAAAGTCCACGACTACTGGGACCGCGGCCTGCTCGGCATGGCGCTGGACCCCGGGTTCACCACCGGCCGGCCCTACGTCTACGTGCTGTACGCCTACGACAAGGCGCCCAACAGCACCGCCCAGCCGCGCTGGGGTGACACCTGCCCGACGCCGCCCGGCCCGACCGCCGACGGCTGCGTCGTCACCGGCCGACTGTCCCGCCTCGCCGCCAACGGCACCGAGACGGTGCTGATCGAGGACTGGTGCCAGCAGTACCCGAGCCACTCGGTCGGCTCGCTCGACTTCGGCCCCGACGGCCAGCTGTACGTCTCCAGCGGCGACGGCGCCTCCTTCAACTGGGCCGACTACGGCCAGGACGGCAACCCGGTCAACCCGTGCGGCGATCCGCCGTCGGCGACGCTCACGGCCGCGACCTCGCAGGGCGGCGCGCTGCGTGCCCAGTCGTTCCGCCGCCCCGCCGGCCAGGCGGTCTCGCTCGACGGCTCGATCCTGCGCGTGAGCCCGGACACCGGCGCGGCCTCGAGCGGGAACCCCGCGATCGGCGACGCCAACCCGAGCCGCCGCCGGATCGTCGCGTACGGCTTCCGCAACCCGTTCCGGTTCACGTTCCGGCCGGGCACGGGCGAGATCTGGTCGGGCGACGTCGGCTGGAACACGTACGAGGAGATCAACCGCACGCAGAACTTCGCGCAGGTCCGCAACTACGGCTGGCCGTGCTACGAGGGCACGCCGCGGATGGGCTCCTACGACAGCCTGAACGTCAACTCGTGCGAGACGCTCTACAGCCAGGGCACGAGCGCGGTGACCGCGCCGTACTTCGCCTACAACCACTCCGAGAAGGTCGTCGCGGGCGAGACGTGCACCACGGGCTCGAGCTCGATCTCCGGCCTCGCGTTCTACACGGGCACCACGTTCCCGGCCGACTACAAGGACGGGCTCTTCTTCAGCGACTACTCGCGCAACTGCATCTGGTTCGTCCCGAAGGGCGCCGACGGCCTGCCGGACATGAGCCAGCGGCGGACGTTCGCCGCGCAGGCCAACGGCCCGGTGTGGCTCACCCAGGGCCCGGACGGCGCGCTCTACTACGCCGACCTGTCCGGCGGCACCGTGCGCCGGATCGCCGCCACCAACAACGCGCCGACCGCGCGTATCCTCGCCGCGCCGACCACCGGCACCGTGCCGCTCACGGTCAACTTCGACGCGACGACCTCGACCGACCCCGAAGGCCAGACGCTCAGCTACGCGTGGGACCTCGACGGCGACGGCGCCTACGACGACTCGACCGCCGGCAAGCCGTCCTTCACCTACACGTCGGCCGGCACCGTCACCGCGCGGCTGCGCGTGACCGACACCGCCGGGCTCCAGAGCACGACGAGCGAGACGATCACGATCGGCAGCCCGCCCACCGTGACGATCGCGACCCCGGTCACCGCCGCCACCTGGGCGGTGGGCGACACGGTCGGCTTCAGCGGCTCGGCGCGCAACGGTGCGGGCGCGACGCTGCCGGCGAGCGCGCTGACGTGGTCGCTGTCGCTGCGCCACTGCTCGCGCACCGACGCGACCGTCTGCCACACGCACGCCATCCAGGACTACGTCGGCGTCGGCTCCGGCAGCTTCGTCGCGCCCGACCACGAGTACCCGTCGCACCTGCAGCTCGCGCTGACCGCGCGCGACGCGGCCGGGCTCACCACGACCGAGACCGTCCGCCTGGACCCGAAGACCGCGAGCCTCACGCTCAACAGCGTCCCGGCCGGGCTGCAGCTCTCGCTCGGCAGCGACACCGAGGCGGCGCCCTTCACCCGCACCGTCCTCGCCCGGTCCGTCAACACGGTCACCGCGCCGAGCCCGCAGACGCTCGGCAGCCTCGGCTACCTGTTCGGGGCCTGGAGCGACGCGCTCGGCACCTCGCACGAGGTGACCGCTCCGGCGTCCGGCTCCGCGAGCTACACGGCGACGTTCACGGAGACGGCGATCGAGGCGAGCCTCTCCGGGACCGACGTGATCGGGGCGAACACCTCGAGCGCCTCACCCGGTCACGCCGAGGCGTACCGCACGACGGCGGGCCGCACCGGGGTCGCGACGTCGCTGCGCCTGTACCTCGACGCCTCCAGCCAGGCCTCCAAGCTGGTGCTCGGGTTGTACGCCGACGTCAACGGGGAGCCGGGTGCGCTCCTGGCGACCGGCACGCGTACCTCGCCCACGGCGGGGGCGTGGAACACGGTGACGCTCGTCACGGGCGCTCCCGTAACGGCCGGGAGTGCCTACTGGATCAGCCTGCTCAACCCGTCGGACTCCACGGGGACGTTGAGCTGGCGGGACCGCGCCGGCGGGGGCGGCGGTCCGGAGCGCGGCTCCGCGAGCAACGCCCTGCTGGCCCTGCCGCTGGCCTGGGCGACCGGCGCCCACTACGCCGACGGCCCGCTGTCGGCCTCCGCGTGGGGGCTTGCCGGGCCGCTGCCGCCGGTCCCGGCTTCCCTGCAGGTCACCCCGGCCGCGCTGTCGCTCGCGGCCACGCAGGGCTCGACGACCGCGGTCACCGGCTCGCTCGCGGTCGCCAATGGCGGTGACGGGACGCTGAGCTACAGCGTGTCCGACGACGCCGCGTGGCTCACCGTCACGCCGGCCTCGGGCACCGCTCCCGCGCCGCTGACGGTCTCGGCCTCGCCGACCGGCCTTGCCGCCGGCACGTACACCGCGACCGTGACGGTGACCGCGGCCGGCGTCTCCGGCTCGCCCAAGACGATCCCGGTCACGTTCACCGTCTCGGCGCCCTCCACCGGCCTGGTCGGCGCGTGGGGCTTCGACGAGGCGAGCGGCGCGACCGCCACGGACGCCTCCGGGAGCGGGAACACGGGCACGCTGGCCGGCGCGACCCGCACCGCGTCGGGCCGCTTCGGGGCGGCGCTGTCCTTCGACGGCGCCGACGACGTGGTCACGGTGCCCGACAGCAACTCGCTCGATCTCACGACCGGGATGACGGTGGAGGCCTGGGCGTATCCGACGGCCGGCGGCGACTGGCGGACGATCGCGATCAAGGAGATCAGCGGCCACCTCTCCTACGCGCTGTACGCGTTCGGCGACGGCGGCCTGCCGGGTGGCCACGCCCACACGGCCGGCGACCTGTGGGCGAGCGGGACGACCGCGCCGTCGCTGAACACCTGGACGCACTTCGCCGTCACCTACGACGGCGCGACCATCCGCCTCTTCGTCAACGGCACGCAGGTCGGCACGCGCGCGAATACCGGCCCGATGCTCACCGGCACCCAGCCGCTGCGCTTCGGCGGCAACGCCATCTGGGGCGAGCACTTCGCCGGCCGCCTCGACGAGATCCGCGTCTACGACCGCGCGCTCAGCGCGGCCCAGATCCAGGCGGACATGACCCGGGCGGTTTCTTAAAGACCCAGGGCCTTTAAGAAACCGGCGCGCCCTCGTCACGGGCGACCAAGGCGGCGTAGCGACCGCCGAGCGCGAGCAGCTCCTCGTGGGTGCCGCGCTCGGCGACCTCGCCGCGCTCGAGCACGACGATCTGGTCGGCGTCGCGCACGGTCGAGAGCCGGTGCGCGATGACGATCGTCGTGCGGCCGGCCGCGAGCGTCTCGAGCGCCTCGCCGACGGCGCGCTCGGTGGCGACGTCCAAGGCGCTGGTCGCCTCGTCGAGCACGAGCACGGGCGGGTTGCGCAGGATCGTGCGGGCGATCGCGATCCGCTGCTTCTCGCCGCCGGAGAAGCGGAAGCCACGCTCGCCGACCACGGTCTCGTAACCGTCCGGGAGCTCGACGATCTTGTCGTGGATCTGGGCGGCACGGGCCGCGGCCTCGAGCTCGGAGTCCGTGGCCGAAGGCTTCGCGAAGCGCAGGTTCTCGCGCACCGAGGCGTGGAACAGGTACGTCTCCTGCGAGACGACGCCGACGGCGTCCGCGAGCGCGTCGAAGGTCAGCTCGCGCAGGTCGGTGCCGTCGATCATCACCGCGCCGCGCTCCGGGTCGTACAGCCGCGCGGCGAGGTAGCCGAGCGAGGTCTTGCCCGCGCCGGTCTCGCCCACCAGCGCCGTGCGCGTGCCCGCGGGGACGGTGATGTCCACGTCCTGCAGCGTCCACTCGTCGCCGTAGCGGAACCAGACGCGCTCGAAGTGCACGTCGCCGCGCACATCGCCGAGCGTCTTCGTCCCCGGCTCGATGTCCACGTGCAGGTCCAGGTACTCGAACACACGCTCGAACAGCGCGGTGGAGGTCTGGATGTCGACGGCCACGGACAGCAGCGACTGGACCGGGAAGAAGAGCCGCGTCTGCAGCGTCGTGAAGGCCACGATCGTGCCGATCGAGGCGGCACCCGGGGACAGGCCCGCGAACAGGTAGACCAGCGCCGGCATGACGGCGAAGGACGTCTGGATCGCGCTCATCATCCAGCGGCCGGCCATCCGCGAGCGGACCTCGAGGTCGGCGAGGTTCTCCGACTCCTTGTCGAAGCGGTTCGCCAGCTCGGCGCTGCGGCCCATCGTCTTGCCGAGCAGGATGCCGCTGACCGACAGCGACTCCTGGACCAACGCGCTGATGTCCGCCATCGCGCCCTGCTTGACCGTCGTGATCTTGCGCCGCTGGTTGCCGACCCGGCGCGCCAGCAGCACGAAGAACGGCAGCAGCGCGAGCGAGAACAGCGCGAGCCGCCAGTCGAGCAGGAACATCGCCACGACCGACGCCACCACGGTGGTGACGTTGCCGACGATCGAGGCCGCGGTCGAGGTGACCACGGACTGCACACCGCCGATGTCGTTCGCGATCCGCGACTGGATCTCGCCGGTGCGCGTCTTGGTGAAGAACGCCAACGACAGCCGCTGCAGATGCCGGTAGACCTGCGTGCGCAGGTCGTGCATCACGCGCTGGCCGACGACGTTCGTAAGCCACGTCTGCCCGACACCCAGGATGGCGGTGACGATCGCGATGCCGATCATCCCGCCGACCAGGGCCCCGAGCAGCCCGTCACGGTCCTCCGGGATGGCGACATCGAGGATGTCGCGCAGGAGGAACGGGGTCACCATCCCCAGGGCCGCGCTGAACGCGATCAGCCCCAGGACGGTGAAGAGCGGGCCCTTGTAGGGCCGGAAGAGCTTCAGGATCCGGCGGTTCAACCCCGGCATGGGTGGCTTGCCGGGGTCACGGGGGATCTGGCGGCGGCGCCCTCCCACGGGTTCGCCGCCGCCTTCTCCATAGCGCCGGAAGGCTGCCGTCACACAGCCACCGTATTCGGCGCAGGCTCCAGGGCCAGGTCGAGCACCTCGTCGATGCTCACGACCGGGTGGAAGCTCATCGCCTCGCGGACGTCCGCCGGGACGTCGTCCAGGTCACCGCGGTTGCGCTCGGGCAGGATCACCGTGGTGAGGCCCGCGGCGTGGGCCGCCAGGACCTTCTGCTTGAGGCCGCCGATGGGGAGCACGCGGCCCTGCAGGGTGACCTCGCCGGTCATGCCGACCGTGTGCTTGACGGGGCGCCCGCTCAGGAGCGACGCGAGCGAGGTGACCATGGTCACGCCGGCGCTCGGGCCGTCCTTCGGGATCGCGCCCGCGGGCACGTGGACGTGGAACTCACGGTTCTCGAACGCGTCGGCCTCGACGCCGAGCTCGTCGGCGTGGCCGCGGACGTAGGAGAGCGCGATCCGCGCCGACTCCTTCATCACGTCGCCCAACTGACCCGTGAGCACCAGGCCGTCCTTGCCCTTCATGCCGGTCGCCTCGATGAACAGGACGTCGCCGCCGACACCGGTCACCGCGAGGCCCGTGGCCACGCCGGGGACCGCCGTGCGGAGCGCCGCCTCCTGCCAGACCTTCTGGCGGCCGAGCGCGTCGCGGACCAGCGCCTCGTCGATCTGCACCGGGGCCTCGACCTTGCCGGACGCGATGTTCGTCGCGGTCTTGCGCAGGATCGTGCCGAGCTCGCGCTCGAGGTTGCGGACGCCCGCCTCCCGCGTGTACTCCATGACGACCTGCGTCAGGAGCTCGTCGGTGACGGTGACCTCTTCCTCGAGCAGGCCGTTGCGCTCGCGCTGGCGCGGCCACAGGTAGCCGCGGGCGATGGCGGTCTTCTCAGCCACGGTGTACCCGTCGAAGCGAATGACCTCCATACGGTCCAGGAGGGGACCCGGGATCGATTCCGCCACGTTCGCGGTCGCGATGAACATGACCTGGCTCAGGTCCAGCTCCACGTCCAGGTAGTGGTCGCGGAAGCTGTGGTTCTGCGCCGGGTCGAGCACCTCGAGCAGGGCCGCGCTCGGGTCGCCGCGCCAGTCGGCGCCGACCTTGTCGACCTCGTCGAGCATGATCACGGGGTTCATGGTTCCCGCGTCGCGCAGCGCGCGCACCAGGCGGCCCGGGAGGGCGCCGATGTACGTGCGGCGGTGACCGCGGATCTCCGCCTCGTCGCGCACGCCGCCGAGCGACATGCGGACGAACTCACGGCCGGTGGCGCGGGCGATCGACTCGCCGATCGACGTCTTGCCGGTGCCGGGAGGGCCGATCAGCGTGAGGATGGCGCCGGAGCGCTTGTCCTCCTTGATGCCGCGTTCGGTGCGCAGCTTCTTGACCGCCAGGTACTCGGTGATCCGGTCCTTGACGTCCTCGAGGCCGGCGTGGTCGGCGTCGAGCACCTCGCGCGCGGCCTTCGGATCGAGCTTCTCGTCCGAGGTCTTGCTCCACGGCACGGCGATCAGCCAGTCGAGGTAGGTGCGGATCATCGAGGCCTCGCCGGACTGCTCGCCCATGCGCTCCAGGCGCGCGAGCTCCTTCTCGGCCTGCTCCTTGACGGAGTCGGGCATGCCGGCTTCGGCGATCTTCTTGCGGTACTCCTCGGCAACCGAAGCGCCGTCCTCGCCCAGCTCGCGCTGGATCGACTCCATCTGCTTGCGCAGGACGTACTCGCGCTGCTGCTTGTCCGCGCCGGACTGGACGTCCTCGCGGATCTTCTTGCGCAGCTGCAGGTCGACCAGGCGCTCGCGCTGGAGCTCGACGACCCACTGCAGGCGCTCGGTGACGTCCAGCGTCTCCAGGGCCTTCAGCTTGTCCTCGAAGCTGACGTCGGGCGCGTAGCCGATCGTGTCCGCGAGCGGGCCGGGCTCGGCGATCGCGCGCAGGAACTGGGCGATGCGCTCATCGGCGCCGCGCAGCTCGAGGATCTCCTCGATGATCGCGCGGTACTCGCGCTCCAGGTTGCGGGTGACGCCGTCGACGGGGACGACGTCGGCGTGCTCCTCGACCTCGACCATGAGGCGGCCGAGCGAGTCGGTGTGCGCGGCACCCGCGACACCGCGGGTGACGCCGGAGAGGGAGACGGCGCGGCCGCCGCCCGGGAGCCGGACGTGATCGGTGACCTCGGCGATGGTGCCGACCTTCGCGAACTCGCCCTCGTGGCGCGGGACGAGCAGGACCCGCTCCTCGTCGCCAACGCGGACGGGAAGCGTCACATCCATGGTGGGGAAGACCACCGTGTCGTCCAGCGGGACGAGCAGGAGCGATGTCATGGCGTGTGGCTTCACTTTCTGTAGCAACTTACCTTGGGTAGGTCGCTACAGAGTACCAGGCTCCACACGGTTCGCACGAGAAGATCTCAGTTGCGATGACTCAAATCTACCTCATGGTCGCGCGCGCCCTACGCTCTCGCCTGCATGGACCTCGCCGACCTGGTCTTCGTTCGCCCCGATCCTGAGGCGCTGCTGGCGCACCTCGAGACGCTGGACCCGCCGGGGTTGGTCGCGTTCGACGCCCGCGTGCGCGCGGAGCTCGAGCCGGAGGCGATCGCGGCGCTCCGTTCGCGGACCGGCCGCGGCGCTCGTCACCGGCTCTGGACGGTGCTCGCGCTGATGTCGGCGGACGGGTTCGAGCGCGAACGCGCGGTCGCGAGCGGGGACGTGGCGGACCTGCTCGTGCTGCGTGCCGTCGATCCGGTCGGGCCGGTGCGGGAAGCGGCGCTGGCGCGGCTGCGCGAGCTGCCGCCGTCGTCGCTGCTGGGCGCGCTGCCGATGACCGAGTGGCTGCGCCGGCGCGCGCACTTCGCGCCGCTCGACGCGCTGATGTGGGAGCGGCTCGACGTGCCCACGCTGCAGACCGCGGCCCATGATCCCAGCCCGCTGGCCCGCCACGCCGCGTGGGTGCGGCTGATCGACGAGGGCGAGATCGACCTCGACGCGATCGCGACCGACCGCGACGCCGCCGTGCGCCGGCTCGCCCTGCACGCGTTCGGCATGCTCCTGGAAGAGACGGACCGCCCCGAGACGTTCCGGGCGCTGGTCGAGACCATGCTGCTGTCCCGCAACCCGGAGCTGCGCGAGGACGCCCGCGAAGTCGCGCTCGTGCGCGGCATCCGTGGCTGGGACTACACCACCGCGCGCCGCGCCTATCCCCGCTGGACGTTCGGGGCCGTGGCGACGGCGGAGGACGCCCGGCGCGCCGACGTCGCCGCGCTGGTCGCCGATGTCGGAAGTCCGTTCGACCGGATCAGCGCGGCCGCGCTGCGCGCCCTGGCGCGGCTCGATCCACACGCGGCCCGCGACGCCGCCCGCGATCGCTTCGTCCGCACCAACGCCAAGCGGGTCGCCCGTGCGGCTGCCCGCGTCCTGCGTGCGGCGGAGCCCAACCACGCCGACCGCGCCGCGCTGGCCGCCGTGGCGATCGACCATCGCCGTGACGTCGCGCAGCGGCGGCTGGCCATCGACCTGCTGCGTGGGCTCCCGTGGCTGCACCTGGCCGTGCTGGTGCGCGTCCACGACCAGCGCGGCCGGCGGCTGGCCCCGTTCATCGAGCGTGAATTGGCGGCGTGGCCGAAGCGCAACCCCGAGCCCGCCCACGGTCCAGGGCGCGAGCTGGGCGACGAGCTCCTGGCCTGGGTCCCGCGTCTGGACGAGCCACCGCGGCTGGCGATCGAGGCGATCCTGCGCGCGAGCGCCGGCCGGCCCGCCGAGCCGTACGTCTCCGACGCGACACTCGAGTTCCAGCGCCGCGCCGACCTGTACCTCGCGGAGTTGGGCCGCCCGGGCCGATGGACGGTGCGATCCGCGATGGAGTCGCTCGTCGCGCTGCGCAGCTTCCTCGCCGCGCGCGACGACATCGATCCGGGTGACTTCTTCGAGCGGGAGCGGCACGCACTGCTCCTCGCGCGCGTGCACATCCGGCGCTGGCTCGCGGCCCTCGTCTACGAAGCCGAGGACGCGGACGAGGACGACCTGGCGTCGCTGCAGCGGCTGCGCTCGGCGATCCAGCTCATGCTCGAGGACCACGCGGGCACGCTGGTCGTGACCATCCCCGACCCTGACGACCTGCTCGACCTCGACGCGGCGCTCCGCGAGCTCGCTAGCGAGGAGGCATCCTGAGCGCGCCGTCGAGGCGGATGACCTCGCCGTTGAGCATCGCGTTCTCGACGATGTGGATCGCGAGGGCGCCGTACTCGTCGGGGCGCCCGAGGCGGGGCGGGAACGGGACCTGGCCGCCGAGCGCGTTGCGGGCCTCCTCCGGGAGGCCGGCGAGCAGCGGCGTGTCGAACAGGCCCGGGGCGATCGCGCAGACGCGGATGCCGGACTGGGCGAGGTCGCGCGCGGCGGGGAGCGTCATGCCGACGATGCCGCCCTTGGAGGCCGAGTAGGCGATCTGGCCGATCTGGCCGTCGTAGGCCGCGATCGAGGCGGTGGAGATGCAGACGCCGCGCTCGCCCTGGTCGTTGGGCTCGTTGGCGAGCATCGTGTTGGCGGCGAGGCTGAGGACGTTGAACGTGCCCATGAGGTTGACGCGGATGACGGTCTCGAACGGCGTGAACGCGTGCGCGCCCTTGCGGCCGGCGACCTTCTCGGCGTGGCCGATGCCCGCGCAGCAGACGCTGATGCGCAGGCCGTCCTCGCCCGCGGCGGCGGCGACCGCGGCTTCGATCTCCTCGTGCTTGGTGACGTCGGCGGCGACGAAGCCGGCGCCGAGCTCGTCGGCGAGCGCCGGGCCGCGCTGCAGGTCGATGTCGGCGATCGTGACGTTCGCGCCCGCGGCGTGCAGCGCGCGGACCGTGGCCGCGCCGAGGCCGGACGCCCCGCCCGCGACGAGTGCGTTAGCTCCTCCGATGTCCATGGCCGTGGAAGCTAGCCGAGGCGCACGGTGCGCCTGGGCGCCGAGCGCGACGAGATGACGTCGTTGCCCTCGAACTTGGCCGTCAGGCGGATGCGGCTGCCGACCTTCGAGCGGAAGCGGACGGTCACCGCGTACTCACACGTGCGTCCCAGCGAGGTGCGCGTCGTGCCGACGGTCTTCGAGCCGCGCTTGGCGGTGATGACCACGCGGCCCGAGCAGCCCTGTGTCGGCGAGACGGTGGCCGGCCGCCGCAGCGTGCCGGTCGCGCGGAACGAATACGGCGCCTTGCGGTCGCGGCTGGGCTTGAAGGACAGGCTGAGGCCCGCCGACGTGAACCGCCGCACGGTCACCGGTCGCACGACGCTCGTGGTCTGGCCCGCGCCGTCGAACGCGATCGCGATCAGCGTGTTGCGCCCGACGTCACCGCCGCGCGGCTGGTACGCGCACTCGTACGGCGCCGCGGTGATCTCGCACACGACGCGCTCGTCGTCGAGGAACTGCACCTTGGCCAGGCCCCGGTCGTCGGTCGCGTCGACGCGCAGGACCGTCGGGTCGTTCGCGCTCAGCGACGCGCTCGCGCCGGGCGCGGACCACGCGAGCACCGGCGGCTTGTCGTCGAACGGGCCGCCGGGCGAGGCTTGCGTCGACACGTTCTCGCACGAGGGCGAGACCACGTCGAGCGTGTCGGCTTGGACGGTGTCGATGCCGCCGGCGCAGGTGACCGTGTCGGGCGAGCTGTCGCGCGCGTTGATCACGTCGTCGGCCGGGCCGCCCGCGAGCACGTCCGAGCCTTCGCCGCCGGTGATCACGCCGATGCCGCCCAGCACCCTGAACTGATTCGGCCGGCCATCGCCCACGATCGTCACCGTGCCGGAGGACGTCGAGCCCTCGACGTTCTCGACATCGGTGCCGATCAGGTCGTTCTCGCCGGCCTCGCCATCGTTCGCCAGGCCGTCGAGCGACAGCGAGAGCGCGACCCGCCGGTTGTAGGTGACGGTGTCGACGCCTTCGCCGCCGCTGACCCCGTCGGTCCCGGTGTTGGGCGTGAGGATGTCGTTGCCCTCGCCGCCGCGCAGCACGTCGTTGCCGGACGACCCGTCGAGGTCGTCGTCGCCGTCGCCGCCGTCGAGCGTGTCGCTGCGGCCACCGGCAGTGAGGACGTCGTTGCCGCTGCCGCCGGAGATGACCATGGGGATCGGGATGCCCACGAGCGGATCGCCCGAAGTGGCGGTGACGCGATCGCTGCCGTCACCCGCGTCGACCTCGATGCGCGTGACCCCGGTGCAGGTCGCGGAGTCGGTGGTGCCGCCGCAGCCCGAGAGCGTGAAGGGATCGGTGTCACCCGTCGCGCGCGTCACCGTGAGCGTGCCGCCGCTCTCGGTGAAGAGCACGTTGCTCACCTCACCGGCCGTCGCCGCGTAGCGCAGCACGCCGCCACTCAAAGTCACCGTTGCCGCTTGCGCCGCGGAGGGAACCGCGAGCGTAAGCAGGGTCAACACCAGCGCCCGCCGCACCATGCGTTCGAGGCTAGCGGACCAGTGCGTATCGCAGGAACAGCTCGTCCTCGGCGCGTAACACCCAGCGGAGTCCGAACCGCGCCAGCTCGGGGAGTCGGGCGCCCTCGACGATCGAGAGCTCGTCGCCGTCGCCGGTGATGACCGGGGTCAGGGTCAGGAAGAGCTCGTCGACGAGGCCGTCGGCCAGCAGGGCGCGGAAGAGCGTCGGGCCGCCCTCGCTCAGCAGCGCGCGGATGCCGCGGGCGCGCAGGTCGGCCAGCGCCGCGGCCGGGGTGACCTCATTTAGCCGCACGACCTCGACCGGGGCGGCGACGTCGGGAGCGGCCGGCGCGTCGGCCGGCCCGTAGACGATCACCGGCTGGTCGGCGGCGGCGAACAGCCCCGCGTCCCACGGGATCTCGAAGCGGCGCGAGATCAACACGGCGGGGGGAGAGGTCGGGCGGCGCGCCGGGCCGACCAGCCGGCCGTAGCCCTCGGCGCGCACGGTGCCCGGGCCGATCAGCACGGCGTCGGCGGCGGCGCGCAGCGACAGCAGCATCTCCAGGTCCGCCGGACCGCCGAGCGGCTTGGTCGACCCGTCGAGCGCCGCGCGCCCGTCCAGGGTCCCGACGAAGTTGAAGAACGTGTGCGGCCGGTCGTCACGCGCCAGCGAGCCCAGCGCGGCCTCGGCCAACAGCGACGAGGCGGCACGCTCCTCCGAGGCAGCGTCAAGCCGCTGGAACACAGCACCCTTCGATGTGGTCGTCGACGAGCCCGCAGGCCTGCATCAGCGCGTACGCGGTCGTCGGGCCGACGAACTTGAAGCCGTGCTTCTTCAGCGCCTTGGCCATCGCCTTGGACTCGTCGGTGAGCGGCGGGACACCGGCACGGTCGACGGGGCGCGGCCGCGGCGGCGGCGCGAAGGACCACAGGAGCTCGGAGAGGTCGATCGTCAACGCCGCCCGCGCGTTCACGATCGCCGCCTCGATCTTCGCCCGGTTGCGCACGATCGCCGTGTCGGCCATCAGCCGCGCCACGTCGTCGTCACCGAACTCGGCCACCAACGCGGGATCGAACCCGGCGAACGCGGCCCGGAACCCCTCGCGCTTGCGCAGGATCGTGATCCACGACAGCCCCGACTGGAACGCCTCCAGGCAGAGCTTCTCGTACAGCGCGTCCGAAGAGCGCACCGGCCGTCCCCACTCGTCGTCGTGGTAGGCCACGTACTCGGGGGAGGAGGCACCCCACCAGCAGCGCAACCGCCCGTCGGGGCCTTCAGCCAGCGCGTCGTTCACGCGCCAGCACCCTATAGGCTCAGCCGCGGATGAACGTCAGCCGCCTCGGCCGCGGGGAGGTGCTCGCCGTGCTCGGCGGCGCGCTGCTCGCGCTGGCCCTCGTGCTCCCGTGGTACGAGACCGACCCCGACAACCGCAACGCGCTGATCGACGGGTCCAAGGGCAGCGTGTCCGGCTGGACCGCGTTCCCGATCCTGCACTGGCTGCTGCTCGTGGCGGCGATCGCGCCGTTCATCCTCGCGTGGGTGATCCTGCGCGATCACCAGCTGTCGTGGCCGCGCGGTGAGCTGACCGCGGTTGTGGGCATGATCGCCTTCGTGCTGGTCCTCTACGTCGGCTTCGTCGATCGCCCCGGGGAGCCCGCGAGCGCCATCTCGTTGCAGTACGGATGGTTCGTGGCCCTGGTGGGCTGCGCGCTCACGATCACCGGCGGCGCCCTGCGGGCCAGCGGCACCGAACGTCCCAGAAAGCCCCCAGGAGTCCTATGAACACCCGCAGCGACGTGCCGCCCGACCGCAACCTCGCGCTGGAGCTCGTGCGCGTGACCGAAGCCGCCGCGCTGCAGGCCGCCCGCTTTGTCGGCATGGGCGACAAGGAAGCCGCCGACCAGGCCGCCGTGGACGGCATGCACGCCGTGCTCCACACCATCCACATGGACGGCGTCGTCGTGATCGGCGAGGGCGAGAAGGACGAGGCACCGATGCTCGCCAACGGCGAGGTCGTCGGGGACGGCACGCCGCCGCACGTCGACATCGCCGTCGACCCGCTCGACGGCACGCGCCTCACCGCCCAGGGCCGCCCGAACGCGGTCAGCGTGATCGCCCTGTCCGAGCGCGGCACGATGTTCGACCCCGGCCCGGTCTTCTACATGGAGAAGATGGCCGGCCGCGACGAGCTGCTGGACCTGCTCGACCTTGACCGCCCGCTCGGCAAGACGGTCGAGCTCGTGGCGGAGCGGCGGGGCGTCGAGGTGCGGGACGTGATGGTCGTCGTGCTCGATCGCCCGCGCCACGAGGAGGGCATCAAGCAGATCCGCGAGGCGGGCGCCCGCGTGCGGCTGATCACCGACGGCGACGTCGCCGGCGCGCTGCTGGCGGCCGATCCGACGCGGCCCGTGGACCTGCTGTGGGGCATCGGCGGCACGCCGGAGGGCGTCATCACCGCGGCCGCGCTCAAGTGCTACGGCGGCGGCATGATCGGCCGCCTCTCGCCGCAGAACGACGACGAGCGCAAGAAGGCCGCCGAAGCCGGGTACGACGTGACGAAGGTGATGACCCACGACGACCTGGTCCGCAGCGACGACTGCTTCTTCTCCGCCACCGGCGTGACGGACGGCGACGTGCTGCGAGGCGTCCACTACGAGGGCTCGCGCGGCGCGACCACGGAGTCGCTCGTCATGCGGTCGCGGTCCGGCACGGTCCGCCGGATCGCCTCCCGCCACGACCGCGACAAGCTGCGCTCGCTGACGGGGTACCGCTACGGCTAGATGAGAGATCGGGTCGAAGCGGCGATCGCGCAGCGGCTGGGCAGGCTTCCCGCCCGCGTGCAGCGCAAGCTCTCCCGCCAGCCGCCGATCGTGATCGACGGCCAGCGGCTGGAGCCCGACGTCCAGCTGATGCTGGCGCTGCGCCCGCTGCTCGGCGAACCGTCCTGGGACGAGCACCTCACGCCCGAGAAGGGCCGCCGGCTCACGCGCGAGGAGGCGGCGACGGCGGCCGGCCCGCGCAAGGTGCCGGTCGCGGCGGTCGAGGACCTCACCGTCGCCGGCCTCCCGGCCCGCCGGTACACGAGCGCCGAGCCGGGCGAGAAGGCGACGCTGCTGTACCTGCACGGCGGCGGCTTCGTCGTCGGCGACCTCGACACCCACGACGCGCCGTGCCGCGTCCTGTGCCGCCACGCGGGCGTCGACGTGCTGAGCGTCGAGTACCGCAAGGCGCCCGAGCATCCCTTTCCGGCGTACGTCGACGACGCCCGCCGCGCCTACGAGTGGGCGGCGGAGCGCCACGCGCGGCTCGCGGTCGGCGGCGACAGCGCGGGCGGCAACCTCGCCGCGACGCTCGCGATCGAGTACGACCCCGAGCTCGCGCTGCTGATCTACCCGGTGGTCGACG
Organism: Solirubrobacter phytolaccae; assembly: GCF_027587195.1. Lineage (GTDB taxonomy): Bacteria > Actinomycetota > Thermoleophilia > Solirubrobacterales > Solirubrobacteraceae > Solirubrobacter > Solirubrobacter phytolaccae. The sequence continues at coordinate 19,764 of NZ_JAPDDP010000079.1, read as the reverse complement.
CGACGCAGGAACGCGAGTCGCGCCGCCTCTTCAGCAAGGGCTTCTTCCTCACCGACGAGCTCATGCAGTGGTACACGGGCCACTTCATGCCGGAGGGCTCGGACCCCACGGACCCGCTGCGCTCGCCGATCCTGTCACCGCGCCTGAGCGATCATGCGCCGGCGCTGGTGATCACCGCGGGCTTCGACCCGCTGCGCGACGAGGGCGAGGCCTACGCGGAGGCGCTCAAGGCGGCCGGCGTGCCCGTGCTCGCCCACCGGTTCCGCGGGCTCTTCCACGGCTTCATCAACTCCATCGGCGCCAGCCCCTCTTCGCGCGCCGCTTTGATCGAAACCGCAGGTATGACGCGAGTCCTCCTCCGAGCACGGTGAGCACGGCGACGCCCTGCCAGGGCGTGTCGCCGACGTTGACCGCGCCGTCGGGGCCGCGCTCGTCCTCCGCGAACGCGCCGACCACGGACTCCTCGAGCTCCAGCCGCGCGAGCGAGCGCAGGAACCCGTGCGTGACGAGCACGTGGATGCGCGACTGCGTGTTCACGTACACCCAGCGCGCGACCCAGGTGGCGATCGACGGGTAGAAGTTCGCGATCTCGACCTCGACGTGGATGGCCGCGTTGCCCGGCTGCTCGGCCTCGATCCGGCGCACGTCGATCTCGAGGTAGCCCTCGTTGCGCTGGGAGACCAGGAGCCCGTCCTGGATCTGCCACTGCACGATCCCGCGCCCGTCGGACATCTCGTACTCGGGCTTCTTGAAGCGCAGCAGCACGAACGGGCGGCCGATCACGACCACCAGGCGCTCCTCCTCGGTGTACGTGACGCGGATGATCCCGAGCGTCACGCGCGAGAGGTACTTCCAGTACGTGCGGGCGAGGCGCTCGAGGTTCGCGGGCTTCCACAGCGCGAGCAGCTCCTCCTCGGGCATCTCGACGTTCGCGGCCTGGATCGAGCGCACGGCGCCGTTGGCGTCCATGACCGTGTGCTCCTCCGGGTCGGCGATCACCGCGTTGGCGATGCGGCGCTCGTCTTGGCGGTTGAGGAGCTTCATCGGTTGATGGCTTCACGCACCGCGTCGTCGAACCCCAGCGGCGCGTCGTTGAGGCCGGGCGGAGGCGGCTGCTCGACGAGCATCTCGGCGCCGAGCCCGTCCACGAGCGGCTTGATCAGCCCGAACTGGACCGGGGTGACGAGGGCGACCCAGTAGGACGACAGGCGGGGCGTGAGCACTGGGACGCGGATGACGGTGGGGGATCTGCGCCCCATCAGCGGAGCGGCGCGGGCCATCATCTCACGATAGGAGAGGACGTCGGCGCCGCCGAGCTGCACCTCGTCGGGTGCGTCCTCGATCGTGGCCAGGTCCGCGAGCGTCTTGATCACGTCCGAGAGCGCGATCGGCTGCGTCTTGGTGTCCAGCCACTTGGGCACGATCATCACCGGCAGCCGCTTGATCAGGTGCTCGAGGATGTCGTAGGAGGCGCTGCCCGGCCCGACGATCATCGCCGCGCGCACGTAGACGAGCTTCGAGTGCAGCCGCGCGCGCAGCATGTTCGCGACCTCGTGGCGCGAGCGCAGGTGCTCGGAGTCCTCCGCGCCGAGCCCGCCGAGATACACGACGCGGCGCACGCCGGCACCGGCCGCGGCCTCCGCGAAGTTGGCCGCCGCCTGGCGGTCCTTGGCGGCGAAATCGCCGCCCGAGCCCATCGAGTGCACGAGGTAGTAGGCGGTGTCGACGCCCTCGAGCGCCTCGGGCAGGCCCTTGCCCGACAGCACGTCGCCCTTGTACGCGTCACCCTTACCAGCGCCGCGGCGGCTGAGTGTGCGTACCTTTTCGCCGCGTTTCAGCAGTTCATCGACCAGCTGTGAACCGACGTAGCCAGTGGCACCAGTGACGAGGATCATCGAACCGGCGCTACCCACGACGCGCGGTGAAAATCCCGATCGGGCGCACGCCCGTAGGTTGACCGGAATGCGCACGTGAAGAAGCTCGCGATCAAAGACGTGGCGGAGCAGACCGGCGTGGCCGCCGGGACCATCCGCATGTGGGAGCAGCGGTACGGGTTCCCCGAGCCGGCCCGCACCGCTTCCGGCTACCGCATGTACAGCGAGGAGGACGTCGCGACGATCCGGCGCGTCGTCGCCTTCCGCGACCGCGGGCTGTCGGTTCCCGCCGCGCTCGAGCGCGCACGCGCGCAGGAGGGCACGACGACCGACCGCGCGTCGATCTTCGCCGCGCTCGTCGCCGCCGACGCGCCCGTGCGCCCGCAGCGGCTCAGCAAGCCGACGCTCGTCGCGCTGTCACGGGCGATCGAGGAGGAGGCGATGGCCCGCGCCGCCGGTCCCGTCGTGATCGGCGCCTTCCAGGACGAGCGCAACTACCGCGCCGTCGAGCACCGCTACCGGCGGATGGCGCGGGTCGCCGACGCGGTCGGCGTGTTCGCGACTTTCGACGCGCTGCGCGTCGGGGAGGAGGACGAGCCGGCGGAGATCCCGGTCGGCACCGCCGACGCGCTCGGCCACGAGTGGGCGGTGGTGGTCGACGCGCCAGGCTTCGCCGCGGCGCTCGTCGGCTGGGAGACGCCCACCGAGGACGAGGGGCAGAAGATCTTCGAGGCGGTCTGGACGATGGACCCGACCGTCGTGCGGCGCGCCGCGCAGGTCGGGGCGACCCTCGCCGCGCGCCAGGCGCCGGAGTGGTCCGAGCACGTGATCGGTCTGCTTGCGGACCGTCCGCTCGCGGTCGAGGTCCCGACACCCGGTCTCACCGCGGTGACGAACCGGATGCTCGGCTTCCTGGACGCTGCCCGCTAGGGCCGCGGCAGTCGGCTGATGGTGCGTTTGACGACCTGGCCGCCGACGACGAAGCCGATCTGCGCCAACTCTCCGGTCGCCCGGATGGCCGTCGTGACGAGCTCCGTTCCCTTTGGTGCGCCGATCGGCTTGGGCGGCGGATCGACGGCGCGGTGCGCCTTCAGCTCGGGAGCGCCGGAGCGCACGGCCCGCGGCCGGGTGCGAGCCGCGGCGTGCTTCGGGGCGGCGTGACGCGGTGCGCCGAGCCGCGGCGGACGCGCGGACGGCAGCGCAGCGAGCACGCCCTTCTCGCTCGCTGAGGCCTTCGCCTTCGCTTTCGGGGCCTTCTCCGCCATCGACGCATCGAGTGTACGTGTGGACGCGGCGTCAGCGGCGACTATCATTCGGTGCAGTCCCACACCCCCGCCTAGGCGCAGCGCTGCGTATGCCGGAATTAAGACCGGCGAGATCTGCGGGTGGAAGTCGGCAAATGCAGTGCCTAGACTCAGCCGCATCGGCAGCGCCGGGAAGGTGTTCTACCCCCGTAGCCGTCGTGGGGCACACATATCCAGAAAGGCCGGCTCTCGCAGGGGAGCCTCGCTAGAACGGGACTTCCATGTCAGTTGTGGATCTGCAGGAACTCGAAGAAGTCAAGGGACTGATCCTCAAGGGCCAGCAGGTAGGCGTCCTGACGTTCGCCGAGATCTCGACCGCGGTCGCCGAAGTCGACCTGGACGAGTCGGACGTCGAGGAGCTGCACGCTTTCCTCGAGAAGTCAGAGATCGAGCTCGTCGAAGAGATCGATCCGGCGCTCGCCGCCGGGCAGGAAGATCGCGCTCCTGACAAGCGCGGCCGGCGCAAGGCGAAGACGGCGATCGACCTCAAGCCGGACATGACCACCGACTCCCTTCAGCTGTTCCTGAAGGACATCGGCAAGGTCCGCCTGCTCACCGCCCAAGAGGAAGTCGATCTCGCCCGCCGCATCGAGCGTGGCGATCTCGACGCCAAGCAGAAGATGGTCGAGTCCAACCTGCGGCTCGTCGTCTCCATCGCGAAGAACTACCGAAACCAAGGCCTGCCGTTCCTGGATCTCATCCAGGAGGGGACGCTCGGTCTCGTTCGCGCGGCGGAGAAGTTCGACTACCGCAAGGGCTTCAAGTTCTCGACCTACGCCACGTGGTGGATCCGCCAGGCGATCGCTCGCGCGCTCGCCGACAAGGCGCGGACCATCCGGATCCCGGTCCACGTGGTGGAGAAGCTCAACAAGATCGGCCGCGCCGAGCGCAAGCTCGTCACCGAGCTCGGCCGTGAACCCACCCCGGAGGAGATCGCCGAAGTCACCGGCATCGACCCCGAAGAGGTGGACTCGATCAAACGCTCCGCCCAGGCGCCGGTCTCGCTCGAGAAGCCGGTCGGCGACGAGGAGGAGTCGGAGTTCGGCCAGTTCATCGCCGACGAGCGTGCGGAGTCCCCGTACGAGCGCGCGGCGGAGATCCTTACGAAGGAAGCCCTTCGCGAGGCGCTGGAGAACCTCTCGTACCGCGAGCGGCGCGTGCTCGAGCTGCGGTACGGCCTCGGCGGCGAGCACCCGCGCACGCTGGACGAGGTCGGGCGGACGTTCAACGTCACGCGCGAGCGCATCCGCCAGATCGAGAACCAGTCGCTGAAGAAGCTCCAGTCGCTCGCGGAAGCCCAGAAGCTCCGCGACGTCGCCTAGGTTCCTGAGCTCTGCCCCTGGGGTAAGGACCCCAGGGGCGCTCAAGACGTCGAGAGCGCCCGCCGATGCATTGGCTTGTATGGCTTTCGATCTCGACCACGCGCTGCGGTATCTGATTGCGGCCGAGGGCTCTGACCTCCACCTGAAGGTCCCGTCCTACCCGCTGATCCGCCTGCACGGCCACCTGGAGCCGATCGCCGGCACGGAGCGGCTGTATCCCGAGGACACCCGCCAGGCCCTCGCCCAGATGCTGCTCGACCCGGAGAAGGTCGCGGAGTTCGAGGCCGAGAACGAGGTCGACTTCTCGTACTCCGTGGAGGGCCTCGGGCGCTTCCGCGTGAACGCCTTCCTCCAGCGCGGCTCGGTGTCGATCGTGATGCGCGCGATCCCGGTGATCATCAAGTCCGTCGACGAGCTCGGCCTGCCGGAGGCGGTCACGAACCTCGCCAACGAGGAGCGCGGGATCATCCTGCTCACCGGCACGACCGGCTCGGGCAAGTCGACGACGCTCGCGGCGATGATCGACCACATGAACCGGACGATGAAGAAGCACATCGTCACGATCGAGGACCCGATCGAGTTCCTGCACCGCGACCGCGGCTGCATCATCAACCAGCGCGAGGTCGGGCAGGACACCGCGTCCTTCAAGCGCGCGCTGCGGCGCGTGCTGCGCCAGGACCCGGACGTGATCCTGGTCGGCGAGATGCGCGACGAGGAGACGGTCCACACCGCGCTGAGCGCGGCCGAGACCGGCCACCTCGTGCTCTCCACGCTGCACACGGTCGACGCGCCGGAGACCGTCAACCGCATCATCGACTTCTTCCCGCCCCATCAGCAGCAGCAGGCCCGCGCGATGATCGCCGGCACGTTGAAGGGCATCGTCTCCCAGCGCCTCGTGCGCACCGTCGACGGCGACGGCCGCGTCGCGTGCTGCGAGATCATGGTCATGACCGGCCGCGTGCACGACATGATCCTGGACCCGAAGCTCACGGGCCAGCTGCCGGAGGTCGTCGCCGAGGGCGGCTACTACGGCATGCAGACGTTCGACCAGCACCTGCTCAAGCACCTGCGCGCCGGGCGGATCTCCTACGAGGAGGCCATGCAGTCGGCCACCTCGCCGCACGACTTCAAGCTGATGGTCGCGGCCGAGGGCCCGATCCCCGAGCAGAACCTGCCCCAGCAGCAGGAGCCGGGCGCGCCGCAGCCGGCGCCGTCGATGGGCCAGGCCAACGTGGGCTCGCCGTCGCCCGCCGGGCCGCCGCCGCCGAGCGCACCTCCGCCTGGCGTCCGGTTCTAAGTACGGTTACCCGCCACGCACGGGGTCGTGAGTCGCTTAGGCTTGCGCCCCATGCAGACGACGCTTGGGCAGTTCAATGAGACCCAGTCACAGGACGCGTTCGCGCTTCAGAACTCGAAGCTGCTGAAAGTGCGCCTCGAGGCGGTGACCATTCAGGCCAAGCTCGGCTCGATGGTCGCCTACCAGGGGGACGTGACGTTCGAGCACGCCGGGTCCGGTGGACTCGGGCGGATGCTGAAGAAGGCGGTGACCGGCGAGGGCGTCCAGCTCATGAAGGTCACCGGTCGCGGCGAGGTGTTCCTGGCCGAGCAGGCGCAGGACATCCACCTGATCTACCTCGAGAACGACATGATCACGGTCAACGGGCCGAACCTGCTCGCGTTCGACTCCGGCATCGATTGGGACATCCGGCGCGTCGAAGGCGCCTCGGGGATGATGGGCGGCGGCATGTACAACATGGCGCTGCACGGCACGGGCTGGGTGGCGATCATCTCCGACGGCCCGCCCGTCCTGCTCAACGTCGCCGCGGCGCCGACGTTCGCCGACGCGCAGGCCGCGATCACGTGGTCCAGCGGCGTGCAGACCGGCATCCGCACCGACTTCAAGATGAAGAACCTGATCGGCCGCGGCTCGGGCGAGACGATCCAGATGTCCTTCTCCGGCCAGGGCTGGGTGCTCGTGCAGCCGTCCGAGGGCCAGGTCTTCGGCGCGGCCCAGCAGACGCAGCAGGGCGGCGGCGGCCTCGGCGGCCTCTTGAACTCCTAAACGCGGAAGCGTTGAGGGACCTCAACGCTTCACGGACAGATCACGAGATGCGCGCGGGCGTCCGTTTGGATCGCCCGCGTGCTGAAAAGGACTCTCACACTCGCGGCGGCGTTCGCCGTGCTCGCGCCGGCCGTGGCCAGCGCGCAGGGCGACCTCGCGCTCATCGACAAGACCGAGCCTGTCGGACCGGGGATCTCGCTCCGTCATCTGAAGACCGTCGACGCGGCCGGCTGGTACGACCACCAGATCCTGTCGGTCGACCTCGCCAACCCGGCGGTCAAGTCGGACTCGCTGTGGAAGGGCGCGGTCGCGGCCGGCGGCCCGCTCACCGAGTCGGCGAACAAGGCGGGTGCCGTCGCCGGCGTCAACGCCGACTTCTTCGACATCGGCAACTCGACCGCCGCGGAAGGTGGTCAGATCCTGGGCGGCACCCTGCTCAAGTCGCCCAACGGCGGCACGGGCTGGAACCACGTGGGCGTCGGCAAGGACGGCATCGGCCGGCTCGTGGACCTGACGCTCGAGGCGAGCGCCTCGCTCAAGGGCGCCAGCCACAAGGTCGTCACGCTCAACGCCGCCAACCCCGGTGGCGTCGCGGCGAACTCGATGATCGCCTTCACGAGCGCGTGGGGCACCTACGCGCGCAACCGCGGCCTGCTCGGTGTGACCGACGTCGCCGAGGTCCTGGTGCAGGACAACAAGGTGGTCTCCGTCAACGCGACCGGCGCGGGCGCGGGCGAGATCCCCACCAACGGCTTCGTGCTCGTCGGCCGCGAGGCTGCCGCAGCCGCGATCCGCGCGCTCGCCCCCGGCGACGACGTCACGCTCGCGTACGGCCTCAAGGACGACATCGCCAAGAACCTGCAGTGGGGCGTGGGCGGCAACCAGCCGCTCGTGCGCGACGGCGCGGCGCTGCCGGAGCTCGATCGAGATACGAGCGTCCACCCGCGCACGGCGATCGGCTTCAAGGACGGCGGCAAGACGATGCTCCTCGTCACGGCCGACGGTCGCCAGGCGCCCGTGCTCGGCGTCACGTTCACCCAGCTGGCGCGCACGTTCGTCAAGCTCGGCGCCGAGACCGCGCTCAACCTCGACGGCGGCGGCTCGACGACGATGGTCGCCCGCGCGCTCGGCGACTCGGGCGTCACCGTCCGCAACTCGCCCTCCGACGGCTTCGAGCGCCACGACCCGAACGGCGTCGGCGTGTTCGTCACGCCCGGCAGCGGCACGGTCGACGAGCTCATCGTCACCCCCGAGGAGCCGCGCGTGTTCCCGGGCCTCGGCCGCACGCTGACGGTCAAGGCCGTCGACGACCACGACACGCCGGTCGCTCCCGGTGACGTGGCCTGGACGGGCGCGCCGAACGGCCGCGTCGTCGCCCCGGACGACGCGGCGGGCAAGCTCACGGTCAAGGCCACGTCGGGCTCGGTCTCGACCGAGAAGGACATCCGCGTCCTCGGCAAGCTCAAGTCGCTCGAGTTGTCCTCGACGCGCCTCGCGTTCGCTGACGCGACCCCCGCCGACGCCAAGAACCTCCGCGTCACGGGCCGCGACGCCCAGGGCTTCGCCGCCCCGGTCGAGCTCGCCGACCTGGACCTCTCCTACGACCAGTCGCTGCTCAAGATCGAGCAGAACGGCGACGTGCTCAAGCTCACGCCGCTGAAGGCCGGCGGCACCGTGCTCGTCGCCAAAGCCGCGGGCGAGGAGATCAAGCTCGCGATCACGATCGGCGTGATCACCACCACGGCGTACACGTTCGACCACGAGAACGAGCTCTCGCTGTGGAACCCGAACGGCACCGACCCGGCGACGGAGTCGCTGTCGATGCAGGACGGACGCCTGAAGCTGACCTACAAGGGCAAGCGCAACATGGGCATCGCCTGGAAGACCGCGGCCACGCGCGTCACGCTGCCCGGCCAGCCGCTGAAGATCCGCCTGCGCATGTACTCCGAGCAGGCGCTGCAGTACGCGTACATCGGCTACTTCGACGCCAACGGCACGGCCTACGGGCCCCTCGGCGCGGCCGTCAAGCCGGGCTGGAACACGTACGAGTGGACGCCGCCGTCGACGGCCAAGTTCCCGCTCAAGCTCTCCTCGTTCCAGGTGATCGAGACCGGCGCGGCCAACCAGAAGGACGGCTACGTCATCTTCGACAAGCTCGAGGTCGACAACTCGGCCGAGGTCGAGAGCCCCGCCATCCCGGACCTCGAGCCCGACCCGCTGTTCTCCGTCGACGGCAAGGCCGAGGGTGACTGGTCCTTCGCGACCCTCTCCGACATCCAGTTCACGGCGGCCTCGCCGGAGCTGGCCAAGACCGGCATCGCGGCGCTGAACCGCATCCGCGCCACCAACCCGGACTTCGTCGTGCTCAACGGCGACATCACCGACCAGGGCGGCGTGGCCGACCTCAAGCTCGCGCGCACGACGCTCGAGACCGGCGGCTGCGACCTGATCCCGGCCGGCGGCGCCGAGGACAGCAACCCGAGCACGATCCCCTGCTACTACGTGCCGGGCAACCACGAGTCCTACACGGCCTCCGGCCAGGGCACCCTGGACAACTGGAAGGCCGAGTTCGGCGCCCCTTACCGCACGTTCGACCACAAGGGCACGCGCTTCATCCTGCTGAACTCGACGCTAGGCACCCTGCGCACGTCGGACTTCGCGCAGCTGCCGATGCTCGACGCGGCGCTCAAGTCGGCCGCGACCGACAGCTCGATCGACAACGTGATGGTGTTCGCGCACCACCCGGTCGACGACCCGGCCGAGACCGACGCCTCGCAGCTGACCGACCGCACCGAGGTGCAGCTGGTCGAGAAGCTCCTCACGGACTTCCGCGAGCAGTCGGACAAGGGTGCAGCCATGGTCGGCTCGCACGCCCAGATCGCCGACGTGCACCGCCTCGAGGGCATCCCGTACATCGTCCTGCCGTCCTCCGGCAAGGCGCCGTACGGCACCCCCGACCGTGGCGGCTTCACCGGCTGGATGCGCTGGACGGTCGACCGCTCCGAGAAGGCGTCGCAGCAGTGGATCACCGCCGACGTGCGCGCGTTCGCGCAGTCCGCGACCCTGACCGCTCCGGAGGCGCTCGAGGTCGGCGACTCCACGCAGCTCGAGGGCTCGATCGTGCAGCCGTCGGGCGTCCTGCCCGGCTCGCGCGTCGTGCCGCTGCGCTACCCGATGTCGGTCCGTTGGAGCGGCTCGGAGAACCTCGCGATCGGCACCGATGCGGCCGCCGCGAAGGCCGCCGGCAAGGCCGCGATCCTCGACCCGGCCACGCGCAAGCTGACCGCGCTCAAGTCGGGCGAGGTGACCGTCACGGTGACGGTCGACTCGATGCGTGAGTACACGGGCGCCGAGTCGATGGCCCCGATCACGACCTCGCGCGTGATCAAGACCCAGGTGACGAAGGTCGGCGCGGACACGCCGATCGGCGGCACCGTCCCGGCGACGCTGGCCCTGAACCTGGGCGCGCCCGTCAGCTTCGGCGCGTTCACCCCGGGCGTCACGAAGACCTACGAGCAGACCTCGACCGCGACCGTCGTCTCGACGGCCGGCGACGCGACGCTCATGGTCTCCGAGCCCGGCTTCCTGACCAACGGCGCGTTCAAGCTGGCCAAGCCGCTGCAGGTCTCGGGCCTCCCGAAGGCCTACTCGGGCCCGGTCACCAACGACGTGGCGACGATCGGCTTCAAGCAGGACATCGCCGCCAACGACCCGCTGCGCACGGGCTCGTACACCACGACGCTCACGTTCACGCTGAGCACCACCCAGCCGTAGGGTTGATTGTCTGACGTTTTCCGTTTGATCACGGCACGGGCGCGGCGGTCCACTTAGATCGCGCCCGTGCTCAAGAGAACTCTCTCGCTCGCGGCGGTGCTGACGGTGTTGGCACCGTCGCTCGCGAGCGCCGACAACCTCGCGCTGATCGACAAGACGGAGCCCCTCGGGCCCGGGATCACACTCCGCCACCTGAAGACCGTCGAAGCCGACGGCTGGTACGACCACCAGATCCTGGAGATCGACCTGGGTAATCCGGTCGTGAAATCCGACTCCCTGTGGACTGGATCGATCGCTGGCGGCGGGCCGGTCAGCGGGATGGTCAACAAGGCCGGTGCCGTCGCCGGCGTCAACGGCGACTACTTCGACATCGACTTCTCCAACGCCCCGCTCAGCGGCCAGATCATGGGCGGCACGCTGCTCAAGGGCACGGAGCGCAACAACCCCGACAAGCACGTGGGCGTGAGCAAGGACGGCATCGCCCAGCTCGTCGACATGGCGCTCGAGGCGAGCGCGACCTTCAAGGGCGCGACGCACAAGGTCCTGACGCTGAACTCGCCGAACCGCACCGGCGTCCCGGCGAACACGATGCAGGCCTTCACGTCGGCCTGGGGCACCTACAGCCGCGCCCGCGCGCTGCCCAACGCCACCGACGTGGCCGAGGTGCTGGTCGTCGACAACAAGGTCGTCTCGGTCAACGCGACCGGCATCGGCTCGGGGGCGATCCCGGCGAACGGCTTCGTGCTGGTCGGCAACGACACCGCCGCGGACGCGATTCGCACGCTCACCCCCGGCGACGACGCGACGCTCACCTACGGTCTCAAGAACGAGCTCTCGCGCAACCTGCAGTTCTCGATCGGCGGCCGCCAGATCCTGGTCCAGAACGGCGTCGCGCGACCGGACTCCGAGCTCGAGGCGGTCGTCAACCCGCGCACGGCGATCGGCTTCAAGAACGGCGGCCGCACGTTGCTGCTCGTCACCGCCGACGGCCGCCAGGCGCCGGTGCTCGGCGTCTCCCTGCGCCAGCTCGCGCGCACGTTCGTCGAGCTCGGCGCCGAGACCGCGCTCAACCTCGACGGCGGCGGCTCGACCACGATGGTCGCCCGCGCGCTCGGAGACGAGACCGCGCTGGTCCGCAACTCGCCCTCGGACGGGCGCGAGCGCAACGACCCGAACGGCGTCGGCGTGTTCGTCGCCCCCGGCAGCGGCAAGCCCGAGGCGCTCGTGCTCACGCCCGAGGAGCCACGCGTGTTCCCGGGCCTGCACCGCACGCTGCAGGTCAAGGCCATCGACGATCATCAGACGCCGGTCGCCGTCGGCGACGTCGGCTGGCTGGGCGCGACGAACGGTCGCGTGACCGCGCCGGAGGACGCCGCCAACACGATCCTGAAGGTCCGTGCCGGCTCCGGCATGGCCGCGGGCGAGGCCGACGTGCAGGTGCTCGGCAAGCTCAACTCGATGGAGCTGTCGACGACGCGCCTGACGTTCGCCGACGCCACCTCCGCCGCGCAGACGCTCAAGGTCGTCGGTCGCGACGCGCAGGGCTACTCGGCGCCGATCGAGCCCGCCGACTTCGAGCTCGAGTACGACGCGACGGTGATCAAGGTCGAGCCCGTCGGCGACGGCCTGAAGGTCACGCCGCTCAAGGGCGGCGGCACGACCCTCATCGCCAAGGCCGCGGGCCTCGAAGCGCGCGTTGCGGTCACCACGGGCATCGCGACCACGACGGTCCACACGTTCGACAACGCGGACGAGCTCTCGCGCTGGACCCCGCTCGGCACGGACGTGTCCGCGCAGACGCTGTCCATGCAGGACGGCAAGCTCAAGCTGACCTACAAGGCCAAGCGCAACCAGGGCATCACGCTCAAGGCCGCAGCGCCGCGGATCAACCTGCCCGGCCAGCCGCTGCGCGTCCGCGTGCGCCTGTGGTCCGAGCAGGCGCTGCGCTACGCCGCGATCTCCTACGTCGACAGCGCCGGCACGACCACGAGCCCGCTCGCCGACAACGTCAAGCCGGGCTGGAACAGCTACACGTGGGCGATTCCGGCCACGACGAAGTTCCCGATCCGCCTCACCGCGGTGCAGGTGATCGAGACGACCACGAACCTGCAGAAGGACGGCTCGGTCATCTTCGACAAGATCGAGTTCGACGCCTCCGTCGAGGTCGACAGCCCGCCGCTGCCGGCGCTGGTCGAGGACCCGCTGTTCTCGGCTGACGGCTCGGCGACCGGTGACTGGTCGTTCGCGACGCTGTCGGACCTCGAGCCCGCCTCGCCCCAGGCCGGGATCGCCGCGGTGCAGCACGCCCGGGCGGCCGACCCGGACCTGATCGTGCTCAACGGCGACATCGCCGACCGCGCCACCCTGCAGCAGGGCGGCTGCGACCTGATCCCGGCGGGCGGCGCGCCGGACGACAACCCGCAGACGACGCCTTGCTACTACGTGCCGGGCGACCGTGAGTCCGCGGCGATCGAGGCCTGGAAGGTCGAGTTCGGCACTCCGTACCGCACGTTCGACCACAAGGGCACGCGCTTCGTGCTGCTCAACTCGGCGCTCGGCAGCCTGCGCGGCTCGGGCTGGGCGCAGCTCCCGATGCTCGACGCGGCGCTGAAGTCCGCGGCGACGGACGGCTCGATCGACAACGTGCTGGTGTTCGCGCACCACCCGACCAACGATCCGGGCGAGCTCCACACCTCGCAGCTCGCCGAACGCACCGAGGTCGAGCTGATCGAGAAGCTGCTGACCGACTTCCGCGAGACGTCCGACAAGGGCGTGGCGATGGTCGGCGCGCACGCGCAGATCGCCAACGTCGCGCGCAAGGAGGGCGTACCGTACGTCGTGCTCCCGTCGAGTGGCAAGGCGCCGGCCGGCACGCCGGACCGCGGCGGCTTCACGGGCTGGATGAAGTGGACGGTCGACCGCTCCGAGAAGGCGTCGCAGCAGTGGCTGACCGGCGATGTGCGCGCCTTCGCGCAGTCGGCGACGCTGCAGGCGCCGGGCGCGGTCCGGATCGGCGACACCGCGCAGCTCGAGGGCACGATCGTGCAGCCGACGGGTGTGCTGTCCGGCTCGCGCGTCGTCCCGCTGCGCTACCCGATGTCGGTCCGCTGGAGCGGGTCGGACAACCTGGCCATCGGCACCGACGTGGCGGCGGCGAAGGCGACGGGCAAGGCCGCGATCCTCGACCCGAGGACGCGCAAGTTCACAGCGCTCAAGTCGGGCGAGGTGACGGTGACCGTGACCGTCGATTCGCTGCGTGAGTACACCGGCGCGGAGTCGCTCGCCCCGATCACGACGTCGAAGGTCATCCAGACGCAGGTCGGCCACGTCGGCCAGGACACGATCGTCGGCGGCGGCGTGGCCGCCACGCTCGCGCTCGCGCTGGGCACGGCGCCGACCTTCGGCACGTTTGTCCCGGGCGTGACGCGCGAGTACGACACGACCACCACCGCGACCGTCACCTCCTCGGCCGGCGACGCTGCTTTGACCGTGTCCGACCCGGGCTTCCTCGCCAACGGCACGTTCACGCTCACCAAGCCGCTGCAGGTCTCGGGCCTCCCGAAGGCTTACGCCGGCCCGGTCGTCAACGACGTCACCACGATCGGCTTCAAGCAGGCGATCGATCGCAACGACGGCCTCCGCGCCGGCGTCTACAGCAAGACGCTCACCTTCACGCTGAGCACCACCCAGCCGTAGGGCTGTGAGTTGGCCGCCGTCCTCCGGGACGGCGGCCACCTCCACTTCAGTTGGTGAAGTCTTGGGCTAGACTGTGGGTCGGATGCCTGATCCGAACTGTCCTGTCTGCCGCACCGCCGAGATCGTCTGCGGGAAGTGGACGCTGCTGATCGTGCGTGATCTGTCCGAGGGCCGGTCGCGGTTCTGCGAGCTGGAGCGCTCACTCGGCGGGATCTCGCCGCGCACGCTCTCCCTGCGCCTGCGCGCGCTCGAGGAAGAGGGCATCGTGCACCGGCAGACGTATCCCGAGGTGCCGCCGCGCGTCGAGTACGCGTTGACCGAGAAGGGCCTCGCGCTCGTCCCGATCATCGACTCGATGCGGGTCTACGGCAGCGCCTGGCTCGGCGCCGAAGGGTCCTGCGCGGAAGCGCCGGAGCCCGCCGAACCCGTCGCGGCATAGCAGCCCGCGCGGACGCTGCAAGACATCCTGCGCCGGCAGGAGCGACCGGGCGCACGCCGAATCGCCCGGCTATGCATAACCGGGCGCTGCACGACTCACTTGCGGCCTTCGTCCAGGAGGCGGCCTGGCAGCTCGCGGAGGAGGTCTCGGGCGGCGCCGAGATCCCGTTCGAGCTCGACGCGACGCCCACCCGCAGCGCCCCGCTGTACTGCTACCGCCCGCTGACCGGGCGGTTCATCGCGCAGCACCGCACGATGCTCAGCCGCCTGCCCAGCTACGCGCAGGCCGTGCGCGGGCTCGGCGCGCTCCCCGACCTGCCCGCGTACCTGACCAAGCGCGGCCGCCGCGCGCCCGCGCACGACATGCCCGATGGCGCGCTGCAGGCGTTCCTGGGCGCGATGTGGGAGGACGTGACCGACTTCGTCTACGACGACGCGCGCTTCGCCGCGGCGTACGCCGAGCTCGAGGACGTCACCTACAGCGGGTGCGCGCTGTCGCTGGTGATCACGCCCGTCGAGGGGCTCGTGATCGAGTCCGGCGAGGTCGCGCTGGGCGACGGGCTCAGCCTCGTGCGCGCCGCGACGCTCACCGACGCGCCGCAGGGGCTGGGCGAGGAGGACCCGCTCGCCACGGTCGCCGTGCTCACGCTCGAGTCCAAGGACGGCCGCGCGCTCGAGCACGCCGGGCGCCGCCTGCGCCGGCTGCAGACCGCGCTGCGCCTGTGGGACGACGCCGAGCCGGCGCTCGGCCCGGCCGCGCACGCGCGCACCGACGGCTCGCCGTGGATGGCCATCCCGCTCGCCACCGGCATCCGCCGCCCGAACGAGGACTGCCTGCTCAGCGCCGAGGAGGAGGACCCGCTGCGCGCGTTCTGCGGCCTCGTCGCCCGGCGCACGCCACGCTCCGGTGAGCTGGCGTGGGCGCTGCGCCGCTTCGAGCTCGGCTGCGAGCGCGGGAACGCGCTGGAGGCGCTGACGGACTGGCTGCTCGCCGCCCGCGCGCTGCTGGCCAACCCGGACCAGGCGGGCTACGGCGGCGTCGCCGAGCGGCTCGCCGCGATCTGCGCCGAACAGCCGGACCGGCCGCACCTGGAGGCCCGCGTCCGCGAGGCGATCTCGCTCGAGCGCGCCGCGATGGTCGGCTTCGTCAAGGCGACCCCGCAGGTCGAGGACCTCATCGCCGAGCTCGGCGGCTGCCTGCGCGCGGTGCTCCGCGACGTGCTGTGCGGCCACCTGGACCCGGCGCTGCGCACGGTCGCGGACGAGCTGCGCGGCACGAGCTCAGTCGAACAGCCGGCCTAGGAAGCGCCCGGGCGCCTCCAGGAAGGCGCGCGTCATCTGGAAGTGGTCCGTGTCCTCGTAGGCCGTCTCGGCGAGGCCGTCCTCGCGCAGCTCGTAGATCAGCGCGCCGGGATAGGCGAGCAGGATCGGCGAGTGGGTCGCGATCACGAACTGCGAGCCGGCCCCCACCAGCTCGTGGATCCGCCGCAGCAGCGAGAACAGCCCCTGGGGTGAGAGCGCGGCCTCGGGCTCGTCGAGCACGAACAGGCCGCCGTCGCGGAAGCGGTGGACGGCGAGCGCCATGAAGCTCTCGCCGTGCGAGCGCTCGTGGAGCGAGACGCCACCGTAGGAGTCGAGCAGTCGCCGCGGCCCGCCGCCTTCCTCGTCGAGCGCGTCGATCGTCGTGGCGACGTTGAAGAAGCTCTCGGCGCGCAGGAAGAAGCCGTCGCGCGGGCGGCGCGCGCCGCGCACGAGGGTGAGCGCGTCGGCGAGCGGCGGGACCTCCTCGCGCGTGCTCGCGCCGAACCCGAGCGAGCCACCCTCCGGTGCGAACCCGGCCGCCACCGCGATCCCCTCGACCAGCGTCGACTTCCCGCTCCCGTTCTCGCCGACGAGGAACGTCACGCCGGGCGCGAGCGGCAGCTCGTCCAACCCCGTGAGCGCGGGGATCGTCCACGGCCACCCCGTCCCGCGTTCGCGCACCCGCACGAAGCGGATGAGCGGCTCAGGCGAAGAGGTGCGCGCGGACCGCGGCAAGGCCGTCCAGGTCGTGGACGTCCTCGTCCAGCTCCGGGACGATCAGCGTGGGCGGGTCCCCGAGCCGGGAGCGCAGGCGCGCCACGTTCGTCGCGTCGCGGGCGGCGAGCGCGCCGAGTTGCGCCGTCGCGGCGCTCACCCGCTCGGCCAGGGCCGGGCCGAGCTCGCTGGCCACGGGCTCGGGCAGCGCTTCGTCCGGCGGCTGGTGGACGCGGTTGACGACGAGCCCGCCGAACGGCATCGCCGCCTCGCGCAGCTTGCGGTGGAAGAAGATCGCCTCCTCCACCGGGTCGTGGCGGGGCGCGGTGACGATCAGGAACGTCGTCGCCGGGTCCTCGAGCAGCGCGCCGACGCGCCGCGCACGCTCGGTGAAGCCGTCGATCATCCCGCCCAGCGAGCGGAAGAACCCGCTCAGGTCCTGCAGCAGGTCCACGCCCGTCACCTTGCGCAGGACGCCGAAGACGAGCCCCGTGCCGCGTCCGAGCAGGCCGGCCGGCTTGAGGAACATCCGGATCGCGCGGCCCTGGAAGAAGCGCGTGAGCCGCCCGGGCGCGTCGAGGAAGTCGAGCGCGTTGCGCGACGGCGGCGTGTCCAGCACGAGCACGTCGAACTGGCCGGACTCGTCCAGCTCGTAGAGCTTCGCGATCGCCGTGAACTCCTGCGAGCCCGCCACCGCGCTCGAGAGCTGCTGGTAGATCCGGTTCTCGAAGACCTCGTCGCGCGTGCGCGCGTCCGGCGCGAGGCGCTCGATCAGCTCGTCGAACGTGCGCTTGGCGTCCAGCATCATCGCCCACAGCTCGCCCTCGGCCTCGCACTCGACCCGGTGCGGCTCGTTGCCGAGCGCGTCGAGCCCGAGCGCCGTCGCCAGCCGCTTCGCCGGGTCGATGGTCACCACGGCGACCTTCTTGCCGCGCTCGGCGAGCCCGAGCGCGACGGCCGCGGCGGTGGTCGTCTTGCCGACGCCGCCCGACCCGGCGCAGATGACCATCCGCTTCCCCTCGAGCAGTGGCTCGAGCGAGGTCAGCACGCGGACGTCAGATCAGGCCCTCGCGCACCGCGAACGCGACGGCTTGCGAGCGAGAGCGGGCGTTGAGCTTGGTCACGACGTCGTGCAGCACGTTCTTGACGGTGCGTTCGGAGTAACACAACTCCTGCGCCACCTCGCGCGTCGGATGGCCGGCGGCGATCAGCGACAGGACCTGCTGCTCGCGGTCCGTGAGCTTGGCCGCGACCGGTCGCGCGGCGGCGGCCTCGGCGTTCGCCTGGTGGTTGGCCAGCAGGTGCTCGAGCAGGTCAGGGGTGACCACGCCGGTGCCGTTCGCGGCGGCCTTGACCGCCGTGGCGAGCGTCTCCGGCGTCAGCTCGTCCTTGCGCAGATAGCCCACCGCACCGGCCTGCAGGGCACCGACCACGGCCTCTTGGCCGCCGTCGGACGAGCACACGATCACCCGCGCCCCCGTGGTCTCATGGACGGCGGTCAGGAAGTCCCTGCCGCCGGGGAGCTTGGGGTCGAGCAGGACGATGTCGGCGCTGTGCAGCGCCGGGTCCTCCCACGCGTCGCGCACGGACTCAGCGCCCGCGACCGCCTCGACGTCTTCGAGAAGGTCCAGACACGCCACCAGCCCCCGCCGGTAGATCGTATGGGTGTCGAGGACGAAGAGTTTCACCCTTGTGGGTGGTTGCCTGCGAACAAATCCCTGGCGATACTACGACCGGTGCCTCAATTCGGTCAAACAGGGGAACGCAGGACGAATGCCTGAGGTCATGAAGACGGTCGGCCGCTACGAGATCCTCCGAGAGGTCGGTCGCGGCGGCATGGCGATGGTGTACCTGGCCCGGCAGACGGACCTCGACCGCTTCGTCGCCCTCAAGGAACTGGGGGCGTTCCACGCCTCGGATCCCGCATTCGCACAACGTTTTCTGCGTGAGTCGCGGGTGGCGGGATCGCTGTCGCATCCGAACGTCGTGACCGTTCACGACTACTTCGAGCACGACGGCACGCCGTACATCGCGATGGAGTACATCGAGCGCGGCTCACTGCGTCCACATGTCGGGCGGATGACCATGGCGCAGATCGGCGGGGTCCTCGAAGGGCTGCTCGCCGGCCTCACTCACGCCGAGACGCACGAGATCGTGCACCGCGACCTCAAGCCCGAGAACCTCATGGTCACGGCCGACGGACGCGTGAAGATCGCGGACTTCGGCATCGCCAAGGCGACGACCAAGATGCAGACGGGCGCGTTCCTGACCGCGACCGGAACGACCGTCGGCACGCCAACTTACATGGCCCCCGAGCAGGCCATGGCCCAGGACATCGGTCCGTGGACTGACCTGTACTCGGTCGGTTGCATGGCCTTCGAGCTCTTCACGGGCAACGTCCCGTTCCACGACTCGGACGCCCCGATGGCGATCCTCCTGCGCCACGTCAACGAGGAGATCCCGACCGTCCGGTCGGTCCGTCCCGAGGTCGATCAGCGCATCTCGGACTGGATCGAGCGCCTGCTGGTCAAGGAGCCCGAGGGCCGTACCCAGAACGCGCAGGACGCGTGGGACGACTTCGAGGAGATCCTCATCAGCCTGCTCGGCCCGCGCTGGCGCCGCGAGGCGCGCCTGGTCGAGCGGCGCACCGAGGACACCAACGGCTCCAAGCCGCTCACGCCGGCGCCGTTCCAGGGCACGAGCGTCAACGGGGGCGAGGCCTCCCAGGAGTTCAAGTCCTTCGCGTGGGGCGCCCCCGCGGGCGACACGGGCGGCTCGCCCGCCGCGCCGCCGATGTGGACGCCGCCGCCGTCGGAGGCCACGCCTTCGATCCCGGAGCCGGTCGTCGGCCCGCCGACGCCGATGCCCTCGCAGGCCATTCCCGCGCCGCTGCCGGTCGAGGAGGAAGAGCCGACGGGCGTCACGGGCTTCGTCACCTTCGGCGTTCCCGCGCCCGCGCCGCCGAGCGACGTGCTGCTGCCGTCGCCGGACGCGCCCGCCGCTCAGCCCGAGGGCTTCGTCGCTCCACCCGCGGACGTCGCGCCGCCCGTCGAGTTCGAGACCTACGTCGCGCCGCCGCCGTCGCGGCCGCCGACGAAGGAGCCGCCGACGCCCGCGCCGGGCCCGGTCGAGGCCGCTCCGCCTCCGCCCGTCACCCCGCCGACGCCGCGCGAGCCTGCGAAGGAAGACCGCAAGGCCGGCTTGGCCGGTGCCGCCGGCGCGGCCGCGCTGGCCGGAGCCGCCGCGGCGCCCGCGTCCGCGTCCGAAGTCGGAGGCCA
>NZ_JAPDDP010000078.1 GCF_027587195.1 Solirubrobacter phytolaccae | reverse complement strand
ACTTCGGGCACGGCGTCGACCGGCGCGGCGCCGGCCACGTCGGGCGCGACGGCGGCGGCGGGCGCCGGCAGTGCGCAGACGTCGCCCTCGCAGGCCGCGGCCGACGGATCGCCGAGCATCTCGAAGGCGCTCATGACGCCACGCCCGCGCGTTCGTCCTGGACCTGCTTGAGCGCGGCCGCGAACGTCTCCGGGGCCTGCGCTCCCGACACGCCGTACTTGCCGTCGATGACGAAGAACGGGACGCCGCGGATGCCGTAGCGCATGGCCTGCTCCTGGTCGGCGCGGACGGCCGCGGCGTACTCGCCAGTGGCGAGCGCGCGCAGGGCGTCCTCACGGTCCAGGCCGACTTCGGCGGCGAGGTCGGCGAGGTCCTCGTCGCGGCCGACGTGACGGCCCTCGACGAAGTAGGCGCGCAGCAGCCGCTCCTTCATCTCCACCTGCTTGCCCTGCGCCTTCGCGAAGTGCAGGAGCTGGTGCGCCTTGACGGTGTTCGTGTGCTGGAGCGCGTCGAAGTCGTAGTCGAGCCCGACCTCGGCGGCGATGCCCTTGACCTGGTCGAGCATCGGCCCGACCTGCTCGGCGGGCATGCCCTTGTGCGCGACCAGGAAGTCGATCGAGGAGCCCTCGAAGTCCACGGGCGTGTCCGGTGAGAGCTCGAACGAGTGGTACTCGACCTCGACCGGGATGCCCTCGGCGCCCGCCTCGAACTTGCGCTTGCCGATGTAGCACCACGGGCAGGCGATGTCAGACCACACGTCGACCTTGATCACGTCACTCATACTTCAGAAAGTATAGTGCCCCGGTCTGCGGGTTTCCCGCAGCCGAAACGCGCCCATTTCCGGACGGCCTGAGGCCTCCGAGACCCGACACTGATCTCAGCTACCAACTACCGCAGCAGAGAAGGGGTGAAGGGCCATGAGGAAGCTCTTCCAGTACGGCGGAATCGCCGCCAGCGTCGTCTTGATCGCGTTCGGCATCGGGTCGATCTACATGGGTGTCGACGGGCGTGGCTACGTCCGGGACAATCTGGCCGCCGAGAAGATCGTCGGCACCGAGGACTCGACCATCCCCGGCCAGCTCGTCGACACGGGTGCCGAGGCGCAGGCGTTCGCGAAGGTCATGCGCAAGCACACGCTCGAGTCCACCGGCGGCAAGACCTACAGCGAGATGGGTCGGTTCCTGACCGCCGACGGCAAGGACACCAACGACGAGGCCGCGGCCGCCAAGGACGACGCCGGCAAGCCGGTCGAGAACGGGCTCCGCAACCTCTGGGTGACCGAGACCGCGCTCACCACCGCCCTGAACACCGCGTACTTCGCCGAGCAGGTCGCCCTCTTCTCGATCGTCATGGGCGTCGCGATGCTCCTCGCGGGTGCCGGCTTCGGCGTCCTCACCGTCCGCGCCCTGGTCCCCGCGGAGACACGTGAAGGGAAGCAGGCGCAGGCGGGCCCTGCTGCGGTGACCTCCGCCTGACGCTCCGGGGATTCCCTCCACACCACCACCGCCGCTCCGGTCGCATGGCCGGGGCGGCGGTCGTCGTTCTCAGCGCTTGCCCTTGCGGCTCATGATCGTGAGGAACTGCTCCATCTCGATCGGCGGCGCGACCATCGGGGTGGGCGTGCGCTCGCGGGCGAGGCCGTCGACGAACAGCGTCAGCGTCCGCTCGTAGTACTCGGGCGCGACGTCGCGGGTGATCTCGGCGATCGCGCTGACCGCCTGGTGGATCATCGGGACGTCGAGCGCCGAGACGTCGTCGCGGAGCGCCCCGGCGGCCTTGGCCCGGTCCAGCAACTCGCCGGCGAGCGGCTGGATGATCGCGCGGAACTCCGCGACCTTCTCGCGCCCGCGGTCGCTGGAGAGCACGACGTCCTTCAGGCCGCGGTCACGGGCGTGCATCCGCGCCACCGTCACGACCCAGGTGCGGAACGCGTCCCACGGGTCCTCGATCTCGAGCGCGTCGTGCGCAGCCTGGATCATGCGCTCGAACTTCGTCACGAAGACGGCCTCGACCAGCGACTCGCGGTCCGGGAAGCGCCGGTAGAAGGTGCCGATCCCGACGCCGGCCGCCGCGGCGATGTCCTCGACCGCGACGTCCACGCCACGCTCGGCGAACAGGGTCTTGGCCGCCTCGACGATGCGCTGGCGGTTGCGCTCAGCGTCAGCGCGAAGGGGGCGGGTGGCGGTCATATGAGTGCCCAGGATAGACAAGTGGAAGCCGACCCTCCAGTTCTGCTAGCTTATGCCGATAACCGGAGATAGACCTTCCACTTCCTCCCCCCTCCCCAGATGCCTCCTCACTCAGATCCCAATCATTCGCGCCGCTGGCTGATCCTCGGGATCATCGCCGTCGCGCAGCTCATGGTCGTGCTCGACGCGACCATCGTGAACATCGCCCTGCCGAGCGCGCAGCAGGACCTTGGCTTCAGCAACGACTCGCGCCAGTGGATCGTGACCGCGTACGCGCTCGCGTTCGGCTCGCTGCTCCTGCTCGGCGGCCGCCTCGGCGACCTCTTCGGCCGCAAGTGGACCTTCATCGGCGGCCTGATCGGCTTCTCGGTCGCTTCCGCCGTCGGTGGAGCCGCTGACTCGTTCACCGTCCTCGTCGCTTCACGCGCCGCGCAGGGCGTCTTCGGCGCGATCCTCGCCCCGTCCGCCCTCGGTCTGCTCGCCACCACGTTCACCGACCCGGCCGAGCGCGGCAAGGCGTTCGGCATCTTCGGCGCGATCGCCGGCACCGGCGCCGCGATCGGCCTGCTGCTCGGCGGCATCCTCACCGAGATCCTGTCCTGGCGCTGGTGCCTGTACGTGAACCTGCTGTTCGCGCTGCCCGCCGCCATCGCCGCTTTCCGCCTGCTGGTCAACCAGCCGCACCCCGCGCGTCCGCGCATCGACGTCCCCGGCGCGCTGCTCTCGGCGGGCGGCCTGTTCGCGCTCGTCTACGGGTTCTCGAACTCCGAGACGCACTCCTGGGGTCACCCGATCACGATCGTGATGCTGGGCGCGGCCGTCGTCCTGCTCGGCGCGTTCTTCGCCGTCGAGCGCCGTGTGGCGCACCCGCTGCTCCCCCTGCGCGTGCTCGCCGACCGCACCCGCGGCGGCGCGTTCGCGGGCATCGGCATCGCCGGCATCGCGATGTTCGCGCTGTTCCTGTTCCTCACGTACTACATGCAGCGCACGCTGGGCTTCTCGCCGATCCAGACCGGCCTCGGCTTCCTGCCGCTGTCGGCGGCGATCATCGTCACCGCCAACGTCGTCAGCCAGCGCCTGCTCCCCAAGTTCGGCCCGCGCCCGCACATGGTCACCGGCATGGTGCTCGGCGCCGTGGCGATGCTGACGCTGACGCAGCTCGGCACCGACTCGGGCTACGCCACGCACGTGCTGCCGGCGCTGATCCTCATGGGCATCGGCATGGGCAACATCTTCCCGCCCGCGTTCCAGGCCGCGACCTTCGGCGTGGACCGTGCGGACACGGGTGTCGCATCCGCGATGGTCAACACCATGCAGCAGGTCGGCGGCTCGATCGGCACCGCGCTGCTGAGCTCGATCTTCGCGAGCGCGGTCACGTCGTACGCGAACAGCCACGCGCAGTCGCCGCAGCTGATCGAGACGGCCACCGTGCACGGCTACACCGTCGCGTTCTGGATCGCCGCGGCCGTCTTCGCCGTCGGCGCCGTCGTCGTCGGCGCGATCGTCCCGTCGGTTCGCCCCGCCGCCGCGCACGGCGCCGCGGCCGAGCCGATCACCGCGCACTAGCGTTTGTGGTTCCGCGAGCGGCTCGGCTTCGGTCGAGTACGCTCGCGCCCGTGGTCTATGAGATGCGGGTCGATCATCTGTTCCTGCGCCTGGACGGGCGGGTCTTCGAGGTGCTGTCGGATCAGTCCGACTACCAGCACCGCGTGCACGTCGACGTGGTCGGGTTCGCCATCAAGGGGCCGGACCGTCACGGGCGCTACAAGGTGCGGATCGGGATGCTCGACGGGGACGAGCTCCGGCTCGGCCCGACCCGCACGCAGTTCGAGCTCGAGGAGGCGCAGCTCGAGCGCTTCACCGCCCTCGTGGAGCTGGCGAAGGCCGCGCGCGACGCCGGCCCCGATCCGTGGTGATCACTCGACGTCGGTCTCGAGCGCCGTCTCCGAGCTGCGGAAGTTCATCACCTGCCAGCGGCCTTCCTCGTCCCGGATCTGGGTCTTGAAGTAGACGGGGCTGCCGCTGGTGCCGTCCATCGTGTAGACGAAGACGGCGATCTTCCCGTTCGCGGTGCTCGCGTTGATCGCCTTCGCGTCCGGCGAGGCCTTGTCCTTCGTGACGAGCGTGGAGAGGTTCTTCACCAGCGCGGTGAGGTCGGCCTCGGTCGTCGCGGCGCGGAACGACGGCCCCGTGAGCGCGTACGCCTTCGCGCCGTCGCCCGCCTGGATGGCGCTGATCAGCTGGTCCGACACCTTCTGCGCGTCCTTCGTCGACTCGTTCACGAGCAGGAACAAGCCTCCGACGAGGGCGATCACGACGGCCATCACCGCCGCGACCACGATCAGGATGATCCGGCCGGTGCGCCGCTTCTTGCGCGGCGGCGGCGAGTAGGGCGGTGCCGGTGTCGGCTCGGGCGCGGCAGTCATCCGCGGACCGTACAGCCACCGCTGCTAGAAGACAGCACCCAATGGGATGGGTCGTGCGGTTCGGGCCGCCACTGCTGCTGATGGCCGTGATCTTCTTCCTGTCGGCCCAGCCGGATCTCGGCACCGGGCTCGGCACCTGGGACACGATCTTGCGCAAGGGCGCGCACATGGTCGAGTTCGGGCTGCTGTGGCTTTTGTGGTGGCGTGCCTTGGGGCGGCGGCGCGCGCTCGCCGCGTTGATCACGCTCGCCTACGCCGCGAGCGACGAGCTCCACCAGCGCTTCGTCGACGGCCGTCACGGCTCGCCCGTGGACTGGCTGATCGACGCGACCGGCGTGGCGGTGGCGATCGCGCTCACCACCTACGTGACGACGCGTCGCACCCCGGCGTGAGGAGATCTCGTGCAGGTTCGCCGTGACGGAGCCGGCTGTACTTAACCCCGAGCGGTTCCAGTACGCGGTCGCGCGACAGGACCTCGAGACGATGGAGGACGAGGCCCACTCGGCCCGGCTTACGGGCGTGCTGGACGACCTCTCCCCCGACCAGGTGCGCGCGTTGACCGGCCAGCCCGAACGCGCCGAGGAGAGCTCGCGCACCTGGCTCTGGCATCTCGGCATGGTCAACGACTACATCGGGCCCGGCGACGCCGGAGACTTCCGCGTGCAGTTCGACCCGTCGTGGCAGCACGTGATCCGCGTCAGCGTCGAGTAGTGCGTGGGCTGCGTCGAGGTTCCTGATTGACGGCAACCTGGTCGGGGCACACGGCCGGCATGTCAACGACCGAGGAGCTCCAGAAGCGCTACGACGCCTGGGTGGATGCCGTTCTCGCCGGCGGCGAGATCTGGATCGTCGGAGACGACGAGCACAACACCGTGTTCGAGGACCCCGAGGAAGATCGCGACCTCAACCTGCTGTTCAGCTCGCGAGCCGACGCCGAGCGGCACCCAGAGCACGGACAGGTGCAGGCTCCGCCGCTTCCGCTCGCCGACTTCCCCGAGGTCCTCGACCGGGTGGAGGCACGAGGAGAAGGCCTCGCGCTGTGGCATGGCGAGAGCTGGATCGTCGCCGATCCCGGCCCACTTGCCGCTGAGCTACGCGAACGTCGCGGCCCGTAGCTCTGCTTTCCTCGCCGAAGCTGGGCGTGATCTTGGTACAGGACGGCTACCGATCCCGCGCGACGCGCGCCGTTGCCGCACGCCAGACGACTGGCACGCGGGCGCCCGACTTGACGGATCGCCGACGTATTTCCGAGCGCCCTTCGTGCTCTGTGTCGATCGAGCGCCCCAACGGCGACCCTGCAACTCACCAGGAGCTCGTATGCCCCGCCCGTTCAGCCGCATCCTCGTCGGCACCCTCACCGTCGCAAGCCTGATCGCCGCCGCCCCGGCCGCACAGGCCGCGCAGCCCGATCCCAACGAGCCGATCATCTGCGTCCGTTGCGGGGCCCTCACCCCGATCCAGCTCCCGGGATGGGTGGTCAACCCGCCGATCAAGCAGCTCGACATCGGCGCTGTCGCCCGCCCGTAGCGTCCACGGGTCGCCGCTCGCGCCGAAAAGGTCGCGGGCGGCGGACAACCCAGCCGATGCCTGGGCCTCGAGGTCTCAATCCGGGTCTGTGAGCGCCGCGCGGAGGTACCGCTCGGGAGCGTCGAGGAACCCGCGCATGAACTGCACGGCCTCGAGGTCGGCGTACTCGGTCTCGAGGAAGCCGGCGTCTGACAGCTCGTAGATACGCGCGTGCGGAATGGCGAGCAGGATCGGCGAGTGCGTCGCGATGATGAACTGCGCACCCTGTTGGGCCGCGCGGGCGATGACCGCGAGCAGCGCGAGCGCGCCGGTGACCGAGAGCGCGGCCTCCGGCTCGTCGAGGATGAACAGGCCCTCGCCGCCGAAGCGGTTGGTCGCCAGCGCGAGGAACGACTGCCCGTGCGACTGCTGGTGCAGCGGGACGTCGCCGTACAGCGAGAGGTCTGGGGAGAAGCGGTCCTTGCGATCGACGAAGGCCGCGACGTTGTAGAAGCTCTCGGCGCGCAGGAAGTAGCCGATTCGCGGCCGCGACCAGCGGTGCAGCACCGGCTCGACCAGCCCATCGAGGATGGGTCGCGCGACCGCCGGGAGCTCGCCGGCACGTTCGAGCTCACCGCCCTGCGCGTCAAAACCCATCGCCTGGGCGCACGCCTCGATCAGCGTGGACTTGCCGCTGCCGTTGTCGCCGGCGAGCAACGTCACGGGTTGGTCGAGCGAGAGGTTGTCGACGCCGGCGAGCACGTCCCACGGGAACCCGGTCGGCCAGCCCTCGTCCTCGTCGACGATCCGCTGGAGCCCGAGCAGGTACGGGCCGGCCCCGAACCGCCTGATGTCACGTCGGCGTTTGCTCACGTACGTCGATGGGGGATTCTGATCGACGGGCTAGGCACGTCGGCCGAGTCCGTGGACGAAGAACTCGCCTGTCTCGACAGCGCTCACGTCAAGGCCGTGTTCACGAAGATCTCGCGCAAGCCGGTCGGGCTCCAACGAGCGCTTGATGATTCGAAACGCCCGGCCGTCCTCGAGTCGCCTGAACTCGGTCGCACTGTCGCGATCGGCCAACTGCGAACCGTGAACGACGTTCCTCTCAGGGACCGCGCGTGCGGCATCCACGAGGAAGAAGCGGCCTCCGGGACGAAGCGCGTCGTGCACGCTGCGCCAGAACCGGTCGGCCTGGTTCTCGGGAACGTGCGAAAGCCAGAACGCAAAGAAGACGACGTCAAACGCTTGATCTGGCTGCCAGCTGAAGAGATCGTCAACCCTGAGCTCGACGTTGCGCTTGCCGGCATCCTGCAGCTTCGCCAGAGCGAGTTCGCGCATCTCCGGCGCTGCATCGACGCCGACGACTGTGGTCGCCGACTCCGCAAGACGGAGCGTCCATTCCCCCGTGCCGTAGGCGAGCTCGAGGACGTCTCCACGAGACGCAAATGCATCGAGTGCTGCAAACACACGATCGAGCTCAAGCCGCCATCGGGCATTGCGCTCTTCGCCCAAGTCATGGAGCCCTTCGCGACGGAACCACTTGTCGTACTCGCGAGCGCGAGCCCGGTAGTAGGCGAGTTGCTCGGCGAGAATCGGATCAGTGTTCGTCACAGCGCCACCGGATACGCGTCGGGACCTCGGAGGACGTCGGCACCGTATATCGATAAGCGTCCGCGGTGCGACGATTGCAGCATGAGGCCGCTCCTGCGCGAAGCAGTCGCGATGCTGGCACGCGCTCCGGAGGAACAAGCGGCCGCGGTTGCGGGCGCCTGCGTCGACGAACTCGCGCTGGACCTCGACGCACAGCCATGGCACGACGAATCAGCAGACGTGCGTGCTGCGCTCGACGAACTCGACGGGATGCTGGATGCGATGAGCGGCGAGGAGCACGCGCGCCTGTGGACGATCGACGCCCTCCACGGGGCCGAGTGGCACCAAGTGCGGCGGCTGGCACGTCGAGTGCTCGCACTGGACGGCGTTGAGCCGGCACCGTCGCCGCCTCACCTTCCAGGCGAGTAGCGCAACCGTCGAAGAGGGCCGCTTCGGGGCGCGTCAGCTGATCCCACCGTGGTCGACCGCCGCGATCAGTAACGCGGCGGAACCGTCGAGAAGCTGCGCTCTGCTGCTCCGTCGAGCCCGACGACGGACGCGCCTTCGCGGGTTAGGCTTCGCGCTTGCCCTACGACAGCCCATCCGAGTACGACGTGCAGATCACCGAAGTGGCAAACGCGCTCAGGTTGCCGTACGACCACACCATGCAGGATTGGGGCATCGAGTCTGCCGACGCGGAGCGGCTGGAGGAGTTCGTCGAGTTCGCTCAGCGTGAGCTCTCTGCCGCCTGGCATCCGGAAGTCGTTCGGGACGTCGTCGACCTGCTTCTGGAGTCCGCAGGAGACGCACTCAGCGAGGACCCCACCTTGGAACTCGCGCCACTACGCGAATGGCTTGCCGCGAACGTCGCGCAGCTCCAACGCGCTTTGGCGTACTGGATCGGGCTCGGACCGGAGGAGTGGCCGATCGTCGCGAAGCTCGAGGCCTGGGGTCTTCGGATCGTCTTTGCGCAGTGACCTCCTCCGATCCCGCGCAGAAGGCGCGAAATCGTCGAGAAGCGCCACTTGGCTGACCGCCGAGCAGAGCGGCGACCTAGGGGACCGTCAACTCCGCGCGCATCTGCGCCGCGAGTCGGTCGAGCGCTCCGGCCTCGAGTTCCAAGGGCGCGACAAGGTGCCAGTACCTCTCATTCTCGGTGAGGTCTGGCCCGAATCCAATCCACAAGGTCACGTGACCCGTGCCGTCGTGTGTCGCACGGAGTCGAAAGTCGTGCTCCATCGCTGAAAGCACCTTGTCGTGCACCCAGCCCCGCCAACTGCGAGCGAGGTCGTCGAAGAACTCCACGAGGCGCTCGGGCGTTTCTCCGGTCCAAAAGCCGTGTCGCGCAGTCAGCTCTGGCGTCCGCAGCTCAACGCTCCACCGGGCATCAAAGCCGGGCGATTCTTCGATCTCGATCGTCAGCCGTGATGCTGCGTCAAGGGACTCGATCTCTGCCCGAAGCACTGGATGGCGTGCGGTAGTCCAGCCCTCGTCGCTCGAGTGCTCGATTTCTCGGCCCAGGGCGGAGAGATCGAGCGCTCGGAGGCTGACGGGTTCAGTCGCCATTCAGCATACGTCCTCGCCAACCGGGAAGAAGCCCAGGACGCACTCGACGCCCTGCGGATACAGGTCGATCTCGGCGAAGCGACTTTCCGAAAGTCCAGTCAGAAGCTCAGGCAACCTTTCGACGAACGCGGACATGTCATAGCCGACGTCCACGCCCCAGCGCGGCCGGCCGAACCCCGAGATCAGCCCCACTCAGAGATATCGCGAAGGCGAGCGACGATCGTCTGTGCGAGATCCCGAACGTCCTCCGCGTCGGAGTAGAGCGTCTCCACCGCCTCCACCAGCGAGGACATCTCGCCCTCGTCACCACCGCCTGTCCAGACCCGCAGCTGAAACTCTTCGTTGGACGTTCCTGCGGTCAGGTGGTCGCAGTGTTGTCGGATCGCGTCGCCTGCACGATGCCGTACGCCGCCTCCAGCGAGTCCTCCCAGGCACGGTTGACGGCAATAGCCGTATACGTTGCCCCGACGACGAGGACGACGGCGGTCATGATCAGGAAGACGATCAGCGTGCCGCTCGGGTCTGTGTGGGCGCCCAGAAATACGGCGGTACAGGGGACGGCAAGAAGCGTGTTGACCGACGTCGCACGGGCGACGCGGAGCCTGCTTCGCTGATAGTCGAGGAACTTCGCGAGGCCTTCGCTTGCGTCGATCACGGCGAGCCGCTTCTCGCGCGTATACGGTGGGCCGGGCGACTCGGTGCGTTCACCGTCAGGCCGTTTGCGGCGTCCCCTGGCCAGACGGTAGAAGCGAACATAGACGTCGTTCGCGATCCGGTCGAAGATCACCCCGAACATGTACGCCAGGGCCAGGACGAGAATCGTCAGGAGTGCGGCCCACTTCTCGAGCGCGGTGAGCTTCACCCAGTCGGTGCCGAACACGCCCATGAGCAGCAAAGCCGCCCAGGCTTGGACTTGAAGCCCGACAACGATGAGCTCCGCGAAGATTGCGGTGGTGACCACGACGCAGGGAACGCTAATCGCTCGAAGGGTTGCCGCGCAAGGGACGCGGCTACCGATCAGCTGTGCGTTGTCCGTGAACGGGTCCTGCGGTGCCGGTGACAGGGCGGCGCTGCGCGGCCTCGGCGTCGCGCAGCAGGAAGGCGAACATGGCGGCGATCGACACGAAGAGCAACGCGCAGCCACCGATGAACGCGGCGTCGCGGTGGTCGCCGAGGAAGCTCACGGTGAGCGCGAGCGCCGGCCCGAGCACCCCGAGCGCGAGCGTGCGGACGATCGTGCGGCGCGGGAGCTCGCGGTCGCCGACCTCGTCGCGCCGTGCTTGGAGTTCCTCGAAGCGGGGCTTCGCCCAGATGAAGAGGCCGACGAGGAAGATCCCGCCGACGACGGAGACGCCGATGACAGCCTCGGTGGTCACGATCCGGGTGTGCCCGCGACCGGGCCGGACCATGCGACCGCGCACTCGTCGAGTTCCGTGACGGCTCGAACCCCACGGCTTCGACGGCCCATGCGCGACTGACCCGAACGCGCGGCGCCGGCGTACTCCTCGGGTGGATCTCGCGCTGGCCAACCTCGTCGTCGCCGCGGCGCTCGCCGGGCTGATCGCGACGATCCAGCTCGTGCAGTACCCGCTGTTCGCGCTGGTGGGGGCAAGCGAGTGGTCGCGCTACGGCGCCGAGCACCGGCGCCGCATCACGTGGCTGGCCGCGCCGTTGATGAGCGCGAACGTGGGCTTGGCGCTCGCGCTGCTCGTCGACGGCAGCTCGACGTTGCGTGTGGTCAACGCCGGGCTCGCCGTCGGCGCCTTCGCGCTCACCGGGCTCGTGTTCGCGCCGATGCACGGGCGACTCGAGCGGGAGGCGAGCGAACGTGCGGTGCGTCTGCTCGTGCGCACCAACTGGCTGCGCACCGTGATCTGGGCGGCGCAGGTGGTCGTCGCCGTCGCGATCGTGTAGTCACTTCAGGGTCAGCAACCGCTCGTTGGCGGCGGTCCGCGGCAGCCGCTCGTACTGCAGGAACGTCAGCTTCGACGCGCCCGCGCTGCGTCCGTCGCTCAACGTCGCCTTGGTCGAGAGCTGCAGCGGTGCGTAGGTGCGAGCGTCGACGAGGTACTCGACCTCTACTCCCGGCGACCTCGCGTCGGGGGCGGACTCGGACCCGACGAGGCGTTGTGCCTTGCGGCCGCGCAGGTCGGTCGTACCGGCGGGCTCGAGCTTGCCTTCGGCAAGCAGTCGCTGGATCACCGGTACCGGGTCACGTCCCGGCTGCAGCAGCCCGGTGTTGCGGTCGATGTCCTCGGTCGCGCGGCGTCCCGCCTCGTCGAGCCGGGTGGACTGGAGCTTCCCGTCCTCACGCGTGGTCACGACGCCGTCGAAGTACGCGGCCTCGAAGGTGTCGTCGTGGACGCGGAAACGCAGCGGATCGCGTGCCGACCAGATCTCCGACGTCGTGCCCGAGCCCTCGACGATCGTCCCGTCGGGGTTGCGGCGCTCCTCACGCGCGACCACGTGGACGATCCCGCCCGACCCGCCGAGCGCGGCGCGGGCCTCGGCGACCACGTCGACGCCCGGCCCGCGCAGCTCGGAGCCGACGACGATCGCGACCAGCATCGTGATCACGAGCGCCGGAACGAGCAGCCGGCGGTGCGTGCGGCGCGGCGGCGGCGGCGCGTCGGTCAATCGAGCGAGCAGCGGCTCGACCGGCGGCAGCGCCGGCGGCTCCTTCACCGGATTCGCCGCCCGCAAGCGGTCGGTCACGTCGTTCATCGCTGCTCCTCCAGTGCCTGTGCGAGCCGGGTGCGCGCGCGATGCAGGCGCACGTGGAAGGTCGCGCGACTGCACCCGGCGGCGCGCGCCGCACGCTCGGGTTCAAGGCCCTCCCACGCGGTCAGGAGCAGCGCCTCGCGGTCGATCGCCTTCAGCCGCGCGAGCGCCTCCCCCAGCTTCAGGTCCTGCGCTGCTTCACCCGCGGCCGGCGGCACCGTGCTCGCCATCCGCGCGTAGAGCGCACCGCGGCGGCGCTCGGCGCGCAGCCGGTTGCGCACCACGTTGCCCGCCACCGCGTACAGCCATGGGAGCGCGTCGTCGGGGACCTCGCGCCGACGACGCCACGCGACGAGGAACGTCTCGGCGAGCACGTCGTCGGCCTCGTCGGCACCCACGCGCCGGCGCGCGTACGCGAGCACCGCGGCGCCGTGGGACTCGTACAGCGCCACGAACCGCTCGCGTTCACCGGCCGCGTTCGGCCTGGCGCGAGTCACCGAGTTCATGCCCGTTTCTGTCCGGGACCCGCGCCGCACTTACACGGCTTTACCCCTTTGGCATGAACGACTCCGGGTAGCGGCTCCCGAAGCCGCCGGTCGGCAGGGCCGCGTGGATGGTGTCGAGGTCGGCGGGCGTGAGCGTGACGTCGGCCGCGCGGGCGTTCTCGACGGCGCGGGACTGGCTGCGGGTGCCCGGGATCGGGACGATGTCGTCACCCTGGGCGAGCAGCCAGGCGAGCGCGAGCTGGCCGGTGGTGATGTCCTTCGAGCGGGCGAGCTCGGTGAGGCGCTGCACGGCCTCGAGGTTGCGCTCGTAGTTGCCGGGCTGCCAGCGGTCGTCCCAGCTGCGCATGTCGTTGGCCGGGTAGTCGGCGGCGGGGCGGACGTCGCCGGTCAGGAACCCGCGGCCGAGCGGCGAGTAGGGCACGAAGCCGATGCCGAGCTCGCGAACGGTCGGCAGGACGTCGGCCTCGACCTGGCGCTCGAAGACGGAGTACTCGGTCTGGAGCACCGAGACCGGCTGCACGGCGTGCGCGCGGCGGATGCTCTCCGGCCCGGCTTCGCTCAGCCCGAACCAGCGGACCTTGCCCTCGTCGATCAGCTCCTTGACGGTGCCCGCGACGTCCTCGATCGGCACGGCCGGGTCGACGCGGTGCTGGTAGAGCACGTCGATGACGTCGACGTCGAGGTAGCGAAGGCTGTTCTCCGTCACCTCGCGGATGCGCTCCGGACGGCTGTCGAGCCCGCTGCCGAGCGGCTCCGCCTTCATGTCGAAGCCGAACTTGGTGGCGATCACGACCTCGTCGCGGAAGGGCTTGACGGCCTTGCCGACGAGCTGCTCGTTGGTGCCGGTGCCGTTCCCGTAGAGCTCGGCGGTGTCGAAGAACGTGACCCCCGCCTCGTGAGCCGCGCCGATGACCTCGGACACCTCCGCCTGCGTGCTGCCATCGCCGTAGGCCAGCGTGAAGCCCATCGTGCCGAAGCCGACGGCCGAGACCTCGAGGCCCTGCGTTCCCAATGTGCGTCGCTGCATGAGTGCTCCTTCGCGCTCCAAACCAAACTGTTTGGTTTGGACGGTAGCAGGAGGCAGGAACGGCTAGGCTCCACGGGTGTCGACCATCGCCACACCCAAGGAGCGCGTGCTCGCGGCAGCGCTCGGCGAGTTCGCCGAGCACGGCGTGGCCGGCGCGCGCGTCGATCGGATCGCGCGTGCGGCGAAGACGAGCAAGGAGCGCGTGTACGCGTACTTCCGCTCCAAGGAGGAGCTGTACGCCGCGGTCGCCGCCGACCAGCTCCAGCAGGTCATGGACAGCACGGTGCTCGACCCCGCCGACCTGCCCGGCTACGTCGGCGAGCTCTTCGACTTCTACGTCCAACACCCCGACATGCTGCGCCTCGTCGCCTGGAGCCGGCTCGAGCCCAATGAGCGCCTCGTCGGCCTCGGTGACGCCGGCGTCGCGTCGCTGCGCACCAAGCTCGACGCCATCGAGCAGGGGCAGCGCGACGGCGTGCTCGACGACGCCTTCGAGCCGATCGACGTGCTGATGTTCCTCATCCACCTGAGCATGGGCTGGCTGTCGGCGATCGAGTTCCACACGCTCGAGGACGCGACCGACCCGGCCGTGCTCGCGCGCCGGCGCGCGGCGGCGGTGCTCGCCGCGGAGCGCCTGTTCCCCTCGACCTGAGCGCGGGCTACCTTGCCCCGGATGGGTGAGATCCTCGTCGCCGGGACGCTGTACTCGACCTTCGCCGCGTTCCTCCTGGCCCCGCACCTGGGAGCGCCGAAGTGGCTCTCACGCCTGGCCATCGCCGTGTGCGCGCTGCAGCTCGTGTGCGCGATCGGCTGGAACGAGAGCCGTCAGCAGTGCGGCGGGATGCGGTCGGGTGACGCCGTCTACGCCGAGCCGTGCTCGGCGATCACCGGCGTGCTCGCGTACGGCTCCGCGCTCCTCGCCGCGGGCGTGTTCGTCGCGTCGTTGATCTACGCGACGGGCGCCGTGCGGCGCTGGCACGCGATCCCGCAACCGTAACGCGTCAGGTCTCGAGCGCCGCGGCGAGTGCGCCGCGCGTGCGGATGCCGAGCTTGACGAACGCGCTCGCGAGGTGGCTCTCGACCGTCTTCTGGCTGAGGAACAGGGCCTCGGCGACGGCGCGGTTGGTGAGGCCGCCGGCGACGAGGCGGGCGATCTCGAGCTCGCGCACCGACAGGCCCGCGGTGCCGGTGCTGGCGCGTCCGGCGCGGCCCGCCCGGTTGATGCGGCGGCCGATGCGGCGCAGCTCGCGCACGGCCTCGGCGCGCAGGTGCCCGGCCGGGGCGTCGACGAGTAGGCCCTCGGCGGCGCGCAGCTGCTCGGCCGCGGCGTCCCGATCGCTCGCCGCGGCCAGTGCTCGTCCGGCGAGGATACGTCCGCGCGCCGACTCGACCGGCAGCTCCAGCTCGTCGGTGATCGCCACGGACTCGAGGGCCAGCGTGCTCGCCGTGCGGGCGTCGCCATCGTGCAACGCGACGAGCGCCCGTGCACGCGCGGCCGACGCGACCCCCAGCGGCAACGCGGCGGCCGACTCGGCACGATCGGCCCAGCTCGAAGCCGCCGCGCGGTCCCCCGACAGCAACGCCGCGCGCACAAGCAGCTCGTAGCAACCGGAGCGCTGGCCGGCGAAGAAGCGCGGGAGGTCCGGGCCGCCCTGCAGCTCCAACAACACGCTCGTCGCCCGTGCGCCTTCGCCGGTCGCGACCAACGCGGCAGCCAACGCCGAGCCGCAGCCCGCGACGATCGAGGACGGCTCCAGCCCGGCGGTCAGCGCGACCGCCTCCTCCCCCGCGCGCACGGCGGCGGCGGGATCGCCCGCGGCCTCCAGCACCATCGTCTGCGCGTACAGCGCCCACAGCAGCGACTGCGCGCTGCCCAGCGGCCGCGCGTCCTCGACCGCGCCGTCCGCCACATCCAGCGCCTCGGCGATCCGACCGCGGGCGAGGAGCCCGAGCGCCTCCCCGACCGCGAGCTCCAGCGCGAGCACGGCGCTGCCGGCGCGGCGAGCGATCGCGGTGCCGCGCGTGAAGTGCTCCAGCGCGACCGCGAACTCGCCGCCGAAGTACTGCGCCCAGCCGAGGAAGAGCAGCATCTCGAGCCGCGTGCCCAGCTGCTCGTCGCTCAGGGCGCCGATCAGCGCGGTGGCCTCCAGGCCGCGCACGCGCGCCTCGTCGTAGGCCTCGAGCGTGTAGGCGGCCATCGCCAGCGCGGCGGTCGCGGCGGCGGTCGGGACCGGGTCGCCGGCGGCGCCGTCCAGCGCGTCGCGCGCACACACGCGCATCTCCAGCGGGTCCCCGCGCAAGGACGCGTGCGCGGCGAGCTCCAGGTTCAGCGCGACCGCGTCGCCGACATCCGCGCCGGCCAGCGCCGTACGCAACCGCGCCCGCGCGCCGTCGTGGTCCCCGAGCAGCCGGTCCATCATCGCGCAGGCGACGATCAGCTCCGTGCTCGTGGGCAGCTCGAGCAGCACGTTGCGCGCGTCGGCGAAGCGGCCGGAGCCCGCCAGCGCACCCGCCAGCGGACCGAGCAGCGCGCCCTCGTCTGCACCCCGCGCGAGCGTGCGCGCGACCGACAGCCAGTGCACGGCCGTCTGCGGCGCGCGCGGCGCCACCTCGGCCGCCGCCTGCGCGAGCAACGCGACCGCACCGGAGTCGCCCGGCGCCGCCGACTGCTCCACGTGGTGGGCGAGCGCCACGGGCCCGGCGCCGTCACGCTCCAGCCCCGCGGCGGCGCGCGCGTGCGCGGCCAGCCGCCGCCCCGGGCCGACCGTCTCGTAGACCGTGCGCCGCACGATCGGATGGCGGAAGCGGAACCGCCGCACGTCCTCGGTGACGCGCACGAGGTCCGCCGCGACCAGCACGTCCAGCGCCTCCAAAGCGGCCCCGCGCTCGAGCCCCGCCACCTCGGCCGCGAAGTCGATCTCGAACGGGTCGCCGACGACCGAGGCGCCGTCCAGCAACGCCCGCGCGTCGGCGCCCAGCGGCGCGGTCTCGCTCAGCACCGCCTCGCGCACCCCGCCGGGCACTTCGCCGTGGCCGGGATGCTCGATCCGCACCGTCCCCGAAGCCGACTCGGTGCGCGCGAGCTGCATCAGGTGGAACGGGTTGCCGCCGCTCTCCTCGTACAGCCGCCGCAGCTCCGCGTCCTGCGGGCGGGAGAGCAGCCGCGACGCCTCGTCCGGCGTGAGCGGGCCGAGCGTCAGCCGGCGGGCGCCGCCGGCGTCGGCGGCGCGCCGCAGCTCCGGGTCGAGCGACGAGTCCGCCTGGCGGTGCCGGTGCGCGATCGCGAGCAGCAGCCGCGCCGGCGGCCGGCGCACGATCGACGCGACGAGCGCGATCGACGCGGGGTCGGCCCAGTGCAGGTCGTCGAGGATGAGCGCCAGGCCGCGCGGCGCGGCGAGCCGCTCGAGCAACCCCCGCACGGCGCGGTGCAGCTCGTGCCGCTCGACGCTCGACGCCCGCGCGTTCGCCGCCAGCGCCGGGAACGTCCCGCCGAGCGCCGCGAGATCGACCCCGGCCGGCGCGCCGTGGCGCGCCAGGTGCGGGTCCAGCGCATCGATCACGAGCGCGTAGGGCACGTCGCGCTCGTACTCGGAGCAGCGCGCCCGCAACACCAGCGCCCCCGCACGGTCCGCGGAGGCGCCGAGGTGGTCGAGCAGCGTCGTCTTGCCGATCCCGGCCTCACCGACGATCTCGACCACCGAGAGGCCGCTCGTCCGTGCCGCTTCTTCCAGCACGGCGACCTCACCCGACCGGCCGACGAGCGGGGTGACGCTCGCGGCTGGATTCGGGTCCGTCACAGTGCGGGAGGGATATTACGTCCCTCCCGCCCATTACTTCTTGCGCTTGCGCGGCTTGGCGGGCACCTTGCTGACAAACCGGGCCGTCGAGCCCTTCACGCCCGCCTTGGTCGAGCCCGTCACGGTGACCGTCAGCCGGGTGCCGGCCGCGGGCAGCGCGATCGCGGTCGTGGAGCGCTTGACCGTGCGGGTGAGGTTCAGGCCGCCGCTGCTGCGGATGTCCACCTGCTGCGTGAACGCCTTCCCGCGCCAGCGCAACACGAGCTTCTTGCCCGAGCGCTTGAGCGTCAGCTTCGTCGCCTTGGCCGGACGCTGCGGAGCGGGTGCCGTGTACTTGCCGAGCTCCAGGCGGCCGGTGATGAACCCGTCCGCGCCGTAGACGACGGCCTTGATCTCGCGCGCGCCGGGCGCGCCGCCGGCCGGGTGGAACTTCAGCGTGCCGCGCCCGTCGGCCTTGGCGCTGCCGATGCGCCCGCCGCCGCCGGGTCCGGCTTCGGTGAACTCGACGCGGCTGCCGCCCGGGAGGCCCTTGACGGTGTAGTCGAGCGTGCGGTCATGGCCGGAGCCGGTGACCTTCGCGGTCGCGGT
Source organism: Solirubrobacter phytolaccae (assembly GCF_027587195.1). GTDB lineage: Bacteria > Actinomycetota > Thermoleophilia > Solirubrobacterales > Solirubrobacteraceae > Solirubrobacter > Solirubrobacter phytolaccae. The sequence continues at coordinate 17,804 of NZ_JAPDDP010000078.1, read as the reverse complement.
GACCGGGCGGGTGCCGTCGGCCTGGATGCCCTGGACGAGGCGCGAGGAGTCAGCCGCGGTCTCGACCGTCCAGCGACCGGCGGCGGGCTTCTCGATCACGACCTCGGTGATGTCCAGCTTGTCGTTCTTGAGCGCGACGAAGCCCGGGGCCTCGGCGTGCGCGTTGCCGGCGCCGGTGTCGAACACCTGGCCGGACGGGCCGCGGAGGATGACGTGCGGCGGGGCGTCGGCCCCCTTGAACGCCATCACCGTGCCGGGCAGCCCGGCGGGGATGTCGACGGGGTCGGGCCCGGCCTGCGCGGCGTGCGCGGTGCTCTTGCCCGTGTACTCGACCAGCCCGGCCGAGTTGCCGTGCCCGCCGGTCGGCATCGTCTTCACACCCGCCTTGCTCGCGCTCGCCGACGTGCCGGGCGGGACGATGTCACCGATCACCTTGTCGCCGGACAGCGCGTGCTTGATGACGACCTTGTAGTCCTTCACGTCACAGCCGAACAGGTACAGCGTCGGGCCGTGGCCCCACATCGCGCCGGCTCCCGGCCGCCACGTGCCAGCGAACGTCTTGAAGTACAGGCAGGCGGCGATGCCCTTGTTGGACACGAGCACGTTGGCGCCGGTCGTGAACTCCAGCGGCACGATCTCCAGCACGGCGTGCGCCTCGGCGTTGAACTGCTTCTTGTAGTACTCGAAGTCCAGCCCGACGTTCCAGTTGATCCACGGGTCGTTCTTCGGGTAGCCGCCGCCGACGTCGGCCTTGAAGTGCACGTAGCCGTCCGTGGTGAACTCCGCGGCGATCTCGGCGTCGATGGCCTTGGCGATCGTCGCGTGGCCCTGGAAGAAGAACAGGTTCGGGTACGGGTTGTCGTAACGGGCGAAGCCGAACTTCACGTCGGCGTCGATCACCTCGGCCAGGCTGAGGCCGATGGACCCGCACAGCGCGAACGTCGGCACCGGGTAGCGCTGGAACGTGCGGTGGAAGAGGTCGCCGAAGAACTGCGGGTTGGCGGTCGCGAGCTGGCGGAGCTGCGGCACGTAGTAGTCGAGCGCCTTGTAGAGCTCGAACGGCGTCGTCTCGACGAGCCCGACGGTCTTCACGCACTCCTTCTTGGCCGCGACCTTCGGGCCGAAGTCGATGTGCAGGCCGAGCGACTGGATGATGATCGGCGTCGGCGTCGGGAGCGCGCCCTTGAGCTCGAGGTCGACCTCCTTGACGTGCCCGGCGACGATCACGAGCCGGCCGGCGACCTTCGTCGGGACCGGGTAGGGGATCTCGGCCTCGGCCTCGATCAGCCAGCTGCCCGCGCCGTCGTAGGAGACGGTGACCGGGCCGAGCAGGATCACGCCGAGCGGGATCTGGTCGACCTTGAAGCTGAACGCGCCGAGCGCCGCCGCGTTGGCCGACGGGCCGAAGACGAGGTGCTTGGGCGCGCTCGGCGTCTTCCCGAGCAGCTCGGGCGGCATGCCCGGCAGGACGTCGAGGCTCGACGAGCCGTCGGTGTCGAGCTTCACCGGCCCGAGCACCTTGAGCGGCAGCCCGCCGATGCCCGCGGACGGGTCGACGACGAAGCCGGTGATCGTCGTGCCGTCCAGGCCCCAGTCGATCGAGCCCTCGTGGAACATGAAGTCGGTCTTCATGGCCGTGCCCTCGACCTTGGCCTTGGGCGCGACGAGCTTGAGCGAGAGCGTCTTCTTGTCACCGCTCTTGTTGCGCTTCCACTCGAGCGTCGCCTCCGAGTTGGCCAGCGTGTCGACCTCGATGCCGTTCACGCGGAAGTGCCCGGTCGTGGTGTAGGTCGTCGTCCGCACGGCGCCCTTGTCGGTGGTGACGGCGTGGAAGCAGCCCGCGCCGCCCGCGACGTCGGCGCCCTCGGTGACGATCACCGCGCGCTCGATCTTGATGACCGGGTTGTCGACGCAGGGCGCGTCCTTGACGGCGACGTTGAGCGTGCCCGTGGCGGTCTCCCCCTCGTCGTCGGTGACGCGGACGCCGATCGTCGCCGGGCCCTTCTTCGGGAACGTCGTGGTCGCGAGCGGCGAGTCGCCCGCGGCGGTCTCGAACGTGCCGTTGCCGTCGAAGTCGAACGAGTAGAAGATGATGTTGCCGTCGGGGTCGGTGGCCTGCGCGCCGAACAGGAACGGCGCGCCCGCGACGGGCTGCTTGCTCGGGTTGACGAAGGTGACCTTCGGGGCCTTGTTGGCCTCCACCCGCACCGTCGCACCGGACGTGTGCGCGAGCCCGTCGGCGTCGGTGACGCGCAAGGTCACGCCGGCGATCGTCGGGGCCGGGTAGTTGCCGAGGACCTTCGCGCCGCTGCGCTCGAAGACGCCGTCGCCGTCGATGTCCCACTCGTACTTGGCGATCGGGCCGTCGGGGTCGGTCGAGGCGGAGCCGTCGAAGCCGACGGTCTGGCCGGGCCGGACCACACGGCCGGGCACCTTCTGCTCCCAGCTGAGGTTCACGACGGCCTGCGGCGTGTGCGCGTCTCCGCCGAGGCGGACGATCGCGCTGAGGTTCTGCTCGGCCGGCGTCTGGCTCGTGCCCGCCGCGAGCAGGCGGCCCTGCGGGGTGAGCGCGAGCGCGTCGATCCGGTCCGGGCCGCCCGTGCCGACCTGCAGGTTGGCGGCGTTCGCGGCGGTGACGTTCGCCGGGTTGAGCGTGGTGTCGGGCGAGCCGTCCTCCTTGTAGCCGGCGAGCGCGAACTGCGTGGTGGAGCCGACCGCCATGAAGCCGCCGACGACGAACCCGGCCGGGGTCGTGACGAGGCTCGTCGCGTCGCTGACGTGCGACGGGGAGACGTCCTGCGTGCGCGTGCCGGCGGTGCCGAACGTGCCGTCGAGCGCGCCGGCCGGGGTGAGCCGGGCGAGGCCGATCAGGTGCGACGCGGGACCCGTCGCGCTCTTGACGGTGGAGACCACGAGCGCGGTGCCGTCGGCGTCGACGCGCAGGCGCCGGCCGTCGACCTCGTAGACCGTGGGGGACGCGCCGTTGAGGTCACCGACCGCGTAACCGGTGGTGCCGTACGTCGTGTCGAGGGCGCCGGCGGTGGTGAAGCGGGCGACGGCCATCTGGTGGCGCGGCGTGGTCGCGCGGCTGCCGCTCACGTAGATGCGGCCGGCGCTGTCGAGGCCGAGGTCGGCGACGGTCGTGGCGGCGTTGCCGAGGCGGAACGCGACTTCGCCTCCGGTGCCGAAGCCGGCGTCACGGACACCGGCGGCGGTCAGCTGGACGAGCAGCCCGCGGTCCGTCCCGCTGCCGCTGGCGGTCGCGGCGAGCAGGATGTTCCCGCCGGCGGTGACGGCGAGGTTGCCGAGCCGCGTCTCCGGCCCGGAGGTCGTGACCAGCTTGCCGCCGGTCGCGAAGCTCGGGTCCAGGTGGCCGTCGGCGGTGAGCCGGGCGACGAGCAGCGAGGGCGTGCTGTCGACGGCGAGCGTCGTGCCGCCGAGCAGGACGGTCCCGTCCGGCCGGGCGACGAGCGCCGCGGGGATGACGCCGTTCTGCGCGGTGACGACGAGCAGGCCGGGGACCGGCTGGTCGCTCGCCCACGTCGGGTCGAGCTCACCGGCGGCGGTGAACCGGGCGACCGCGGCCTGGCCGGCGGGGGTGCGACCGGCGGCGAGGAAGCGGCCGTCGGCGAGCACGGCGAGGGCGCTCCAGCGCGCGCTTCCGTCCGACGGTGAGGCGGCGAGCCCGGTGTGGGCCCACGTGGTGTCGCGGTCGAACGTGCCGGCCCGGGCGGCCGGCGCGACGACAAGGAATGAGATCAGGACAGCGAGGAGTGCAAGGGAGCGGGGAGGCATCCGTCGATCGTGCGGATCGCGCCGTCCCCGAGCAACGCGTCCATCCCTGAACCGCTCCCTGAACCACCCCTAGTCATGGAGCTCCCGTGCGGCCCGGTCAGGGGCGAACAGGATGCCGATCACGCCGGAGACGATCAGCATCAGCGCGAGCACGATCGCGAGCGTGCGGAAGCCGGCCTCCTGCACCGTCGGCAGCAGCAGGCTCCAGCCACCGAGCGCGACGCGCACGACGCCGAACATGAAGCCCTGGGCACTCGAGCGCAGCAGGGTCGGGAACAGCTCGCCGCTCCAGAGCTGGAACAGCGACTGCTGCCCGATGCCCGCGCCGATTCCGAACAGCACGACGTTGATCAGCGCCGTCAGGAAGCTCACGTCGAAGAACACGAACGGGATGAACCCGGCGACCTGCAGCAGCGTCGCCCACACCAGCAGGCGGCGGCCGCCGACCCGGTCGATCAGCGGCATGTAGATCGTGCCCACCGCGAGCGCCGTCGACAGGAACCAGATCGCCTGCAGCGCGTAGTTGGCCCGGTCGCCCGTGTCCCCGACCGCGTCGAGGATGTACGGGAAGAAGAACCCGTAGGTGCCGGCGACGAGGTTCCACACGCCGTACATCAGGATCAGGAAGCTGAGCGCGCGCACGTAGCGCTTGCGGAACAGCTCGCGGAAGGCGCCCGTCGCGCCCTGCGCCTGCTCCTGCGCCTTGGCCCACAGCTCGGACTCGACCATTCCCTGCCGCAGCGCCCACGTGATCATCGCGACCACGAACAGCTGCGCGAACAGGATCCGCGGCAGCCACTCGCCAAGGTCGAGCAGCGCGATGCCGAGCACGAGCGGCGCGATCGCGCCGACGTACCAGAGCACCTGCGCCAGCCCGGCCAATCGCCCGCGGATCGCCTTCGGCGCGGTCTCGGTGATCAGCGTCCACGAGGCCGGCACGTCCGCGCCGACCGTCAGGCCGACGATGAAGTAGCCGAACAGGAGCATCCACGGCGCCTGCGCGAACACGATCCAGAGGGCGCCGAACGCGTACAGCAGCAGGTCGTACTGGTAGATCTTCTTGCGGCCGTAGAGGTCGCAGATGCGCCCGCCGATCAACGCGCCGATGCCGGCGCTGATCGCGTTCGAGCTCATCGCGCCGAGGAGGCTGACGAAGTCGTCGCCGAAGCCGAACTGCTCCGCCCACAACGGCAGCGACACGGCACCGGCAACGATCGAACCGGCGTCGATGTAGTTGGCCATCGCCGCCAGCCCGGTCTTGCGCCACTGCTCACGTGTCGCCCCGGACTCCATCGTCTCTCCGGGGAGCGGAGTACCCGATCAGATCCGCGCGTACGCGCGCAAACCCGATCACGCCGCGCCCGGTTTCCCGGGCGCGGTGATGCTTCAGCTAGTGCGCCATCGCGGGCGCGGCGCCGGCCGGAGCCGGTGCCGGGACGCCCGGCTTCAGGAGCAGCGTGGAGATGACGCCGCCGACGACGAGGATGCCCGCCGCCCACCAGAACGCGGTGGTGTAGCCGTGCATCGCCGACTCGGCCGCGAGCTGGCCGCCGGACAGCGAGCCGGCGTTGTCGCTGGCGAAGCTCGTGACCGCGCTGGCGAACAGCGTGGAGAGCAGCGCGGTGCCGATCGAGCCGCCGACCTGCTGCGTCGTGTTGACCATCGCCGAGCCGACGCCCGCGTCGCGCGGGTCGATGCCCAGCGTCGCGGTCGCCATCGCCGAGGAGAACACGAAGCCCATGCCGAAGCCCATGATCACGAGGCCCGGGAGGACACCCGTGGCGTAGCTGGAGTCGGTGCCGAGCTGGGCGAAGATGATCATCGCGATCGTCGCCAGGGCCAGGCCCGTCGCGATCAGCGGACGCGGGCCGAACTTCGGCAGCAGCCGGGTGCTGACGAGGCCGATCATGGCCATGATCGCGAAGTTCATCGGCAGGAACGCGAGGCCGGTCTGGATCGGTGACAGGTCCAGCGTGCGCTGCATGTAGTACGTCAGGAACAGGAACACGCCGAACATGCCCGCGCCGACGGTGCCGATCGACAGGTAGGACCCGCCGCGGTTGCGGTCGAGCACGACGCGCAGCGGCAGCAGCGGATCGGCGACCCGGCGCTGAAGCGCGCCGAAGGCGACGAGCAGCACGACGGAGGCGACCAGCATCGCGATCGTCAGCGGCGCGCCCCAGCCGTTGGTCTCGGCGTTCGAGAAGCCGTAGACGAGGGCGAACAGACCACCGGTGACGGTGACGGCGCCGGGGATGTCCAGGCGCGGACGGGCGCCGGCGGTGTGGCGGCCCGTGTGCAGCAGCGACCACGCGCCGAACGCGGCGGGGATCGCGAAGAGGAGGTTCACATACAGGCACCAGCGCCAGGACAGGTACTCGGTGAGCACGCCGCCGAGCAGGAGGCCGACGCCGCCGCCGATGCCCGCGATGCCGCCGAAGACGCCGAACGCCTTGTTGCGCTCGATCGGGTCGGTGAAGGTGGTGGTGAGCAGCGAGAGCGCGGCCGGCGCGAGCAGTGCACCGAAGACGCCCTGGAGCGCACGGGCGATGACGAGCACGCCGAAGCTGCCCGCGGCGCCGCCTAGAGCGGAAGCGCCGGCGAAGCCGAGCAGGCCGATGATGAAGACCTGCTTGCGCCCGATGAGATCACCGATGCGCCCGCCGAGCAGCAGCAGGGAGCCGAACGCGAGCGCGTAGGCGGTGATCACCCACTGGCGGCTGTCATTGGAGAAGCCGATGTCGGCCTGCGCGGACGGCAGGGCGATGTTCACGATCGTGGCGTCGAGGACGACCATCAGCTGGGCGATGCCCAGGACCGCGAGGATCAGCCATCGGCGCTCGTGGTGTGGGTCGGTGGAGGTGTGTGAGGCGGGCGACATTGCAGGGCACTGTAGCGTGGAAGTGGAGGGAATGCCTCCATATGGAGGTGTGTGCTCCACATCACGCTTCGAGCGGCTATGGTTGGTTCATGGAGACCATCGCCGCGGAGCCCGCAACCCGCCCCCTGCGCCGGGATGCCGAGCGCAATCGCCGGCGGATCCTGGACGCGGCCGCGACGGTCTTCGCCGAGCATGGCCTCGGCGCCTCGCTCGACGACATCGCCGACGAGGCGGAGGTCGGCGTCGGCACGGTCTACCGGCGGTTCCCCAACAAGGAGCTGCTGATCGACGCGCTCTTCGACGAGCAGGTGGCGAGCATCGTCGCGCTCGCCGAGGCCGCGCTGGCGATCGAGGACCCGTGGGATGGCCTGGAGCACTTCATGCGCTCGGCCTTGGAACGCCAGGCCGCGAACCGCGGGCTCAAGGAGCTCATCCTCGGCGCGCGCATGGGCCGCGGGACCGGCTGCACCGCGGAGGGCCGCACGCGGATCGAGCCGCTCGTGCGCCGGCTGGTCGAGCGGGCGCAGGCCGACGGCAGCCTCCGCGACGACCTGGACACGACGGACATGCCGCTGATCCAGATGATGGTCGGCTCCGTCGCCGACTACACGCGCAGCGTGGACCCCGAGGTGTGGCAGCGGCTGCTCACCGTGGTGCTCGACGGGCTGCGGGCCAAGCCCGACGTGCGCACGCCGATGCCGACCGCACCGCTCGACAGCGCCGGCCTCACCGCGGCGATGTCGGGCTGGCAGCCGCCCCGCGGCTGATCATCCTCCGGGGGTGATGGTGCGCGCCCCCGCGCGGTGGTGTGATCGCCGCCATGGCCAAGTGGCTGCCCATGCTCATCTTGGCCGCGGCGCAGTTCGTCATGGTGCTGGACTCGAGCGTGATGAACGTCGCGATCTCGCAGATCGTCGAGGACCTCGACACGTCGATCCAGGGCGTGCAGACCGCGATCACGCTGTACACGCTGGTGATGGCCGCGTTCATGCTGCTGGGCGCGAAGCTCGGGGACATCCTCGGCCGTAACCGCGCGTTCGCGATCGGCCTGGCGATCTACGGCGTCGGCTCCCTGGCCACGGCGCTCAGCCCGAACCTCACGGTCCTGCTGCTCGGCTGGTCGGGGGTGGAGGGCTTCGGCGCCGTGCTCGTCGTGCCGGCGATCGCGGCGCTCACCGCCGCCACCTATGAGGGCAAGGACCGGGCGCTCGCCTACGCGCTGCTGGGCGGGATCGCGGCGATCGCGGTCGCCGCCGGCCCGCTGATCGGCGGCTGGGTGACGACCCAGTTCACGTGGCGCTACGTGTTCGCCGCCGAGACCGTCGTCGTGATCGCGATCCTGCTCCTGCGCGGAAGGCTCGCCCGCGCGCCCGGCGCCGCGCACCGGCCGCGGCTCGACGTCGTCGGCGTCCTGCTGTCCTCCGCGGGGCTGGGCCTGATCGTCTTCGCAATCCTGCGCAGCAGCGTCTGGGGCTTCGTCCAGCCGCGCAGCGCGCCGACGATCAACGGCACCGAGCTCACGCCGCTCGGCTTCTCCGTCGTGCCGTTCATGGTCCTCGGCGGGCTCGCGCTGCTGTGGGCGTTCGGCGCGTGGGAGCAGCGCCGCATCCGCGCCGGCGACGACGCGCTGCTGGACACCTCCCTGCTCGGCATCGCCCACCTGCGCGCGGGCCTCTCCACGCTCGTCGGCCAGCAGCTCGTCCTGATGGGCACGTTCTTCGTGATCCCCGTCTACCTGCAAGTGGTCCTCGGGCTCGACGCGTTCGAGACCGGCAAGCGCCTACTGCCGCTGTCGGTGGCGATGCTGGTCTTCGCGCTGCTCGGCCCGCGGTTCGCGGCGCGGCGCTCCTCGCGCGTGGTCGCGCGGGTCGGGCTCGTCGCGGTCAGCCTCGGCGCGGCGGTGATGCTGGGCACGCTCGACGTGACCCTCGACGACACGGGCTTCAAGGTCGCCCTCGCGCTGATCGGCGCCGGCGCCGGACTGCTCGCCTCCCAGCTCGGCAACGTGATCATGTCCGCGGTCGCGCCGACGCAGACCAGCGAGGCGGGCGGGCTGCAGGGCACCGCGCAGAACCTGGGCTCGTCGCTCGGCACCGCGATCGTCGGCGCCGTCCTGCTCGGCTCGCTCGCGACCGGCTTCAGCGAGCGGATCGCCGACAACCCGGCCGTGCCCGCCGCCGCCCGCACGGCGCTCGTGGCCGAGGCGGCGGACGGGATCGACATCCTGCCCGTCGCTTCGGTCGAGCGTGCCGTCGCCGCCGGGCTCACGCCGAGCGAGGCACGCGCGGTGGCCGCCGACTACGGCGAGGCGCAGCTGGACGCGCTGCGGCTGGCGCTCGGCGCGGTCGCGCTGGCGGCGCTGCTGTCGCTGTGGCTCACGCGGCAGCTCCCCGGCGCCGCGGCCAGCCCGCCGGCCACGCGCCCGGAGACCTCCGCGACCGTCCTCGTCTGACCTCATCCCCTTCGGATGAGGTGGACCCGCCCCGGGAGCGTGAAGCCTCCAGGCTCATCCGTTCGCTCAACCCGCCCGGCCTGCATGGAGGTCCTCTGATGCTGTTCGCCGCCGACTACCCGCTCCTGAACATCTTCTGGAGCATGATCCTGTTCTTCTTCTGGATCGCGTGGATCTGGGTCCTCGTGGGCATCATCGGCGACGTCTTCCGCCGCGACGACGCCTCGGGCTGGGTCAAGGCGCTGTGGGTGTTCTTCCTGATCTTCATCCCGTTCGCGGGCGTGCTCGCCTACCTGATCGTCAACGGCGAGGGCATGGGCAAGCGCGGCCTCGAGCGCGCGCAGGAGCGGCAGGCGCAGCTCGCCCCCTACCTGGAGGCGAGCGGCACCGGCGGCCCCGCGCACGAGATCGAGAAGGGCAAGAGCCTGCTCGACAGCGGCGCGATCACGGAGGCCGAGTTCGCGACGCTGAAGGCGAAGGCGCTCGCCTAGCTGAATCGCTTCAGTTCCGCGCCGCGCGGCCGACATCTCCGGGCGAACCCAACTTCCCAGGAGCCCCGGCTTGTCCAAGAGCGCCGTCGTTCATCGCCGTACCGCCGTGCTGATCGCCACCGCGCTCGTCGCCGCCGGCTGCGGCAGCGCCGAGCCCGAGGTGGAGGCCAAGCGCGTCGCCGCGAAGCCGGGAGCCGAAGCCGCGGTCAAGAAGGTCGTCAAGCGATACATGGCCGCGTTCGCCGCCGGCAAGGGCGAGAACGCGTGCAACCTCCTCACCGACGAAGCGGTCGCCGGCGTCGTCGACGACGGCAAGAAGCGGACCGCGGAGGAGGCGTTCACGCTCTGCGCGGACACCATCACCAACCTCTCCGACATCCTGGAACCCAGCGAGCGCAAGCAGCTCAGGCACCCCAAGTTCACGTCGGTGAAGATCAAGGGCCGCACCGCCGTCATCCGCGTGACGATCACGGACGACCCGCTCGAGCTCAAGTACACCGACGACTACGGATGGCTGATCGCGGGCGGGCTCGACTAGGACCCGAGGCGGCGGAGCGCTGTCTCGATCGCGACCTCGACCCGGGACGTCATGCCGGGCACGTCGACGGGACGGCGCCCAGCGACCTGAGCACGGATCCACTTGGGCGCGCTGTCGTCGTAGTGCAGCAGGGCGTACAGATCCCACCACGGATCGAGCGTCACCCCGGCGATTGACTCATAGAGCGACCGAAGCTGCTCCGACCACTCGGGGGAGTGCAGCGCCGCCAGGTATCGCCGGCAGTGCCCGACGTCGATCGCGCGCGGCCCGCGATGGATGGAGTTCCAGTCGGTCAGCCCAGTGATCTTCCCGCGCGACCACAGCAGGTTGACCGGCAGGAGATCGCCGTGCAGAAACACGGCAGCGTCCTTGGGCGGCGGCGCCGCCATGGCAGCGAACGCCGCTTTCCACACCGCCGGCCTCTGTGCGTCGACCGGCACCTGGAACCCGTCGAGCGGAGCGATCCAGGAATCCGTCCACGGTCTGAACGGCTTCGCGGGCAGATCGAGGGAATGCAGCAACACGGCGAGCTCCGCGATCCTCGTCAGCCACGCCCGAGGCTCCGCCGGATCGAGGTGGACATGTCCCCCCAACCGGGTCATCAACAACGACGGCGCACCGCCCGTGGACGCTCCGGCGACATCGGTGGCCAGGATGCTCGGAACCGGGAGCCCGCTTCCCGCCACCACACCAAGGTTGGCGATCTCCGTCTCCAAGCTCCCTTGCAGGCCAAGGCCGCCCGGGTACTGCCGCAGCACGACGAACGTTCGCGCTCCACGTTGCTCGACCGTCAGCCGGTGCACGGCGGAGCAGACGCCGCCGGTCAATCGGCGATGGCCGACGACGCGACTGCCCCGACCCATCGACGCCGCCACCCAGGCGAGCGTCTCCGCGGAGGGACGACGCCGGCGGAAGTCGCCGTCCCTCCAGTCGCCGTCGCGCATGAGCGCGAGCCTATTGGTCAGCGCCTAAGTAATCCGCGCAGACGGGTGAGGACAGGGAGGTCGTCTTGCGCGTGTCCGTCACCGGGTCCACGTACACGCGGACGTGGTACTCACAGTTCCAGATGGTCGACGGGCCGGTCGGCATGAAGATGTTGACGTACACGTCCCAGTCGTTCACTCGCCCGGTGGTCTTGGTGCTGCCGATGCCGTAGAGGTTGTCGGTGTTGTTGTACGCGGCGTAGTAGCCGTTGTTCGTGGTGTTCCAGTGGGCCGCCGCGACCTGGGTGAGGGCGAGCTCCTCGGCCTCACCCTTCGACCACACGTGCTCCCACGGATAGGTGCGGCTGAGGTACATGCCGCGCCACTCCGCGTCCGGCGGCAGCGACACGCTCGACGGCGGCTCGGAGTCCTGCCAGACGTTGTACCCGGGGATCGTGTTGGCGTAGTAGTTGCACGTCGGCGCTCCGCCCGAGGTGTACGTCCCGGTGTCAAAGTCGCCCTCGAACGTGCCGGTGTACACGCAGTAGTACCCCAGGTCGGCGTAGTTGCCGTTCGCGGGGCTGATGTAGGAGACCGTCGTGAGGTGCCAGACGTCGTTGCCGTCCTTGTAGGTCACGCTGGTGCCCGCGAAGTTGAACCCGCCGCCCGTCTTCCGGGCGCCGGCGGCGTTCGCGCGGCTCCAAAAGTCGGCGCGGTTCCTCACCGTGTTGATGTACTCGGCGGTGCTGCGGATGAGCGCCTCGCCCTCCGCCTCCGACGCGCACGGGTTGGCGTCGACCAGCGAGAACGCGAAGCCGTCGTGCGCCATCCAGTCGACCGGCGCGCCGACGAGCGGCCCTTCCATGCCCACGACCTGCCCCTCGTTCGTCAGGTAGCTCTCGCAGAACTCGTCGGCGGCGGGCGCGCACTGAGGCCCGAACCCGGGCGTCACCGTCGGGTCGTCCTCGTTGCCGGTGACCGTGGCCTTGTACTCACACACGTACTGGTCGCGGTACACGTTCACATAGACGGTCCAGTTCCCCGGCGAGCCGGTCGACTTGACACTGCCCGCGTAGTAGGTCGACGCGTCCCAGGGCTGGACGTTCGCGATCCAGTGCGGCTTGGCGTACTCCTCGGCGACGAGTTTCTCGGCCGTGCCGACGTGCCGAACCGGGGTATCTTCACACTCGGCCGGCGCGCACGTCTCCCACGGGTGGACACGGGCCGTCGCCGGCTTCTTCACGGACGCCCACGTCCACGCCTGCGTCGGTGCCGGGGTGTAGAGGTCGCAGGAGGACTCGAGGTCCGAGACCGTGGCGTTCCCGGGGCCGGTCAGGCCGTCAACCGTCGCGCTGTAACTGCAGTAGTAGTTCTGATAGCCGGGGAACTTCGCCGGGTCGACGTAGAAGTAGATCCGGGTGACGTACGGGAAGTTGTACTCCGCCCCCGCCCAGTCGACGTCGTCGGCGAAGTCGCAGTCGACCTCCGGCATGCAGGCGACCTGGCCTCCCGCCTCGGCCACGAACGCGCTGCGCACGTGCTCGGCGAGGATGTGCTCCTGGTCGCCGACGGTGAGGTCGTATCCGGGATCGGCGCAGTACTGCTTGACGTCGACCGGTTCGACGTCGGGAGCGTAGGCCGGCGCGAACGGGTGAGCCACGTTCGACAGGGCCGGACACGGAGCGGCCTCCGCGGCCGCCGAGGGGACCAGCGTGATCACCAGCGCGGTGAGGACGCCGAGAAGTACCGCTCGCAAGCGGGAGAGGCCGGACGACAACCAAATCTCCTTCAAAGCCGTGGATTGGGGCTCAAGACATCTGAAGAGCTGCCGATCCATCGTCGGCTCGCCCTGGAGCCTTTAGTCCGACCGCGACCATCTGGACGAATGTTGGACGCCGGCCGCGTCGCGACCGGCGTCCGAACCTCACGCCACTACGGCGCCGTTGTTGACAGCGTGAACGTCAACGTCTTGCTGTAGGTGCCCGTGCGCAGCGCGTCATTGGCACCGATGTCCTGTTTGAACGCGATCGTCACGCGGTCATTGGACACCGGGGCACTCCACGTCGACTTCGAGAACGCGACCTGCAGCGGCTGCGGCAGCGAGAACGCCCCGTTGGTCAGGTGCCCCGGATCGGAGACGCTCAGCGTGGCGTCGCCGGCGGTCGAGATCACGTCGGCGAACGTGCTCGCCTCGTAGGTCCTGGCGACGCCCGGGACGAAGGGCGCGAACGACGCCGGCGCACCCAGCGTCAGGGACAGCGTGGCTGGGACGGTGCCGCCGACCTCGCCCGTCTTCGTGCCCGCGAGCGGGTCACCGGCCTCCCCGACGACCTTCGCGATCCAGGCCATCGCCTCCGGCACGTCGTAGTTGCCGGCGTGCGGCTGGTTCCAGGCGAGCCGGTAGTCGAGGTTCTGGACCTGCGAGTCGGCGTCGAGCGCGCGGTCGAGGTTGATCGAGACCAGGAACGCCGTGTCACGGTCACGCGTGCCGTGGCGGACGTACCAGTTCGGCGCGGTGTCGGCGCCCGCGGTGCCGATGTAGGCCATCGGGTTCACCATGCGCGCCTGGTCGTCGACGATCGTGCCCGGCTCGGCGACGTACTGCGCCCACGTCTTGCCGGTGTCGTCGAGGCCCGTGCCGTCGCCGGCCACCGAGTTGTTGTCCCACGCGTACTGGGTGAAGTTCACGTAGCTCTGGTTGGCCGCGCCGAACAGGTTCGTCTCGCCGCCGGTCAGGCCGTTCACGCCGACCTGGTCGAACGCCGGCGCTGGCTTGAGCGTCTGCTGGCGGGCGACGAAGTCGATGTAGCGCTTCATGTCGACCGAGCGGACCGTGTCGGTGGCGTTGTCGACGTCGATCCAGTCGTTGACGAAGTTCCGCGGGGTGCCGCCACCCGGACCGCCGCCGGTGATGACGAAGTTCTCCCCGAGCGCCGGGATCGTGTTGGCCGCGCTCGCCTTCAGGTACGTCTCGGCGGAGCGGATGACCTCGCCCTTGATGGCGTCGAGCATGGTCGCGACCGTGAGCGGGGAGCCGTCGTCGTTGCGCAGGCCGAGGCTCGCCTGGTAGGCCGCGAACTGCGAAGCGATCGCCGCCGACGTGGCCGGAGACGGGTTCTGCCCGACGTCCGCGCGCGTGTTCAGGACGGTGAACAGCCACTCGTAGAGCACGTCCGCGTTCCCGAGGTCCGTGATCGGGCAGTAGGCGTTGATCGCGAAGACGTCGTCGCGCAGCGTCGTGCGCCCGGAGGCATCGACGCCCGCCGCGCCGGCCTGCGCGAGGTACGGCAGGTACTCGGCGCTGTTGCCGGAGGCGCCCAGGATGGAGCTCAACGCGCCACCGCCGCTTGTGCCGTTGACGACGATCCGCTCGGCGCTGCCGGGCATCTTCGTGTCATTGAGCCGCAGGTAGCGCACGGCCGCCTTGGCGTCGACCGCCGCCGCGGGCGCCTTGCCCGCGAACGAGCCGTCGGCCGCGACCAGTCCCCGGCTGCGGCTGGCGACGTCGACGAAGACGTAGCCCGCCTTCAGCGCGGCGCCGACGTTGCTCGTCGGGCTGTTGTAGGTGGCGCCCGCGCTCACGCTCGCGCGGATGTAGCTGGCCATCCAGCCCGCGTTGTTGACCGCGAAGTACAGCGGCGTCCGCTGGTTGCCGAGCGCCGACTCGGGCACGAACACGTTCATGCTCTGGTAGCCGCAGCGCGTGTTGGTGATCCCCGTCCGCGGCGCGACCGCGGTCGGGTTGGCCACGTAACAGACCTCGGTGTACTTGCGCACGTTCACCGGTGCGCCGTCGATGGTCACGGCGAGCGTCGTGTAGGCGGCGCCGTCGAAGGCGAGCGCCGTGTCCTCCGGATCCGCCGTCTGCGCCATTGCGGACGGCGCCATCGCCGCCGTCAGGGCGACCGAACCTGCAAGCGCCGCGAAGCCGCGCCTCGAATACCACCGCATCTTCGTCTCTCTCCTCCTCGAGTGCGAGGACCATCTAACAGGATTGTCAACAAAATGTCCACCAATCCTGGTGCGTTTCTTACACTAGCTTTAGGTGGAGAAGCGCCCCTTCGGCTTCAGCGCGGCCTCGATCGCCTCCGTGACCTGCGTCGCGTCCGGCGCGACCCGCGATGAGAACCGGGCGATCAGCTTCCCGTCCCCGCCGACGAGGTACTTCGAGAAGTTCCACGTGGGCGGCGCCGAGCCGGGCTGGCGCGCGAGGTCATCCCACAGCGGATGCGGGTCGGCGCGGACGGAGACCTTCTCGGTGATCGTGAAGCTCACGCCGTAGTTGCGCTGGCAGAAGGCGGCGATCTCGGCGTCGTCGTCGAGCTCCTGGCCGGCGAAGTCGCCCGACGGCGTCCCGACGATCTGCAGCCCGCGACTGCCGTAGGTGTCGTAGAGATCCTGCAAACCGGCGAACTGCGGGGTCAAGCCGCACTTGCTCGCGGTGTTCACGAACAGCGTCGGCCGGCCGCGCAGCTCGCGCAGGTCCAGCGTCCCGCCTTCAAGGAGGCCTATCTCGTGCTCGTAGAGATCCGTAGGCTCCTCGAGCGCGGACGTGCGCCGGAGATACAGCTTGGCGGTCGACAGCAGTCCCATCGCGTCCACGATACGTGTCCGGCGCGACCGGAACGGGTCGGTCGACCATATGTCCGAAACCGTCACAGAAGACGATCGTCGCGATACTAAAAGGCACGGCCGCGCTCGGCGCGGACTGGATACCCATGCGCTTACCCCGAATCTCACTCGACCCCCTGGCCCTGCTGTTCGCGGGGCTGGCCGCGGTCCTGCTCATCGTGTTCCTCGTCCTGCTCGGCTCCACCCAGCCCAGCAGCCGGGGGATCGAGGTGCCGTATACGACCGTCCAGCGGATGGCGGCGGCGGACAACATCCGCGTCGCGCGCCAGCTGGACTACGACGACCGCATCCTCGTCTCCCCTCGCGCGGGCGGCGAGGTCTGGGCGAGCTACCCATCCAACGGCGCGCTGCAGGACCAGCTGCTGACCACGCTGCTTCGCAAGGGCGCGGACGTCAAGGTGGACGCGCAGAGCGGCAAGCAGGCCAAGCGCCTGATCGTGCAGGTGCTGCTGCCGATCCTGATCCTCGCCTCCCTGTTCGCGCTCTTCATGCGCATCAGCCAGCAGTCGGACACGAGCGGGATGGGCGCGTTCAGCCGCTGGGGTGGCCGGAAGTCCAAGCTCGGCCCGGGAAGTGCTGGAGGGCCGTCGTTCGCCGACGTCGCCGGAGCGCCGGCCGCCGTCGCCGAGCTCGAGGAGCTCTGCGACCTGCTGCGCAATCCCGACCGCTACCGCGCGCTCGGCGCTCGCCCGCCCAAGGGCGCGCTGCTCGTCGGGCCGCCGGGCACGGGCAAGACGCTGCTGGCGCGCGCGACCGCCGGTGAGGCCGACGCCGCCTTCTTCTCGGTCTCCGGCGCGGAGTTCGTCGAGTCGCTCGTCGGCGTCGGCGCGGCCCGGATCCGCGACCTGTTCGCCAAGGCACGCGACGCGGCACCCGCGATCGTCTTCATCGACGAGCTGGACGCCGTCGGCCGCAAGCGCGGCGCGGGCGTCGGGCAGGGCAACGACGAGCGCGAGCAGACGCTCAACCAGCTGCTGGTGGAGATGGACGGCTTCGACGCGGGTGGCGGGCTCATCGTCCTCGCCGCGACCAACCGCCCGGACATCCTGGACCCCGCGCTGCTGCGGCCCGGCCGGTTCGACCGCCAGGTCACCGTCGACGCCCCCGACGCGGAGGGCCGCGCGCACATCCTCTCGCTCTACCTCAAGGGCCGCCCGTGCGCGGAGGACGTGGACCCGACCGAGATCGCACGCCGCTGCCCGGGCTTCACGGGCGCCGAGCTCGAGAACGTCGTCAACGAGGCCGCGCTGCTGAGCGCCCGCGAGGGCCACACCGCGATCGGCATGCACGACCTCGACGAGGCGATCCAGCGCACGGTCGGCGGTCCGCGCAACGACACGCACGTGCTCAGCGCCGACGAGCTGGAGACGATCGCGGTGCACGAGGCCGCGCACGTGGTCGTCGCGGCCGCGCACGACGGCGCGCAGGTGCACCAGGTCTCGATCGTCTCGCGTGGGCGCCGGCTCGGCCGCTCCACCGCCCTGATGCTCGACCGCGACCGCACCGTCCTGCGCCGCAGCGACCTCGAGCGCCAGCTGGAGATCGCGCTGGCCGGCGCCGCCGCGGAGCGCATCGCGTTCGGCGAGGTCTCCACGGCGGTCAACGACGACCTGCACACCGCGACCCAGCTGGCCCGCTCGATGGTCACGTCCTTCGGCATGTCCTCGCTCGGCCCGGTCACGATCGGCGAGCAGAGCGCCGAGGTCTTCCTCGGCGCCTCGCTGCAGGAGCTGGGCAGCGTCGGGCCGGGCACGCTCGAGCGCATCGACGCGGAGACGCGCGAGATCGTCGAGGCCGCCGAGGAGCGCGCCGCGCGGACCCTGAACACCAACTGGCGCGTCGTGCAGGGGATCGCGCGCGAGCTCGTCGAGTTCGAGACGCTGGACGACGCTCAGCTGGCGCAGCACCTCACCGCTGTGCGCGCCGCGCCGCGCAACGGCGGGCACGCCGCGCCGTGAGTCGTTGGCCGGCAGCCGGTGCGGTCGCGCCGCGCCACGGCGGCACGCCGTTTGCCGCGCCGAATGACGGCGGCGGCCTCGCGGCGGCGGCGGCCGGGCCCCGGCGCGGGGCCGCCGCCGTCATTCGGCGCCGC
>NZ_JAPDDP010000077.1 GCF_027587195.1 Solirubrobacter phytolaccae | reverse complement strand
CCGACTTGCCGCCGCGCCGACGGCCAGCCCCGAGGAGGCGGCCCCGGCCGCCACGGCTCCGGCCGAGACCGCGCCGGCGCCCGCCGCCGAGACGCCCGCCGCCGCGAGCCCGGCCGAGACCGCGCCCGCGCCCGTCGCCGAGGCTCCCGCCCCGGTCGAAGAGGCCGCGCCTGCGCCCGAGCCTGCCGCTCCCGCCGACGCGGTTGCGCCCGCTGAGGAGACGGGCGCCGCCGTTCCGGTCGGCTAGCGGCACGTCCGCGAGTACCGGTGGCGTCCGTCGTGTCGGCGACGGGCGCCACCGCGCGGCAAGTGTGTTGTTTGAGTGCCGGTTTCCGGCACTCAAACAACTCAGTGCTGGTGCTGGACCTCGCGCGCAGGTTCGCCGGCGACGATCGAGGCGAGCAGGTTCAGGGCCCGCTCGCTCGGGCTGCCCGGCTCGGCGTGGTAGACGACGAGCTGCTGGCCCTCGGCGCCGTTGACGGTGAAGGTCTCGTAGCGCACGGTGACCTCGCCGACGAGGGGGTGGTTGAGGAGCTTCTGGCCCTCGGTCTTGGCGCGGACGTCGTGGCGGGCCCAGAGGCGGCGGAACGCGTCGCTCTTGAGGGAGAGCTCGCCGACGAGGGAGATGAGCTCGGGGTCGTCGACGTCGGCGCCGGAGGTCGCGCGCAGGGCGGCGACGGTGTCGGCGGCGACCTGGTCGTACTGGGCGTAGAGGATGCACGAGCCCTCGGGGTCGAGGAAGATCGTGCGGACGATGTTGCCGCGCGTGGCGCAGACCGGGTAGAGGGCCTCGGCGAGGCGGTTGGCGGCCAGGACGTCGAAGCGGCGGCCCGTGATGAACGCGGGCGAGTTGGGCCAGGCCTCCATCATCTGCAGCAGGCTGGGCCGGACGCGCTCCACGCGCGCGCGGGCGCGGCGGCGCGGGGCGGCGGTCGCCAGCTCGTGCAGGTGCGCGGTGGCGTCCTCGTCGAGCTGGAGCACGCGGGCGAGCGCCTCGAGCACCTGGGCGGACGGGTGCCGGTCGCGGCCCTGCTCGAGCCGCACGTAGTAGTCGGCCGAGACGCCGGCCAGCAGCGCGAGCTCCTCGCGGCGCAGGCCCGGCACGCGCCGGCGTCCGCTCGGCTCCAGGCCCACGTCCTCGGGCCGGACGAGCTCGCGTCGCGCACGGAGGAAGTCGCCGATCCGGTTGTCCACACCACCACCGTAGTGCGCGCGACGCGGACGAAGGTGGCCCTGCCACCCCCAGGGTCCGGAGGGCTCTGGCTAACGAAGCCGGCCGCCACCACCGTGGAGGCCATGAGCACGAACTTGAACCTCGAAGGCCGCGTCGCGGTCGTCACCGGCGCGTCCAGCGGCATCGGCGCGACCACCGCACGGCAGCTCGCCGCCGCGGGCGCGAAGGTCGCCGCCGTCGCCCGCCGCGCCGACCGCCTGCAGCAGCTCGGCGACGTCCTCCCCGTCGCGGCCGACGTCTCCGACCCCACGGCCCTCCAGCGCGTGGCCGACACCGTCCACGAGCAGCTCGGGCGCGTCGACCTCGTCGTCGCCAACGCGGGCGTGATGCTCGGCGCGCCGTTCGAGACCGCCGACGTCGACGAATGGGAGCGGATGATCGACGTCAACCTGCGCGGTCTGATCCGCACCGGCCGCACGTTCGCCGACGACCTGCTGGCCGCCGCGGCCGACGGCCGCCCCGCCGACCTCGTCCACGTCGGCTCGGTCGGCGGCCACCTCGCCTTCCCGAACTACGGCGTGTACTGCGCGACCAAGGCCGCCGTCGCGCACCTCACGCGCAACCTGCGCACCGAGCTCGGCCCGCGCGGCGTGCGCGTGAAGACGATCGAGCCGGGCGTCGTCGCGACCGAGCTCGGCGACGACATGACCGACCCCGCCGGCAAGGCCGTGCTCGACCAGCTGCGCGAGATGCGCACGCTCGACGCCACCGACATCGCCGACGCGATCCTCTACGCCACTGCCGCCCCCGCGCACGTCAACGTCGCCGAGCTGATCGTCGTGCCAACCGCTCAGGGCTGAGACACGGCCGCGCGCGTCTCGGCGTCGCCGCTCTGGGCTTCCTCGGACGTCCAGTGCCAGGCGACGCCGGCGTCGATCTCGAACCGCGGGCTCTGATGGTCCTGGATCGACTCGACGTCGACGCGCACGACCGCGATCCGCTCCAGCTCGCGCTCGACGACCGCGCGGCCGTGCACCGTGATCGCGAGTCCCGCGGCCAGCAGCACGACCGCGCAGCGCGGGTCCTCCCGCAACCGCACCAGCGACTCGCGCCGCAACGCCAGCGCGAACGCCAGTTGCGTGTCGCCGCGCCGGATGGCCGTGGAGACCGGAATGGCGTGCGGTGCTCCCGCCCCGGTGGAGAGCACCGCGACCGTTCCGGCCGGCCACTCCGGCAGCACGGTCATCCCTTCTTGCGGTTGAGCTCGCGCTCGAGCAGCCGGTTGGCCCGCTCGAGCTGCTCGTCCGTGGCCTTGTCGACCGACTTGACGCCGACCTCGCGGTTGACCCACCCGTTGACCTTCGAGTGCGGCTCCTTGTCCCGGCGCGCGATCAAGGCCACCAGGTTGTGGCGCTCCGCGCGGAGCCGCTCGCGGCGCTCGAAGGACGTCTCGGGCTCCGGCGGCGCGGCCTGCACGACCGGCATCGCGAACGCGGCCAGCGCCGGCGAGATCTCCGGCTCCGGGTCGGCGAACAGCTGCATCGGCTCGCCGGGCTGCGTCGTCTGCAGCACCTCTTCGTCACGCCGGGCCGAGGACCACAGCGCCTTGAACGGCTCCTTGGCCTCCGAGCGCTCCCCCCGCTCGGTCTCCTCGCCGCTGACCGACGCGAACACGAGCGCGTGCTTGCGCTCCTCCTCGATCGCGATCGCGAGCCGCTTCAGGCGCGGGTCCGACGGCAGGAACACGTGCGCCATCTGGTCCTTGGGCTCCGGCGTGCGCCGGATGAAGCGCCCGATCACCTGGCGGAAGAACAGCTCGGTGCGCGAGTTGGTGGCGTAGACCCCCACGCGCAGACGCGGCACGTCCACGCCCTCGGAGACCATCAGCACCGAGACCAGCCAGGGCGAAGTGCCCGCCGAGAACGACGCGATCCGCGCCGACGCGTCCGACGCGTCCGAGTGCACGACGTCCGGCCGCTCGCCCGTGATCCGCGCGATCCGGCCCGCCAGCTTGTCGGCGTGCTCCTTGTCCATCGCGATCACGAGCCCGCCCGCGTTCGGGTGGTCGCCCGCGCGGATCTTGACCAGCTCGTCGTTCGCGTCGCGCAGGACGTGCGTGATCCAGTCGCCGTCGGCGTCCAGCGCCGTGCGCAGGCGCCGCGCGGCCTCCGGCGCGGGCAGCACGACGTCGAAGCCCGCCCGCCGGACCTTGCCGTCGCTCACCCACTCCATCTCGCCGCCGTAGGTGTGGAACGTCACCGGCCGGCACACGTGATCGATCAGCGCCTGCGTGTAGCCGTAGTCGTAGTCGGCCGCGGAGACGCCCTCGTCGTCGTACTTGACCCACGGGATCGGCGAGTTGTCCGACCGGAACGGCGTGCCGGACAGCAGCAGCCGGAACTTGGCTGCGCCGAACGCGTTGACGGTCGACTGCCCCCACGAGGCGTCCTCGCCCATGTGGTGCGGCTCGTCGGCGATCAGCAGCGTTGGCCGCTCGGCGCAGCGCCGGCGGTGGACCTCGCTGCCCGCCGCGACGGTCGCGTACGTGACGGAGATCCCGTGGCGGTCGCGCGGCTCCGGGCCGGCGCTGTTGGGCCGGTTCGGCTCCAGGTGGATGCCGTAGCGCGCGGCGTCCAGCGCCCACTGGCGGCAGATGTGCGTGGTCGGCGCGACCACGGCGACGCGCGCCACGCGGCCTTCGGACAGCATCCGGTGGGCGACGTGCAGGCCGAACGTCGTCTTGCCGGCCGCGGGGGTGGCGGACGCGAGGAACGCGTCGTTGGAGGACTCGAAGACCTGGGCGGCGGCCGCCTGCTGCCACTTGCGCAGCGGGCGATGCGTCGGCCAGGACGGCAGATAACGACCCGCTGTGGGGCGGGGAGGAGCGTCGATCTCGTACGTCACGGGAAGCGGCACGATACGAGGCGCTCCGGACGTCGATTCCGGACTTCCGCAAGGTGCGGGAACATCGCGGAGGCAGAGGACTAACCTTTCGTACGTGTCGCTCCAAGTCACCCACTTCTCCGATCCCGGCTGCCCCTGGGCCTGGTCGGCGTCCCCCGCTCTCGCCGCGCTCAAGTGGCGCTACGGGGACCAGCTCGAATGGCGTCACGTCATGATCGGGCTCACCGAGTACGGCTCCGTCTATGAGGAGCGCGGCTACACCGGCCCGAGCCAGGCGCGCGGGTACCGCA
Source organism: Solirubrobacter phytolaccae (assembly GCF_027587195.1). GTDB lineage: Bacteria > Actinomycetota > Thermoleophilia > Solirubrobacterales > Solirubrobacteraceae > Solirubrobacter > Solirubrobacter phytolaccae. The sequence continues at coordinate 31,858 of NZ_JAPDDP010000077.1, read as the reverse complement.
ACTTCCGCTGGCGCGGGATGCCGTTCTCCACCGAGCCGCGCGAGCGCGTGCACGGCACGTGGCCGATGTGCCGTGTCGTCGTCGCCACGCGCCGTCTGGCCCCTGAGCGTGAGTACGCGGTCTTCCGCGCGCTGCAGCTCGCGCAGTTCACGAGCACGCTGTTCCTCGAGGACTACGCGCAGTTGCGCGAGGCGATCGCCTGGGTGCCGGGGATCGACGCGGACGCGATCATCGCCGCCGCCCAGGACCCGGAGACCGAGGCGCTCTTCGAGGCCGACAAGGACGAGGCGCGGACCGCCGCCGGCTCCCCCACGGAGTTCCAGGACAAGCACGCCAACACGGACGGCCGCGTGCGCTACACGGCGCCGAGCCTGAAGCTCACCAACGGCTCCAGCACGCTCGAGGCCGGCGGTTACCAGTCGTTCGAGGCCTACGACGTGCTGATCGCCAACCTGGACACGAGCCTCACGCGCCGCGCCCCGGCGACCGACGTCGTCGAAGTCCTCGAAGCGTTCCCGGACGGCCTGACGACGGGCGAGGTCGCGCTGATCATGGCCCAGGACAAGTTCCCGGCCGATCCGGATCAGGCGGAGGACGCCCTGATCACCGCCGCCGGCGACGACCAGCTCAAGCGCCTGGCGTTCGGCCACGACGCGCTCTGGGTGCCGGCCCGGACCGCCGCGGCGAAGCTCGCCGCGGCGGCCTAGCCAGACCTCGACGCGGGCCCGCACACGCGGGCCCGCGTCACCCTGCGCCTACGGGTTGGTCGTCGACAGCGTGAAGGTCAACGTCTTGGCGTACGTGCCCGTACGCAGCGCGTCGTTGGCCTTGATCGACTGCTTGAAGCCGACCGCCACCTCGGCGTTCGACGTCGGCGTCGCCCACGCGAACACGTTCAGCGGCGAGCCACCGAGCGGCGTGTAGGTGTTGCCCGGCGTCGCGCCGAGGGCCGCGTTGGCCTGCAGCGGCTCCGGCAACGAGAACGCGCCGTTGACCAGGTGCCCCGGAGCGGTCGTGCTCGGGTCGGCGATGCTCAGCGTCGCGTCACCGGCGGTCGACGTCACGGTCGCCTTCGTGGACGCGTAGTAGTCCTTCTGCGCGCCCGGCGTGAACGCGCCGAAGCTCGGCGGGGTGCCGAGGCTCAGCGCCAGCGTCGCCGGGACGGTGCCGCCCACGGTGTCGCCCGTGCCGTACGTGCACGTGGCGGACATCGTCTTGGTCTTGTCGCTCTCCGACGTGGCGTTGAGCGTGACCGAGCCGGCTGCCGGCGCGCCGACGGCCTTGTCGATGTAGACCGGGACGTCGACGGACTGGCCGAACTCGGCCGTGGTCAGCGCGTTCTTGACGTGCGCCGTCCAGCCCGTCGTGTTGCTCGTCGCCGTGAGGCGGTAGATGTCGCTGTTGAAGTACTTCGCGGCGTTCGTGGTCGGATGCGCCGCCGCCGGGACCTCAGCGCCGACGCCCGTGTTCTTGAGCGAGAACGTGCAGGTCGCCAGGCCCTCGGACGTGCCCTTCGTGGCGCTCGAGAGCGACACGCCGCGCGTCTGCGGGCCGGTGCCCTCGAGCGAGCGGATGCCGACCTTGTAGCGCAGGACGCCCTGCGCGTCGGTGCGCTTGTCGAGGATGTAGAACTGCAGGCCGTTGGCGGTCGTCGTGTACTCGTACTCGCTGCCCGAGTTCACGCCGACGTTGAACGAGCCGTCGTTGAGCTGGCGCTCGTCGCCCGGCGTCGCCTTCTGCACCGTGCCGTCCGGCCGGACGAAGTCGACCTGGTCGATGTCCTGCGGGTTGGAGTCGATGTACCAGACGAAGCACGAGTACGAGCCGCAGGTGCCGTTGCCGTTGGCCTGGGAGGCCTTCGACTTGCCGAGCAGCACGCCGTGGCCCGGCGCGAACGAGTCCGAGCCGATCTGCTGGACGACCTCGACCGTGTAGTCGCTGAACTTGCCGTAGACGCCCAGGGGCAGCGTGCCCGCCGGGTCGGTCAGCCACGGGCCCTCGCAGGTGAGGTCCACGCCGGCCGCCGTGTCGGGGCAGACGCGGTTGCGGTCGCCGTCGCCGTCCATGTTCACGCGGATGCCGGCGAGGTCGCCGTTGGGAGCCACCTCACGCGCCTTGACCTCCGCCACCGCGAGACCGGTCTGCGCCAGGCCGCTGCGGTTCAGGCGCAGGAGGTCGTCGTCGGAGATGAAGTTCAGGAAGCGCTTGTTGCGCATGTTGTGCTGCGCGCCGAGCGAGCTGCCCTGGGTCGGCGGGATCTGCCAGCGCGTGTGCTGGCCGCCCGGGCCGTTGAACGAGCCGCGGCTCATCATGTCCCACATGCCGCTCGCGGTCCGCTGGTAGGGCGCCGTGAACGGGTTGTTGTAGTTGTCCGGGATGCTCAGGTTGTGCGAGAGCTCGTGCGCGTACACGGCCATGCCGGCGCTCTCGGCCTCGGTCGAGCTGTTGCCCGACGCGCTCGGCCACACGGTGGCGGCCGACGCCCACGACGTCCACGGGATGTAGCGCGTCTTGGCCCAGTTCCCGCGCGGATGCAGCGGGTCGTACGCCTTGGGGCCGAACGGGTCGGTCACGGCCTCGGGCGACGCGAAGCGCATCTCGCCGAACTCCTGCCACGAGCCCGACTCGTCCTGGCCCGCGGAGGTCCAGAACATGTTGTCGAAGTCGCTCGCCTGCACGGGGTTGCCCGGCGCGTCGATGTCCGCCAGCCACGCGTTGCGCGCCGCCGTGGTGAAGTTCTGGTTGCACGGCTCCGGGTTGGGCGTCGCCCGCGTCGGGTTCGGGCAGTCCAGGGTGTTGTCCTGGTGGCCGCCGGCGACGTGGTACTGGTGCGCCTTCAGCGGCAGCCGGTACGGGCCGAACGGGACGAGCTCCACGCCGTAGCGGCCGAAGGAGTCCTCCATCCAGTACCGGTTCATGGTCTGGAAGTTGTTGAGCGCCTGCGGCTTGTTGAGGAAGTCCGCGTAGAACTGCGGGACCTGCTCACGCGGGACGCTGTGCGCCGCGGCCGACGGGTTGCCGAAGATGTTCGAGCCCGCGGCCTGCGTGACCGTGAACGGCCGGTCGGGATAGTCGACCAGGATGAGCGCGACCTTCCACTTCTTGACGGTCGGCTGGATGCTCGGGTCCGAGTAGTCGGGCCCCGGCAGCGGCTTGTAGTCGGACCACGTCAGGTTGTCCTGAAAGGACCAGTTCTGCGGGTCCAGCGGCGCCGGCGGCGCCGCGATGGCGGGTGATGCCGCCACCACCGTCGCCGCGACAGCCGCCGCGGCGAGCACTGCGTTCTTGATCAATTTCCCTGCCCCTCCACTCACGGGGCCCCGCGGCGGCCCCATTGGAACCCTCACCCCACTCCCGCGCTCCGCGGACCCACGGGAGAAACGACGACGCGGGCCCGATCAACGGGCCCGCGCCTGCACTGCGTTGCTACGGGTTGGTCGTCGACAGCGTGAAGGTCAACGTCTTCGCGTACGTCCCGGTACGCAGCGCGTCGTTGGCCTTGATCGGCTGCTTGAAGCCGACCGCGACGTCCGCGTTGGACGTCGGCGCGGCCCACGAGAACAGCGTCAGCGGCGAGCCGCTCACGGCCGTGTACGTGTTGCCCGGCGTGTCGCCGAGCGCCGCGCTGGCCTGCAGGGCCTCCGGCAGCGAGAACGCGCCGTTGACCAGGTGGCCGGTCGCCACGGCGGACGGGTCGGCGACGCTCAGCGTCGCGTCACCGGCGGTCGAGATGACGGTCGCCTTCGTGGACGCGTAGTAGTCCTTCTGCGCGCCCGGCGTGAACGCGCCGAAGCTCGCCGGCGTGCCCAGGTTCAGCGCCAGCGTCGCCGGCACGGAGCCGCCGACGGTGCCGCCGGTCGTGGTGCAGGTCGCCGAGACGGTCTTCGACGGATCGCTCTCCGACTTCGCCGTCAGCGTCACCGAGCCCGAGGCGGCCGCCCCGGCCGCCTTGTCGATGTAGACCGGCACGTCGACGGTCTGGCCGAACTCGGCCGTGGCCAGCGCGTTCTTCAGGTGCGCCGTCCAGCCTGTGCCGGACGCCGTCGCCGACAGGCGGTAGACGTCGCTGTTGAAGTACTTCGCCGCCGCGCCCGGGTGCAGGGTGGCCGGCACGTCGGCCGCCACGCCCGTGTTCTTGAGCGGGAACGTGCAGGTCGCGAGCCGTTCCGAAGTGCCGGCGACCGGCGACGCGAGCTGCACGCCGCGGGTCTGCGGGCCGGCGCCCGCCGTCGAGCGGATGCCGACGGTGTAGCGCAGCGCGCCCTGCTCGTCGGTGCGCTTGTTGATGATGTAGAAGTGCAGCTTGTTGTTGGCGGCGAGGTACTCGTACTCGCCGCCGGAGTTCACGCCGACGTTGAACGAGGCGTCGTTGAGCTGGCGCTCGTCGCCGATCGTGGCCTTGACGGGCGTGCCGTCGGCCTTGACGTAGTCGACCTGGTTGATGTCCTCCGGGTTGGAGTCGATGTACCAGAGGCTGCAGGAGAACGTGCCGCAGTTGGCGCTGTTGTTGCTCTTGGCGAGCAGCACGCCGTGGCCGCCGACGAACGAGTCCGCGCCGATCTGCTGCACGACCTCGACCGTGTAGTCCAGGAACCGGCCCTGGATCGAGCCGTTGGCCTGGATCCAGGGGCCTTCGCAGAGCGGGTTCTCCGTCGAGCGGCAGGGGGTGTTGAGGTCGCCCTGGCCGTCGAGGAGGACCTGGACGCCGGCGACGTCGCCGTTCGGGGCGACCTCACGGGCCTTGACCTCGACCACGGCCGTGCCGGACTGCGCCAGGCCGTCACGGTTCAGGCGCACCATGTCGGAGTTGGCGACGAAGCCGAGCTTCTGCTTGTGGCGGACGCCGTGCTGCGCGCCGAGCGAGGCGCCCTGCGTCGGCGGGACCTGCCAGCGGGTGTGCTGGCCGCCCGGGCCGTTGAAGGAGCCGCGGCTCATCATGTCCCACATGCCGCCGGCCGACCGCGAGGTCGGCGTGCCGAACGGGTTGCCGTAGTTGTCCGGCAGACCCAGGTTGTGCGAGAGCTCGTGCGCGAAGACGCCCATGCCGGAGCTCTCGGCCTCGCTCGACGCGCGGCCGGTGGCGCTCGGCCAGATGTTGGCGGCGGCCGCCCACGACGTCCACGGGACGTAGCGGGTCACGGCCCAGTTGCGGTGCAGCGGGTTGATGGCCTTCGGGCCGAACGCGTCGCTGACGGTCTCGCGCGAGGTGAACATCATCTCGCCGAACTCCTGCCACGTCGCGCTCTCGTCGTGGCCCGCGGAGACGTAGTACTGGTTGTCGAACGTCGCGCGCACCTCGGCGGAGACGGCGGCGTTCCACGCGTCGCGCACGGCGTTGAAGTACTTCTGCGCGCCGGCCGGCCCGGTCTCGTCACACGGCGGGTCCTTGGGGCAGTCCGCGGTGATGTCGTTGAAGCGGGAGATGTGGTACTGGTACGACGGCTCCGGCAGGCGGTAGGGCCCGAACGGCACGAGCTCCACGCCGTACTTGCCGAAGGAGTTCTCCATCCAGTACCGGTTCAGCGTCTGGCCGTTGTTGAGCGCCGTCGGCTTGTTCAGGAAGTCGGCGTAGAACTGCGGCACCTGGTCGCGCGGGACGTTGCCCGTGCCCACCGACGGCGTGCCGAAGACCGAGGAGCCCGGCGCCCCGCTGATCGTGAACTCACGGTCGGGGTAGTCGACCATGATCAGCGCGACGCGCCACTTCTTGACGCTCGGCTGGATCGTCCCGTCCGAGTAGTCCGGACCCGGGATCGGCTTGTAGTCGGACCACGTCAGGTTGTCCTGGAAGGACCAGTTCTGCGGATCGAGCGGCGCGGGCGGCGCCGCGATCGCGGGCGATGCCGCGACCACCGTCGCGGCTACCGCCGCGGCGAGCACTGCTTTCTTGAACAACAACTGCCCCTCCACTCAAAGGCCCCGCGGAGACCCCATTGGAACCCTCACTCCAATGCCTATGTCCGCGAACCACAGGCGTCATCTCATGCTCATGGCCACGTCATGAGAAGTCAATGCGCCGTGGACGTAAATCCACGCCCTTGTAGCGTTCTGGAGGTGCTGTTCAGCTCACGAAGCGCCGCATTCCGGTCAACTCGAAGACGCGCGCGACCTGGCCGTCCCCTTCGAGCATCGAGAATGGCTGGCCGTGCAGCTGGGCGCGGGCCTCGAGCCGGACGGCCAGGCGCAGCCCGGAGACGTCCATGAACTCCAGCTCCCGCAGGTCGAGCACGACGGGTCCGCCGCCGTCGCGCAGGACGGTGTCCATCTGGCCTTCGAGTGAGGGGACGGTGGAGCAGTCGAGCTCGCCGTGCACCTGGACAAGCGTGGTCTTGCCGACCTGCTTGGCTTCCGTGGTGAAGGGTTCGATCCACAGCAAGGTAGCGCGCGGTGTTTGACCGGCGACGCGTGTCAACCGGCCCTCACGTGCACGTGCACCGGACCGCGCGGATCGAGGTCGCGCGCGGCGCGCGTGTGGTGCTCGGGCGCGGCGTGGTGCTCGGGCCGGACGCGCGCATCACCGCGCACGGCGGAACCGTGAAGGTCGGCGCGGGCGCCCGGCTGGGCGAGCGCGCCGCGATCGTCTCCCACACGGGCGTGGAGATCGGCGAGGGCGCGCTGATCGAAGACTGGGCCGTGATCGACGACGCGGCGCCGACGTTCGCGGACGTCGAGCGGCCGATCCACGCGCAGCCCGCGCGGCACGCGCCGGTGAGCATCGGGGCGGGCGCGCGGGTCGGCCTGCACGCCGTGATCGGCGCGGGCGCGCACGTGCCCGCGGGCGCGACGGTGGAGCCCTACGCCGTCGTGCGGGACGTGACGAGCCGCTCGTAGACCGCGGTCGTCTGGCGCGCGACGTCGGCCCAGTCGAACCGCAGCACGTGCTCGGAGGCTTCCGCGACGAGCCGGTCGCGCAGCTCGTCGTCGGTCAGCAGCTGCTGCGCCATCCGCTCCAGCGAGCGCACGCTCGACGCCCGGAAGCGCAGGCCGACCTTGCGCCCGCGCGGGACGACTTCGCGCAGCCCGCCGGTGTCGGCGACGATCGTCGGGCAGCCGGACGCCATCGCCTCCAGCGCGACGAGCCCGAACGGCTCGTAGATCGACGGCACCAGGCACAGGTCGGCGATCCGGTACAGGTCGGCGATCCGGTACAGCGAGTGCAGCACGTCGTCGCCCGTCCAGCCGATGAACGTGCCGTGCTCCATCAGGTTCAGGCGCTCGGCCTGCGCCTTGAGCTCGGCCTCGGCCGTGCCGGAGCCCGCGATCAGGAAGCGGACCTTGCCGACACGGCGGATGAGGCCCGGGAGCGCGTCGAGCGCGAGGTGGAAGCCCTTCTCGTAGACGAGCCGCCCGACGAGGAGCACGAGCTGCTCGTCGGGCGCCGCGAACTTCGCGCGCAGGCGCGGGAGGTCCGAGACGGGCTGCAGGTCGGTGGGGTCGATGCCGTTCGGGATCGCGGTGACCTTCGCGCGCGGGAGCCCGTAGATGTCCGTGACCTGCTCGCGCATGAACTCGGAGCACGTGATCACGCTGTCGGCGGCGCGCGTCATCCGCTTCTCGACGCCGTGGATGTAGGACTGCGGGTGCTTGTTCACCCAGCCCTGATGGCGGCCGTACTCGGTCGCGTGGACGGTGACGAGCCACGGGACCCGGCGCTTGCGGGCGAGCTGGCGCGCGGCCGCGGCCACCAGCCAGTCGTGCGAGTGGACGAGGTCGAACCCACCGCCGAGCTCGGCGCCCGCGGCGAGCATGTCCTCGTTCATGTGGTCGACCCAGGCGATGAACGCGTCCAGGTCGTCCTTGGGGAACTCGGGCTCGCGCACGCGGTGCACGTGGACGCCGTGGCGCTCCTCGTGCGCGTCCAGGCGCCCGCCGCCGCGCGTGACCACGTGCACTTCGTGGCCGTCGCGCACGAGCTGCTCGGAGAGCTTGCGGACGTGGCGCGCGAGGCCGCCCTCCACGATCGGCGGGTACTCCCAGGAGAGCGTGAGGATGCGCACTTAGTCGCGGAGCCTAGCTGGGAACCGGTGGAGAACCCACTCCGCCGAGAGCGGCTCGCGCCGGTAGCTGCGGCCGCCGACGAGCACGTAGTCGCGCGTGCGCAGGTCCATCGGCAGGTCGCGCTCGATCGGGTACCAGTCGTTGTGCTGCTGGATGAGCTCGTTGAGCTCGTCGAAGCGCGCCCGCTCGGCGAACTCCGTCCAGCGCTGCGCGAACGCCGCCTCGTCGCCCGCCGACTCCTCGCGCAGCGTGCGGTGCGCCCGCGCGAAGCGGCGCTTCTGGTAGGCGATCGCGTTGTCGATCTCGGCGATCCGCTCCATCCAGCGCGGCTTGACGCCGGCCTTCAGATACGACTCGACCGTACGCTGCGCACCGAGCGCCCGGCCGGAGATCGGCTTGCCGAGGCCGGTCGCGGCGTCCAGATCCTTCTTGACCAAACGTTCCGCGGCACTGCGATCCATCACGCTTCATTCTACGAGCGCCGGGGTACGAGAAGCGCGCCATGAAACGGATCATTGCGGCGTTCCTCATTGCCGGGGCATTCCCGGCCACCGCCACCGCGCAGCAGCCGACGGTGTACTCGAGCCTGCCCTTGAGCGGCGCCTCGCGCGTGCAGACCAAGGCGGTCAACGACGGCGCCCGCCGCGCGCTGAAGGAGGCCGGCAACCCCGTGCGGCTCGTCACGCTCAACAGCGCCACGCCGCGCGCCGGCTCCTGGACGGTGGGACGGACGCGCGCGAACGCCCGCAGGGCGGCGAAGGACGCCTCCACCGTGGCCTACATCGGCGAGTTCAACTCGGGCGCCGCCAAGGTGTCCGTGCCGATCCTCAACCGCGTCGGAATCCCGACGATCAGCCCCTCGAGCACGTACAACGGCCTCTCGACCGGCGGTCCCGGAACGACGTCCGGCGAGCCCGGCCGCTACTACCCGACCGGCGTGCGCACGTTCTTCCGGATCGTGCCGAACGACCACGTGCAGGCCGCCGCGCTCGTGACCGCGATGCGCGACCGCGGCTGCAAGGCGCTCGCGTTCGTCCACGACGGCGAGGTCTACGGCAAGGGCATGAACGCCGACGCCGTCGCGACCGCCGCGCGCTTCGGGCTTCCGGTCGTGGCGAACCGCCGGATCAGCCGCGGTGCGCCGAGCGCGGTCCGCCGCGCCAAGGCCGACTGCATGGCCTACACCGGCATCACGGTCAACGGCGCCGTGCGCCTGTTCCGCTCCAGCGCGCTGCGCGGGATGCAGCTCTACGGCAGCGACGGCGTGGCCGAGACCGGCTTCGTCGGCCGCCTGCCCCGATCCGTCGCCCGCCGCACGTTCGTGACCGTGGCCACGCTCCCGACGCCGGCCCAGTTCGGCAACCGCGACCCGTACTACACCTACGGCTACGAGGCGATGAAGCTGATCTTGGACGGCTTCGTCGCGTCCGGCGGCACCCGTGCGGGCCTACTCGCCTGGCTGCCCACCGTCCAGAACCGCCAGAGCGTCCTCGGCACGTACGGCTTCGACGCCAACGGCGAGACCACGCTGCGCGCGTACGGGCTCTACGCCGTCACGCGCGACCGCGAGTTGGCCTACGAGGGCGCGATCACCGCCGGCTGAGCACCAGGAGGCCGTCGAGCTCCAGCTCGGCGGCCCACTCGCCTTCGGGGCGCGGCAGCTCGCCTTGGCCCCGCAGGCGGACGGCCACGAAGACCTGGTCCTCGCCGCGCGTGAAGGCGACGACGTCCTCGCCCGCCTCGACCGCCGCGTACGCGCCCGCGAACGCCTCGGGCAGCCGCTTGCGCAGCGCCAGCAGCGTGCGGATCACCTGCAGCTTCGCCGGCGGCGCGGCGGACGCGAGCGCCGCGCGGCGCTCGTCCCAGTCGACGGCGCGGCGGTTGTCGGGGTCCACCAGCGACAGGCACAGCAACTCGTCGCCCTGGTAGATGTCGGGCACGCCCGGCACCGTGAGCTTGAGCGCGAGCTGGCCCAGCGCCGACTGCTCGCCGGCCGCGGCCACCTGCTCCTGGAAGGGCAGGAACGTGCGCAGGAAGTCGCGGTGCGTGAGCAGCGCCCGGGCGAACGACTGCACGGCGCCCTCGTGCTCCTCGTTGACGTCGACCCAGGTCGTGTGCTGCTTGGCCTCGCGCATCGCCTTTTCGAGGTAGCCGTGCAGGCGGTCCTCGGAGATCGGCCACGCGCCCAGCAGTGTCTGGAAGATGAAGAGCTGCTCGACCGGCGTCGGCGCGCCGCCGCTGGTCAGCGAGCGGCAGACGGAGAGCCACGTGCGCACGTGCGCGGCGTACTCCTCGGGCATCGACGCGAGCGTGCCGATCCGCGCCCGCACGTCGCCGGAGCGCTTGGTGTCGTGCGTCTGGGTGACCAGCAGGTTGTTCGGGAAGCGCTCCGCCCGCTCGGCGTTGCCGCGGTGGAAGTCACGCACGGACACGCTGAAGCGGCCCGGGTCCCCGCCGACGTCGTTCAACGCCAGCAGCCGCGCGTAGCGGTAGAACGCCGTGTCCTCGACGCCCTTGGCCATCACAGGCGGCGTCGTCTGCTGGAAGCGCGTGATGAACGCCTCCCAGCCCGGGACCTCCAGCAGCAGCTTGGAGGCCAGCGAGGCGGGCAGGCCGGCCTCGGCGACGGCGTGGCGGTCCTCGTCGGCCACCTTCCCCGACCACGGCTCCACGTAGGTGCGGTAGACGGGGAACGACGCCAGCGCGCGCTCCAGGCCCGCGACGCGCTCGGGCGCCTCACGCAGCAGCCGCTCGACCTCGGGCGCGAACGCCGTCCGCGCCTGCTCGAGCTTGGCCTCGAAGGCGAGCTCGCCGAAGCGCCGGTCGTCGCCGGAGACCTCGACCCACAGGTCGGTCAGCGGCGCCTCGCCCGCGGGGTCGACGAACAGCGCGGCGACGTCGTTGAGGAACTCGTAGCCGACGGTGCCGTCAATCGCCCAGTCGCGCAGCGGCTCGCCCGGGTCGAGGATCTTCTCCACCCACACGTGCTCGGCGCCGCCGTCGCGCAGCCGCTGCAGGTAGCCCGCGGGGTCCGCGAGCCCGTCCGGATGGTCGATCCGGAGCCCGTCGACGATCCCCTCGTTCACGAGCCGCAGCGCGAGCTTGTGCGTCTCCGCGAACACCTCGGGGTCCTCCTGGCGGACGCCCGCGAGGTGGTCGATGTCGAAGAAGCGCCGGTGGCGGCCCGTCTTCTCGTCGAGGTCGAAGAACTTGCGCCGCAGCTCCGGGTCGCTCCAGTAGCGGTTCTTCTCATCCGTCGCCATGTGGTTCGGGACGATGTCGAGCACGATCCCGAGCCCCGCCTCGCGCGCGACCGCGACCAGCTCCAGGAACTCGTCCTCACCGCCCAGCTCGTTGGAGATCGAGCCGGGGTCGACGACGTCATAGCCGTGCGTCGAGCCCTCCCGCGCCTGGAACGACGGCGGCAGGTACAGGTGCGAGACGCCGAGGTCGGCCAGGTACGGAACGAGCTCGCGCGCGGCGGCGAAGCCGAAGTCGCCGCCGAGCTGGAGCCGGTAGGTCGCGCGCAGGTCGCTCATGGCTGATCGCGGCGCAGGAGGACCAGGGAGTGATGCACGAGCTCGAGCTCGTCACCGGCGACCGGGGTCTCGTCCCCGGGTTCCACGTCGGGCCGCGCCGTGTCGAGCATGACCGTCCACGCGTCCCCGAACTTGCCGTCCGGAAGCGTGAAGGTGTGGTCCTCGTGGTGGCCGTTGAACAGCAGCAGGAACGACTCGTCGAGCACCTGGCGCCCGCGCGCGTCCGGCGAGGTGATCTCCTCGCCGTTCAGGAACAGCCCGACGACGGGGACGAGGCCGTTCCAGTCGTCGTCGCGCATCGGCTCGCCGTCGGCGCGGAACCAGGCCGCGTCCGGCAGGCCCGAGCCTTCGACCTCGCGCCCGAACAGGAACTCCCGCCGGCGGAACACGGCGTGCGCGCGCCGCAGCGCGATCAGCCGCTTGGTGAAGTTCAGCAGCGGCTCGTGCTTCTCGATCAGCGACCAGTCGAACCAGGAGATCTCCGAGTCCTGGCACCAGCCGTTGTTGTTGCCGCCCTGCGTGCGACCGAACTCGTCGCCGCCGAGCATCATCGGCGTGCCCTGCGAGAGCAGCAGCGTGGCCAGGAAGTTGCGCTGCTGGCGGTCGCGCAGCGCGTTGATCTCCGGGTCGTCGGTCTCGCCCTCGACGCCGTGGTTCCAGGACCGGTTGTCGTCGGTCCCGTCCCGGTTGCCCTCCTTGTTGGCCTCGTTGTGCTTCTCGTTGTAGGAGACGAGATCGCGCAGCGTGAAGCCGTCGTGGGCGGTGATGAAGTTGATCGACGCGAACGGGTGGCGCCCGTCGGACTGGTAGAGGTCGCTCGAGCCCGTGAGCCGGTTCGCGAACTCGCCGACGTGCGCCTCGCCGCGCCAGAAGTCCCGCATCGTGTCGCGGTAGATGCCGTTCCACTCCGACCACAGCACCGGGAAGTTGCCGACCTGGTAGCCGCCCGGGCCGACGTCCCACGGCTCGGCGATGAGCTTGACCTGGGACAGGATCGGGTCCTGGTGGATGACGTCGAAGAACGCGGACAGGCGGTCGACGTCGTAGAGCTCACGGGCCAGCGCGGACGCCAGGTCGAAGCGGAAGCCGTCGACGTGGCAGTCGATCACCCAGTAGCGCAGCGAGTCCATGATCAGCCGCAGCACGCTCGGGTGCATCACGTTGAGCGTGTTGCCCGTGCCCGTGTAGTCCATGTAGTGGCGCGGGTCGTCGGGCACGAGCCGGTAGTAGGACTTGTTGTCGACGCCGCGGAAGGACAGCATCGGGCCGAGGTGGTTGCCCTCGGCGGTGTGGTTGTAGACCACGTCGAGGATGACCTCGATGCCCGCCTTGTGCAGCGCCTTGACCATGCCCTTGAACTCGCGCACCTCCTGCCCCGCCTTGCCGGTCGCGGCGTAGGGGGAGTGGGGCGCGAGGAAGCCGATCGTCGAGTAGCCCCAGTAGTTCGTGAGCCCGCGCTCGTCCAGGAACGACTCGTCGGCGATGTGGTGCACCGGCAGCAGCTCGACCGCGGTCACGCCGAGGTCCTTCAGGTAGCCGACGGCGGCGTCGGACGCCATCCCCGCGTACGTGCCGCGCAGGTCCTCGCGCACGTCCGGGTGGCTCATCGTGAAGCCCTTGACGTGCGTCTCGTAGATCACGCTGTCCGCGAGCGGCGTGGCCGGCGGGCGGTCGTCCTGCCAGTCGAAGCGCGGGTCGATGACCACGCACTTCGGGATCGCGGCCGCGTCGTCGGAGTCGTCGGGCGTGAGGTCGTCGTCCTCGCCCCCCATCGGCTCGTACGGGTGCACGTTGCCGTTCTCGAAGAGGATCGGCCCCTCGATCGACTTCGCGTACGGATCCATCAGCAGCTTGGCCGGGTTGAAGCGGTGGCCGGACTGCGGGTCGTACGGGCCGTGGACGCGGTAGCCGTAGCGCTGGCCGGGGTGCACGCCCGGCAGGTAGCAGTGCCAGTTGTAGGACGTGCGCTCGGTCAGCTCGACGCACGTCTCCTCGTCGTCGTCGCCGAACAGGCACAGGACCACGCGCTCGGCGTGCTCGGAGAAGATCGAGAAGTTCGTGCCCTCGCCGTCCCAGGTGGGACCGAGCGGGAACGGGGATCCGGGCCAGACCTCCATCAGCGCACCAGCGCTCCGGACAGGGGTGCAAGGACGACGAATCCGGGTTCGAGCGTCGGCTCGTGGGTGCTCAGGACGATCTCCTCAGTGCGGTCGCGGGGTACGTGCACGGCCGTGCGGGCGAAGTTCGCCAGCAGCGTGTGGTCACCGCGCTTGACGGCGAGCCAGCCGGCGCGCTCGTCGAAGGTCACTTCGTCGACGTCGCCGGCGGGCAGCGCGCGGCGGGCGCGCAGCAGCGCGCGATGCAACTCGCGCAGACCCTCCGGCTCACCTTCGCGCGTGAGCTTGGAGCGCTCGAACGTGGCGACGTCCTGCGGGTCGGGCACCTCTTCACCGGCGAACGCGGCGAAGGAGGCGAACTCACGGCGGCGCCCTTCGCGGGTGGCGTCCGCGATCTCCGGGTCGATGTGGTCCGTGAAGAACTGGAACGGCGCCCGCTCGCCGTATTCCTCGCCCTGGAACAGCATGGGCGTGAAGGGTGACAAAAGCGTGCAGAACGCCGCGAGTGCCCGCGCCTGCACGGGGAGCCGGTCCCCGAACGCGCGGTTGCCGACCTGGTCGTGGTCGGCGGAGAAGACGATGAAACGCTCCGGCGGCACGTCGAACGCCGGCGCCCCGAAGCGGCGCTTGCGGAACGTCGAGTAGTTGCCGTCGTGGACGTGCGGGCGGCGGAAGGCCTTCGCCAGCAGCGCCAGCTCGTCGAACTCCTCGTACCAGCCCTGGGTCTCGCCCGTGAGCAGGACGCGCAGCGCGTGGTGGAAGTCGTCGGCCCAGGCGGCGTCGCAGCCCCAGCCGCCCAGCTCACGCGCGCGCATGACCTTCGGGTCGTTCATGCCCGACTCGGCGATCACGAGCGCGCCCGGGTGGATCGCGTGCACGCGGCGGGAGACCTCGGCCACCAGGTGCTCCGGGCTCGAGTCGGAGATCGCGTGGATCGCGTCCAGCCGCAGCCCGTCGAGGTGGAAGTCGCGGATCCACTGCTCCGCGCTCTGGCACACCCACTCGCGGACGGCGTCGGAGTGCTCGCCGTCCACGTTCAGGGAGGCGCCCCAGGGCGTCTCGTGCTTGTGGGTGAAGTACGGGCCGTACGCCAGCACGGCCTTGTTGCCGGAGGCGCCGATGTGGTTGTAGACCACGTCGAGCACGACGGCGAGGCCGAGCGCGTGCGCGGCGTCGACGAGCCGCTGCAGTGCCTCCGGGCCGCCGTAGGACGACTGGGCGGCGCTCAGGTAGACGCCGTCGTAGCTCCAGCCGCGCGCGCCGGGGAACTCGGCCACGGGCATCAGCTCGAGCACGGTCACGCCGAGGTCGGCGAGCTCCTGCAGGTGCGGGATCGCGCCGTCGAACGTGCCTGCGGGCGAGAACGTGCCGACGTGCAGCTCGTAGATGACCGCGTCGTGCAGGCCGGGGGTGCGGAAGGCGTGGTCGGTCCAGGCGAAGGCGTGCGGGTCGAACACGCGGGACGGGCCGCGCAGGCCCTCGGGCTGCCAGCGCGAGCACGGGTCGGGCAGCGCCTCGCCGTCGATCACGTACTGATAGTCGGCGCCGGCGGGGACGTCCAGCTCGGCCTCGTAGACGCCGAAGCCGACGAGGTCGAGCGCATGGTCGGCGCCGCCGGTGCGCAGGAGCACCTCGGTCGGATCCGGCGCCCAGACGCGGAACCGCGTCCGGCCGTGGCGCTCCGGGAACGCGCCGAGGGGGCGCTGGAAGGGGTAGTCGGCGCTCAAGCCAGCGAGCCGATCCGCGAGGTGAGCAGGTCGATGAAGCGGTCGGCGTCCACGTCGACGGCGACGTGCGCGTTCGCGGGACGGTCCGTGCGGCGCAGCTGGTCGACCACCGTGCGGCCACGGCACGGGCCTTGCGTGACGTCGATCTCGACGCTCAGCGGCGTGGTCTTGAGGATCTTCGGGTCGATCACGTGGGCGACGGCGAGGGCATCGTGCACTGGGGTGTCGTCATGCCCATAGACCTCCAAATGGAACCGTCGGTAGAAGGCGTGCAGGTCGGCGACGACCGCACCCGCCCGCCCCGTCTCGCGCAGCGCCTCGGCGCGCGCGGCGCTGAGCATCGCCTGGTGGGTGACGTCGAGGCCGATCATGGTCACGTCGGCGTCGGACTCGAAGACCCGCAGGGCCGCCTCGGGGTCGCACCAGAGGTTGAACTCGGCGCTCGGCGTGACGTTGCCCAGGCCGATCGCGCCGCCCATCACGACGATGTCCTCGATGTTCTCGACCAGCTCGGGATGCATCGCGATCAGCAGCGCGATGTTGGTGAGCGGGCCGACCGGGATCAGCGTGAGCGGGCGCTTGCGCAGCTCGCGCGCCATCAGCTCGACGGCGTGCAGCGGCTCGGGCTCGCGGGACGGCGGCGGCAGGTCCGGGCCGTCCAGGCCGGTCTCGCCGTGCACGTCGGCGGCGAGACCGGCCGTGTCGTGCACGAGCGGGCGCGCGGCGCCCGCGGCGACCGGGATGCCGGTCGCGTTCGCGACGTCCAGCACCCGGATGGCGTTGGCCGTGACCTTGTCCAGCGTCTGGTTCCCGGCCACGGTCGTGACGGCCACGACTTCCAGCTCAGGGCTCGCGAGCGCGAGCAGCAGCGCCATCGCGTCGTCGTGGCCAGGGTCGCAGTCGATGATCACCGGCGTCTTCGGCATGGCGCATCATTCAAGCGGGCCGCGTGTTCACATCGTCGCCATGCAACTCCTCGCCCTGATTGCCACCGCGCTCATCGCCCAGGCCGCACCCGTCGTCTCGACCGGCGGATCGGAGTCGGTCACCACCGGCTCAGCCGTCGTCACCGGCGTCGTCAACCCCGGCGGAGCGGGGACCACGTACCGCTTCGAGTACGGAACTTCGACCTCCTACGGGCTCACGACCCCCGATCAGGACGCTGGTTCCGGAACCGCCGACGTCAACGGGCGAGCCACGATCACCGGGCTGACCGCGAACACGACGTACCACTACCGGATCGTCGCCACCCAGGGCACGAGCGACCCGGTCCGCGGCGGGGATCGCACGCTGCGCACCTCGGCCACGCCCTCGGCGCCGTCCGTCTCCAGCCGCGCGGCCACCGGCGTGACCGGCAACGGCGCCACGCTCAACGCCGGCATCAACCCGCGCGGGCAGGCCACGAACGTCTACTTCGAGTACGGGACGTCGACGTCGTATGGCACCCGCACCCCCACGGTCCCGATCGGCGCGGGCAGCTCGACGGTCTCGACCACCGCGCCGGTCAGCGGCCTGCGGCCGAACACCCGGTACAACTACCGCGCCGTCGCCACCAGCGCCGCGGGCGTCACGCGCACGAGCAACCGGACGTTCACGACGACCCGCGTGCCGACCGGCGTGGCCATCACGCCCTCGACCGTCAAGCCCAAGTGGGGCACCGGCCTGACGATCACGGGCAGCGTGACCGGCTCGGGCACGACGCCCGTCGCGGTCGAGAAGCTCGACTTCCCGTTCACGGGCCAGTGGGTGCAGCTCGCCACGGCCACCTCCAACAGCTCCGGCTCGTTCACCGTGACCGTGCCGCCGCTGGTCGCCACCACCCGCCTGCGCGTCGCGACGCGCACGTCGACGGTGGTCACCAGCGGGGTCAGCACGATCAGCGTGGCCGTCAAGGTGGGGCTGAAGACGAGCCGCGTCTCGAGCCGGCGTACCCGGATCACGGGCGCGATCTGGCCCTCGGTGCCTAGCGGCCGGGCCTCGCTTCAGCGCCAGTCGCGGAGCGGTCGCTGGATTCCCGTCGGGCGGTCCAACGTGTCCGCGTTGTCCGGCGACCGCTCGCGCTACTCGTTCACGGTCACGCGCTCCCGCACGCGGGCCATGAACTACCGCGTCGTCGTCAACCCGCGCAACAACGGCCTCCAGGTCTCTGGCACCTCGCGGGTGATCAACCTCAAGCGCCGATAAGCGCCGGTTAAACGTCCTGGACGTTTAAGTACGTTTCCCGCGCGTCCTTGACCGTGTGCAGGCGACGGTCGAGGGTGCGCAGGAGCGTCGCGCGGTCGTCGCCGTCGACCGGGTGCACGGCGGCGACGACGGTCAAGTTGAGCGGGCCGTCGCCGGCGTCCACGCGGGCGCCGGCGTCCCGCAACGCCTCCCGCAGGCGCTCGGCGGCGTCGTCGCCCGCGCCCGGGGCGACGAGCGCGAACTCGTCACCGCCGATCCGCGCCAGGCAGTCGCCGGTGCGGACCTCGGCCGACGTGTGCGCGGCCAGCTCCCGCAGCACGCGGTCGCCCGTGGTGTGGCCGAAGCGGTCGTTGATCTGCTTGAACAGGTCGATGTCGATGAGCAGGACGGTGAAGACGTGCCCGGTCTCGAACGCGCACGCCAGCGCCTCGTCGAACGCGCGCCGGTTCGCGAGCCCCGTGAGCGGGTCGACGCGGGCCATGTGGTGCTGCTCGCGCTCGGCCTCGACCAGGCGGCGCTTGAGGAACTGGATCGTCGCCACCAGGCCCGCGTAGGCGACGGCGTAGGAGACCGTGCGGTGCACGAGCAGGCCGTTCGGCCCGTCGGAGAGCACGATCGGCGAGGCGTACGTGAGGATCTCCAGCGCACCGAGTCCGATCGCGTAGCGCAGCGGGAAGAAGTACGCCACGTACAGCATCGGCAGGACCAGCACCGGGCCGAGGTAGGCATTGGCGCCGCCCGTCACGAATAGCGCGAGCGCCACCAGCGGCTGCAGCAGCACGACGGCGACGGCGTGCCCGCGGATCGAGACCTTCTGCCAGGGGATCAGCCGCGTGATGCACGCGAGCGAGTACCCGACGGTGAACGCGGCCAGCGCCCAGAACGCGACGTCATGATCCTCGGGCGCGCCCGGAAGGAAGCGGCAGACGATCGCGACCGCCGCCGCGGCCAGCCAGAGGAAGCCGGAGACCGGGCCCATGAGGTGGCGTTCGTCTTGCACACCCCACTATTCGGCCCGGTCCGGTCCGGTTTGAGTCAAATTCCGCTCAGGATTCTTCGGGGACCAGCCAGATCGCCCCGAGCGGCGGCAAAGTGACCGCCGCGCTGAACGGCTGGCCGTGCCAGCCCTCGCCCTCGGCGTCGACGCCGCCCATGTTCCCGACACCCGAGCCGCCGTAGTTGCTCGCGTCGGTGTTGACGACCTCGCGCCAGCGCCCGGAGCGGGGCAGCCCGATCCGGTAGTTCTCCCGCACGACCGGCGAGAAGTTGCCGACGAACAGCGCCACGCGCTCGGAGTCCTTGGTCCGACGGGCGAACGCGACCACGTTGTCGTCGGCCGCGTTGGCCTCCGTCCACCAGAAGCCGTTGCCGTCGAAGTCCATCTCCCACAGCGCCGGCTCGTCCTTGTAGGCCTTGTTCAGGTCCCGGATGAGCGACTGGATGCCGGAGTGCTCCGGGTTCTCGAGCAGGTGCCAGTCCAGCGAACGCGACTCGTTCCACTCCTGCTCCTGCGCGAACTCCTGGCCCATGAACAGGAGCTTCTTGCCGGGGTGCGCCCACATGTAGGCGTACAGGGAGCGCAGGTTCGCGAGCTTCTGCCAGCGGTCGCCCGGCATCTTCGTCAGCAGCGAGCCCTTGCCGTGCACGACCTCGTCGTGCGACAGGGGCAGGATGAAGTTCTCCGTGAACGCGTAGACGAGGCTGAAGGTCAGCTCGTGGTGGTGGAACCGGCGATAGATCGGGTCGTTCTGGAAGTACGCCAGCGTGTCGTGCATCCAGCCCATGTTCCACTTGAAGCCGAATCCGAGCCCGCCCAGGTACGTGGGGCGTGAGACGCCCGGCCACGCCGTCGACTCCTCGGCGGCGGAGATGACCCCCGGCTCGCGCGAGTGGACGACCTCGTTGAACTCCTTCAGGAACGCGACCGCGTCCAGGTCCTCGTTGCCGCCGTACTGGTTCGGCACCCACTGGCCGTCTTCGCGCGAGTAGTCGAGGTAGAGCATCGACGCCACGGCGTCCACGCGGATGCCGTCGGCGTGGAACTCCTCGAGCCAGAACAGCGCGTTCGAGACGAGGAAGTTGCGGACCTCGTGGCGCCCGTAGTTGAAGACGAGCGTGCCCCAGTCGGGGTGCGCGCCGCGGCGCGGGTCGTCGTGCTCGTAGAGCGCCGTGCCGTCGAAGCGGGCGAGCGCGAAGTCGTCGCGCGGGAAGTGCGCCGGGACCCAGTCGAGGATCACGCCGATCCCGTTCTGGTGCACGCGGTCGACGAACTCGCGGAAGTCGTCGGGCGTGCCGAACTTCGGCGTGGGCGCGAAGTAGCCCGTCACCTGGTAGCCCCACGAGCCCGTGAACGGGTGGGCCATCACCGGCAGCAGCTCGATGTGGGTGAAGCCCATGTCCTTCGCGTACGCCGACAGCTCGTCGGCCAGCTCGAGGTAGTTCAGCGACCGGTTGTCCTCGAGCGGGTTCAGCCGCCACGAGCCCAGGTGCACCTCGTAGATCGACATCGGGCCTTCCAGCGCGCTGGACTTGCGGCGCGCCTCCACCCACTTCTTGTCGTTCCAGACGTGCTTGGGGTCGTGCACGACCGAGGCGGTCTTCGGCGGCACCTCGGTGGCGAACGCGACCGGGTCGGCCTTCAGCCGGATCTCGCCCTCCTGGGTGAGGATCTCGAACTTGTACCGGGCCCCGTCGCCCACGCCGGGCAGGAACAGCTCCCACACGCCGGAGGAGCCGAGCGAGCGCATCGGGTGGATGCGGCCGTCCCAGTAGTTGAAGTCGCCGACGACGGACACGGCCTTGGCGGACGGCGCCCAGACCGCGAACGCGGTGCCGGTGACGCCGTCGGACTCGGTCACGTGCGCGCCCAGGCGCTCCCACAGCTCCTCGTGCCGGCCTTCGCCGAGCAGGTGGACGTCGAGCTCGCCGATCGTCGGCAGGAAGCGGTACGGGTCCTCGATCGTGACCGTGCCGGAGTCGCCGTAGTCGACCTCGAGCGTGTAGGCCAGCGGCAGGTCCGCGCCCTTGATGAAGCCCTCGAACACGCCGCCGGGGTGCACCTGCTCGAGCGCGGAGTGCGAGCCGTCGGCCGAGACGACCTCGACCTTCGCCGCCGCCGGGCGGAACGTGCGGATCACCACCCCCTTGCCGTTCGCGGGGTGGGCACCGAGGTATCCATGGGGGTTCGCGTGCTGGCGGGATACCAGCTGGTCGGCTTCACTCATCTGTTCACTCCGCTTCCAGGAGCCGCAGGATCCCGGCAACCGGGATGGCGACCCAATCGGGTCGGTTGTTCAACTCGTAACGCAACTCGTATACGGCCTTTTCGAGCTCGAAGACGGCGAGCAGCTGCTCGATCGCCTGTTGGCCAGGGGGCAGCAACGAGCCGTCCACAGCTCCGTAGTACCCACTGAGGAACCGTTCACGTGCGCGCGCCTCCCAGTCCGCCGGCGCCTCCACCCCGCGCAGGAGCTTGGAGCCCGCCGTGGCGTAGGAGAACGAGCGCAGCATGCCGGCGACGTCGCGCAGCGGCGAGCGCTTCAGCCGGCGCTCCGGGAGCGGGCGCGCGGGCTCGCCCTCGAAGTCGAGCACCACCCAGCCGCGCGGGGAGAGCATCGTCTGGCCGAGGTGCAGATCGCCGTGGGTGCGGATCACGCGCCCGCCGACGGTCGCGTGCGCCAGCAGCGAGAGCTTCTCGCGCACGTCCTGCCCGCGCCCGGCGATCGGCGCCGTGGCCTCCATGTCAGGCAGGTCGAGGAAGACGCGCTCGATCTGCTCGTCGACGTCGGCGTACAGGATCGACAGCGACTCCGCGGACGGCTCGACCGGCGCGAAGTCCGGGTCGGAGTTGTCCGAGCCGAGCGCCGTGTGCAGCTCGCCGATGACGACGCCGAGCGCCTCGACGCGGTCCAGCAGGCCCTCGGGGTCGGTGCCGAGCTCGTCGAGCGTCAGCTCCCAGCCGTCGTGCGCGCCGGCGAGGAACTCCTGCAGGATCCCGAGCGTCGCGGACACGTGGCGGCCGTCGACCTCGTACCAGCCGTGCAGCGCGGCGATGTGCGGGAAGCCGCGCTTGGTCAGGAAGCGCAGCAGCTCGAGCTCCGGGTTCACGCCCGGCTCGATCCGGCGGATCGCCTTCATGATCAGCTCGCTGCCGAAGACGATCGACGTGTTGGACTGCTCGACGCCGACGGGACGCACCTCGACGTCGTCGTCCGGCACGTGGTCGGCGGTCCAGCGGAACGCGAAGTCGCCCGCGTCGCGGTTGGCCGCCATCGCCTTGAGCAGCTCGCGGCCGGTCTCGGGGTCGGCCAGCGCGTCGTAGACGGCGCGCCCCTCCGCCTCGTAGATCGGGTCGGCGCCGCCGCTCTCGCGCAGGGCGAACGGCACCTGGTAGGTCTCGTGGGTGCCGACCGGGAAGCGCGCCTCGATCAGCGCGAGCACCAGCTCGTCCGACAGCGCGACCGAGTCGACGACCTCGATGCTCGAGACCTCGCGGGTCTTGGACGCGAACCAGCGCTGGGCGACGACCCAGTCGTTGAGCACACGCTCGTCTATGAAGGCGAGATCGGTGGTCATTCCGGCTCATCCTTCACGAGTTGGAACCAATAGAAACCGCGCGGTGCGAGCGTCAGCAGGTAGGGGAGCTCGCCGATGCTCGGGAAGCGCGAGCGGCCGAAGATCTCCACGGGTGACCGTCCTTCGTAGGGCGAGAGGTCGAGCTCCACCGCCTGGGCGGAGCGCGCGAGATTGTGGACGCACAACATCACGTCCTCCTCGTACGTGCGGACGTGGGCGAAGATCTTCGGGTTCGACGGCGTCAGCGGGTCGTACGCGCCGAGCCCGAACACGGGGTGCTCCTTGCGCAGCGCGACGAACCGCCGCAGCCAGCGCAGGAGGCTGTACGGCGTGCGCATCTGGGCCTCGACGTTGACCGCCTGGAAGCCGTACAGCGGGTCCATCAGCGGCGGCGCGTAGAGCTGGGCGAAGTCCGCGCGGCTGAAGCCGCCGTTGCGGTCGCCGCTCCACTGCATCGGCGTGCGCACCCCGTCCCGGTCGCCGAGGTAGACGTTGTCGCCCATCATGATCTCGTCGCCGTAGTACAGGACCGGCGCGCCCGGGAGGCTGAAGAGGATCGCGTGCAGCAGCTCGATCTCGTCGCGGCCGCCCTCCATCAGCGGCGCGAGCCGACGGCGGATGCCGACGTTGATCTTCATCCGCGGGTCCTTGGCGTACTCCGCGTACATGTAGTCGCGCTCTTCGTCCGTGACCATCTCGAGCGTGAGCTCGTCGTGGTTGCGCAGGAACAGGCCCCACTGGCAGTTGTCCGGGATGTCGGGGGTCTGGCGCAGGATCTCGTAGATCGGGTTGGCCTCCTCGCGCCGCACCGCCATGAACATGCGCGGCATCACGGGGAAGTGGAAGGCCATGTGGCACTCGTCGCCGTCGCCGAAGTACTCGACGACGTCCGCCGGCCACTGGTTCGCCTCGGCGAGCAGCACGCGGTCGGGGTAGTGCTTGTCGATCTCCGCCCGGACCCGCTTGAGGTAGGCGTGCGTCTCGGGGAGGTTCTCGCCGTTGGTGCCGTCGCGCTCGTACAGGTACGGGACGGCGTCCAGGCGGAAGCCGTCCATGCCCAGGTCCAGCCAGAAGCGCAGGACCTCCAGCATCGCGTCCTGGACCTCGGGGTTGTCGAAGTTCAGGTCGGGCTGGTGGGAGAAGAAGCGGTGCCAGAAGTAGGCGCCGGCCTCGTCGTCCCAGGTCCAGTTCGAGGACTCGGTGTCCGTGAAGATGATCCGCGCCTCGCTGTACCGCGTGGGGTCGTCGGACCACACGTACCAATCGCGCTTCGGGTTGTCCGGGCTCGATCGCGACTCCCGGAACCACGCGTGGTCGGAGGACGTGTGGTTCATCACCAGGTCGGCGATGACGCGCATCCCACGCTGATGGGCGGCCTCGATGAAGGCCCGGACGTCCTCGACCGTCCCGTAGTCGGGCTGGATCTCGAGGAAGTCGCTGATGTCGTAGCCGCCGTCACGCAGCGGCGACTTGAAGAACGGCAGCAGCCAGATGCAATCCACACCCAGCCACTGCAGGTAGTCGAGCTTCTCGGTCAGGCCGCGGAAGTCGCCGGAGCCGTCGCCGTTGGCGTCGAAGAAGGCGCGCGTGTGGATCTCGTAGAACACGGCCGTCTTGAACCACAGCGGCTGGGCCTCGAACCACTGCCCCGGGTCGTTGCGCGTACCTGCCGACACGCTCACAGCACCTTGAACACGTGGAACTGCTTGCCGACGACGTGCGGGTCCAGCTCCACGTAGTTCTGGCCGATCCGCCAGTCGTAGTGGTTGCCCGTGAACTGGTCCTCGACCACGAACACCGGCGGTAGGCCGAGCATCGCGGGGATCGTGACCAGGCCCGACTGCCCGTGGTGGGGATCGAGGTTGGTGACCGTGATGATCGTGTTCCCGGGCTCCTGCTTCGCGAAGGCGAACAGCTGGTCGTTCTGGCCGTCAAGCCAGAAGACGTTGCTCAGCTGCTGCAGCGCCGGGTTCTCGTGGCGGATCGTGTTCAGCCGCCGCATCATCGGCAGCAGCGGGCCGTCGAGCTTGCGGTCCTTGATCTCGTACTTCTCGGAGTTCAGGTACTCCTCCGAGCCTTCCTTGACCGGGACGTTCTCGAAGTGCTCGTAGCCGCTGTAGATGCCGTAGGACGGTGACAGCGTGCCGGCGAGCACGAGGCGCGTGACGAACGCGGGCGGGCCGCCGTGCTGCAGATAGGCGTGCAGGATGTCCGGCGTGACCGGGAAGAAGTTCGGCCGGAAGTACTCCTTCTCCTCACCCCAGGCGAGCTCGTTGAAGTACTCGACCATCTCGTGGCGCGAGTTCTTCCACGTGAAGTACGTGTAGGACTGCGTGAAGCCGAGCTTGGCCAGCTCGCGCATGACGGCTCTTCTCGTGAACGCCTCGGACAGGAAGACCACGTCGCGGTCGACCTTGTGGACCTCCTTGATGATCCACTCCCAGAACGCGAACGGCTTGGTGTGGGGGTTGTCGACGCGGTAGCACTTGATCCCGCAGTCCACCCAGTGCAGGAAGACGTCGCGCCAGGCGTTCCAGAGGCCCTGCCAGTCGTCCGTGTCCCAGTTGAAGTTGTAGATGTCCTGGTAGCGCTTGGGCGGGTTCTCGGCGTACTTGAGCGTGCCGTCGGGGCGCTGCTGGAACCACTCGGGGTGCTCCGTGAGCCACGGGTGGTCGGCGGAGGCGTTGAGCGCGATGTCCAGCGCCACGTCCATCCCGTGCTTGTGGGCGGTCGCGCACAGATCACGGACGTCCTGCTCGGTGCCGAGCTCGGGGTGGACGGCGAAGTGGCCGCCCTCCTTGCCGCCGATGGCGTATGGGCTTCCCGGGTCGTCCGGGCCCGCGGTGAGCGAGTTGTTGCGGCCCTTGCGCTTGTTGACGCCGATCGGGTGGAACGGCAGCAGGTACAGGACGTCGAACCCGAGGTCGGCGACGTCCGGGACGATCGCCTCCACGTTCTTGAAGCCGCCGAACGAGCGCGGGAACAGCTCGTACCAGGCGGAGAAGCGCGCGCGGACGCGGTCCACCTCGACCGTGACGGGCTTCTCGAGGGCGCATGCCCCCTCGCGCTCTTGGGAAAGCTCCATCGCTTGGAACAGCTCCGGACCCAGCGCGACGTCGAACTGGTGGTTGATGTCGGCGTCGGACTCGAGCACGCCGATCGCCCACTCGATGCTGCCCTTGGCGTCCTGGTCCTTGGCACGCTCGAGGGCGCGCTTGAGGAAGATGACGCCCTCGGAGAGCTCGGAGGTGAGGTCCTCGTCGAGGTCGGCGGCGACCTTGCGGCGCAGCTCGTCGTGCCAGGTCGCCCAGCGGTCGGTCCACGCTTCAACCGTCCACTGCCAGGTTCCCGGCGTCTCGACCGTGAACTCACCCGCCCAGCGCACGCCGCTGACGTGCGCGTCCACGGCGTGCAGCTCGGCCTCCAGCCAGCGGCGTCCGCCCGGCGCCTTGTACTTGACGACGGCCTTCAGCTTCTCGTGGCCGTCGCGGAATATGTCGGCGGAAACGGCGACGGTGTCGCCAACGGTGCGCTTGACGGCGTACCGACCATTGTCGAGGACCGGCGCCGGCTTTGCGATCCTGATCCGGCGCGGGCGTTCACTGCGCTTCGGTGCGGGCATCTCTGCCCGGGAGTATCCGACAAGTCGATCACATGAACCTTCCTCGTACATCCGGGGTGCAGCTGCACCCGACCTCATTGCCATCCGGACGCCTTGGTCCGGAGGCCTACGCCTGGGTCGACTGGCTCGCCGCGGCGGGCCAGACCTGGTGGCAGATGCTGCCGCTCTCACCTCCCGACAAGCACGGCTCGCCGTACAAGTCGGCCTCGGCGTTCGCCGCTTCCCCCACGTTGTTGGCGGAGCCGGGCGCTCCGGTCAGCGACGCGGAGCGGTCGGCCTTCCGGGAGAAGGCGTCCGACTGGATCGAGGACTGGATCGCCTTCGCGGGCGAGGCGGCCCTGGACGATCAGGTGCGCTTCGACCGTGAATGGGCCGCCCTTCGCGGTTACGCCGCTGACCGTGGCGTGAAGCTGATCGGCGACGTCCCGATCTACGTCGCGCCCGAATCCGCCGACGAGCGCGCCCACCCGGAGATCTTCAAGCCGGGCTTCGTCGCCGGCGTGCCGCCGGACGCCTTCACCGAGGACGGCCAGCTGTGGGGCAATCCCGTCTACGACTGGCCTGCGCTGCAACGCCGCGGCTACGCGTGGTGGATCGCCCGCCTGCGCCGGATCTTCGAGCTCTTCGACCTGGTCCGGATCGACCACTTCCGGGCCTTCACCGCCTACTGGGCCGTGCCGGAGGACTCCCCGGTCGCGTCGACCGGCACCTGGAAGCGCGGCCCGGGCGCCGCGCCGCTGCTCGCCGCCCGCGAAGCGCTGGGCTCGCTGCCGGTGATCGCCGAGGACCTCGGCGTGATCACCCCGCCCGTCAAGCGCATGCGCGAGTCCCTCGGGCTGCCCGGGATGGCGGTGCTGCAGTTCGGCTTCACGCCGTCGGAGCGCAACACACAGCACGTGCCGGCCAACCACGAGGAGAACCAGGTCGTCTACACCGGCACCCACGACAACGACACCATCCGCGGCTGGTACGACGGCCTCGGCCGCGAGCCGCTGGCGCTGGTCCAGGAGGCGCTGGACGAGTACGGCATCGTCGAGGACGAAGGGCACTGGGCGATGATCCGCCTGGCCTTCGCTTCACCCGCGATGCTGGCGATGGTGCAGTTGCAGGACGTGCTGGGCCTTGGGCACGAGGGGCGCATGAACCAGCCGGGCACGGCGGGCGGCTGGGGCTGGCGGCTGGACGCTGTGCCGTCGTTGGAGTTGGCGGAACGGCTGCGGGCGGCGACGGAGGCGGCGGGACGAATCGCGTGAACGTCAACGCCGTGCGTTCCCCGTCGGGCGATTCGCTCGGGCCGAAAGCGAAACGAACATCGTCCTGCGACGTCATCCGTCACTTGACGCCCCTGAGGGGGGTCAACTGACGGATCACCCTGACGGCACGGGCGCGGCTGGTCGCTCGTGATCGAGTCGAGGTGAACGCCTGAGCGTTCACTCAGTGAGGGGAACCCTCCTCACCTGCCCGCATCACGCCGCTAGTGGGTGTGATCAGCCGTTAGAGGGTCCTGCCACGCCGTGGCCAGGTCCTCGCGGATCACGACGTCGCAGACGATGGCGGAGATGTTGTCCCTCGCACCCGACTCGAGCGCCAACGCGATCAGGCGGTCCGCGCACTCGCCGCGGTCCGCGTGCCGCAGCAAGAGCTCACGCAGAGTGTCGAAGTCGACGACGTCTGACAGGCCGTCCGAGCAGAGGAGCAGGCGGTCGCCGAACAGCGCGGGGAGCAGCTGCGTGCTCGGGCGGCGCTCGGGGTCTCCGTCCAGCGCGTGCATGACGACGTTGCGGTGGGGGTGGCGGCGGGCCTGCTCGGGGGTGAGGTGGCCGGCGTCGATGAGGTCCTGGACGAGGCTGTCGTCGCGGGAGAGCTGGGTGAGCTCGCCGCTGCGCAGGAGGTAGGTGCGGGAGTCGCCGATGTTGGCGACGACGTAGGTGCCGTCGTTGGACAGCGCGACCGCGGTGAGGGTCGTGCTCATGCCCTCCATCTGCGGGCGGGCGCCGGCGATGAAGCCGATCGACTCGTTGCCGAACGCGATCGCGTTCTCCAGCGCGGCGTCGAGCGGGATCTCCAGGCGGCTCTTGTCCAGTAGCGCGAGCGACTCCACGACCCGTTGGCTGGCGACCTCACCGGCCGCGGCGCCACCGACGCCGTCCGCGACCGCCGCCAGGCGTGAGCTGGTGAACACCGCGTCTTCGTTGTTCGCCCGTCGCCCGATGTCGTTACGGGCGGCGCATTCGAGCGCCAAGGCCGGCATGGCGGCATCGTAACCGCGTGTGAAGCGGTTGTCAGCGACTTTCGTACGGGTCGTTGTCCAGCGGGAAGTAGACCGGGGCGACCTCGCTCCTCCCGTCCGGGTAGGTGCGGTAGCCCATGAGGCCGAAGCGGATGCCGCGAATCCCGCCGCGCGGCACCTTCACGCGGGCGCTGTAGCGGCCGTCGCGACCGGTGCCGTCGGCGCGGGTGACCGCACCCTGTCCGCGGAGGCGCACGAACAGCTCGCCGGCGCCGAACGGCTTGCCGTCCGCCGTGTAGAGCCGCCACTTGACGGTGATCGTCGTACCGGCCTTGGCCGCCTTCGGCAGCGTGCTCTCCAGGTGCGCGCGCACGTCCTCCTTCGCGCTCGCCACCGGAGCGGCGACGAGCAGTGCGACGAGGATCACGAGCACGATCCGCACGCCACCAATACTCCCACCGGACGCAAGCGGTTCTCGCAACCGTTGGGTTGCGCTACGATCCGCGTCGTGAACGTCCTCGCGCTGTACGACATCCACGGCAACGTCGATGCGCTGGAGGCCGTGCTCGCCGCCGCGCCCACCCCGGACCTGGTGCTGGTCGGCGGCGACGCGCTGCCCGGCCCGTTCGCGCGCGCCACGCTCGACCGGCTCGCCGAGCTCCCCACCCGCTGGATACGCGGGAACGGCGAGCGCGAGACCGCCGAGGCGCTCGACGGTCCCGAGCCCGCCGCCGACGACCTGGCCGCCGTCACCGCCAAGCGCAACGCCGGCGAGCTGGGCGCCGCGCTCGTCCGTCCGCTCGGCGAGCTGCCGCTCACCACCGAGATCGACGGCGTCCTCTACTGCCACGCGACCCCGCGCGACGACGCCGAGATCCTCACGCGCATCAGCCCCGAGGAGCGCTACGCCGAGGCGCTGAGCGGCGTCACCGCGTCGATCGTCGTCGCCGGCCACACGCACCAGCAGCACGACCGCACGGTCGGCGGCGTCCGCTTCCTCAACGCGGGCAGCGTCGGCCTCCCCTACGAGGGCGACGGCGCCGCTCGCTGGCTGTGGGTCGCCGACGGCGTGCCCGAGCTGCGCGCCACGCCCTACGACGCCGCCGCGACGGGCGAGCGCATGAAGGCGATCTGGCCCGACGTCATGTCGATCGACGCGGCCCTCGTTGCACCGGTCCCCGCGCTCGAGATCACGAAGCTCTTCGAGCAGCGCGCTCGACCAGCGACGTAGGCGCGATCTCGGCGTAGGCGTCCTCGATCGCGCCCGCGATCTCGTTCCAGTCCAGCCCGGTGTTCAGGTGCACGCCGATCCAGCCGCGATGGCCGACGTAGGGCGGGCGGAAGTAGTGGTCGGGCTCGCCCTCGACGAGCGCCTGCTGCATCCCCTCGGGCGCCGCGCACCAGAGCGCGAGCCGGCCGTCGCCGTGGTGGTCGTTCAGGAACATGACGAACGTCTTCTTGCCGCGCACGAACCACGTGGGCGAGCCGTGGCTGAGCCGCTCCGTCACCTCCGGGAGGGCCATGCAGAGCGTGCGTACGCGGTCGAGCTCGGCGCTCACGGACCGGCAGGTTGCCAGAAGCGCGCGAGGTCGGAGATGCGCGCGAGGCCCAGCCGGCTCGCCGTCTCGGTCTTGGTGACGAAGACGTTGCTGTCCTGCGCGCGGGAACGGCGCATCGGCTCCACGTCGATCCGCGCGAGCGTGCGTTTCAGGCCCGCCTTCAGGCGCTCGGGCGAGGTGCCGACGAGGTAGCGCAGGAGCGAGCCGTCGTAGGCCGGGTAGAGGTCGATCTGGTCGCGGCGGAGCTTGCGCACGGCCTCGGGACGCAGCCCGCGGATGTCGCGCACGACGACGCGGAACCCGCCGGCCCGGAGCGCCTCGGCGTACAGGTGGGCGAGCGTCTCGTTCTCGTCGAAGCTCATGTAGCCGATCACGATCCGCTTGCCGGGCTTGCGCGCCGCGTCGCCGCCGAGGCCGTTCGCGTCGACGAACTCCCCGCCGACCGCCTCGGGCATCCGGCCGTCGATCACGGCCTGGTTGAGGCCCCGCAGCGCGAGCGTCGTGAGCGCCGCCGACGCGTCGTTCAGGCGGCGCCGGATCTCCTTCGCCCGCTTGCCGTAGCCGCGCAGCAGCCCGCGCCGCACGGCGGGCACGACGTAGTCGGGGTAGATCATCGAGCGGTCGTCGCGAAGCGTGACGATGTCGGGCCGCGAGACCTGCGGGTTGGAGGAGAACGCGATCGCCACCTCGGCGAGCCCGTCGTCGAGCGCGGAGATGCCCGCGTCGGCGACCGTGAGCGGCACGAACGCGGACTGCACGTCGAGTCCGTATGCGGACTCGAGCCCCTGTCCACAGGCCGGATTCACGAGGCAGTCCGACGGTGCCGCGAGCCGCACCTCCTGTGCCTGCGCAGGCGCAGAAACGAGCCAGAACACGAGCGCGACGCCAACCGCGAGCCACCGCATGAGCCGACCATACCGGTTGACACGAAGAACATCCAAAGCGGTAGGTTGCACTTGAGCAGGAGGTGCTCTCAGTGCCCTGCCGGACCTCAATCCTGGCCGTCGCCGGAGCGGCGGTGCTTGCCCTGAACGCGTCTGCCGACGCCGCGCCGACCGATGCGCTCCAGGGCGAGCAATGGGCCGTCGCACCCGCGACGGTGTTCGACCTTCCGGGCGCGTGGGCGCTGTCGGAGGGCGCCGGCGTCACCGTCGCCGTGGTCGACTCGGGCATGCGCATGGACCACCCCGACCTCGCGCCGAACGCGTGGACGAACTTCGCCGAGGTGCCCGGCAACAACGTCGACGACGACAACAACGGCTACGTCGACGACGTCCACGGCGTTGACCTCACGAGCACGCGCACGGGCCAGGACCTGCACGACGGGTTCGGGCACGGCACGCACGTCGCGGGGACGATCGCGGCGGCGGCGAACAACCGTGGGGTCGTCGGCGTCGCCTACCGGGCGAAGCTGATGACGGTCAAGGTGCTCGACGACAACGGCGGTGGGACGACCGGCGGCGTTGCCGAGGGCATCCGCTACGCGGCGGCGAACGGCGCGCGGATCATCAACCTCAGCCTCGAGGGCGACACCGACGACCCGCGCATGCGCGCCGCGATCGATGCCGCCGCCGCGGCCAACGCGCTGATCATCTGCTCCGCCGGCAACAGCGGGCTCAACGTCGACACCAAGCCGGTCTACCCCGTGTCGATCGCCGCGCCGAACGTCGTCGGCGTCGCGGCGACCGCGCCCGACGACGGCCGCAAGCTGCCCGACTTCTCCAACTACGGCAAGCTCACGGTCCCGGTCGCCGCGCCCGGCGTGGAAGTGATCTCGACCTCCAAGTCCGGTGGCTACGAGTACAAGTCCGGCACCTCGATGGCGGCGCCGCACGTCGCCGGCGTGGCCGCGCTGATGGCCGCCGTCGCCCCCAACCTGCCCGCCGCCGAGCTGCGCGCGCTGCTGCTCCAGCACGCCGAGCGCGCCTCGCTGCCGGTGAGCGCGGGCTACGTCGACGCGCTCGGCACGGTCCTCGCCGCGAGCGAGGCCTCGAGCTACGACGCCAGCCAGCCACCCGCGCTGCGCGTGCTGAGCGCGACCCGCAGCGGCCGCACGACTCAGGCCCAGCTCGCGGTGCTCGGCGCCGCTACGGCCGTCAAGCGCGTCGTCGTCAAGGTCGACGGCCGCCGCGCCGCCTCGCTCCGCGGCGGCCGCACCGTGCTCAACGTGCGCGTGCGCGGCCGCGCGGGCCGCCGGCTCGTCGTCGAGGCCTTCGCCGCCGACGGCCGCCGCCTGTCCCGCGCTGCGCGCGAACAGCCGCCCCGCGGCCTCCAGCACGAGCTTGCGGTTGCGGGCGGCATCCGCGC
>NZ_JAPDDP010000076.1 GCF_027587195.1 Solirubrobacter phytolaccae | reverse complement strand
CCGCTCCGCCCGCCGGGCAGCCCGCGCCGGCCACCGGCGGCCGCATCTCCACGCCGGCGCGCGCCACGCCCACCCCGACGCCGACGCCGACGCCGCCGGCCAAGCCGTGCGCGAACGGCGCCGACGACGACAACGACGGCCAGACCGACCTCGAGGATCCCGGCTGCGCCGACGGCAACGACGCGTCCGAGACCGGCGAGGTGCCGGTGGGGCAGGAGTGCGTCGAGAACCACTCGGGCATCGGCATGGGCGACAGCACGACCGGCCTCGGTGCGGGCATCAACCGCTGCGGCCTCTTCACGAAGGTCCGGATCGACGCGGCGCCCGGCGTGCAGTCCTGCGAGATCTTCACGGGCGGCACCGGGTGGACGTGCGGTCCCTCCGGCAAGTACGGCGTCGCGACCGGACCCGCCGTCGAGATCGCGGACGTCAACCTCACGCTCACCGGGCCGGCCGACTGCAACCGCAAGGTCACGATCGCGCTCTACCGCCCCAACGGCGAGGTCGCCGAGCTCTACGGGCCGATCGCGCGCTGCAAGACCGGCGGCGGTACTGAGAAGGCCGCGTGCGAGAACGGCAAGGACGACGACGGCGACGGCATGATCGACGACCACTTCGCCGACGGCGCGCTCGACCCCGACCCGGGCTGCACGTCGACCACGGACACGTCCGAGAGCTCCGAGACACCCGCCCCGGCGTCCTGCAAGATCGAGCTGGGCGTCTGGAACGAGGACGGCGACATCGCGGGCGCGACGGCCGAGGGCTGCGGCGGGCTGCGCGGCTTCTGGTACCACGCGCCGGGCACCGTCACCGAGTGCGGGCACAAGTTCGGCGCCGGCGCGCTGCTCGACTGCCAGAAGGTGCGCGAGACCGGCGGCACGATGTTCGACGGCCTCGTGTTCGACAAGCTCTCGGTCTACACGGCGCTCGACAAGGTCGCCGACTGCCGGCCGATGACGCTGACGCTGATCCGCGAGGACTTCTCGGTCTGGTTCAAGCGCGCCCGCCTCGAGGGCTGCTGATCAGCGCGTGAGGTAGATCGCCCGCCAGGCTTCCCACCACGTGCCCGCGGTCGCCTCGAGTGTCCGCGGGCCGGTGACGGTCACGTCCGGGCGGTTGCGGTACGGGTCGGCCTGGTCGGCGGTGTTGAGCTCGACCGTGATCGTGCAGGGTGCTCCGGGTTCGTAGACCGGGGCGCCCGTCATGTCCTTCAACGCCGCGCGTGACGCCTGCTCGATCGCCTCGCGAGCTCGCGCGGGGGAGTGGTGGCGGGCGCTGAAGCGGCCGAGCCCGGTCTTCACCGCGAGCGTGTGCAGGCCGGGGCCGAGCAGCGCGGCGGACTCGGCGCAGACCACGTCGTCGCCCGTCACGAGCGCGACCGGCGTGCCCCAGGTGCCGCACAGCGCGGCGTTGATGCCGACCTCGCCGACCTCGACGCCGTTGAAGAACAGCGCGTGCCAGTTGGTGGAGCTGACCGTGTGCGAGAGCACGCCGCGCTCGGCGCCCGCCATCGCGTGCTGGCCGATGAAGAGCGCGGCGTCGCAGCCCTGCTCCAGGAAGCCGGTGTACTCGGTCCAGCGGTGTTGGACCACGAAGTCGGCACGCGGGTCCAGCCGGTCGGGCACGAGGCTGTTGAAGGAGCGGTCACCGCCCGCGCCGTGGCAGTCCATCACGACCACGTCGGTCGCCCCGGCGGCGAACGCGCCGCGCACGGCGGCGTTGAGCTCCTCGGTGTACAGGAGCCGCCCTTCCTCGTAGCCGGGCCGGTCGGCCATGACCTGATCCCAGCGGCAGATCCCGGCCACGCCCTCCATGTCGCTGATGACGAAGATGCGCATCCGGCGGGCGCAAGTGATACCCATAAGCCGCCCGTGAGGCAAATGGGAACCTTTTGACCGACGACATCTTCTGCCCCAACTGCGGCGCGCGTCTGAACCCACGGGCGCTGTCGTGCTCCTTCTGCGGGGCGCGGCTCGACGAGTTCGAGATCGACGATGCCGAGGACCGGCCCGCGCCGACCTTCCCGACGGCGGCGGTGCTCCAGGCCGTCCCGGTCCCGCAGGCGCCGCCGGAGCCGGCTCCAGCTCCAGAGGGGCTCGTGCGGGCCGGGATGATCGCCGCGGGGATCGCGGGCGCGGTCGCGGCGGGCGTCGTGCTCGTGGCCGGCCTGCTGATCGCGATCGTCGCGCCCGACGTGTCGTTGATCGGCAGCGTCGGTGCCTCCGAGTCGTTGCTCGTCGAGACGTTCCGGCAGGCCATCGGGACGTTGCTCGCGCCGATGGTCGACCTGAGCGACTCCTTGCTGGCCGGCAGCCGCCGCGTGCACCCCTTGATCCTGCTCGCGATCCCGATCACGGCGCTCGCGTTAGCGGTCCGCTGGCAGATCCACCGCACGGAAGGCGCCCCGCCGCTCACCCGGCTCGCGTGGGCGCTGCTCGTCGCGGTCCCGTTCGGCGTGCTCATGCTCATGTTCGCGCTGCTCAGCTACGGGAACGACGGCTCGGTGGTGTCGCCCTCGCCGGGCAACACGTTCGCGCTCGGCGTGCTCTGGGGCCTGATCGGCGGCTTGATCGGCGCCGCGACGACGCTCCCGCTGAAGGAGCTGGTGACCGTGCCGCCGGGCGTCGCGCGCGTGCTCCGCGCGGCCGTCGCCACGCTGTGGCCGCTCGCCGCCGTGGTCGCGATCGCCACGGTGCTCGGCGTCGTCGGCTGGCTCGTGCAGGTCGGCGCCGACGCCGGCGGCGTGCGCGAAGGTCGCGGCACCGCCACCGCGCTGATCGAGGAGGCCTTCTACGCGCCCGAGCACGGCGTCCAGCTCACGGCACTCGGGGCCGGCACCCTGTTCCGCCCGGACGGCACCGGCGGGCTCGGCCTGCCGTTCCCGGTCGACGATCCCAACAGCATCCCGGGCACGGACGGCGCGTTCCGGATCTTCTCCTACGGCGACGCGCTCCCCGCGTACGTCTTTCTGCCGGCAGTGGTCCTACTCCTCGGGCTGAACCTGCTCGCCGCGCTGTACGCCGGCTTCGCGGCCGCGCGCGCCGTGGGCGCCGACCGGCCCGGCACCGCCGCGGCCTGGGGCGCGCTGGTCGGCCCGGTGTGGGCGCTCACGATGGTGGCCGCCGTCGTCCTCGCCGGCGGCCTCCTGCACGGCGACGCGGGGGACGGTTCCGTGTTCGGGATCTACCTGGTCGGCGGCGCGCTGCTCGGAGCGGGCGGCGGCGCGCTGTCCGCGGCTCAGTCCGGGCGGGCCTCCGCCTCGTCCTGACCGAGCGGCCAGGCGCCACGACCACCCGGGTGCTGCCGCATCGCTCGAACACCGAGGGTTACAGTCGTCGCGACCATGGAGAGTGCGTCCCATCTCCACCGGATGAGCTGTCATTGCACCGCAATTGCGGGCAGGATGGGGCTCGACGCTGAGCTCATCGGTGCCGCCAGCCGCCTGCACGATGTCGGCATGGACAACATCGCTCAGCGTGCCGCGCCGCTCACCGCGGCTGAGCGCGACCAGGTCGAGGACCATCCGCGCGTGGGTCACGCGATGCTCAGCGGCTCCGGCGTCCCGTCGTTCGAGATGGCCGCGAAGATCGCGCTCACCCACCACGAGCGCTTCGACGGTGACGGCTACCCGCAGGGCCTGAGCGGCAACAAGATCCCGATCGCGGGCAGGATCGCGGCGGTCGCCGATACGTTCGACGCGCTCACCACCGACCGCGTCTATCGCCTCGCGGGCACGGTCGACGACGCCGTCGCGACGATGCGGTCCGAGCGCGGCCGGCAGTTCGACCCGACCGTGCTGGACGCGTTCCTCGACGGGCTGGACGACGCCGTCAAGGTGCTCGTGCTGCACCCGGCCCGCGCCAGCGCCCCGCAGGTCGAGGAGACCTTCCTCACGCTCCAGGCCGCGGCCGACACGTTGCGGATCAGCCCGAGCCGCCTGCGCCGCTGGTCGGACGAGGGCCGGATCGACACCCTGCGCACGCCCGGCGGCCACCGCCGCTTCCCGCTCGACGGCGTCCGCCGCCTCGCGGACGAGATCGGCGTGCAGCCGGTCGTGCGCCCGGTCGACGCCCCGCAGGGTCCGGTGCCGGTCCTCGCCGACACGCTCCGCGGCCACGGGCCGAAGCTCGCCGCCGCGGCCGCCCAGTCGATCTACCGCAACGGCCCGGTCGGCTGGTTCGGCCTCCCGGCGGCCGGCGAGACGATGGAGACGTGGCTCACCGCGCTCGTCGACGGGTGCGAGCGCGGACAGTACCCGGCCGTCGAAGCCGCCACTGACGCCCTCATGCGCCAGGCCCACGCCCACGCGGCGACACTGCTCGAGCGGCACATGTTCCTCGACCGCTTCAGCCAGCTGACCATGCGCCTCGTGCTTCGCGCGGAGCCGGACGCGGAGGAGTTCGGCAAGGCGCGGCGGCTGTTCAGCTCCATCGAGCAACACCAGCTCGACGTGACGCGCCCGGCAGGATTCGAACCTGCGACCTCGCGCTCCGGAGCACAGAACCGAGCGCACGATCGGCGCCCAAGCCCGCTGTAGCGCCCAGCGCGACGACGATCTCAGGTCACCGCGGCGATCTGACGGACGTCCGACTCGACAGCGACCTCGGCGGGCTCATCATCGAACCCCACCACGAGATGGGTGTTAAACGCTTCAGCGAGGCGGGCGAGGGTCTGGACGCTTGTGGCGTGCTGTCCGCTTTCAATTCGCGAGATCACGGAATGACTCGTGCCCATCTGCTCTGCCAGCTGCTGCTGTGTCCAGCCAGCGTTCATGCGTCGCGCGATGACCATGCGGGCGATGCGCTCGAACGGCGCGAGCTTGTGCATCTCCGCCTGATAGGCAGGATTGCGACCGCGGCGAGACGCCTGTCCGTGGACAGCGCCGACGGGCGAGGCTGGCACCTGCTTGTGAGACATCAGGGCTCCGGGGGTTGAGTTGGCGCCAACTGGGCGATCTGTCGTTCTGTGTCGGCCGCCCGACGCCAGGAGTTTAGCGAAATCGCTAAGCCGCGTCTACGGAGCGTCGTGCCCAGCAGCTCGAGGCGGAGTCCGCGGATCGGCATTCATCCGTGAGCGGAAGTCATCCCACCGCTCGTTCGCAATGCCGATCTCGACCCGCGGAATCTTCCCCGAGTCCTTGCGAAACATGTGCAGCAGAACGAACAGATTGTCCGAGCGCCGGTACAGCACTCGAAACAGCTGATTGCCAAAATGACAGCGGAGCTCGCGGAGCGGGCCGTCGACCTGTGAGCTGTGGGGAAACGGCAGCGGCGGAGCCCCCGGGGTCAGGCCGTTCAGGCGATCGATCTGCATATCAAGGGTCGCCTGCATGCGCGGGTCCGTCAGCCCTTCGAGAAAGTCGTTGACCGGCTCTCGCCCATCAGCTTCCCGGTAGTAAACAGCCTGCGTCGTCACATTGACGATCTTACGTAGCTTCATGGAGCGCAGCCTGGACAGCTGTGCGGCCCAGGGTCGTCCCCGCCCCTGCGTGCAGTAGATCGCCACGCTCGGCCGACAGCGGTTCGCTCAGTGACTCAGCTTGCCCCCTAGTGCCGTGCGGGACCGCTCGGCCGCGTGGTCGGTCTTCGCCCATATGTCGGACGCATCGACTGCATCGCGACACTGCCGCACCCGCACCTGCACCGGGCACAATGGCGTCGGCGGTCGGCAATTACAGACCGGCAGGCACCCCACAGACCACGAACGCGCCCGGCAGGATCTGAACTGCGACCTCGCGCTCCGGAGGCATCCGTTCGGTAACGCGCTAGATAGGGCTTCACGGCGACGTAGAGCCAAACGATGCGGGAACCGGACAGCCTCATAGGGCGCGATCTGGTTCGCTTAGGCTTGGCTTGGGCGCAAGGTGATGCCGCCTGCTCCCAAACGAACGCGATCAGCCCACGAGGTTCGAGGCCGCGGAGAGGACGACGCCCACCAGGAACAGCCCGGTGCCCAGCCAGCGACGGCCCAGGCCCGACACGAGCTGATCCGCAAGCACGCCTCGGAGCTCGCGTTCACGCTGATCGCTTTCGTCGACGACGCGTCGCGAGAGTTCTTCCATGTCGGCGCCAAGTCGATCCTCGAGCGTCTGAAATTGTTGCCCAAGGCCTTCGATATGCCGGACAAACGCTTCTCGGAGCTGGCGTGCGTCATCGGCTGCGCCGTAACTCGCGATCGAACGACGCACGCCAGATACCCACCGGCCCTCTTCGGTTCGCTTCGGAATGACCGGCTTCGGCGCTTGGAGAACTTCGAGAGCGGCACGCCGGGCATCTCTGGCATCGAGGATCACCAGCGATAGACCGATGATCTCGCAGCCGGCACCAGCGAGGGTGAGTATCCACTTGGCTGCTTCGGCGTCCATCTTGTGAACTTTGGCGCTGATCGCGGACGTGACTCTCGACCACAAATCGTCTCGGCTAACGGAACGTCTCGACTGACGGGTACGGTCGTGTCGTCGTCCTTCCCGCCCGATCCTGGCGGGCGTTGCGATCTACGTGTCGATCCGAAGCCTCTCTATATCTCGGAGGTGGGCTTTCGGTGGTCCTGGACAGGTTGCGTCCGGACGGACCGTTACACAATTTTCGGGTGCACCAGATTGTCGCTGATGCCTGTGCATCAATCCGGGGTGCATGCAGATTCGTGCGATCATCGCCTCGCTGGCGATTCAGGACGACGACCGTGGGCCAGGTAACTTGGTCATCGGCCCTCGCCCGGATGCGACGCTCGCAGCCGACTCCCGTCAACCTGCGCGGGTACATCACGGTTGACGTCGACCAGTCGGGTGCACGCTCTTCGCCCGGCCAGCGCGTCGCTCGACCACCATCCGAACCGTCCCGCCGACGGGAATCACACCGCGCCCGCCGAGGCCACCGTCGCATCGCCCGGATCGCAAGCCTGGCGTATGACGACTCCGGACACGTAGGCCCAGCACCAGATCCTCTCGCCGCGTGGGCGCATGACGTCCGCCACGGCAGTCGAGACCTTCGTCCGCAACGAACTCGGCGACCAGCACACGGCAGTCCTGATCCGCAACAGGACCCGCATCCTGCTGGCCGTCGGCAGCAACTTCGCGACACTCAGCGAGATCAGCCGCTAGCTGACGATCGAGAATGTGCGCCTTCCGGTCCCGCTTGGCGGCTGGGTCGGGAGCACACCCTCAACGAAGCGCGGGGCGCCGACGAGGAGCGTCTCGACGATTCGGCGAGGACTCGGAGTTTCGCGAGGCGGTCACCGCGGCGTTGTGCGACGCGTTCGCTGTGGGCTGGACTGCGGGTGGCGATCGGCAACAGGCGGAGCAGCCAAGGCCAGGAGTGGCGTGCACGTCGACGTCGAGGAGTACACGGCGACGTTGCGGGCCGTCGTGCCCTGGGCGGCAACGGTCAAGCGGGTTGATCGAGCGGTCCGAGACGGACTATTTCTTGGTCAATGACAGCGACCGCGTCCTGGATGGCCTTGATCATGAAGTCGAATTCGTCGGCAGCGGCGCTCGGAATGCCGTCCGGCATGTGGGTCCGTTGAACGTCGGCATCGACGAGGGCGTGTAGAGCGATGGCGATGAGGTCCCAGCCGTGCGGGTTGAACCAGGTAGCAACGAGCGTCTGCTCTTCGCGTCCGAACTCGATTCGAACGGTATGCCGTTGAGGCCACCACTGGGATCTCTGCTTCGAGACGTTCAGCGTGACGAGTGCGTGCTCCAGGTCGATGCGGAGCGAGCGCGCTGTGCCGCGAACTCGGCGCTTTTCGGCCGCTTCGTCCTGTTGGCGTCGCCGGTTATCCCGTTCATCGTCAATGGATGCTCGTTTCGTTTCTACGGCGAACAGTGTCTTGCGCGTCAGTAGTCCGCCGACGACGACGCCGAGGACGGCGCCCAGAAACGTGGCTCCCGGGGTGATGAGCTGAGACGCGTTGAAGCCGGACTCTTGAACGAGTCGGAAGGTGATGTCGCCGGCGAACAAGGCTCAACTGCCGCCGGCGCTATCCGTCAGCCGCTCGAGCGCGTCCCGGTATCGGGCCCGGATCTCTTTCCGCTGTTCGGGGCTGGCGTTGTCAAGCAGCCGGTTCAGGAACGCCTGGTCGGCCTTGCGCATGTCCGTGGCCGCGGCGTCGATGTCGCCGAGCAAGTCGTTCTCAAGGGCCTCATCGCGCAGCGTCGAGTCGTCTTCGAAGTAGGCGACCCAGCGGTCGAAGGAACCGACCAGCTCGCGTGTGGTGGTGACGTAGTCCTGCAGCGTGGTGCGCAGGTCGGAGTTGTCGAGGTCGAGGGTCTTGTCGTCGGCCTGGTCGAGTTTGGGCGCCGTGGCGTCGATCGCCGACCGAGCGCCGGTGATGTTCTCGGCGGTGAGCTCGGCTTGGATCGTCGCGATGTCGGTGCTGAGGGACTGCAGCGACGTGCTGACGCTCTGGACGGCTTGCATGTCGCCTTCGGTCAGGCCGCCAAAGCTCTTCTCGACGGGGTTGCTGCCTCCGCAGCCGACGAGCAGGAGCGTGCAGAAAACGGCGACCAGGACTCTCATGGCGGCGAGCATCGCGAGGAGCCGCGTGACCGTCAAGTGAAGCCTGATCGGTTGGGCAGGTCAGATCGTCGGGGAAGCGCTCGTTCCCGAGTTCGATGGGCAGATATCCAGGATCTCGCTTGCTCGGGCGATGGCGCGGACGAGTCGAGCCGCTCCCCACCCGGCACGGCTAATCGCTCGCTCGACAGGGATGTCCGGCGCGCTCCGGTTGGGTCGAGCCGGTCGATGGTCATCGCATCAACCAAAAGCTCAGGGC
Source organism: Solirubrobacter phytolaccae (assembly GCF_027587195.1). GTDB lineage: Bacteria > Actinomycetota > Thermoleophilia > Solirubrobacterales > Solirubrobacteraceae > Solirubrobacter > Solirubrobacter phytolaccae. The sequence continues at coordinate 27,534 of NZ_JAPDDP010000076.1, read as the reverse complement.
GACCAGCGTGGGACTGGTGATCGCCCACACGTTGACCGCGTAGACGTGAGGCATGTCGCTGTCGCCGATCTCTTTGAGCCGGGGGTGTGCGACTCGTATGGTGCGCCACTCGTCACAGACCGCGGCGAGCCACACGGGGCGCTGTCCAACCTGTGCGAGTGACTCCGGGAAGCTGTCGCTCTTCGTCAGGTCACTCACTCGTGCGCGAGTGATGTCTCAGCGCCGTACGAGGTCGCCGGCATTGACGAGTCCGCCGGCGGCGTGGATGCGTTGGCGAAGATCCTCGATCACGGGCTACGGCACACCTACGCATCGATCCTGATCGCGCTCGGCACGACCCGCGGTACGTCATGGCGCAGATCGGCCACACCGATCCGGGTGTTCACGCTCAGGCTCTACACGCACGGGATAGAGCGCCAGGACAACGATCAGCAACGCTTGCAGCAGCTCGTTGACGGCCTCGACGTGACACCCACTGACGTCACCGGATCAGGAACAAGTAGGAGCAACTCGGCGTTCACGCCCCACACCAGTCGATGGCCACGTGATCCCGAGAACGAGAAAACCCGCCGTTACCAGCGGGTCTTCACCTACGCGCCCGGCAGGATTCGAACCTGCGACCTCGCGCTCCGGAGGCGCGCGCTCTATCCACTGAGCTACGGGCGCTCGGGGCTGGGTAGCTTAGCGGCCGCCGTGCTGCTCGCGGTCATCTCCGACACCCACATGCCGCGCGGTGCGCGGCGGCTTCCGGTCGAGCATCTGGTCGGCGTCGACGCGATCCTGCACGCGGGGGATCTGATGGAGCGCTCGGTGCTGGAGGAGCTCCAGGGGATCGGGCCGCCGGTGCACGCGGTCCAGGGGAACGTGGACGACGCGTGGCTGCGGGCGCGGCTGCCGCTGCAGCGCACCCTGGAGTTCGCGGGGGTGCGGATCGGGATGGTGCACGACGCCGGGCCCACGAAGGGGAGGCTCGCGCGGCTGCGGCGCCGCTTCCCGGACGAGGACGCGGTGATCTTCGGGCACAGCCACATCCCGCTGCACGAGGTGGACGCGGACGGGTTCCAGATCTTCAACCCGGGCAGCGCGACGGACCGTCGGCGGCAGCCGGTGCACACGATGGGGTTCGCCCGGATCGAGGATCGAAAGCTCACTTTCGACTTGCTGGAGCTCGTATAGAAAGCTATCTTTCGAAACATGCCTTTCGACAGGATGCCCGAGGTCACCGATCCGAAGGCGATGCGCGCGCTCGCGCACCCGGTGAGGATCGCCCTCCTGGAGGCGCTCACGGTCCACGGGCAGCTGACCGCGACCGAGGCCGGCGAGATCGTGGGGGAGAGCCCGGCGAACGCGTCATTCCACCTGCGGCAGCTGGCCAAGTACGGGTATGTCGAAGAGGCCGAGGGCGGCACCGGGCGGCGCCGGCCGTGGAAGCGCAAGTACCTCGGGATGAGCTTCAGCGAGGTCCATGAGGACCCGGAGACCGCGAACGCCGCCCGCGAGCTGAGCCGGACGATGACGCAGCGCTACCTGGCGCGCGCGGAGCGGGGCCTGGAGGAGAACCGCTCGCACCCGGCGGACTGGCGCAACGCCCTCGGCTGGAACCAGATGGGCCTGTTCCTCACGGCGGAGGAGCTCGACCAGCTCAATCAGGAAGTGATCCAGCTGATGCTCGAGCGGTTCGGCGAGCGCCGGATCCGCACCGAGACCACCCCCGAGGGCGCCGAGCGCGTGGAGCTGCTGACGTTCGCGTACCGCGTATGAGGCGGCTGCTCGCGCACCGCGACGCGCGGCTGTTCCTGATCGGCCAGTCGCTCAGCCTGCTCGGCGACACGGCGCTGTGGCTCGCGCTCGGCCTGTGGGTGAAGGAGCTGACGGGCTCGAGCTCCGCCGCGGGCCTGGTGTTCCTGTGCATCGTCGCGCCGGGCCTGCTGTCTCCGCTGGGCGGCCTGCTCGTCGACCGGATGCGCCGGCGCACGCTGCTGATCGTCGTCAACCCGCTGACGGCGCTGGCCGTGCTGCCCCTGCTGCTGGTCAAGGACGCGAGCGACGTGTGGCTGATCTACGTCGTCGCGACGCTGTACGGCACCTCGTACGTGGTGCTCGCGGCGGGCCAGTCGGCGCTGCTCACCACGCTGCTCCCAGCGGACCTGCTGCCGTCCGCCAACGCGACCCTGCAGACCGTCCGCGAGGGCCTGCGGTTCGTCGCGCCGGTCGCGGGCGCGGGGCTCTACACGGTCGCGGGCGGCGGCGCGGTCGCGATCCTCGACGCCACGACGTTCCTGCTGGCGACCGGCGCGCTGCTCGCGCTCAAGCTGCGCGAGCCCAGGCCGCAGCCGGACCCGACGCACTGGGTTCGAGCGACCGCCGCCGGCGCGCGCCACATCGGCGGCGTGCCCGAGCTCAAGCGACTGGTGCTCGGCAGCGCGCTGTGCATGCTCGTGATCGGCTTCGGCGAGACGGTGATCTTCGAGCTGCCGCGCGCGCTGGGCAAACCCGACTCCTTCTACGGCGTGCTGATGGCGATCGGCGGGATCGGCGCGATCACCGGCGCGCTGACGGCCACGCGGGTGATGGCGCGCCGGGGCGAGACCGCGCTCACCGCGCTCGGCATCACGATCTTCGCGATCGGCTGCCTGCTGATGATGGACAGCTACGCGGCCGTGATCCTGACGGGCAAGGTGCTGTTCAACTTCGGCATCCCGTGGATGTTCATCGGCATGGTCACGCTGCTCCAGCGCTCCACGCCCGGTCCGCTGCAGGGTCGCGCGTTCGCGGCGAGCGAGTTCGCGCTCGGCCTGCCGCAGACGCTCGGGATCGCGCTCGGCGCCGGCCTGGTGGCCCTGTTGGACTACCGGCTTCTACTGCTGGTCCAAGCCGCGGTCACGGGGGCCACAGGGGTCTATCTCCTGATTAGGATGCGCGGATCGTGGCGGCCCTGGAGCATGATTTCTACGACGAGCTGGTCGATGCTGACGGCCAGGCGCGCCCACACGCGCGGACGCTCGTGGCCGCGCTGGAGGCGCTCGGGCCCGAGGCGCTGACGCAGGCCGGCCAGCGCCGCGACGCGATCTTCATGCAGCAGGGGATCACGTTCGACGCGGGCGGCCCCGGCAGCGGCGCGGTGAGGGACCGACCGTTCCCGCTGGACCTCGTGCCGCGGATCATCCCCGCCGACGAGTGGAACCAGATCAAGCGCGGGCTGGCGCAGCGGATCCGCGCGCTCAACCACTTCGTCGACGACGTCTACCACGCGCGCGAGATCATCCACGACGGCAAGGTGCCGTGGCAGCTGGTCGTCTCCCGCCCGGCCTTCGCCCGCGCCGCCCACGGCATCCGCCCGCCCGGCGGCGTGTATTGCCACGTGAGCGGCTGCGACCTCGTGCGGGATGCGAACGGCGCCTGGAAGGTGCTCGAGGACAACGTCCGCACACCGTCCGGCATCTCGTACGTCCTCGAGAACCGGCGCGCGATGACACGGCTGCTGCCGGCGCTGTTCGAGCACTACCGCGTGCGGCCGGTCGACCACTACCCGGCGCTTCTCAGGACCGCGCTGGAGGAGGTCGCGCCGACCGGCGGGGAGGAGGAGGCGACCGTCGTCGTCTGGACGCCCGGCCCGTACAACTCCGCCTACTTCGAGCACGCGTTCCTCGCGCGCCAGATGGGCGTGGAGCTCGTGGAGGCGTCCGACCTCGTCGTGCGCGACAGCGTCTGCCACATCCGCACGACCCGCGGCCTGCAGCGCGTCCACGCGATCTACCGCCGGATCGACGACGACTTCATGGACCCGCTCGAGTTCCGGCCCGACTCCGTGCTCGGCGTCCCGGGCCTGATGCGGGCCTACCGGGCGGGCAGCGTCGCGATCGTCAACGCGGTCGGCACGGGCGTCGCCGACGACAAGGCGATCTACCACTACGTGCCCGAGATGATCCGGTACTACCTGGGCGAGGAGCCGATCGTCGAGAACGTCCCGACCTACCTGATGAGCGACCGCGAGCAGCGCGCGTGGGTGCTCGAGCGGCTCGACCAGGTCGTGGTCAAGCCGACGTCCGAGTCGGGCGGCAAGGGCGTGTTCATCGGGCCGAGTGCGTCCGACGAGGAGATCGCCGCCCAGGCCGCGGAGATCAAGCGCGAGCCCGAGCGCTGGATCGCGCAGGACCTCGTGAAGCTCTCGACCGTGCCGACCGCGCAGCCGGACGGCGGCCTCGCCGCGCGCCACGTGGACCTGCGCCCGTTCGCCGTGTTCGGCGACGACATCCGGATCGTGCCCGGCGGCCTCACGCGCGTTGCGCTGCGCGAGGGGTCGATGATCGTGAACTCCAGCCAGGGCGGCGGGTCCAAGGACACGTGGGTGCTCGAGGCCGACGACACCCCGATGCCGCACCCCGCGCCGCACGCGTGGTCCTCGCCGCGGATGCCGGAGCTCCCGATGGGCGGCAGCTGGTCCTCCCAACAACAGCAGCAACAGCAATAGGCCTTGCTCGCCCGCATCGCCCACGAGCTCTATTGGATCGGCCGCCAGCTCGCGCGCGCCGAGCACACGAGCCGCATGCTCGACGGCGTCTTCCACGCCGACCTGCAGGGCCGCCCGGACGACCCCGCCGGCGTCCGGCTGTCGTGGGACGCGCTGCTGACGATCGTCTCCGGCGAGCCGCCCGACGACGCCGCCTCGCGCGACCAGGTGCTGCGCCTGCTCACGCTCGACCCCGAGCACCCGACCAGCGTCCTGAACTGCGTCACGCGCGCCCGCGAGGGCGCGCGCACCGTGCGGGACGTCTTCTCCGGCGAGATGTGGGAGACGATCAACACCTTCCACCTCGGCTTGCTCCAGCGCAACGTGTCCGCCGCCCTGCAGACCGGCCCGTATTCGGTCTACGCCTACGTGCGCGAACGCTGCGGGCAGTTCTGGGGCGTGACCGGGCGAACGATGCTGCGCGACGAGGCGTACGCGTTCCTGCAGGCGGGCGCGGCGATCGAGTCGGCCGACATGGTCCTGCGGATGCTGCGCGTGGCGCTGCCGCTCGGCGGGGAGGGCGCGGAGGCGCACCTGCGCGACGGCCAGGCGCTCGCGCTGCTGCAGGCCGTGGGCGGGTTCCAGGCCTACCGGCGCGCGGTCCCGGCGCCGCCCAACGCCGGCCCGGTCGCGCGCTTCCTGCTCTTCGAGCGCGACTACCCGGACTCCGTCGCGTTCTCGATCGAGGCGCTGCACAACGCGCTCACCGCCGCCGACCCCGCCTACCGCGACTCGCCGGCGGTGCTGCGGCTCTCGCGGATGGTCGCCGACCTGGACTTCCAGGCCCGCTCGGCGGAGATCGACGGCGGTCTGGGCGACATGCTCGAGGACGTCCAGTTCGAGCTCGCGCGCGTGCATTCCGACGTGGCCCAGCGCTACTTTGGCGGTGCCGTGCAGCCCGTCGCCGCGCCCCTCGCATGAACTTCGCGATCCGCTACCTGACCGAGTACCGGTACGAGTCGCCGGTCACGGACAACCTCAACGCGCTGCGCGTGAAGCCCGCGACGATGGCCACGCAGAGCGTCGAGGACTTCGTGGTGCGCGTGGATCCCGAGGCGCGCCTGAACCGCCACCTGGACTACTTCGGCACGCAGGTGATCGAGTTCGGGATCTCGCGCCCGCACGACCACCTCTCGATCGACGTCCGCGCCCGCGTGCAGACCAGCACGCCCGCCGAGCCGCTCGACACGGACTGGGAGGCGATCGAGGACCGCGCCTACGACGCCGCGGCCGGCGAGTTCGTGCTGCCCGTCGGCCCGGAGCCCGACCACCTGATCCTCGACGAGCTCGTCGGCGACACGCGCGGGGAGTCGCCGCTGGCGACGCTGCGCCGCATGGTCGAGGTGATCCCGGACCGGTTCGAGTACCGCGCGGGCGTGACCTATGTCGGCTCGACGGTCGGCGACCTGCTCGCGGCGGGCGCCGGCGTCTGCCAGGACTTCGCGCACCTCGCGCTGCTGCTCCTGCGCCGGCACGGGATCGGCGCCCGCTACGTCTCCGGCTACCTGTGGGCGCCTTCGACCGACGACGAGGCGAGCGCGGAGGTCGAGACGCACGCGTGGATCGAGGCGCTGCTCCCGAACGGCTCCGGCGGGCTGACGTGGATCGCCGCCGACCCGACCAACCGGACGCTCGGCGGCGAGTCGCACGTGAAGATCGGCCACGGCCGCCAGTACGCGGACGTCCCGCCGATCAAGGGCGTCTACCGCGGCGCCGCGGGGTCGAGCCTGTCGGCGTCGGTGCGGATGACCCGCAGCGACGTCACGCCGATCAGCAGCCCTTGACAGCGCTGATCGTAGGGGAGAGGCTCCGCACTACGGAGTCCCACCGTGAGCGACCACACCCCGCCCAGCGAGCCGGACCCGGACCTCAGCGGCCCGGAGGCCGTGTGCATCGGCAAGCTCCAGCCGAAGCTGCGGATGCTGGCCAACGGGTCGACCGAGGTCAACTGCCTGCGCGCGGGGCACGCGGCGGCCGTCTGCGTCTCGCGTGAGGTCGCCGAGCGGTACCCGGCGCGGCGCTCGGACGACTCCACGCCCGCCTCCGACCCGCCGGTCGGCGAGATCGGCGACGCCGTGCCCGCCCCGCAGGCCAAGGTGAGCGTGTTCCTCGGGCTCACGTCGGACGCGGCGGGCCGCGTGCCCGAGGCGCTGAGCGAGATGACGACCTCCCAGCGCGCGGATCTGCTCACCGCGGAGGTCTCGGTCGCGGACGCGATGGCGCTGAACCGGAACCTGCGGGTGTCGTCGGTCGAGCTCGGCCAGCCGCTCGCGCTCCCGACCGCCGAGCCCGGCGCCCGCGGGGTCGACGCCCCTCGGTCACGCGTCGTCGGCGACCCGGCGCAGCACCGCAACGGCGCCGGCGTGCTGATCGGGCTGATCGACGTCGGCGGCTTCGACTTCGCCCACCCCGACTTCCTCGACAAGGACGGGCACACGCGGTTCGTGCGGATCTGGGACCAGGGCAGCGATACGCGCCCGCCGCCAGATCTGGAGGGCTCGCCCGTGCGGTACGGCGCGGAGCTGCGCCAGGAGCACCTGAACCGGGCGATCGACGGGCAGGCCGAGTTCAACCTGCCCGCGACCGAGCTCGAGCCGCAGTCCCAGATGGGCGAGGGCGCGCACGCGACGCACGTGGCGAGCATCGCGGCGGGCGGGACCGGCGTGTGCCCCGAGGCCTGGATCGCGGGCGTGCTGGTCGACATCCCGCGTGAGGAGTCCGCGCGCCGCGAGTCGTTCTACGACTCGACGCGGGTCGCGCACGCCGTCGACTACCTGATCGCGGTCGCCGAAGACCTCCGGCGCGAGCACAAGCTGCGCACGGTCCCGGTCTCGATCAACATCAGCCTCGGCACCAACGGCCACGCGCACGACGCCTCCGCGGCGATGAGCCGCTGGATCGACCTCGCGCTCTCACGGCCCGGGCGCAGCGTCTGCGTCGCCGCGGGCAACGCCGGGCAGGAACGCGCCGAGCACGCCGGGGACGTCGGCTGGCTGATGGGCCGCGTCCATACGAGCGGCCGCGTGCCCGCGACCGGGCTCGCCGTCGACATCGAGTGGAACGTGATCGGCAACGGCATCGCCGACCTCTCCGAGAACGAGCTCGAGCTCTGGTACGGCGCGCAGGACCGGCTCTCCGTGCAGGTCAAGCCGCCCGACCTGCCGTGGACGGACCCGGTGGCGGCCGGCCAGTACATCGAGAACCGCGAGCTGCCCGACGGCACGTTCCTGTCGGTCTACAACGAGGTCTACCACCCGGTCAACGGCGCCAACTACATCGCGATCTACCTCAGCCCGCGGCTCCAGGACGGCCCGATCACGGGCGTGCGCGCGGGCGAGTGGCTCGTGCGGCTGAACGGCACCGACATCCGCGACGGCACCTACCACGGCTGGATCGAGCGCGACGATCCGCGCCAGCTCGGCCGCATCGGCCCGCGCGACACGTGGGCGTTCCCGTCGTGCTTCTCGGAGCGCTCGATGGTCGACGCCTCGACGATCAGCTCGCTCGCGTGCGGGGACCGGATCGTCGCCGTCGCCAACCTCGACGAGGCCAAGCGGCGCGTCAGCGTGACCAGCAGCCAGGGTCCGACGCGCGACGGTCGCGAGAAGCCGGACATCGCCGCGCCCGGGACGCGGATCGTCGCCGCCAACGGGTTCTCGAACGCCGGCGACTGGATCGAGATGAGCGGGACGAGCATGGCGAGCCCGTACGTCGCCGGGGTGATCGGGTTGATGCTGGCGATCAACCCCGACCTGACTGCGGCGCAGATCAACGGCATCCTCAAACGCGCCGCCCAGCCGCTGCCGGGCACGGACTTCGCGTGGTGCAACGACGCCGGCTCCGGCGCGCTCGATCCCGCGCTGTGCCTGCAGGGCGCGACCGGGATGCTCGACCGCGAGGACGTGACATGAAGCTCACGGTCTTCCAGTCCGGCCCCGGGGACTGCGTGCTCGTGGAGAGCCAGGACGGCACGCTGATGCTGGTCGACGGCGGGCTGGCCAAGTCCTATCGCGAGCACGTCGCGCCGGCGTTGAGCACCCTGCGGGAGGCCGGCCGGGAGCTCGACGTCGTGTGCGTGTCGCACGTGGACGGCGACCACATCGGCGGCATCCTCGCGCTGCTGGACGCGGAGTTCGACTGGCGGGTCCACGCGTTCCAGTCCGCCGATCCCACGCGCCGCACGCGCCGGCCGAGCGAGCCGCGGCCGCCGAACGTCAAAGAGCTCTGGCACAACGGGTTCCGGGCGCAGCTCGACGCCGACCCGCGGCCGGTCGCCGAGCTGCTGTCCCAGACCGCCGGGGTCCTCGAGCTGAGCGAAGACGCGCAGCGGCTCGAGGACGCCGCCCACCAGCGCGACCTCGCCTACAGCGCGGGCGACGGCATCCGCCTCTCGGACAGAATCAGCGAGCACCAGCTCGACATCCCGCTCAACCGGAGGTTCGGCGGCGAAGGCGGGCTGCTGATGGTGCGCGAGGCCCGGCAGACGGCCGACGTCGGGACGCTCGAGGTGACCCTGCTCGCCCCGTTCGAGGTCGACGTCGTGAACTTCCAGGCCGACTGGCACGAGTGGATCGGCAAGCACGAGGCCGAGATGGGCCGGATCCGCGAGGACACGCGGAAGGACCTCGAGCGGCTCAACCTGGACGACGTCGGCACCTTCCGCGACGCGCTCGCGCAGAGCGCCGGCCGGCTCGGGGATCGCGGGGAGGTCACGGCCCCGAACCTGGCGTCGATCATGCTGCTCGTGCGCGAGCAGGACGACAAGACGCTGCTGCTGACGGGCGACGGGCACGGCGACGACCTCCTCAAAGGCCTCGAGCACGCCGGCGAGATCACGGCGGGAGGCGCACTGCACGTCAACGTCCTGAAGGTCCCGCACCACGGCGCCGAGTACAACGTCGACACCGACCAGCGGCTCTACGAGCGGATCACGGCCGACCACTACGTGATCTGCGCCAACGGCAGCCATCACAACCCGGACCTGCGGATTGTCGACCTGCTGATCAAGTCGCGGCTCGCCGCCGACCCGCGCCCCTTCAAGCTCTGGATCAACTCGAACCCCCAGGTCACGGGCAACAAGCACATGGAGGACGTGCGCCGGCGCGTGAACCAGCGGCTCGACGAGCATCCCGGCCGCTTCGAGGCGACCTTCCTGGAGGGTTCGAGCTTCGATCTCGACCCGTAGCTCACGCTAGCCTCGCGGGCCGTGGATCTCAGCGTCTTCTTCGCCGGCACCGCGGGATCGGTGCCCACGCCCAAGCGCGGCCTGCCCGCGATCCTGCTGCGCGCGGGCGGCGAGCGGATCCTGTTCGACTGCGGCGAGGGCACGCAGCACCAGCTGCTGCGCAGCGTCGGCCTGCCGGACCTGGACGCGATCTTCATCACGCACCTGCACCTGGACCACTGGCTCGGGCTGCCGGGGATGATCAAGACGTTCGACATGCGCGACCGTGAAGCGCCGCTGGAGATCTTCGGCCCGCCCGGCTTCCTGGCCACCTTCCAGCAGGTCGTGCGCCCGATCATCGGCCGCACCAAGTACCGGCTGGACGTCAGCGACCTCGACCCGCACGAGGAGATCGGCTACGACGGCTTCGTGATCCAGGGCTTCCCGGTCAAGCACCGCGTCGAGGCGTTCGGCTACGCGTTCGTCGAGGACGACCGCCCGGGCCGCTTCGACGCCCAGCGCGCGCAGGCGCTCGGCGTCACCCCGGGGCCCGACTTCGGCCGCCTCCAGCGCGGCGAGACCGTCGGCGACGTCACGCCCGAGCAGGTCATGGGGGAGGGCCGCCTCGGCCGCCGGATCGTCTACTCGGGCGACACGATGCCCTGCCAGACCACCGAGGTCTACGCCGCGGGCGCCGACGTCCTCATCCACGAGGCGACCTTCTGCGAGGACGAGAAGACCCGCGCCCGCGAGACCGGCCACTCCACGGCGCGCCAGGCCGCGCAGCTCGCGCTCGACGCGAAGGTCAAGCTGCTCGCGCTCACGCACCTCTCCACGCGCTATTTCCCGCGCGACATCCGCGACGAGGCCCGCGCCACCTTCGAGCCCACGGTCGTCCCGCGTGACTTCGACACGATCGAGATCCCGTTCCCGGAACGTGGGGAGCCGCACCTGGTCAAGCACGAGCTGCCCGCAGCGCCGTCCTGAGCCCCTGCTAGGTTCACCGAAGTCCCTTTAACCCGGTCCGGAGAGGCCAGGAAGGAACCCGTGTCAGAACCGAAAATCGTCCTCGACGAGGACGACATCCACCGCACGCTCGTACGCATCGCGCACGAGGTGGTCGAGAAGAACAGCGGTCGTCCGGTCGCCCTCGTGGGCATCCACCGGCGCGGCGCGCACCTCGCCACCCGCCTGCACCGGCTCGTCTGCGACCTCCTGGATCAGGAGGTGCCGCTCGGAGACATCGACATCGCCTTCTACCGCGACGACCTGAGCACGCGCGGGCCCGACCCGCACGTGAACGCGTCCAACCTGGACTTCGCGCTCGAGGACTACACGGTCGTGCTCGTCGACGACGTGCTCTACACGGGCCGCACCGTCCGCGCCGCGATCGAGGCGCTGTTCGACTACGGCCGCCCCGAGCGCGTGCAGCTGGCCGTGCTGGCCGACCGCGGGCACCGCGAGCTGCCCTTCCGCCCCGACTACGTGGGCAAGAACCTGCCGACGGCGCGCTCGGAGCGCGTCAACGTCCGCATCGTCGAGATCGACGGCGCCGACGAAGTGACCATCACCGAGCTCGAGGAGGCGTACGCCTGATGCGGCACCTGCTGTCGATCAACGACCTGGACCGCGCTGGCATCGAGCGGATCCTCGATCGCGCGAAGACGTTCACCGAGGTCTCCGAGCGCGAGATCAAGAAGGTCCCGGCGCTCCGCGGGCGCCGCGTGCTGAACCTGTTCTACGAGTCGAGCACGCGCACGCGCTCCTCGTTCGAGCTGGCCGCCAAGTCGCTGTCCGCGGACGTCATCAACTTCGCCGCGTCCGGCTCCGCCGTCGACAAGGGCGAGTCGCTCAAGGACACGGTCCAGACGCTGTCCGCGTACCGGCCGGACCTGATCGTCATCCGCACGCCGCACGTCGGCGCCGCCGAGCTCGTGGCCAACTGGACCACCGCGGGCGTCGTCAACGCCGGCGACGGCAAGCACGAGCACCCGACGCAGGCGCTGCTGGACGTCTACACGCTGCGCGAGCGCCTCGGCACGCTCGAGGGCAAGAACATCTGGATCGTCGGCGACATCACGCACAGCCGCGTCGCGCGCTCCTGCATCCTCGCGTTCCAGATGATGGGCGCGAAGGTCACCGTCGCCGGCCCGCCGACCCTCATCCCGCGCGGGATGGAGGCGATGTGCGAGGTCGAGTACTCGCTCGACCGGCTCCCCGAAGCCGACGTCGTCTACGCCCTGCGGATGCAGAACGAGCGCATGACCGACTCGTTCGTCCCGTCCCTGCGCGAGTACGCCACCCAGTACCAGATCGACGGCCGCCGCCTGAGCGCCCGCCAGGTCCTGATGCATCCCGGTCCGGTCAACCGCGGCGTCGAGCTCTCCGCCGAGGTGATCGACTCGCCGCAGGCCGTCATCGGCCAGCAGGTCGAGGCCGGCGTCGTCGTCCGCATGGCCGTGCTCTACGAGCTGCTCACCGGGCGCAACGCGCCGAAGCCGTCCCTCTCCACCGCCGTCCCCGCCTAGAAAGCTTCATGCTCGACCACCGACCCACTCCGCCCGCCGACGTCCTGATCAAGGGCGCCCACGTCCTTGATCCCCGCACGGGTCTCGACGAGCGCCTCGACGTCCGCATCGCCGGCGGCGAGATCGCCGAGATCGGCGCGAACCTGCAAGCCGGCGACGTCGAGGTTCTCGACGGCGCCGGCCGTCATCTCTTCCCGGGCTTCGTGGACCCGCACGTGCACCTGCGCGTGCCGGGCCAGGAGCACAAGGAGGACCTGGAGACCGGCACGCGCTCCGCGGCCGCCGGCGGCTTCGTCGCGATCGTCGCCCAGCCGAACACGACGCCGACCGTGGACTCCGCGCCGATCCTGCGCTCCCTGCGCGAGCAGGCCCGCCGCGACGCGCGCATCCCCGTCGGCTTCCTGGCGTCGATCACCCGCGGCCTCGCGGGCGAGACGATGACCGAGATGGCCGAGCTGCGCGAGTGCGGCGCGCTCGGCTTCACCGACGACGGCAAGCCGGTCGTCAACGCCGGCATCCTGCGCAAGGCGCTCCAGTACCAGAAGCTCGTGGGCGGGATCATCGCCCTGCACGAGGAGGACCCGAGCCTCTCCGGCAAGGGCGTGATGCACGAGGGCGTGGTCTCCGCCCGCCTCGGCCTCGCCGGCATCCCGAGCATCAGCGAGTCCACGCTGATCGCCCGTGACGCCGCGATCGCCCGCTACGAGGGCGGCCGCATCCACATCCAGCACCTGAGCGCGCGCGAGTCGGTCGAGGTGATCGCCGCCGCCAAGGCCCAGGGCGTGCAGATCACGTGCGAGGCGAGCCCGCACCACCTCACGCTCACCGACGAAGCCGTCGCCGAGAAGCTGGACACGCGGCTGAAGATGAACCCGCCGCTGCGCACCGAGGACGACCGCCAGGCGCTCATCCAGGGCCTCAAGGACGGCACGATCGACTGCATCGCCACCGACCACGCGCCGCACGCGCGCGAGGAGAAGGAGGTGCCGTTCGAGCAGGCCCCGATGGGCACGACGGGCCTGGAGACCGCGTTCGCGGCGGTCTACACCGCGGACATCCTGCCGCTCGCGCTGATCGTCGAGAAGCTCACCGCCGGCGCCGCGCTGGTCGGCCTGCCGACGCCGGAGATCGCCGTCGGCCGCGCCGCCGACCTGGTCCTGATCGACCTGGGTGCGGAGTGGGAGGTCGGCGCGACGGGCTACGAGTCCAAGAGCGAGAACTGCTGCTTCGGCGGCCGGCGCCTGCGGGGCAAGGTCGTCACGACGATCGCCGCCGGCGGGATCGTGTACCGCGAGCGGAACCTGGCGGCGGTATGAGCGCCTACGTCCTTCTCGAGGACGGCACGCGCTTCGACGGCGAGTCCGTCGGCGCGCCCGTCTCGACCACCGGCGAAGTCGTCTTCACGACCGGCATGTCGGGCTACCAGGAGTCGATGACCGACCCGAGCTTCGCGCGCCAGCTGATCACCTTCACGACCGCGCACGTCGGCAACTACGGCGTCAGCGAGCAGTTCATGGAGTCCGACCGCATCCACGCGGGTGGGGCGATCATGCGCGCGGCGGTCGACTACGACGACGCCCCCGCGGCCGAGCAGGGCTGGCTGAGCTGGCTCAAGGCCAACGGCGTCCCGGGCATCGCGGGCGTGGACACACGCGCGCTCGTGCGGCACATCCGCACCGCGGGCAGCATGCGCGGCGGGATCTTCACCGCCGACGTGCCCGTGAGCGAGGCGCGTGAGCGGATCGCGGCCGAGCCGAGCATGGTCGGCCGTGACCTCGCGCGTGAGGTCACGATCGCGAAGCCGACCATCTTCGAGGGCGAGGGTGACGGCCCGCGGATCGTCGCGCTCGACACCGGCATCAAGCGATCCATCATCCGCAACTTCACCTCCCGCGGCGCGACGCTCGAGATCTACCCGTGCACGACGTCGGCGGAGGACCTGCTCGCCGCCGACCCGGACGGGTTCTTCCTCGTCCCGGGCCCGGGCGACCCCGCCGCGCTGGACTACATCGTCGAGAACATCAAGACGCTGCTGTCCACGAAGCCGGTGTTCGGCATCTGCCTCGGCCACCAGCTGCTCTCACGCGCCGCCGGCCTGGAGACGTTCAAGCTCCCGTTCGGCCACCGCGGCGCCAACCACCCCGTCAAGGACCTGCGGACGGGCCGGATCGCGATCACCTCCCAGAACCACGGCTTCGCGGTCGCCGGCACGCCGGGGGAGATCATCGACACCGAGCTCGGCGCCGCCCAGCTCACCCACGTGAACCTCTACGACAACACCATCGAGGGGATCCGCCTGCTCGACGTTCCCGCCGGCTGCGTGCAGTACCACCCCGAGGCCGGCCCCGGCCCCAACGACTCCCTCGGGCTGTTCGACGAGTTCATCGCCCTCTTCGAGGCCTCGCATGCCTAAGCGCACGGACATCCAGAAGATCCTCGTGCTCGGCTCGGGTCCGATCGTGATCGGCCAGGCCGCCGAGTTCGACTACTCCGGCGCGCAGGCCTGCAAGGTCCTGCTCGAGGAGGGCTACGAGGTCGTCCTGGTCAACTCGAACCCGGCGACGATCATGACCGACCCGGAGTTCGCGACGGCGACGTACGTCGAGCCGCTGCTCCCGGGCCCGGTCACGCAGGTGATCGAGCGCGAGCGCCCGGACGCGCTGCTGCCGACGCTCGGCGGCCAGACCGCGCTCAACCTCGCCAAGACGCTCTACGAGGACGGCACGCTCGCCAAGTACGAGGTCGAGCTGATCGGCGCGAACTACGAGGCGATCAACCGCGCCGAGAACCGCGAGGAGTTCGACGCGACGATGCAGGCCGCCGGCCTGCGGACCGCGCGCAACATCATCGCCACGTCGGCCGAGGAGGCGCAGGCGGCGCTGGAGTTCGGCCTGCCGCTGATCATCCGCCCGGCGTTCACGCTCGGCGGGCGCGGCGGCGGCATCGCGCGCACGCAGGAGCAGTTCGACGAGATCGTCCACCGCGGCCTCGACGCGTCCCCGATCGGCCAGATCCTGATCGACGAGTCGATCCTGGGCTGGGGCGAGTTCGAGCTCGAGGTCATGCGCGACCACGCGGACAACGTGGTCATCGTCTGCTCGATCGAGAACATCGACCCGATGGGCGTCCATACGGGCGACTCCGTCACCGTCGCGCCGCAGCAGACGCTGTCCGACCGCGTCTACCAGAAGCTGCGCGACCAGGCGATCGCGGTCATCCGCGCCGTCGGCGTGGAGACGGGCGGCTCGAACGTGCAGTTCGCGGTCAACGCGGCGACCGAAGAGATCGTCGTGATCGAGATGAACCCGCGCGTGTCGCGGTCGAGCGCGCTGGCCTCGAAGGCGACCGGCTTCCCGATCGCGAAGATCGCCGCGCGCCTGGCCGTCGGCTACACGCTCGACGAGATCCCGAACGACATCACCAAGGCCACGCCGGCGTCCTTCGAGCCCACGCTCGACTACGTCGTCGTCAAGTGGCCGCGGTTCGCGTTCGAGAAGTTCCCGGGCGTGGACTCGACGCTCTCCACGCACATGAAGTCCGTGGGCGAGGTGATGGCCATCGGCCGCACGTTCGGCCAGGCCTTCGGCAAGGCGCTGCGCTCCCGCGAGCTCGACGCCCAGCCCGACGTCACCGGGGCCGACGAGGAGCTCCTGACGCGCCTGGAGAGCCCCGGCGCGGACCGCTACGACCTGCTGCTCGAGCTGCAGCGGCGCGGCGTCAGCGACGAGGAGCTGCGCGCCCGCACGGGCATCGACCTCTGGTACCTGCGCGAGCTGCGCCATCTCGACGACGCCTTCGAGGGCGTCCGCTCCTACCGCGCGGTGGACACCTGCGCCGCCGAGTTCGAGGCCGAGACGCCGTACTTCTACTCGGCCTGGGACCGTGAGGCGTCCAACGAGGTCCGGCGCGGCGACAAGCCGAGCGTGATGATCCTCGGCTCGGGCCCGAACCGGATCGGCCAGGGCATCGAGTTCGACTACTGCTGCGTGCACGCCGCGATGACCGTGCGCGAGTCCGGCCGCGACGCGGTGATGGTCAACTGCAACCCGGAGACCGTCTCCACCGACTACGACACGAGCGACCGGCTGTACTTCGAGCCGCTGACGCTCGAGGACGTGCTCGCGATCGTCGAGATCGAGCAGCCGGAGGGCGTGATCGTCTCCTTCGGCGGCCAGACCCCGCTGCGGCTCGCCGCGGGCCTGGAGGCGGCCGGTGTGAAGCTCCTGGGCACGCAGCCCGACGCGATCGACCTCGCCGAGGACCGCGGCCGCTTCGGCGCCCTGCTGGAGCGCCTGGAGCTCAAGGCGCCGCCGTTCGCGCTCGCGCAGTCGCCCGACGAGGCGCTGCAGGTCGCGCCCGGCGTCGGCTTCCCGCTGCTCGTCCGCCCGTCGTACGTGCTCGGCGGACGCGCGATGGAGCTCGTCTACGACACGGACATGCTCGCGGACTACTTCGCGCGGACGCGGCCGCAGGGGGAGATCTTCCTCGACCGCTTCCTCGAGAACGCGATCGAGGTCGACGTGGACGCGATCTGCGACGGCGAGGACGTCTGGATCGGCGGCATCATGCAGCACGTCGAGGAGGCCGGCATCCACTCCGGCGACTCGGCCTGCGCGCTGCCGCCGCACTCGCTCGGCGCCGAGATGCTGGACGAGATCCGCACGGCCACGAAGGACCTCGCGCTGGCGTTGAGCGTTGTCGGCCTGATCAACATCCAGTACGCCGTCTACGGCGACGACCTGTACCTGATCGAGGCCAACCCGCGCGCGTCGCGCACCGTGCCGTTCGTGTCCAAGGCCACGGGCCAGCCGCTCGCCAAGATCGCCTGCCGGGTGATGCTGGGGGAGAAGCTGGCCACCATGGGCCTCCCTGAGGACCCGTGCGGCCCGCACGTGTCCGTCAAGGAGGCGGTGTTGCCGTTCGACCGCTTCGCCGGCGCGGACGCGCTCCTGGGGCCCGAGATGCGCTCCACCGGTGAGGTCATGGGCGTCGCGACGGACTTCCCGGCGGCGTTCGCCAAGGCCCAGGCCGCGGCGGGCACGCAGCTGCCCTCGCGGGGCACGGTCTTCCTCACGGTCACCGACTCCGACAAGGCCGCCGCGATGGGCATCGCCGCCCAGCTGCACGATCTCGGCTTCCGGATCGTGGCCACGCGCGGAACGGCGTCCGCGATCAAGCGGATGGGCATTCCGGTGGAGACGCTCAACAAGATCCAGGACGGCTCTCCACACGTTCGTGATTGGATCGATCGCGGCGACGTCGACTTGGTCATCAACACCCCGACCGGTACCGCCGCACGCAGCGATGGGTACGAGATCCGACGCGCCGCGGTGGCCCGTGGCGTGCCGTGCATCACCACCATCGCGGGTGGCATGGCGGCCGCCCGGGCGATCGGCGCGGCCCGTTTCGGAGAGCCGCCGGTGATCTCGTTGCAAGAGCTCCACCGCAACGGGGTACACGCCTGAATCGATGGGCTAGAGTGCGCCCGTACTCCCTGCGTGCGGGCGCAGCTCCAGCACTAGACCGATTGTCCAGCCCCGCTGGACGGCTGGTCTATGCCTCGACATTCGTCCAGGCAAAAGTCCTGCAATTGCAGGACTTGCTATGACGCGTCCCTCGAAGGATTGAACCTCAAGTTCAGGTGAAGCGATGTTTCTGTCAGGACCCTTGTCGGCGGCTCCCAGCGCTGTAGACTCGCCGCCCATGCCGCCAGCGACGAAGACGCCCGCCAAGCCCACCACGGCTGCTCCTGAGCGTTCCCTCGTCCAGCGCATGGAGGCACTCCAGCGCGCGAACGAGATTCGAACTAAGCGCGCGTCGCTGAAGCGAGACCTCAAAGCTGGGCGGGCCAGCATCCACATGCTCCTGATGGAGCCTCCCGAGTACATCGAGACCGCCAAGGTCTTCGACATGCTGCTCGCGGTGCCGAAGTACGGTCGCGTGAAGGTGAACAAGGTCTTGCAGGTCTGCCGTATCTCACCCTCGAAGACCATCGGTGGTCTCTCGGAGCGCCAGCGCGCCGAGCTGATCTCGATGCTTCGCCGGTAGTTGCCCGGCAAGATCTTTGTCATCACCGGCCCCTCGGGCGTCGGTAAGGGCACGCTGATCCGGACGCTGCTCGAGCGCATGCCTGAGCTCGAGCTCGCCGTCTCCGCCACCACGCGCTCGCCGCGGCCGGGGGAGGAGCACGGCGTGCACTACCACTTCCTCGACGACCTGGAGTTCGATCGCCGGGTCGTCGACGGTGACTTCGTCGAGCACGCCGAGTACTCCGGCCGCCGCTACGGCACGCTGCGCTCCGAGCTGGAGAAGCGCGTCGCCGCGGAGCACTCGGTGGTGCTGGAGATCGAGGTCCAGGGCGCGCGCCAGATCGCGCAGACCCTGCCCGACGCCGTCCGCATCTTCATCGCGCCGCCCAACGAGGAGACGCTCCGCCTGCGCCTCATCGGCCGCGGGACGGACGACGCCGACCAGATCGAGCGCCGGCTGGGTGTCGCCAAGGCCGAGCTGGCCGCGCAGGACGAGTTCGCGCACGTGGTCGAGAACGACCGCCTCGACGAGGCGGTCGGCGCGCTCGAGCAGATCGTCCGCGGCGCTTAGAGCTTCACGCGCAGCTTGATGTCCCGGATCGCGGCGTTGCCGTCGCGGTCCCGGGCTTGCAGCATCAGCCACACGGCGTCGCCGCGCTCGAGCTTCCAGCGCTTCGGGAAGCGCAGCTGGACGCTGCCGCGCCGGCGCAGGGTGAACGTGCGGTCGATCGTCACCTTGCCGCCCGCCGGGTAGGCGTGGACGTCGAGCCTGCCCGGCTCGTTGACCGTGATCCGCACACCGCGGCGCAGGCTGACGCTCGACTTGACCTTGATCGTGGGGCGCTTGTCGTCGCAGCGGTTGGTCGGCGCGTCCGCGTGGGCGACGCGGGTGAGGCTCGAAAGCCACAGCCGTCCGTCGGGGGCGAACGCCAGCTCACGCGCGGGGATCGGCGCCGCGCGGCGCTCGATCGCGCCGGCCGCGTTGACGGTCAGCAGCGTGCAGTGCTGCGTGGCGAACCACGGCCGTCCGTCAGGCGCCACCGCGACCGCCCACGGTGTCAGACGGCCCAGGCTCGGGGCCGCGGGCAGCAGCGTGACCTCGCCGGCCGCGGTCACGTGCCCGCCGACCGGGTCGAGCGCGCTGAACCACACGCCCCCCGTGGCGTCGGGAGCGATGGCCGTGACGGCCAGCTCCTGAGGGAGCTGGATGGTCGCGACCGCCCCGGTCGCATCGACCCGCACGAGCCGGTTGCAGCTCGAGTCGTCGGCCCAGACCGCGCCGTCGGCGGCCCGCGCGAGCTGCGGGACCGCGAACGCGTCGTCGCAGCCGGGCAGCGCGAGCGGCGTCTCGTGATAGCCGCCGTCGGGCGTGAAGCGCAGCAGCTTCGGCGTCTCGCCGCTGGCGATCGACCACAGCCCACCGTCCGGGCCGGCGACGAGGTCGAACCCCGACTCGGGCCGGGCGACGCCGGCCTCGCGCGGCGCCGTCACGCGGCCGTTGGCGTCGACGCGCTGCAGCCCACCGTCACCGTCGCTGAACCACGCCTGGCCGTCGGCGCCGATCGTCGACGCCACGGCGGGGTCGGGCAGCTCGGTCGCGCGCACGCGGCCGTCGGGCGCCACCCGGACGGTGCGCGAGTACTCGTCGCGCACCCACGCGGCGCCGTCCGGGGCGACGTTGAGATCGATCAGCTGGGAGCCGAGCGGCGCGGTGAACGCCGCGGCGAGCGCGAGCGCCTTCATCGGGTCAGCCGGACCTGCTGCTCGTAGTCGACAGAGTTGCCTTCGCGGTCGCGGAGCTCGAGCTGCAGGCCCACCACGGGATGTTTACGTCGCATCAGCTGGCGCAGTTTGGCAGGACTGACCTTCAGGCGCACGGTCCCCGCCTTCCCGGCGTGGTAGGCGCGTGCGAACGGTCCTTCGTCGCCGTCGATGAGCCACGCCTGGACCGCGAACGGCTCGCGGACGGTGATCGTGAAGCCGCGGTGCCGGCGCAGCGCGGCGAGGCTGACGCGGGCCTGCGGCTTCGGCGCGATCGTGACCTTCGGGGGCGTCGAGTCGCAGCCCGGGGCCGAGGCGCCGAGCGTGGTGCGCTGCAGCCGGGCGCCGCTGCCCAGCCAGATCCCGCCATCGGGCGCGAACTCGAGCTGCCGGGCCGGGATCGCAGTCGGCATCAGCGTGACGGTGCGGTCGGCGTTGGCGCGCGCGAGCCGGCAGCGGCCGGTCGTGAACCACGCGCTGCCGTCCGGGGCGACGGCGACGTCATACGCGCGTTCGAGGCCGCGGAGCCTGGTCAGCTGCCCGGTGACGTCGAAGTGGCCGCCGCCGGGGGCGTAGGGCGAGCTGAACCACATGCCACCGGCGCCGTCGGGCACGAGCTGCTCGATGTACACGGCCGACTGGTGGATCACCGCGGGAGCGCCGCCCACCGGCCAGCGGACGACGCCACACCCGCTCGCGAAGAACCACATCGCACCGTCGCTCGCCCGCGCCAGGGTCTTCACGCGGAAGAACCTGCAACCCGGCACGGCGACGTCGTCCGAGGTGATCGTGCCGTCGGGCGTGATGCGCTGGATCTGGTCCTCCTGCGTCTGCATCCAGCCCGTGCCGTCCGGGCCGACGGCGAGCGCGCCGGCGAACGCGTTCTCGGCGACCGTGCCGAGCGTCCCCGCCGCGTCGACCCGTTCGATCGAGCCGCCACTCAGCAGCCAGGGCAACCCGTCGGGACCGAGCACGAGGTCGTTGAGCGGCGGGAGCGCGGGTGTGATGCGGACGGCTCCGTCCGGCGTCACGCGGCGGATCTCCACGCTGTCCCGGGTCCACACGCTGCCCCACACGCCACCGTCCGGGGTCGCGACGAGCGTGTCGAGGCTGTGGCCGAGCGGGAGCCGGAAGACGTCCTGCGCCTGCGCCGGCGCGGCGAGCGCCAGGACGGCGACCATGGTCGCGAGCGCCCTCATCGCCGGGCCCGCAGCTCGTAGGTGACGGTCGCGAAGTTGCCTTCGCGGTCACGGAAACCGGCGTCCAGCACGATCCGCTGTCCGGAGCGCTGGCCGACCCGGCGGATTGCCCGCGCGCTCATCGGCAGGCGCAGCGTCCCGCCGCGCCGCCCGGAGACGGCCTTGTTGACCCTGCCGATGCTGTCGTCCGCGTCGCTGTCGATCAACACGCCCTCGATCGCGAAGGCCTCGCGCACGGTGAGCTTGAAGCCGCGCTGACGACGGAGCGTCGCGAGGCTGACGGGCTTGCTCGGGTCGGGGGTGATCCGGACGACCGGCGGCTTGTCATCGCACCCGCCGGCGGGCGCGCCGAGCGTGGTGTGCTGGACGCGCGCGGCGCTGGCGAGCCACAGCCCGCCCGCCGGGTCGAAGGCGACGTGCCAGCTCGGCACGGCCGTGGGCACGCGCGTCATCGCTCCGGCCGGGCTCACGCGCTCGAGGAAGCACTTGCCGGTGGCGAAGTACGCGCTGCCGTCCGCCGCGACCGCGACGTCGTACGCGCGGAGCCGCTCGAGCGGCGTCACGCGACCGGCCGCGTCGATGTGCCCGCCAGGCCCGTCGTAGCTGAAGAACCAGACGCCGCCCTGGAGGTCGGCGACGAGCTTGGTCGCGTCCAGCCGCGGATTCGCCACGACCACCGGCGCGGCGCCCGACGCGACCCGCACGAACCCGCACTGGGGGTCGGCGAGCCACATCGCGCCGTCCGCGGCCCGCGTGATCGCACTGGCTCGGAACTTCGCGCAGCCCGGAACCGCCAGCGGCGTCGAGGTGACCGTCCCGTCGACGGCGACGCGCCGGACCGTCTCGCCGCTCACCCAGACGGTCCCGTCGGCGCCGGTCGCGAACGCGGAGGCGAAGACCCTGTCCATCGGGATGTTGCTCGCGCTCCCCGCGGCGTCCACGCGGGTGATCCCGGTCCCGCCGAGGAACCAGGCCTGCCCGTCCGGGCCGAACACGCCGCCGTTGCCCAGGCTGAGGTAGTCGAGCGGCGTGGAGCGCAGCCGGCCGTCCGGCGCGATCCGCACGACGCGCGAGGTCGGATAGGCGCTGACGGCGACCCACGCGCCGCCGTCCGGCCCGGGAACCACGGCGTTGACGCTGCTCTTGATGCCGACGCGCAGGCTGTCGGCGGCGTGGGCGGGCGCGGCAAGCGCTAAGGCGAAGATGATCGTGCAGAGGGCTCTCACCGGGTGACACGTACCCGGAATTCCGAGCTGCGCTCATTGCCTTCGTCGTCGGTGACCGCGACGACGACGAAGATCCGCGTGCCGGCCTTGACCTGGCGACGTTCGTAGAGCTGGACCCGTGCGCGGAACGTGCCGCCCCGCGCCAGCGTGCGGATGGTCGGCGTGGGGCTGAAGCCCTGGCGCTTGACGTTCGCGCTCGTGTAGGCGGTGACCTGCGCCCGGCCGGCCACGGTGACCGGGATCCCGCGGCGCAGCGCGCCCAACGAGATCCGCTTGGGCACGCGCACGCGTGGAGCGGACCCGTCGCAGGTTCCCTCCAGCCCACGGGTCACGCGCGCGCGGTTCGCCAGCCACACGGTCCCGGTGCCGTCGAAGGCGACCTCCCGCGCGGGGATCGGGCTCGCGACGACGCCGACGCGGCCGTCGACGGTCACCCGCGCGAGCGTGCAGCGGCCGAACGTGAGCCACGCGCTGCCGTCGGGCGCGGCGGCGATGTCGTCCGGCGAGCCGAGGGCACGCGGCAGCTCGACGTCGACGAGCTGCCCGTCCGCGGTGATGTGGCTGACGATCCCGGGCACGGGGCCGAACAGGCGCACCCACACGCCGCCGGTCGGATCGGGCGCGACGTCCTCGCCCGAAGCCGCCAGCTCGTAGGCCACGGCGTTGCGCGTCACGCGCCGGCAGCCACCCGTGGCCCAGATCGCGCCGTCCGCGGCGCGGGTCATCGCGAAGGGCTGGAACGCGGGGGCGTCGCAGATCGCGTCGTGGCCGCTCGGCACCTCCGTCACGCGACCGTCGGGCGCCATCGTCGCGAACCGCTGCTCGTCACCGGTCGTCGCCCACACGGTGCCGTCGGCGCCGCTCGTCAGCGGGGCCACGAAGCCGGGCTCCGTCAGGAGCTGCACGTGCGCGGCGCCGGCGGGGTCGACCCGCAGCGCGCGCAACCGGTCGCTCACCCCGTACCAGGCGCCGCCGTCGGCGCCCAGCGCGCCACCGTGCAGGAAGTCGTACCCGCGGGCGAGCACGATCCGCCCGTCCGGGAGCACGCGCGCGACGTCGGTCTTGCCCGTCGCGCGATCGACCTGCACGTAGGCGCCGCCATCCGGCCCGGCGAGCAGGCCGTGGGCGTCCTCGCGGAGCCCCACACGCAGCACATCCGCGGCGTGCGCGGAAGTGCTGCACATCAGGAGAATCAGCCCAGCTAGAATGGGGGTGTGATTTCTCCGCGCGTAGACCGCCTTCTCGAGCATGTCGACTCCCCGTACGCGAGCGTGATCGTCGCCGCCAAGCGCGCGCGGCAGATCAACTCGTACTACCACAACCTGGGTGAGGGCACGTTCGAGGAGTTCCCGCCCCCGATGGTGGACACCGCGTCGAAGAACTACCTGACGATCGCGCTCGAGGAAGTCGCGACCGGCAAGGTCGCGTACCGCTACCGCTAGTCGATTCGCATGCCGCGCATCCTCCTTGGTGTGTGCGGCGGGATCGCGGCCTACAAGTCACTCGAGTTCACGCGGCTGGCCCTGAAGGCCGGCCACAGCGTGCGCGTGGTGCAGACCGAAGCCGCCACGCGCTTCGTCGGCCCGGCCTCGTTCGCCGGCATCACGGGCGCGCCCGTGCTCGTCACCGAATGGGAGCCGGACCCGTTGCGGGGCGTCTTCCCGGGTGACCCGCTGCCCGAGCACGCGCCGCTCTCGCACCTCGCGCTCGTCGAGCACGCGGACGCGTACCTGATCGCGCCCGCCACCGCCGAGACGCTCGCCAAGCTGGCGAACGGGCTCGCGGACAATCTGCTGACCGCGGCCGCGTTGGCCTGCCGGCGCCCGCTGATCGTCGCGCCGGCGATGAACAACGCGATGTACGAGCATCCCGCGACGCAGGCGAACCTCGCGACGCTGCGCTCGCGCGGGGTGACCGTGCTCGAGCCCGGGGTCGGACCTCTGGGCTCGCCCGGGGAGTTCGGCGTGGGGCGGCTGCCGGAGCCGGTCGAGCTGCTCGCGGCGGTCGAGGGCGTGCTGTCGGGCGGCGGCGCGCTGGACGGGCTGCGCGTGCTGATCACCGCCGGCGGCACACGCGAGCCGATCGACGCGGTGCGCTTCATCGGCAACCGCTCCTCCGGGCGGATGGGGTTCGCGCTCGCCGAGGAGGCCAAGCGGCGCGGCGCCAAGGTCACCGTCGTGGCCGCCAACGTGTCGCTCCCGCGCGCCGCGGGCGTCGAGTATGTGGACGTGGTGACCGCCGCCGAGCTCGCCGAGGCCTGTTCCGAGCGCTTCGACGCGTGCGACCTGCTGATCATGGCCGCCGCCGTCGCCGACTACCGGCCGGAGGAGGCCCACGGCGGCAAGCTCAAGAAGGATCAGACGGGCGAGGAACTGAACCTGCGGCTCGTCCGTACTACGGACGTGCTCTCCACGCTCGCCGATCGCCGCCGGCCCGGCCAGACGCTCGTCGGGTTCGCCGCCGAGCACGGCGCCGGCGCGCTCGAATACGGCCGCGGCAAGCTCGAGCGCAAGAAATTGGATGCCGTCGTCGTGAATGACGTGAGCGGTGCCGGCATCGGTTTCGACGCCACCGACAACGAGGTGTGGATCGTCACGGCCGACGGTGAGCACCACGTCCCCAAGACGTCCAAAGGTGCGGTCGCGGCCGCCATCTTGGATTCCGTCTTGAGCCGCTCTTCATCAAACGACACAAAGGTCCGCTGAATGGAACCCCTCGAGGAAGCCGTCCCCGAGCGCTTGGCGCAGGCAGAGATCGACACCGCGGTATCGATCGCGCGCCGCATCACGGACAACATCCGCAAGGCGGTCCAGGTCCGTGACGAGGTCCTCGAGCACCTCACGGTGACGATGCTCAGCGAGGGGCACATCCTGGTCGAGGACTACCCGGGCGTCGGCAAGACCGCGCTGGCGCGGGCGCTCTCGCGCTCGATCGACTGCCAGTTCGCGCGCGTGCAGTGCACGGCCGACCTGCTGCCGGCGGACATCATCGGCACCCAGATCTACAACCAACGCGAGTCGCGCTTCGAGTTCCGGCCCGGCCCGATCTTCGCCAACGTCGTGCTCGTGGACGAGGTCAACCGCGCATCGCCGAAGACGCAGTCCGGCCTGCTCGAGTGCATGCAGGAGCGCCAGGTCACGGTCGAGGCGACCTCGCACGAGCTGGCGCGCCCGTTCCTCGTCTTCGCCACGCAGAACCCGGTCGAGTACGAGGGCACGTACCCGCTGCCCGAGGCGCAGGTGGATCGCTTCATGGTCCGGCTGTCCCTGGGCTATCCGACTGCGGCCGAAGAGGCCGGGATGCTGATGGGGCACGAGTCGCACGACAAGGTGATGGACCTGGAGCCGGTCGCCGACCGGGCCGAGATCGTCGAGGCCGTCGAGACCGCGCACCGCGTCCACGCGTCCCGTGCGCTGCGCGAGTACATCGTCACCCTGCTGCGCCGCACCCGCGACGACGAGCGCACCGAGCTCGGCGCGTCCCCGCGTGCCGGCCTGATGCTGCTGCGCGCCGCGAAGGCGCGCGCGCTGGTGCACGGGCGCGACCACGCGCTCCCGGACGACGTCCAGGCGCTGGCCGACGCGGTGCTCTCGCACCGGATCATGCTCGCCCCGGAGGCCGCCGGCGTGCAGCGCTCGGAGATCATCCGGGACGCGATCGCCGCCGTCCCCGCACTCTGATGCGGTCGGCGCTCGGTTGCGCGGCGCTCGGGGCGATCCTGCTGATCGTCGCGGGCACCTTCGACGCCGAGCCTCTCTACGTGACGGGCGCCGCGCTGCTGCTGTTGGGGGCGGGCGCGTTGCTCTGGATCGGCGTCGGCTCGATGGGCGCGAAGCTCACGCGCGAGATCGGCGTGCGGTCCGTGATCGAGGATCAGCCGCTGCAGGTCAAGCTGATGGCCAAAGCGGGCCGCTTCCCGCTGCCGCCGGGTTGGATCGACGAGCCGCTGCTGCCCGAGCCGCTGCGGCTGCCCGCCGCGCGTCGCCAGGCGCGCGTGCGCATCGAGGTGACGTTCGG
Organism: Solirubrobacter phytolaccae; assembly: GCF_027587195.1. GTDB lineage: Bacteria > Actinomycetota > Thermoleophilia > Solirubrobacterales > Solirubrobacteraceae > Solirubrobacter > Solirubrobacter phytolaccae. The sequence continues at coordinate 1,100 of NZ_JAPDDP010000076.1, read as the reverse complement.
CCGCCGTGGCCGGCGCAAGCTGCCTCCTCCCGCTCTGGTGCTGCGCGACCCGTTCGGGCTCGCCCAGCGCGTGATCACCGGCCCCGCCACCGACGAGGTGCTCGTGCTGCCGCGGATCTTCCCGGTCAGCATCACCGCGGGCGGGGGAGACGCGACCCCGGCGCACGCCCGCGCCTCCCTGCTCGCGGCCGCCGAGACCGAGATCGACGGCCTCCGCCCATGGCGCGAAGGCTCACCCGCCTCCCGCATCCACTGGCAGTCGTTCGCCCGCGGCGCCGGCCTGATGGAGCGCAAGCTCATCTCCGAGGCCGACTCGCGCCCGATCGTGATCCTCGACCCACGCGCGCCCGCCGCGCCCGAGGACCTGGACGCCGCCGTCCGCGCCGCCGCCTCGCTGGCCGTCTACTTCGCGAAGAAGACCGGCTGCTCGCTGCTGCTACCCGGCGACCGCCGCGCCGCCGTGATCGAGCCCGACATGGCCACCTGGCCGCCCCTGCACGTGCGACTGGCGCTGCTGGGCGAGGACATCGGGCCGTCTTTGGCAACGGCGCAGAACCGCCGCGGGCTCGTGATCTACGTTGCCGCGCGTGTGGTCGACCGCGCGCCGCGCGGGCTGGGCCGCACGCCGGGTGGGTGCCTGATGATCGTGCCCGGCCAGATGGGCGCGCGGCGGCCGATCCTCGAAGTCGCCGGGTGTTACGGGTACCCGGCAGGGCGCCACTCCGGGGGCGCCGCGGTCGCGGCCTTAGAGGGAGCAGCGTGACCTCGGCCGCGCGGCAGCCTTGCGACGGCTCCGCGCGCCGACGGTCACGGCTCGTCCCGCGGGCGGTGCTCGTCCATGCGACAGGCTCCGCGCGCCGACGGTTACGGCTAGCTCCGCGGCCCGCGGTTGTCAACGCGACCGCTTCGCGGCGGCCTTCGGCCGGTCCTTCGGACTCGGGGTTGACAACCGCGTTCCGCTCCGCTGATGGGCTGGTCAAGGTGGCTCCGCCACTCGTGCCCGGGCGCGGGCCTTTGCGCTCGCTCGCCGCGCCGCGCCTGACGGGCCGCGCACGTGTTGCGCCGCGCCGCCCGCGCGCCCTCACTGCGCCGCGCCGCCC